>JAFTXN010000004.1 GCA_017461605.1 Bacteroidaceae bacterium
ACTTATGCCGATTACACGCCGCAAAAGTTTTTTCCGCTTTTTATCGGCGCGGACTGCAAACATACGAAAAACACAGGGACACAAAGAGGAGTTTTAATAAAAAATGAGCAAAATATGCTCAAGAGCAGGAAAACACACCGGGGAGGGGGATAGGCAAATGGGGTATCAACGGATTACACACGAGATATTTTGAACACGAATGGGCACGAATTTAGCGAAAGAGAAGGGCTCGCCATATGGGGCGAAGCCCGTCCGGATGGTACTTTATATTAAATGTACGCGCACATATAATACGCGCACGCGCGCATCAGGGATTTTTCAGGTTTTTACTGCCCTACTGTCACTCTTGAGCGTAAATATCTGAGCGCAACATGGTTGGGGTATGGCAGATGGCATGGAAGACGACGTTTCGTCTGTCACCCATTTGTCACTAGGATTGCAGGACTGATTAGGATAACAGAATAGAGTTTTTGCTCCAACAGGTGCATTCATCGCCGTTACAAAGAATCAATGCTGTGCCCGAGCTATTAGCTTTGTGGTCTTGCAGGTCGTTTGCTGATGTTTTCTATCGGACACCAATCATAAAAAATTCGGGCGACTCGAAGTGAGCCGCCCGAATGATGATAGAGGTTGTTAGGTTAATCGTTTTGGTTGTTATTCCAAATGCTGGTAGAGGATGTGGCGTTCGGTCTGCGCTTCTGCGAACCCATTTCGTCGGTCCATTCATCAGATTTACCGAGCAGAACGCTTTCTTCCATATACATATTTACCACTTCCACAGAGGGAATTACATACTCGTTCTTTTTCATAATTATTCTCTCCATGATTTTTATTTGAAATAAACTTTCTTACCATTCACGATGTATACGCCCTTACCGGGTTCTGCCACACGACGACCGCTGAGATCGTAGATGATGGCATCTTCGAGAGAGATGGCAGGCGCTTCTTCGATACCTGTCGGTTCTTCGATTTCACCGAAGTTCAACACTGCGGCCAAGTTTGCGTTCACCTCTGCCGGCACCTTAAGGAAGGCACGGAAGTGAGTGAACTTGTTGCCGGCATATTGATACATGGCCACCTTATCATTCTTGTTCGCCAAAGTATAAACCTTGTCTCCCACTTCTTCTTCCAGATAAGGCAGACTAGGATTCTCGCCTTCTTCGGAAGTCATTTCAGGATTCTTGTTCTGACATTCGGGCTTACGCCAAGTCTTATACACACCGCCATGCAGATAGTTTTCGCTCTCGAGCAAGGGCATAATATCATTCGCAGCCGGTTCTGTGAAGTATACCTCCTGACCGGCAAGTTCTTCTGCTTTGAGAATGACAGCTGTGCCCGCAGGAATCAAACCACCCGCCAGTGTTTCCATTGTGAGGTCTCCGGTTACTTCGTTCCAACCTGTGCAGATTTGGGCTTCAACACCCTCAGGAGCACAGAGAGCTATCGGAGCATAGAATGTTGCATAGCCATAGCTGTTGATTTTAACCGGCAGACTGTCCACGCGCTCGAGCACCCAGTTGTAACCGGTAGAACCGCTCAAGTCCGTTGCCACATGCACTATCGTTGCATCACCGCCATTATCCAAGCGATATCCGCCTTCAGCCGAACCGGCAGCACCAAAGAGGTAGCGTCGTCCGTCCTGGCTCTGAGTATTATCTGAACTGATGTTGTAAGAGCCGAACTCCTTATTGGCAGGAATGTCAAATCTGAACATATCTCCCTTTTCACCGATACCCTTCAGTAGCGCATAAATTCCGCTGTATCCCTGAGTTCCGGTTCCCTGTGTGAAGTAGTATCCCTCCTTGTAAGAGAGCAGAGTACCCTCACCATCCGCAGACTCATCGGTATCGAGGTAGAATATAGAACTCATTCCGGTTTCTGCATTCATTTTCAACTTGCTACTGTCGTGCTTTTCCGACTGCATGTACATATCATTGTGCACACAACGAATGCGGAAGAAACCATCACGATTGGGTTTGTTCAGTTGCAGAGTGTTCATAAATGCATTGAGAGCTTGAACCAACATCATTGCCTGATCTATCTGATGTCCACCTCCCGGTTCTTCTGCACCTTCGGCAAGAGCAATAGCATTGCTGATATATTCCCAGAAGTCCGCTTCAAATTCCTCTGTTGTATCATATAATCCCTGCAGATCCTCACCGGTAGGACTATAGTGACCGGCTTTTACGTCATCAATATAGTCGACTACGACATCTTCACCATTCTTAAAATAGTATCGCTTGGCTCGTTCTATCGTCGGCACAAACACATATTCATGATAAGCTTGTGCCTGATATGTTGTCATACTATCCTCATCAAATGTTGCCTCTGTAATGATCCACATAGAGGCATCTGCATTGCGAGCACCATTCACCACAGCGTTGTTGTTGAGAACGGCATGCAAGGCATTGTTTTTAGATGCTGTTCCTTCGTTCGAGAAAACCACGAAGCACAATTCACCATCAGCTGTGGTCCGGTTGGGCACCAATTTGAGAGAATCGGCATGTGCTTCATTCTTGTTCTGCACCAACTGAACTTGCCAACTGTCATAAAAAGGATGCTCCGCATAAGAGAATGTCATCACGTTCTTGAGATAGAAACGTCCGGAGTCTTTTTCATCTACTTCCAACTCCCAAACAGTAGATTCTACAGAATTGAAAGCTGTTTCTCCTTCACCTTCTACCACTTCATAGTGCGACAAACCATCTTCGTTGACACCCAGATAGTGTGTGGGATACACCTTGTTGCGCAGACGAATCCGGTCTCCGTCTGTCGGTTCGCGGCCATTCTTTTTACCATCGGTATACATCGCACTGAGAGCTGCGTCGATGGCGGCCCATCTTTCCTTGAAGACGGCATACGATGTAATCTCTGAACTTTCCACATTCACAGCTTCAATTGCTGCCGTCGCATCATCCGCGGCACCTTGCGTAGGAGCAAAGTAGTACGACTTGGTAGCACCTTCAACTTTCTGAAGCGCAAGTTCCTTATATTTTGCCAACGTATCAACAGCCAATGCCAGGAAATCTGCGTCCGAAACCATCTCAAAGTTCCATTGAGAAGCATTATGTGAATCCAGCCAACGCGTTACATGGCCTTCGGAGCCATAGTGCAGACTGTTTTCCGACAGTTCTTCGTCAGTCTTTACCACGACATTCACATAGAGTCCGTTGGGCACAACATTGTAAACCGAAGCCTCTGCCTTGGCTACGAGTGCTGCCTGTTGACCATTTTGGGCAGGATGCTTGACATACTTATCGGCAGACTCATTATACATGTAGAAGCCGGTCTGGTCGTCATTCTCCACAAATACCCAATGACTTTCCAATCCAACGTTAGCGTCGGCTGTTACACCTTGGGCATTGGTTGTCATCCACAATGTGGGATTTCCTCTATTCACGAACTTGGCACGTGCACCATTCACAAAGGGATTGTTCGAAGCACTGCGGTCAGTAGCCAAGAACGCGTTAAGAGCTTCGTCCAGGCTTGCCTTACCGTTTGACAAGCCGAGATATGTAACAACTTCACCGATTTCGGCTACAGCCTCGTTGTATGCAGTCACTGCAGCTTCGGTAGCGGTAAAGTAAGGAAGTGCTGCATAAGCATCCACCGTTGCTTGGGCTTCTGCCTTATAAGCTTCCCATTGCGCCGACGCTTCAGCAGATATAGCAGCGTTCAGGGCATCTACCTCGTCATCTGTAACAGAAGCCAGTGTCCAATATGAAGCCTCAGCTATTGCATTCCAACGAACCACGGCGTTCCAGTTAACGCCATGCAGATAGTCAAGGCTACTTTCCTCCTTGCTCAGTTCAGGCAAGAGACCCACTGTCACATAGAGACCATTGGGATGAACGTAGTAGACCGAAGCTTCTTCGGTGCTTGCTACAAGACTGAAGGGGGTATCGTTGGAACCAGCGTGCTTCACATACTTATTGGTCAACGGATTGAGGAGATAGAAACCACCGCCTTCAGCTGCCTTAAATGTCCATACAGATCCGGCATCTGCAGCAGCAACGGTATTCACTTTATAATCTGCGGTAGAGACAGACATGTATGTCTTATGCTGACGGTTGAGGAGCTTGATCCGTGTGCCATCCCCAACAATATTGCTCAGCTCCACGTCATCGGCTGCCACAGCAACTTCGAATGCAGCCTGTGCAGCGGTAATGGCTTCGAGGGCGGCAGCCAGTTCGTCGTAGGTATCTACACCGTCTTTTGCTGCAGCGATGGCTGCGTCGTAAGTAGTGATAGCAGCCTGGGGCTTGTAGTACTCGAGGGCCTTATACGGATTCACCACAGCATCAGCAGCAGCTACGGCTGCATCGAGTTGCGTTGTGATGTTTGTCTGAATGTCAGTATTGAGCTGAGTGAGTTCTTCGGCCGTTGCAGAAGTTACCGTCCAGAGTGAGCGATCGCTTTCTTCCGTATAACGAGTAATCTTGTTTGACGGATCATCGCAATGCACATAGGCTCTGTCTGATGTCGGAACCACTTCGCCCATCACAACATAAGCACCCTTGGGCTGAACGTTGTAGAGAGTAGCTTCAGTCTTGGCCACGAGAGTAGCTTGACCGCCATTTTGCGCAGCATGCTTGAGGTATTTGCCCGACAGATTGTTGTAGAGATAATAGCCTGTAGCTCCATCGTTGGCCACGAGTTCCCATACAGAGGCGGTTGTGACCTCACTGCTTGTCGTTGCACCATTGGCATCGGTGGTCATATAGTTGGTGTTGACCTCTTTGTTCAGGAACTTCACCTTAGTGCCGGCAGCGAGGGGATTCGTACGGTTGTCGGTGGCATTGATGAAGTCGTTGATAAGTGTTGCCACTTCCAACTTTGCAGCCGTCAATTCTGCACGCGTGGTAGCAGCATTGATCTTTTCCGCCACGGCGGTCTTCAGTGCATCCATCTTAGCTGTATCGTAGAGATAGAACTCACGACCGGTATTCAATCCATCAATTTGCGTGTTAGCTGCAGCGATGGCCTGAGCTTGAAGGTCCGACACACTTGCCAAGAGGTTTTCCAATGTAGCCACCTCATCATCCGAAGGCTTTTCGATGTACCAGTTGGCACGATTGTCGTTGTCTACAGCCTTTCCACCAACTGCTGCGGCAACATTATTAAGGATCAAGTAATCGGTATTCTCATCACCTGCTCCAACCGTCGCCCAGAAATAATCGTTTTGGGCTTGGAATGTGTACACACTTGCTTCTGCAGGATCAGCCACCAAGGTCAGCTGTGCACCAGCAGCATGCTTCACATATTTTCCGGAAAGCGGATTGTAGAGATAGAAGCCCGTATTGTCACTATTGGCCACGACCTGCCAAATGTTGCGAGCATCGGTAGCTGTCTGATTACCCAGCAGATTGGTAGCATTCGCGGCTGCTTCGGAAGTAGCCTCGGCAGCATTGGTTGTCAGATAATAGCGAGTATCACGTTGCCAGTGGAACTTGATATATTCGCCACCCGCAAACACATTCTTGGTGGGAGTCTTCGCTTTCAGAGCAGCCACGCATGCGGGGATGGTGGTTGTCTTTGCAGTTACAAACTCCTCGTAAGTACTTGCTGTAACAGCATTGATGGCATTAACGCATTCGGTTACGTCTGCATCGGCATAAGCGTAATAATCGCGACTACCCAGCGCCTCAGCTTCGGCAATGGCCGTTGTCTTAGCTGAAGCCAATTCGTTTTCGAACAACGCAGGTTCTTTAGATTTCGAAGAAGTCACGGCACTGGGAGAAGTAGGCACGAAAGCCCAAATGGAGCCGGAGTCATCACCCATATAATAACATACACGCAGTCCGTCTCCATTTTCATCGCACCAGCAGTCACGTACATTAGAGATAGCTGATGCCGTACAAATCACATATCCATTATAGGTGTTTTCGTGCGGAATGAGGTAGAACACAGTACCCGTTTCTGCATAATTCATCGAAGTAGCATTGGTCAGAGCCAAACCGGAGGCGGCATTCTTGATATAAACAGGAATTACTCCTTCTGCCACTTCACCGGCTGCAGCCTTGGCATCTACGAAATACCACACGGCACCGGCTTCGGTGTCATCTGTCGTTTGCTTCAAAGGGGAACCCAACGAATTCCAAGCTGCGAACTTACTTTTGCGCAGGTTCTTGATGCTGTAATAAACAGGAGCATCATCGGTTGAGAGCGTAGGTGCTGTGGTTGTTGTCCAACTATCTGTAGCGGCCTGCCAATCTTCGTGAGCCTGAATGGCAGCATCCGCAGCTGCGATTGCCGTAGCAAACGTTGTTTCACCTTCAGCCACTGCTGTGATGGTGTACTTAGCTCCACCATCGTTTTTATTGGTGTCATACGCCATCGGTCTATTGGCAGCAGTTCTGCCACAACCTCCGGACATGAACTTACCTGCGTTGGCTACGTCCTCGATGTTGAGATAGCTACCATTGGCTGAGATTTTCCACAGATAAGGAGTATCTCCAAAATTGATCTGACTACCGGTACCTACCAAGAACTTACCCACTGCCACGTTGTAAATGTAGTAGGAAGTACCATCGTTGGTTGTGGTGATGTACCAGTTCTTACCATTCTCAATGGCCGGGGTACTATTATCTTCATACCCTCCCAAGGTAATACCGTCCAACACGGGGTAATCGGCGTAGCCTTCACCGGCTACCACATACCCTCGTTGTTGGTTCTCATCGACCTGCATGGTATAGATACCATCGTAAGTCGTCTGAGCCCATGCTGTCCCAATAAGCATACAGAACAGCATCAAGAGTAAAGTAAACTTTCTCATAAAGCTTTTGTTAATTGATTAAAGTTATAGATTTGTAATGTTGTTTGCTGCAATAGCATAGGCCGCGCAGCCCCTTCTCTGTGGCCGCACGGTGTCTCATTTCTCCACAAATTCATCCCATCAGACGACAAAGGTATAACCTTTATCCGTGCCCGACCAATAGGATAGAGTGATTTTTTATTAATTCTCAATACTTTTATACAAAATTGCTAACTACGACTATGCAATCGGAGGGTTGTTTTGTTCATCGAGACGGCTCGCGAAGAGTGTCAACCGCGTTGACATGGAAGAACACGAATTTGTTTTTGTCAACAGATTACACTGATTAAACGGATGAAGTTTGGGAACACGGATGGAAATTGGGGAACACGGATGGAAATTGGGGAACACGAATTGCACGAATTTTTCGAATAGCTTGGAGGTATCAACTGATTACACTGACAAAACGGAATTCGTGATATTCGAGATATTCGTGTTCTGATTAAATCAACTGATTGCACGAATTGGTTTTTGTCAACAGATTACACAGATTAAACAGATGAAGTTTGGGAACACGAATTGCACGAATTTTTCGAATGGCTTGGAGGTATCAACTGATTACACGGAGAAAACGGAATTCGTGATATTCGAGAGATTCGTGTTCTGATGAAATCAACTGATTGCACGGATGAAACAGAATTTGGCGGGTCTCAATGCGGAGGCATTGGAAAACTGTTTCATCTGTGCAATCAGTTGATAATAAATTTAGCACGTGGACAAAGGAGGCCACGTCGTTATTTGTAGCGCAGCCACTTGAGCATTTCGCGGAGTGAGGGCTTCTTGCCATACATCAAGATGCCGACACGGTAGATTTTGGCGCTGATCCACACGAAGAGGGTGGCCGTGCCATAGAGCAAGCCCAGGGAGAGGAGTTCTTGCCACAAGGGTACGTCGAAGGGGATGCGCACCATCATGACTATGGGGGATGTGAGCGGGAACATGGAGGCCCAGAATGCCAAGGGGCCATCGGTGTTCTCCACACTGTACATGGCGGCATAGAGGCCGAAGACCATGATCAGCACCACGGGCATGATGAATTGCGAACTGTCTTCCTGCGCATTGATGCTGGCACCTACGGCTGCAAAGAAGGAGGCGTAGAGCAGATAGCCTCCGACGAAATAGAGCACAAACATGATGCCCAGTTCGGCAAAGGGCAGATTGAGCAGGGCGGTGAGCACCTCGTTGTCGGCAGCATCCATGGCCGGCATATTGCCCTGCGCACCGGCTGCCATCGTGCCCTGTGCCTCGGCCATGGCACCGGCATCGAGGCCGAAAGCCACTGAGCAGATACCCAAAATCGCAGCCAGCATCACACCCCATATCAGGAGTTGCACGAAGCCAACCATGGCCACTCCCACTATCTTGCCCATCATGAGCTGGAAGGGCTTGATGCTCGACACCATGAGTTCGACAATGCGGTTGGTCTTCTCCTCCATCACGCTCTGCATCACCATGCCGCCATACGACATCACGAACATATATATCATGAAGGTAAAGAGGAAGCCGGCTGCAATGGCGATGCCGGTGTTCGACGAGCTTTCCTCGCCCTCGTCGTTCCATTTCACCGTACTGACTTCAAGCGTGCTCTGCACGTCTTCGATGATTTTGTCCAGTCCCTGCACGTCGTAAGCACTCAGCTTGTCGCGGCGCACCTGCTCGTTGAGCACATTGGTGACGTAGCTGAGCAGGTCGGCCGACACTTCCTTGCGCGAATAGATTTTCACAGCCTTGGGGTCCTTGCTCAGGTCGCCCTCGATGTTGACCACCGCCTCGACATCTGTCGTGTCGCTGCGGTGTTCGGGCAGCATGGCCGGCGCCGGAACGAAGCGATAACTCTTGTCGTCCTTGAAGGCTGAGAGATAGTGCGTTGTGCGATCGACGACCACTACCGTTCGCTGCGCGTCGTCCTTGATGGTGGAGAGCCACAAGGGCACCACGATGAGGGCTGCAAAGATGAAAGGCATCAGGATGGTGAGCAGCACAAACGACTTTTTGCTGACGCGCGTCATGAATTCGCGCTGTATGACGATGAGCGTGTTGTTCTTCATGTTGGTTCTATTGATTTGTGTGTGTTCTTGTCTGGTTGAGGGAGGGGTGTTTTTATCAACTGATTACACAGAACACACATGCTTGGTTGGGCCTAATACGACCGCACCCGAGAAACGGTTAAATCTGTGTAATCGCGTTGATATAAAGAGCATCGCTATTCGCATTGACCTCACTGCACGCACTTCAGGAAGATTTCGTGCATGGAGGGTAGTTGTTCGCTGAAATGGCGTATCTCTGTCTGCTGAGCCAACAGGGCCACCAGTTCGGAGTTGGTCAAGCCGTCAGCCTTGTGCAACAGATAATGCTGCACGCCATCGGCCTCGGTGTGTGAAAGCACCCGGTAGGCTTCCGTATCCGTCAGCGGCGCTGCGCCACCGGTACACACCAGTTCGTATTTGCCGGTGCGGAAACGCTCTTTGACCTCAGCCACATTGCCCGACAGAGCCACCTGCGAACGATTGATAAGTGCCATTTCATCGCAGATATCCTCCACCGAAGCCATGTTGTGGGTGGAGAAGATTACGGTATGTCCCTTACGCTTCAGTTCGAGGATTTCCTGCTTCAACAATTCGGCATTGACGGGGTCGAATCCGGAGAAAGGCTCGTCGAAAATGAGCAATGGGGGTTCGTGCAGCACGGTGATGATAAACTGCACCTTCTGCTGCATACCCTTGGAGAGTTCTTCCAACTTCTTGTCCCACCAAGGCATGATGTCGAAGCGTTCGAACCATTGCTGCAAGCGCTGCTTGGCCTCCTGCTTGGAGAGTCCCTTGAGGCGGGCCAAATAGACAGCCTGTTCGCCCACCTTCATTTTCTTGTAGAGTCCGCGCTCTTCCGGCAGATAGCCGATGCGTGCCACGTCCGATGGAGCAAATTCGTGCCCGTCGAACATCACGCTTCCGCTATCGGGGGCCGTGATGCGGTTGATGATGCGTATGAGGGTGGTCTTGCCGGCACCATTGGGTCCCAGCAGCCCAAATATCTTACCGCGAGGCACTTCGATGCTCACATCGTTGAGTGCCGTGTGCTCGGCATAGCGTTTCACTATGTGCGAAGCCGAAAGAAATATATCAGGATTGTTCATCACAGAATGTATTTGGTTGTTTTTGCTTATTTATTGAGGAGTTGAACTCACGAAAAGCCTTTACGGCATACTCTCTCCCTCCACAAAATCCTCCATAAACATGTGTTCGCCATCAAAAACGGCATAGGTGAACTGCGAAATCCAATCACCCAAAAGCAACAAGCGCGTTTGCTTTGCCAACTGCAAGTCCAATTCTATGTGCCGGTGCCCAAATACAAAGAAGTTTACCTCGGGATGGGTGGCGAGATAGTTTTTGGAGAAACGTACCAACTCTTCACGTTCTTCCCCCATGTATGGCGGTTCTTTGCCATCCACACGCTTGAGTCGGCTGCGGCGTGCCCATTCTCGTCCGAAGGCAATGCCCCAACGCGGATGCACGGCAGCAAAGAGACGCTGACACAGCCGGTTGTGGAACACGGAACGCAGGAAGAGGAACTTGCGATCGGTCGACCCCAAGCCATCGCCATGCGCCACATAGAACACCTTGCCGTAAATCTCCATCACCGCCCCGGCACGATGCAACGTCACACCACATTCGCGCTCCAGATAGTTGCCCACCCACAGGTCGTGGTTGCCTATGAAGTAGTGCACCTCCACCCCTCTATCGGTCAGTTCGCTGATTTTCCCAAGGAAACGGGTATAGCCCTTGGGCACCACGGTGCGATATTCATGCCAGAAGTCGAACATATCGCCCAGCAGATAGACGGCCGCAGCCTTGGTCTTGATGCTTTCGAGAAAGTTCACCAATCTTCGCTCCTGCATCCGACGATGCGAAACGGCCAAACTACCCAGGTGGGCATCAGAGAGAAAATATACGTTCTTCATGTTTGTGTGCTTTTGGTTGTGTACACGCTGCGAGGCATGCTTTTACAAGAAGCCCAAATCCAACTTTGCCTCCTCGCTCATCATGTCCTTGTCCCACTCCGGCTCAAACACGAGGTTGATATGTGGTTCCACCACCCCGGGCACGCCGGAGAGCTTGATACGCACGTCTTCTACGATGAAGTCGGCCGCAGGACAGTTGGGCGCAGTGAGCGTCATGTCTACCATCAGATGCCCATCGTCTTGCAGGTCCACCTTGTAGATCAGCCCAAGGTTGTAGACGTCTACAGGTATCTCCGGGTCGTAAACGGTTTTGAGCACCTCGATGATGCGCTCTTCTATTTTCAGTTTTTCTTCAGCTGTCATATATTATATATAATGTGTATTTTCGGTATCATGGGAAACTTGTGTGACCTACAAGCGTCCCTCGTCGGCATAGCTATAATAATTGCGGTCGGCCACAATCAGGTGATCGGCCAGTCGGATCTGCATGAGGTCGGCTGCTTGTCGCACACGCTCGGTCAGCGCATCGTCCTGCTTGCTGGGCAACGGGCTGCCGGAGGGATGGTTGTGGCAGAGCACAATGGCACTGGCACGGGCCACAATGGCTTCGCGCAGGATGCAACGCACATCGGCCAATGTCTGTGTCAAACCGCCACTACTCACGCAGCGAGAGCCCAGGCTCTGCATACGCGAATTGAGCAGCAGCACATGCATTTCCTCTGTGGGAAGGTCCTGCATCTGTGCCGAGAAATAGCGGAACACAGCCCCCGAGTCGGTCAACGACACGCGGTCGGACGGCGGCTCTGCTGCCCGTCGGCGTCCCAATTCGCATGCCGCCATAATGGTGATGGCCTTGGCTTGCCCGATGCCTTTGTATTGGCAAAGCCGGTCAAGAGGCAATTTGCCCAATGTCGACAAGCTGCCCTTGCAGTCCTGAAGAATGCGGCGCGTCAGGTCAACAGCACTCTCGTCCGCAGTGCCGGAGCCAATCAGGATGGCCAACAACTCGGCATCAGAGAGCGCACTCGCACCATGCTTGGCCAACCGTTCACGCGGTCGGTCGGCCTCATCCCATCGGTTGATGCTGAGTTTGCGCACGCTTTCCGACATAATTGTTACTTATAGAAATTCTTCTTAAAGGCTTCGAACTCCCCACGCCCCAACACTTGACACTGCCACCAGGCACGCAGAAAGCCCGTGCCATAGCCCAACAGCTGTACATAAGCCGCAGCAACAGCACGCAAACCCACGCCGACACTCCGTTCGGCACAGGTCGCATCCACTAAGATAATCAGGGAAAAGAGCAACAGGGGCAGCAAACTCCATACGCACAGCGGTGAGCACAACAGCAGCACCACACAGCCCAAGGTAAACACTGCCGGCAAAAGATGTACCAACTTCAGTGTACCCGGATGACGTTTCGTCAGGTGAATGCGGGCAATGCCTGAATTGTGCACTTGTTTGAAGAACTTACGAAGATCGGTGCGTCGCTTGTGCCATACCCAGGCTTCGGGAAACAGGCGACAGCTATACTTTCCTGCAAAGATGCGCGTACTGAAATCGATGTCTTCACCAAATCGCATCTCCGAGAAGCCGCCCAAAGCACGATACACCGACGTGCGAACCCCCATATTGAACGAGCGGGGATAGAATTTGTCCATCTTACGCTTACCACCGCGAATGCCTCCGGTAGTAAAGAACGAGGTCATGGCATAATTGATGGCTTTCTGCATTGGGGTAAACGAACTATGCGCACGGTCCGGCCCTCCGAAAGCATCACAAGGATTGGCTGAAAGTTCCTTGTCCACTTCCACAAGATAATCGGGCGGAAGCACCACATCGCTGTCAAGTATCAGCACATAGTCGCCCGATGCCCTCTCCACGCCATAGTTGCGTGTCTGTCCCGGCCCACTATTGGGCTTCACAAAGTATTTCACATCCAAACGCGACGCATACTTTTCCACTACTTCTTGGCATGGCACAGACGAGCCGTCTTCGATGATGAGCACCTCAAAGCCTTGCATTGTTTGGCCGCAAAGACTGTCCAAGAGCTCGTCCACTTCATCCGGACGATTGTACACAGGAACTACAAAAGAGTACTTCATATTCTTCCAATGCTTTATTTTGTGGACAAAGATAGTGCAAGGCGAGCGGAATACAAAGAAAGGTCATAGGCTTTTCTTTTATTCCCGAGCCGCAGCCTATCTTGGGCGAAGCCAAAGTAGTGCAAGGCGAGTGGAATGCCAAATTTATTTGAGCATTACCGAGCCGCAGCCTATCTTGGGCGAAGTCAAAGATAGTGAAAGGTGAGTGAAAAGCTTGAAAGTGAGCTTGCGAATTTTCAAAAGCTTTTCCAAACCGCATCCTATCTTGGGCGAAGCCAAAGTAGTGCAAGGCGAGTGGAATGCCAAATTTATTTGAGCATTACCGAGCCGCATGTAGGCTCACGCCGGATTTTCATACACATTCTGAGAACTCCCCTGAAAGGGGAAGAAGCTATCAGCTTAGGGCAACGCCCTAAGAACACAACGCAGATTCACCGTGCGCCCTGCAGGGCGCATTTATCGCCATTACATATACTCGGGGCGCTGCCCCGAGCTGAGGGCTTGCCGGCCCTTCAGGCCGTTTACTCTGTTTAATCTGTTGAAATAACTCTGCTGTTCGTTCATACCCCTCACCCGTTCCGGGAGCTCCCCAACCTTAGGGAGCAGCCCCATCCGGTTTGTCCGAACGCAGAAAATCAGAGGGAGAAACCATCCGGACGGGGCTGTCCTCCTAAGGTAGGAGGACGAGCGAAGCGGAGGAGGTATGAGCAGATGACATATGCAGTTGCTCAAAAAAGCATCCAACTGCACGTCTCATCCGTGTATTCTGTTGATTAAAATTCGTATGTCCAAAGCCTTTGTGCCACCCCGACAACCTACGACATACTCTACACAGATTTTTATTTCGCGTTTTTACTGCCCTACTGCCATTTCTCAGCGCAACAAATTGTATTTCAACCCTTAAGAGCATGGCAACAAATATGGCAGCAAGCTGCTTCTTCTGCCATGCCTGCCATCAACGGCATTGGCAGGAACTACAAAAAAATGCTTCTTCGTAATGAGAATACGGAGAAGCACTTGAAAAGAAACGTTGTTGCCTATCACATCCATCAGAACCCATAAGGATTCATAGTGCGGTAGCGATCGGCCATTTGGTTCTCCACATTGGTAAATTCACCCTCGACTTCGGCCACCACTTCGGGCTTCAGTTCAAGCGCACGACGCAAGTCGTCGGCTGCGCCTTCCTTGTCGTGCAAGGCCAAACGCACTCCGCCACGTTGCTTATAGGCCTCAGCAAAGTCGGGTTGCAGTTCGATGGCTTCGTCATAGATGGCCAAAGCCTTATCTCTGCGCGAAGTGTTTTCATAGAGCGAACCCAGGCGCAACACGGCCTCTTGACTGAAAGGATAGAGTTCGTGTACATGCAGCAGTGCAGCCTCGGCAGCTTCGGTTTGGCCGGTTTGCAACAGCGCTTCGGCCTGCAAAAGTCCGAACTCCTCATTGTCGGCATCGGCCTGCAAGAGCACTTCAACATCCTCCATGGCTTGTGCGGCCTGCCCCATATCGCACAGGATGCGTGCACGGAGCAGGCGGGCCGGCAGATGGTCGGCTGCTTGTTCGATGGTCTGCGTGAGGCGAGCGATGGCAGTGAAGAGATCTTTCAGCCCGTAAGCAGCCTCGGCGCAAGCATAAAGCACAGCCGGATTGGTTTCGGCATCTTTCACCAAATCGTCACAAATGGTTTTCATGTCCTCATAGCGTCCCATCCGTCCCAGTGTCGTTGCGCGCAACAGCTGCACCGAGGTGTTGTCAGGGGCTTCCGCAGACAGAGTCTCGAGCAACGGCAAGGCTTTCTCCAGGTTTCCCTGACGCAAATAGGCTTCTGCCAGAAATCCTTGCGTCTGAGCATCCTGCTTGATATTCAGCGCACTCTCGAAGCAACGCACGGCATATCCAGGTTCGCCCATACGCATGGCACGAACGCCATCATCGCGTAGCGTGTTGAAATTTCGTTCCTGCGTACGCTGTTCCTGTTCTTCCGAATCGGCTTGCGGTGCACCGAAGATGCGTTGAAAAAATCCCATGGTCGTGAAAGTTTTTTGAAGGTTTGGTACCGAAATTATCAATGAGAAAGGGCGAAAACGAAAGGTTGTCTTTCGTCACCGCCCCTATGGATTGTTTATCCGTATATCACTTTGCCGTTTTCGTCCTCAAAGGGAGCAAGGTCCTTGGCATATTGGTTCATGGCACGCAGGCTCATGCCCATGCTTGAGAAACCGCCATCGTGGTAGAGGTTCTGCATCGTAACCTTGCGGCAGAAGTCGGAGAAGAGCATCACGCAATAGTCAGCACACTCCTCGGCACTTGCATTGCCCAGCGGCGACATCTTGTCAGCGAAGTCCATCAGGTCGTCCATCATCTTGATGCCCTTGCCGGCTGTTGTCGGTGTGGGCGACTGCGAAATGGTATTGACACGCACGCCTTTCTCACGGCCGTAAATATAGCCGAAGCTGCGGGCAATGCTCTCCAACATGCTCTTGGCATCAGCCATATCACTGTAACCATAGAAGGTACGTTGGGCTGCCACATAGCTGAGGGCAACCACCGAACCGCCTTCTGCGATGGCATCGAGTTTCTTGGCAGTCTGCAGCATCTTATGGAAAGAAACGGCAGAGATATCGAGTGTTTTCGACAACATGCCATAGTCCAAGTCGTCGTAGGTGCGGTGTTTGCGCACATTGGGGCTCATTCCGATGGAGTGGAGCACAAAGTCCACAGGTCCGCCCAGCACTTCCATACTGCGCTCAAACACAAGCTTGAGGTCGTCCACGCTTGTGGCATCTGCCGGGATGATTTCCGCACCCAGCTTTTCGGCCAAAGCATCCAGCTCGCCCATACGCAATGCCATGGGGGTGTTGCTCAAGGTGATGGTTGCGCCTTCGGCTACTGCCTTTTCTGCTACTTTCCAAGCAATGGAATGTTCGTTGAGTGCGCCGAAAATGATACCGCGCTTACCTTTCAATAAATTGTGCGTCATGTTCAAAAATCTTTTTAATCCTAAAAAACGGCACAAAGATACAACTTTTGTGCATACCCGACAAATTCACGGGTCGCAAAGCGCAATGCAAGGAGTTATGCCGGGCCGCAGCCGAATTTGATAAAACCCGAACGTAGATACCTCCCCCACTCTGCCTGCCTCCCTTACACACCTTATAATTATATCATGTATCAGGACTTTCACACAGAGTTTTCAAACTTTGCTTACACTTTGTTCGAAAAACGGCCCTTCCGTGTGTAAAAATTCACAGTGCTTGTAGAATTTTCTGCAGTGTTTGTAGAAAATTCTGCAGTGCTTGCAGATTTTCCGCAGAGGGCGGCGATTTTCAAGCATCGTATCTCAGAAGATTTCACTCACCTTTCTTATATTTGCAAATCATGTTGAGCGATGCCTTATTACAACACATAGAGCGCGAGTTCCCTCACGCATTCACTCCGTTGCAACACGAAGCAGCCGAAGCACTCTCACGCTTTGTGATGAGTGGTGCGCGGCGACCTGCCTTCTTGCTGCGCGGATATGCCGGCACGGGCAAGACTTCGCTCGTAGCTGCCTTGGTGCGCACGCTCCGCGCCATCGGTCGCCCCGTCTGCCTGCTCGCTCCCACGGGCAGGGCCGCCAAGGTGTTTTCGCACTTTGCCGGGGAAAAAGCAACCACTATTCATCGCACCATCTACCGTCAACGCACTTTCAACGGCGAGGACACAGGGTTCGACTTGGGGTTCAACAAGCTGAAAGATGCTGTCTTCATCGTCGATGAGGCTTCGATGCTTTCCATCGGTGTGGAACTGAATTCACCTTTCGGCACCGGGCACTTGCTTGACGACTTGGTGAGTTTTGTCTACCAAGGCACAGGCTGCCGACTGCTGTTGGTGGGCGACCGCGCACAATTGCCCCCGGTGGGCGAAGAGGAAAGCCCCGCACTCTGTGCCGACGTGATGAGTGCTTATGGGTTGACGGTGAGCGAAGCCAACCTTACGGAAGTGGTACGACAGGACGAGGCTTCGCCCGTACTACTGGCAGCGACACAGCTGCGCCTTGCCATGTACACCGAACCGGACACTCCGCCGCGCATAGCCTCCGGCGGACCACGAGGCCAATTGCAGTTTCTGCCCGGCAACGAACTGATTGAGGCCCTGGTATCAGCCTATTCGGACATGGGAACAGACGAAACCATCGTGGTGGTACCATCCAACAAACGGGCGATTGTCTACAACAATGGCATACGCGCACGCATCTTCGACCGCGAGGACGAACTCACACGCGGCGATCGGGTGATGGCTGTACGCAACAACTATTATTGGCCGGAACAGTGGAAAGCCGGACTCTCCAAAGAAGAGACCGCACGCCTACCCTTCAGCTTCATTGCCAATGGCGACACCGCCGAAGTGGTGCGCATTCGCAACATCCACGAGCAGCACGGATTTCGCTTTGCCGATGCGACCTTGCGTTTTCCCGACTACGACGAATTCGAAATGGAGTGTCGCGTGATGCTCAACACGCTGACATCGGAAGCTCCGGCCCTGACACAGGAAGAGAGTAGACAACTCTATGAGAACGTGTTGGCCGATTATGCCGACATACCCTCACGCCGCGAACGCATGAAGCGATTGCGCGAAGACCCTTACTACAACGCTGTGCAACTGAAATATGCTTACGCCGTCACGTGTCACAAGGCACAAGGCGGACAATGGGCACGCGTCTTTGTGGACCAAGGACATTTGGGCATCGAACCCACTGGCCTTTCGTACCTGCGGTGGCTCTACACCGCCATGACGCGCACCACTGACCGCTTGTACCTGGTCAACTGGCCGGAGTCGCAGCGCGAAACTTCATAACCCCATCGCCATCAACACAAATACCGCTCATGTGGTTGGAGATTACAACATATAGCCTGCTCATAGCCTACGCCGTCATCGTGATAGGCACGGCCATCGTGATACTCCTGGAAAACCGACAACCGGCCAAGACCATTGCTTGGTTGCTGGTGCTTATCGTGTTGCCGGTCATCGGATGGGTGTTTTTCTACTTCTTCGGACAAAACGTACGCAAGGAACGCCACTTGCACAAACGCAATTTCCAAATTCTTACTCACCTGATGCACACGGCCAAACAGCAGCCACCTCCCCACGAACTGCCTGAGGCCTATGTACCACTCATCACTGCCATGCAGCGGCACAAGGGGGCATACCCCACCATGGGCAACGAATTACGGCTGCTGGAAAGCGGTGCCGACTTCATCATTGCCCTGCTGCGCGCCATCCGTGCAGCTCGCCACCACATCCACGTCGAAAGTTACATCTTCGAGGACGACCCTGTGGGACGCCTGGTGCGCGATGCTCTGACCGACAGTGCTCGGCGCGGTGTGGAAGTACGCGTGATCTACGACGATGTGGGATGCTGGCGCGTGCCACAACGCTTCTTTGACGAGATGACACAAAACGGCATTCAGGCCGAAGCCTTTCTGCCGGTGCGTTTTCCCTCACTCACCAGCAAGGTAAACTATCGCAACCACCGCAAGATATGCATCATCGACGGAGTGGAAGGTTTCATCGGCGGCATGAACATTGCCCAACGCTATGTGAGCCGACGCAAGGGGCAGTGGACCGACTTGCAACTGCACATCAAGGGGGCTGCGGTAGGAGCACTGCAACGCACTTTCCTCACCGATTGGCACATCGTCACTGAAGCGCTTATCACAGAGCGAAGCTATTTTCCCGACAACCGGGACATGCATCGCGGAGGCCTCATGCAAATCATCGATGCCACACCTGTGTCGCAGTATCCCGAGATAGAGTTCGGACTGGTGTGGGTCAGCATGCACGCCAAGCGATACCTGTACCTGCAAACGCCTTACTTCATGCCCACCGAACCGATGCTCAATGCGCTAAAAGTGGCTGCACTTGCCGGCACTGATGTGCGCATCATGGTGCCGCAGAAGCCGGATGCCTTCTGGCTGCGTCTGGCCAATGACAGCTACTTCTCCGACCTGCTCAAGGCGGGGATACGCGTCTTCACCTATTCGCCGGGATTTCTGCATAGCAAGAGCGCCGTGGCCGACGACACCTGGTGTTCGGTCGGCTCGTCCAACATCGACTTCCGTTCGTTTGAAAACAACTTCGAGAGCAACGCATTCATCTACGATGCCGACACGGCACAGCAGATGCGCGACATCTTCCTGCGCAACCAGCAGGAATGCGAAGAGATGGTGCTCAAGGAATGGCGCAAGCGACCCTTGCTGAACCGCTGTATCGAATCGCTGACGCGCATCATGTCGCCATTGTTCTGAACCCTCCACAAAAAAGACGTATTATGCTTATTCCTACACATAAACACCACTCACGCATCCTCGGTTTCGTCCTGGGTATCTGCCTATGGCTTGGGGCTTTTGGCACCCACCATCTTACGGCACAGCCCATCGACCTCGAAACTGCCAAACAGCGAGCGAGAATGTTCTTCAGCACGGCACAACAGAGCCGCAGCACACAGAAGGTTCGCCGGATGCTGGCGCAGCACGAAGAGGTTGTTGCGAAACAGCAGGGATGCACCTGGCTGCTGTGCGGAAGCGATGGTGCGTTTGTGCTGGCTGCCGCAGACAAATCGCTGCCGCCGGTGCTCGGCTACGGAAGCCATGCCGGACAACAACTGCCGCCGGCCTTGCGTTTTCCGAACAACGTCAATTGGTACACAAGTGCTTCGCCCGTTCCCCAACGGCCCACCCAACCCGTAGGACCGTTGCTACCCATGATCCGACACCAGTCTGCCCCCTACAACGCGCATTGCCCCTTCTACCGACACGAGGATGGCACGCTCAGCAGCGAGCGTTGCGTGGTGGGATGCGTCGCCACGGCACTGGAGGAGATTATCACTTATTACCGCAGGCCGGTGGAATTGCTCGACACGCTGCACGGATGGAGCACAGACCATTATGACATCGCAGACGTGCTTCCCGGCACACGCGTGGAGACAGCCGGCATTCTGAACGACTACGACGGACTGTCGGCCGGGGAGGCCGAGGAGGTGGCACGCCTCTCCTATCTCTGCGGAGTGGCAGCCCACATGAACTGGGGGCCGGAGGAAAGCGGTGCAAACATCTGCAATCTGCCCGAGCCGCTGCGCCGGGCTTTCGGGTGGCAATATGCACACTGTCTCGACAGCTACAAATTCCGCCCACAGGACTGGCACGATTTGCTCGACCGTGAGCTACACGCCGGACGGCCGGTGCTCTACACGGGATACACCATGAAAATGGCCGGACACGCCTTCGTCATCGACGGACTGGACGCGCAGGGCTTCTACCACATCAACTGGGGATATGGAGGCGACTTCGACGGTTACTTCTGCCTTGAGACCCTCTACTTCGGCGAAGACCGCAACCACATGACCGAGCAGGGAATGTATGACGGCTTCTTCTGCAACCAGCAAGCCCTTGTGCTGTGTCCCGACAGCGTGGCTGAAGCTTTGCCCGACACACTGGCACGCACAGGATGGGAAATTGCTGTGGACTCCGTGCGGTGGGAACAGCCACCAAGCACTCGAAAATACACGCAAATGCAACTGTATCTGCGCAACACCACCGAAGATACGCTCACCACACCTCTGGAGATATTCACCAATGCACCCGAAGACACAGCCTACTTTGAGCAAGGCGACTATGTGGCACTGACAGGACTGACAATGGGGCCCAAGGAGAGCCGTAGGCTCACGATAACTACCAACTTCAGAAAGGCAGGAGAACGTGTGCTACGCATATCGCCTGACGATGTAGCCGTGATATGGGAGCAGCCCATCAGCGTGGCAGAGGGTCAATACACCAACCCCGAGACGGCAGCACCCATCGTGCAGGTGCTCTCGGACAACACGCTGCGAGCCTCCGTCGAAATGAACAACACATCGGCCGAAAGAGCCGGCACATACCTCGTGCTCTGCCTCCTCCCCGAAGAAAGCATGAAGGACGAAACCGAAATCAATCACACGCACTACGTTTTTCTGGAAGCCGGCGAGCACCGCACATACACTTCCGACTTCACGCACCTGAAGCCCGGAAGAAAATACACCTTGGTGGTGCGCCAACCCTGGACGGTGCGCTACAGTGTCGACATACGCATGCCCGATGCCACCGGCGTGAACGAAGTGGAAACAGAGACGCTACCCGACATCTGGTACCTGCCCGACGGACGCCGAATAAAACATCCACAAGCGCCGGGCGTGTATCTGCGCAAACGGGGAAGCCGGGTGGAAAAAATCTATTGGGAACAACCATGAAGCAAGCCGCACGCATCACCCTGCGCTCACGTTTCGGATGGGGCGAGGAGCACGAAGAAACCATGGAACAACACACCGGCAGCCTCAGCGTGTCGGAGCGCGGACTGCTGTTGCGCTACCGCACCGACGAGCCTGGCGACGTGCTGATTTCGGCCACCGACGAACGCATCACCATACGGCGCGAAGGAGCTGTGAGAAGCTCCATGGTGCTGTGTAAAGGCTGCACCCACCCCATGGCATACACCACAGCCATGGGCACACTGCGCATCGAGGTGCGCACCCTCGACTTCGCCATCCGCAGGCCCGAGAGGGACGCTCCACCAACCGCAGGAGAAATCACGGCACGCTACGAACTGCTGAACGATGGCGAGGCCGTGTCATCGCACTGGCTGCACATCATTTTCGAAACACTTTAAGCCAATCTATATGACAGACATCAAACACTACATCCGCGAGAACGAACATCGCTTCCTCGACGAATTGTTCAGTCTCATCCGTATCCCGAGTATCAGTGCACTGCCTGCGCACAAGGCCGACATGACGGCGTGTGCCGAACGCTGGCGCGAGCTGTTGCTGGCAGCAGGTGCCGATCACGCCGAAGTGATGCCGTCGGACGGCCATCCACTGGTCTTTGCCGAAAAGGTGGTCGACAAGAATGCCCCCACCGTGCTCATCTATGCACACTACGACGTGATGCCGGCCGAACCCCTGGAGCTATGGAAGAGTGCTCCCTTCGAACCCGAAGTGCGCGACGAGCGCATCTATGCCCGCGGTGCTGACGACGACAAGGGGCAGGGAATGATTCAGGTCAAGGCTTTCGAATACCTGGTGCGCGAAGGACTGCTGCGCCACAACGTGAAATTCATTTTCGAAGGAGAAGAGGAAATCGGTTCGCCCAGTCTGGGAAAATTCCTCAACGACCACAAGGAGCTGTTGCGCAGCGACGTGATCTTGGTGTCGGACACCAGCATGCTGGGCGCCGAACTGCCCTCGCTCACCACCGGCCTGCGCGGTCTGGCCTATTGGGAAATCGAAGTGACAGGCCCCAACCGCGACCTCCACTCCGGCCACTTCGGCGGTGCCGTGGCCAATCCCATCAACGTACTATGCGAGATGCTCTCCGGCCTCACTGATGCCGACGGTCGCATCACGATTCCGGGATTCTATGACGACGTGGAGGAAGTGCCGGCAGCCGAGCGCGAAATGATAGCCTCCATTCCCTTTGACGAAGAGGCCTACAAGCAAGCCATCGGAGTGCGCGAGCTGCGTGGCGAAAAGGGGTATTCCACCCTTGAGCGCAACTCCTGTCGTCCGAGCTTTGACATTTGCGGAATCTGGGGCGGATACACGGGTGAGGGCAGCAAGACCGTGCTCCCGTCGAAGGCGTATGCCAAAGTGTCGTGCCGACTGGTGCCACACCAACAGCACGAGCACATTTCTCAACTCTTCATCGAGCACATTGCCCGCATCGCACCCAAATGCGTGGAGGTGAAGGTGAAGCCCATGCACGGCGGTGAGGGATATGTATGCCCCATCACGCTGCCGGCCTATCGCGCTGCCGAAATCGGATTTACCGAAGCCTTTGGTCGCCGTCCCTTGGCGGTGCGCCGCGGAGGTTCCATCCCCATCATCAGCGACTTTGAGAAAATTCTCGGCGTGAAAACGGTGCTCATGGGCTTCGGCTTGGAGAGCGATGCCATCCACTCGCCCAACGAGAACTTCCGTCTGGAGATGTTGCGCAAGGGCATCGAAGCCGTGGTGGTGTTCCACCGCGAATTTGACAACCTGCAAGCATAGATCACCCACACACTTTCAACCAGCAACCACGCGCACCGCGATCCTCGGGTAACGGTGCGCGTGGTTGTGTATGCAAAGGCCGCAATGACTCGACAGAATGAAGAAAGCGCAACACGCTTCACATACTCTCCCTGCAAGCACTGCATAGAAAATCCGCAGTGCTTGCAGATTTTTTTGCAGTGCTTGCAGAATTTTCTAAACGCCGTGTAAATTTATGTACACCGAACGGATGTTTTTCAGACAAAACGAAAGAAAAATCCTTATGCCACTTTCACAACGGCATATAGTTGAAAAAAGTTAATCTACAGCATTTTCACATGCTTTGGGGCACAAGCAGTTTCTCCAAACCAAATTTTGACGTATTTTTGTAGCATATAATTATACTTAAATCATGAGAAAGACATTCCTTTCCTTGGCAACTGTGGCACTGCTCGCACTTGCTCCATCGGCAGAAGCCAAAATTGTGCATCTGCTGCCCAAGCCTCAACAACTCACAGCCTCCGACGCAACACCCTTTGCCCTGGGACGCCCAGTCCGTGTGGACGATGCCACCGGCAACACCGCATTGCTGCGCTTCCTCAAAGAGACGGGATGCACCGTCGACAAGGGAGCAACGGCGGTCATCAAGGTCGCTCTCGTCGACAAGGTGGACGGAGCTTACGACTACGCATTGGCAGGATTTCCGGCCGAGGGCTACCGAATGACCGTCAGTGCCAACGAAATCAGTATCGAAGCCCTGACTGAGACCGGCGTAATCAGAGCCGCACAGACCCTGACACAGTTGGCCGAAGGCTATGACGGAACAGCTGCCATCGAAGCCCTTGAAATGACCGACTGGCCGGCCTTCAAGCTGCGTGGCTACATGCACGACGTGGGTCGATCGTTCATTGAGTTCGAGACGCTGAAGAAGCACATCGACCTGCTTTCCCGATTTAAGGTAAACGTATTCCACTTTCACCTCACAGAGAACCAGGCATGGCGCTTCGAGGTAAAAAAATATCCGCAACTCACAGCGACCTCGAGCATGACTCGCTTTGCCGGAAAATACTACACACAAGAGCAATGCACCGAGCTTGAAGCATACGCTGCCGAGCGAGGAGTAATCGTAATCCCCGAGATCGACATGCCGGGACACAGCCAGGCCTTCAAAACTGCCATGGGACACTCCATGCAGACCGATCAGGGTGTGGAGGAACTGAAGAATATCCTTGAGGAAGTGGCAGCCGTATTCTCACGTGCCCCCTACATTCACATAGGTGCCGACGAGGAAACCATCAGCTACCCCGACTTTCTCAAAATCATGACCGACAAAGTTCACAGTTTGGGCAAGAAAGTGGTGGTGTGGAATCCCATTCGCGGTGTCAGCATCTCGAAAGATGCAGGCTTCGACATGACACAGATGTGGAGCACGGCCGGAACTAAAATTGCCGGTATCCCCAACATCGACTGCCGATACAACTACACCAACCACTTTGACGTGTTTGCCGACTTGGTGGGCATCTACAAAAGCAGCATCTACTACCAAGACAAAGGCTCTGCCGAAGTGGCCGGAACAATTTCAGCATATTGGAACGACCGCAAGACACCCACCGAAGAGGACATCGTAAAACAGAACAACATGTACGCCAATGTGCTGGCCTCAGCGGAAAGAGCATGGATCGGCGGTGGAGAACAATACATCGAACAGGGAGGAACCACATTGCCCAACTCCGGAAAGATATACGACGAGTTTGTAGATTGGGAAACGCGCTTCCTCTTCCACAAAGCGCACTCGCTGAAAAACGAGCCTATCCCCTACGTGAAGCAAACACACATTCGCTGGCGCATCACAGATGCTTTCCCGAACGGCGGCAATGCTTCGCTGCAACTGCCCCCCGAGACCGAAGGACTCAAAGACAGCTATACATATAATAACAATACCTACGGAACAGGCATGGCCACGGGCGGCGGAATCTACCTGCGCCACACATGGGGTAGCACCATCCCGACCTACTTCTCCAACCCGCAGGAGGGAACTACAGCCTATGCCTGGACTTACATCTACTCACCGGTGGAGCAAACGGCAGGAGCACTCATCGAATTTCAGAACTACGGACGCTCTGAGAAGGACGCTGCTCCCAATGCCGGAAAATGGGATCGACGCGGTTCACGCATCTGGCTCAACGATGCCGAACTGCTTCCACCAACATGGAAAAACAGTGGAAAATCCATCAACAACGAGGTGGACTTGCTCAACGAGAACTTCACAGCACGCGACCCCGAACGCATCACACTGAAGAAGGGATGGAACAAAGTGTTCATCAAACTCCCCAACAATCCCAACGGCTTGCGCCTTAACAAGTGGGCTTTTACCTTCGTCGTTACCGACATCGAAGGAAAGAACGCCCTCGACGGACTGATCTACTCGCCCAACAAGTGCATGGACGAAGCAGCCGAACAAGTGGCAGCCACCCTGTCCGAACTGAAGAAACTGCGCTCGTCGGTTGTGGGCAGCAATCCCGGATACTATCCCGAAAGTTGTGCCGCAACACTGGATGCCGTAATCGAAGAGATCGAAGCCACATTGCAAGATGAGATGAGCAAGGAGGAGCGCGACGCACAACAAGCCCGATTGGCCGAAGCTCGCGCAGAATTTGTGGCATACTACCCGACACAAGACATCAACCAACCTTGGGTTTCGACAGAGGCAGAGAGCTTCTTCTACTACATGAACACACCGCTCCGCGAGGGACGCTACCCTACCGCCAAGGGAGCCGGAGCCGACATCGTGGGAGAGAAGAACACATCGGAAGCCGCGGCATGGAAGTTCGTACAGCGCAGCAATGGCAGCTACGACATCGTGAACTACAGCGACGGAACCTATATTTCGCCCGCCAGTTCCAACAACACGGCACTGCGCACCCAGACCGCACGCCCCACAGCCGGATGGACCATCAAGCCGGCCGACGAACCCGGCTATGTGATTATCACTTCGGGAAGTGCTCAATTCAACCAGACCAATAACTCCACACTCGGATACAAGGTATACAACTGGGGCTCGGGCACCAACACCAACGATACGGGTTGCAAATACAAAATCATGCCGGCCGACGACCTGCCCGAACACCCCGAAGAGGTGGAACTGCCGGAGCCTCTCCTCGTTCTCACAGACCTTACATTCGATGGCACCAGCCCTTTCCGCATTCCCGACGCACAGGCTGCACCGGTGCTGAGAGCTTCCTCGGTTACGGTGGCGGTGGACTTCACTCTGACCAACAACAGTAGGGAAATGGCCCTCGTGGGTAGCAGCAACTCCGACGCAGCTGAAGAATTTGTCTGCTTCAACGTAGCTTCGGCCAACAACATCGGCGTGCGCTACAACAACTCCGGCGGACGCTACACCAGCAGCAAGAGCATCGGCACTGCACGCCATCAGTTTGTGGCGACCATGCAGGAGGCTGCACCCTCACTGCAACACTATCTGGACGGAGCACATCTGCGTGAAGTAGGCGCAACGGTCTACACCTTCGGCAACGTGCCCAATGTGAACGGCCTCTATCTCGGTGGTATCGTGTGCTCGGACAATGCCAACAAGTATCCCATGAGCGGCACCGTGCACTCCGTACAATTCTTCCCCGGAGTGCTGACCGCCGCACAGGTGAGCCGGATTTCCTACACCAACCTGGTGCCCACCTTCATCGACAACATAAATTCCGACAATGCTCCCTACATCACAGTGACGGGTGGCCGCATCGTATGCGCCGAACCCTACGATGTCTTTGACACCGCAGGCTGTCGCATGCAGACCGAAAGCATTCTCCCCCGAGGCATCTACATCGTTCGCACCACCTCCGGCACAGCTAAAATAGCCATTCGATAATTCTTAATTTAATCATATAAAAACACATCTGCAATGAAAAACAGACTACTAACTCTCTTGACCATTCTGCTCTGTATCGGCAGCATTGCCCATGCGGACCTGCCTTTTCGCAACCACCGTTACGATGGTTTCAAGGTGCTGAAGGTAAACTCGGAAAGCATCGTGTTCATCGGCAACAGCATCACCAACATGCACGAGTGGTGGGAGGCGTTCGACAATCCCAACATCGTCAATCGCGGAGTGAGCGGTGCCGTTTCAGACGAGGCTCTGGCCAACTTGGAATCCGTTCTCGAAGGAAAGCCGGCCAAGATATTTCTTATGATAGGCACCAACGACCTCGGCACATCGGGCATGGATTATCCCAAATACCCTTTCCGTAATTTCAAGAAGATGATGGAACGCATCAAGCAGGAATCGCCCACCACAGAAGTGTATGTACAGAGCGTGCTACCCGTCTCGGCATCCGACAAACGCGATCATCAGGAAATCAAAGCGCTGAACGAATTGATGAAAAGCTATTGCGAAACACACGACATCACTTACGTGGATTTGCACAGCCTGATGGTGACTTCCGGAACCACTAATATCAATCCCAACCACACGCTGGACGGACTGCACCTGCTGGCCAGCGGCTACCGAGTGTGGTGCAAAGCCATTGCTCCCTATGTTGGCAGTGAGTGCGTGTATCCCGACAATGCTACGAACCAAACAGCCGGTCTGGGTGGCAGTTACGGAATGCGTGCCAGCTATTTTGGTATGCTTCCGGTGCGTGAAGGCGATGTGCTGATGATTGGCGACGAAATGATACACGGCGGCGAATGGCACGAACTGCTCTCCTGTGCCCGAGTGAAGAGTCGCGGCAGCGGTTGGGGCTTTGCCGGACCCGACATCAACACTGTGAAAAATCAGTTGTCCGTCATACTGAAAGGCAGAAGCGACAACGCCGAACCCGAGAAGATTTTCCTCTACACAGGAGCGGCTGATGCATGCGGCAGCACCGACCTCACGACACTCCAAACGCGTTACCGCTCCCTGGTGGACGAGACGCGCCGTCTGGCACCTACCGCCACCATCTATCTGCAAGCCATTCTGCCTACGGCCAACAGCACCACCAACACCGACCGCGTGGTACCTCTGAACACCTACTTCGAGGAGCTGGCTGCCGAGATGGAGAATGTGGAATACGTCGACCAATACACACCTTTCGTCAAGGGAGGCGTGGCCAACAGCGACTACTTCAGCGGAAACTATCTCTATGGCAAGGGATACGCCAAGCTCTCACAAATCATTGCCCCCCTCATCGGCGATGATGCCACTCCCATCAGCGACGATGAGGCCACCCTGCGCCATGCCACCTTCGGCTTGCGCACAGCGCTGATGCAAGCTGTGGTTTCGGCCGAAAGCATCGAGCTGGGCACGAAGGCCGGACAGTATCCTGCTGAAGCTGCCGGCGACCTGCAAAGTGCCATCGAGGCTGCCAACAGCGTCCTGGCGAAAAGTGGTGCCGACGAGGCCGAAGTCGAGAACGCCACCGCGGCACTCAGCACTGCGCTGAACAAGTTGCTCCCCTCCATCAACCAACCCACGGCAAGCACCGAGGACGCTGCCGCATGGTATCAGGTAGTAGCCACCCTGCGCGGCAATCGCTATCTCACTTCATCCGGAAGCGGCCAGGGGCTGACCGGTGAGGAGCAAAACAACTTGGCGAAAAGCATGTGGCGATTTGAAAAACGCACGGACGGAACGTGGAACATCATCAATCGCAAGGATGGTTCGTACATCAGCCCCACAGCTTCCTACAACACGCAGGTGAAGACTTCGACCAAAGCACCGTCAAAGGGCTGGACGCTCGACTACGCCTCCACCCCCGGCCTATACATCATCAAGAGCGGCACGGTGCAACTCAACCAGACACAGGCCGGACTTTCCTACCAAATCTACAACTGGAGCGCCGGCCAGAGCGGTACCGACCGTACCGACTCGGGCTGTCAGTTTGCCCTGATTGAAACCACCGAAGAGCCTGAAGCCGAACCCGACCCGCTCGAAACCGGTTGGTACACCTTCAGCGTAGCCTCGGGCGATGCTACCATGAACGGCTACATCGCTGCCGGCACACATCACATCCTCAACGCCGAGCGCGAATACCGCCAGACGGCAGCCAACTACTACCCCCTGCGCATCGGTGCACCCGATGCCGAACGTCCGGCACTGGGATGGGTGTACCTCACATCGGGCAACGGAAAATTTCGCGTGCAGGCACTGAACGGGCACACCCTCAACGAGAATTGCACCTCCTCACGCAGCCTCACCCACACCCCGACCGGCATCACGCCAAAGGGCGGCACGGAGGTGAGCATCGACAAGTGGAGCTGCTACAGTCCGGCCGACGGAACCGAAGCGCCTTACGTGGGAAAGATGAGCAACTCGAACAACACCTTCAACTATAGCCGCGTGAGCGAAGAAGCCCTGGCAGCACTCGACCACTATGTGGTGGAAATCACAGGTGCGGCCAACGCTTCCGAGATAGGCAACGACGCCACACTGACCTGCCTCCGCGACGACTGCGCCGGCATTCCGCGCGTATTCAACAACGGACACCTGTTCTTCCCGGCCGGAACGCCCATCTCGGCCACCGACTTCACAGCCTCCGAACAGGCCGACCTCTATCCCTCCATCGCTATCGAGAAGGGCAAAATCAAGCTTACCTATTCGGACGAGCCACCCACAGAAGTGAGCATCGGGCATATCGAAACCACCTCGGCCACGCAAGCCGTCTACCACGACCTCAGCGGCCGCCGCACCGAGGCCAAAGCACCCGGCATCTACATCCGAAACGGACAGAAGGTGTGGGTGAAATAACCCCTCCCTCCGCCCATCACACACTCCCCATTCAAGCCTGCCGACACGCCTCCCGAGGATGTCGGCAGGCTTTTTGTGTATGTCAAAGCGGCTTCCACACCATCGTCTCCTCCCTCCCGAGCATCGCCCGAAGCACTCCGACAAGCGTGCTCAGGGCATTTGGCATCTCCCTGCAAGCACTGCAAGTTTGTTATCACTACGATGATAAATCCTTATCACTGTAATGATAATTGTATGAGAGTGCTTCTCGACACCTCCTACGGTGCCTCTCGGAAGCCCCTTTCTGCCCTGTCGGAAACACGGATATCCGCTGCAGGTTTGCCGCAAAAGCACAAAAAAAATGCGCAAAGTGCCCTCACGGCTTCCTGCGCATAGGATGCTTTTTCGTACATTTGTCCACAGAATAGCAAAATGCCTTATGGAAGAAACGGCAAAATTCAACGAATTGGGCGAAAAGCCTGTGGGAAAACTGCTGATGCAGTATGCCATCCCGGCCATTGTGGCCATGGCAGCCTCCTCAGTATATCACATCATCGACGGCATATTTATCGGACAGGGCGTCGGGCCTGAAGCCATCATGGGGCTTGCCCTGACCGGCCCCGTCATGTCGCTGACCGCCGCCTTTGGGGCCATGGTGGGCGTCGGAGCAAGCACGCTGATGTCGGTGCGACTCGGACAGCGCGACTACGACACCGCGCAACGCATCCTGGGCAACGTGGTGCTGATGAACGTAGTGATGGGACTCGCACTGGGATGCGTGTTGCTCGTCTTCCTTGAGCCAATCATGCGCTTCTTTGGCGCAAGCGACGCTACGCTGCCCTACGCTTGCGAGTTCATGACCGTGATTTTGGCCGGCAACGTCGTGACACACCTCTACCTGGGCCTGAACTCCCTGCTGCGGTCCACCAACCGCCCCAAGCTGGCCATGTATTCCACCTTCGGCACCGTAATACTCAACTGCCTGCTGGCACCGCTCTTCATCTTTGTCTTCGATTGGGGCATCCGAGGCGCAGCCCTGGCCACGGTGCTCTCGCAGTTCGTCATGCTGTTGTGGCAACTGAAACTCTTCTCCCGAAAGAGCGACCTGGTGCATCTGTCGCGCTCCACCCTACGCTTGGAGCAACGCATCGTGTCCGAATCGCTCGTCATCGGACTCCCGTCTTTCCTCATGAACCTCTGTGCCTGTCTCGTGGCAGTGATCTTCACGCGCAGCATGTCAGGATACGGCGGCGACGTAGCCGTGGGTTCCTACGGCATTACCCACCGTTTGGTCCTCTTTATCGTGCTCGTGGTCATCGGGCTCAACCAAGGCATGCAGCCCATCGCCGGTTTCAACTTCGGAGCCCAAAAGTTCGACAGGCTCATCTCCGTTCTGAAACTCACGATGATATTTGCGAGCATCATCACCACCACCGGCTTCCTGGTATGTATCATTTTTGCCGAGCCATGCGTCGCGCTGTTTGCCAAGAGCTCGCCCGAACTCATTGCAGAGGCAAGTCGCGGCCTGCGCATCGCAGTGCTGGTGTTCCCCTTCGTAGGCATACAGATGGTGAGCACCACCTTCTTCCAGAGCATCGGCTATGCCGGCAAGAGCATCTTCCTCTCGCTGACCCGCCAGCTCATCTTCCTGCTCCCGGCGGTGCTCATCCTCCCCCACTTCTTCAGCGACCCCGTGCTGGGTGTGTGGTACGCCATGCCCCTGTCCGACGCCGCTGCCACGCTGTTGGCCATCGGTCTGCTGAGCGTGGAAATCCGTAAGTTCAAGCAAAGAAATGCCGACACGGCCACCGGCCTTCAGTCATAACCCTCTCAAACATTTCACCATGACACCCAACGATTTCTCTCCCCGGTCGAGCGCCATCTCCCTGCAGGACAGCTCCTTCGTTATCAACATCGGCCGACAGCTGGGCAGCGGCGGCAGAGCCATCGGTCGCTTGCTGGCTTCTGCCCTCGGTATGGACTATTTTGACAAGGAAATTCTGAAAATAGCAGCACGCGAGAGCGGATTTTGCCCCGAAATCTTTGCACGCACCGATGAGCACAAAGGTTTCTTCCGAAGCATGATGAGCAGCGTCACGCCCTATTTCGGACAAGGTGGCGACTATTCGTGCAACCAGATCAGCGAAGAATCGCTGTTCCGCTGGCAAGCCGAAGCCATCCGCAAGGCTGCCGCCGAACGTCCGTGTGTGTTCATCGGACGCTGCGCCGACTACATCTTGCGTGACCACCCACGCTGCATCAACGTCTTCGTGGCGGCCGATGCCGAGGATCGCATCCGGCGCATCGCCGAAGCCGAGCAGGTAGACGAAAAAGCCGCACACCGCATGATGGAGCAGGGCGACAAGGCACGCGCCGACTATTATAATTTCTATAGTTCGCAACGCTGGGGCGCTGCCACTACTTACCATCTGTGCATCAACTCTTCGCAACTCGGCATAGAGGGTACGGCAGAATTTATCAAGGACTTCGCCATTCGCACACTGCATCTCGAACAATGAAACGCATCGGACTGATTTCGGACACGCACGGCTACTGGGACGACCGCTATGCCAAGCACTTTGCCGAGTGCGACGAGATATGGCACGCCGGCGATATCGGCAGCATGGAACTGGCCGAACGGCTCTCGGACATTGCTCAGTTGCGAGCCGTATGCGGCAACTGTGACGGCGGAGACCTGCGACGGCTCTACCCCACCCTGCTGCGTTTTCGCTGCGAGGATGCCGACATTCTCATCAAGCACATCGGAGGCTATCCGGGCAACTACGACCGCTCCATACGCGGCACACTCTTCGTCCGACCGCCTCAACTCTTCATCAGCGGGCATTCGCACATTCTGAAAGTGATGTACGACAAAACGCTGGACTGTCTGCACATCAATCCGGGCGCAGCAGGACTGCAAGGGTGGCAGAAGAAGCGCACGTTGGTGCGGTTCAAGGTGGACGGACGCGAGTTTAAGGACTTAGAGATTATCGAACTGGGAACACGCGGCGAGCGCTGAATGTTCGGCTCCCATTCCGGAGAAATCTACACGGCGTTTAGAAAATCCTGCAAGCACTGCAGAAAATTCTAAACGCCGTGTAAACTTTTGCACTTCCCGAGCACATTTTCCCGGCAAAGTGTCAGCAGACTCTGCATACAACAAAGCCCCCTCCCAACGCACTCTCACGAGCAGGACTCACCTTTCGGACCGAGTTTCCTTCGCAAAGAGTATGTTGGGAGGGGGCTTTTGTTTATCTTATCGAGATTATCAATTCATCAGAGGTCCCACGGCATCTGCTCAGCCACTAGGGCCAGGATGCAGAGTGCGGCAAACGTCAGCATGTTGCGCGAGGTAAATCCCAGGACTCGGTTCAACTCACGGCCACTGCCTATCTGCACCATTTTACGCCAGGTGAGGTAATGCGGCAACACATAGAAGAGTGGCAGCACCGCCATCCACATGTGTCCGTAGAGCGCGAGCATGGCTGCCGCAAGGTATCCCAAGACTCCCTGCAGCAGGTAGAAATAACGGCCAAAGGGTTCGCCCAGCACCACGATGAGAGTTCGCTTGCCGGCACGACGGTCGTTGTCGCGGTCGCGGTAGTTATTCAGCACCAACAGTGTGTCGGTCACCAATCCGCAAGCAGCAGCCAGCCACCACACTTCGGGGGAGAAACCGCCGGCTTGCACGTAGTAAGTGCCACACACCGGCACGATGCCGAAGAACAGCCACACCAGGACATCACCCAGCCCGCAGTAGCTCAGCAGCGTGGTGTAGAGGAATGCAAACAGCACACAGGCTGCGCCTACCAGTGAGAGCCACAGCACCACTTCGGTGGCCGAATGTCGGGCTGCGGCTTGCTCGAAAGCCAACGCCACAATGCCGATGCCAACAATGCCTGCCAATATCAGTGCCACCACGATGCCTACCTGCATGGCGCGGGGCGAAATCCATCCCTGCGCACAAGCTCGCTCCGGCCCCAGTCGGTCGGCTCCATCGGTACCTTTGCGAAAATCAAACAGGTCGTTGATGAAGTTGGCAGCCACCTGCATGAAGATGGCAAAGGCCACACAGAGCAGTGCCGGCACAAGCGAAAACCTGTCGTGAGCAAAAGCCAATGCCGACGCCGTGCATACGGGGATGAGGGCAGCCGAGAGCGTTTTGGGACGTGCAGCCAGCCACCAAGCCCTTACGGAGTTGATTTTCACAGATACAACACCGCCCCCCACACAGCGTTCGGCCATTTGCTCAGAGTGCTTCATGACAATTCGTTATCACTTGATGTAAATCTTCTTTCCGTCCACGATGTAGATGCCGGCACCGGCAATGCGCTGCAAACGGCGTCCGCTGAGGTCGTAGATGGCATTCTGCTTCGCCGTAGTGGTCGGGAGCGCAATACCCTCGGGTACTTCGGCCTTGTAGATTACTTTCACCACCACGTGACCGGTCACGGCTTCTGTCAGCTCGGCACCTTCGATTTTCTCCAAGGTGTAACCTTCGAACGAAGGCGCAACGAGGGTGTATCCTTCACCTGCTTTTACCAAAGCCGTGGTGCTTCCCAGCTCGGTGTCGTCGGTGCTAACAGCTTGAACAGTTACTGTGAAATAAGGCTGAACGTAGTATTCGAACACCTTGTAGGGATGGCCATAAGTGTGCCAGCCGGTCATGCTTCCGGCCACACCGTCCCAATACTGTCCGTTGGAGCCTTGCACTTTCCATGTCTCACCATCGGCGTTGAGCGTGAAGGTGAAATTGTCGCCCGACTTGTTTAGGATGACCTTACCGCTCTGCGTGAGTTTCGGTATATAGAGGCCGGTATATTCGTTCTTGACCTTAAACTTTGTGCCGTTCTTCTCAAGGGTCCACACATAGTAGGGGTTGGTGTCTTCGATGCTTCCGGCCTGCATCACCTGCAGAGTGGTGGGATTGACATTGCGGTAGCCGATGCGCTCGGTGGCATTGGGTGACGTGTCATACAGCACATAGGAGTGCCCGTTCTGCAACTGCGAAACGGCAGGACCGAGTTGGCGAACACCGCTCCAAGCCTCTGTTTCGTAGGTAGCCGTGATGGTAACGTCGGACTCGGGGGTGAAAGTGGTGTTTCCCTCCAGGTCGGAAGATGCATAGGTGTAGTAATCGTGCTCGGGATATTCGGCCGTGTAGCTCTCGCCCACAGGACATGCCGCTTCCTCTACAGAGATCAGCGCACCGCGTGCGTCGCGGCTCACCATGGTCACAGCGTAAGCCGAACGGCGATAAACGACGCGCATCGTGAGGTCGGCCGTGAGCGCATCCACTGTGGGAGCTTCCGCCAGGCTCTCATCACCATAAGCCACGGGTTCGTGATTCTTGATCTCAGGAACTACGACGGTGTAAGCCTCACCTGTAGTTGCACTGGTGCGATAGGTGCCCAGCGCATTGCCCTGTTCGTCCTCGCAGACATAGGTTACCACTTGTACGGGAGCAATGTGCCAAGCTGCACCCACCACGCGAGTGGCATTGCGTCCGTTGATGGACGATCCGGAGCTCACGATGCCAGGCAGCGAAGCCGATGTATGCGGCACGGGATAGAGGTTCTTCTCACCGGAAGCGAGGGTATAATCGCCCGTAACGACATCGAACACACACACAATGTCTCCACCGGTATTACCTACCGACACAGGATAGGCCACATAGCCCGTGGTACTTCCTGCTGCACTTCCCACAGAACGGCCGGTCTGCTTGTTGCGCAGCCGAACGGTTTGCGAATAGTCTGCCTTGATGGTGGATTTCGTTACCTCCCATGCATCATCCGCCCAACGGTCGGCCGAATGTTGCAGTTGCGTTGCCTTGCCGTTATCCACAAAGGCTGTGTTTTCAAAACCCTCAACGGCATTACTGATACGGTAAGTAGCGCCTTCCTGCATGTAGCCGAACGACTGGCGCAGGGCTGCATAAGCCTCAGCAAAGGAGGTTGAGAAGGCTGCCAGTTCTTCGGCTGTCATGCCGGCAGGGTCGGCAGTAGCGATGAGTTGTTGCAAGGCTTCGGCCTCGGCTGCGCCAAAACAGCCCGGCACCTTGGCATCGCCCTCGTACGTCTTTATATTATTAAGGAATGCTTTTGCTTCCTCCACTTGTGCCACCACATCTTCAGCACCGGCAGCACCATTCACAGGCATCGCACTCCAATGACCGCCACTACCGCTTCCGGGATCGGTGTAGAGGTTCACGGCGAGCCCCTGCCCACTCATCGAAGCGTTCAGGTACCAGCCGTTTGTCTTGCTGCTACGGATGGTATAGTAGTAGGTCTCGCCATCGTCGTTCCGGCCGTAGCCTTTCTCGCCGAGCAAGAACTGATAGTGCTTCGTGCTGTTGTCGTAACTCCAACGGCCGGTGACGCCTGTGGTTGAGGGAGTGGCATTCAGCGAACCTTCGGGTAGCGCCTTGCACACCAAGGCATAGCGTCCGGCGTTGGCGGGATCTTCCTCGAAAGCCCAGAGCTGATAATCGTAAGCGGCTTCGCCCTCTGCAGCCTGGGGAGCTGTCCAGAGCACACCTGCGGCGGCACCCTTGCCGGAATACTCGCCGATGAGCGGAGAGCCCTCGGCCAACAATTCGAAGCAGCGGCCGACACGGGTATCATCGGTGGCGCGAGTCACGATGCGATACCAGTATTTCTCAGTGGCGGTGGAGGATTTCGGCATTACCATTTCCTCTTCACCGGAAGCACTGCCCTTACCGATGTAATGCTTTCCGTAATTGTATCCATTGTAGTTGAGCATCACAGTATCGGCTGTGATGCGTTGGCAGAAGCTGTTGAAGTTTTTGCGAGCCGCAGGTGTCCATCCCGTCTCGGCGATGGCGATGAGGCGCGGCAAAGCCAGATATTCCATCAGCTCACGATCGGCCACATGCTCTGTCCAGAAAGTTCCCTGCACGCCGGTATAGAAGGCCTTCTGCGCAGTGGTAATGCCCGAAGAGGGCACAGGCACTTCGTTGTATGTGGCTTGCAGATTGTCCGTACCGCCTCCGGCCAAAGTGGCTTCGCAGGCATCCATACTCTGTCGGCGGTTGATGTAATAAGGACCCCACGGAGTGTAAACATTGTCGAGTCCGAGTTGTGCCGCACGCTTTGCGCCATCGGAAGCAGGGTAGCTCCATGCCCACACATACACTCCGGCTTCCTGCATCAGCTTTGTGTCGGCACCGCCGGCGGTGATGGCTTCGTTCCAAACGCAGGTACGACGTCCGTGCTCCTTGAAGAAATCGGCCATCTCCTTGATGAAGTGCGACTGAAGTTGACGATAAGACGTCAGACCCAATTCCTTATATTTGGCCTGACACAGAGCATTTCCTTCCCAGGCACTGGTGGGACACTCATCGCCACCTATGTGCACATACTGACCGGGGAAGATATCGAGCAGTTCGGTCCAAATATCCTTAACAAACTGCACGGCTGCAGGGTCGGCCACATTGAGAACGTCCGAGGAGATACCACCGCTTGTCCATACTTTCCGACCTGCCGATGGGTTACAGCTGAATTCGGGATAAGCCACCAGTGCTGCCACGAAGTGACCCGGCATGTCGAACTCGGGAATCACCTCGATGTGGCGTGCTTTGGCATAAGCGACAACCTCACGCAGCTCATCCTGTGTATAGAAGAAAGGACCGTACTGTGCGTTTGTCCAATAGGGACCGTACTCCAGCGATGTGGCGTAGCAGTTGTCGGCCGTCGCCCCCACGGTGGTGAGTTTCGGATACTTCTTTATCTCCACGCGCCAGCCTTGGTCGTCGCTGAGGTGCCAATGGAAATAATTCATCTTATAGGCCGCCATGATGTCGATCATACGCTTGACTTCGGCCACAGTGAAGAAGTGACGCGCCACGTCGAGCATAAATCCGCGGTAGGCGAAGCGAGGTTCGTCGTTGATGGTTACGCACGGCAGAGCATAGCGTTCAACTTTGGGGTCGGTAACTCCGGCCATCACATTGCCGGGCAGCATCTTCTTGATGCTCTGGAAGGCATAGAAGAAGCCGCGGGCCGTGCTGGCCTCGATGCTTACATTCTCGCCCACGGTGAGCGAATATCCCTCCGCCGAAGCGTCGTTCAGACTCATCGTGATGAGTGCTTCGCCCGAAGCCACTGCTGTGGCCTCATAGCCTGTAGCGGCATTGAAGTCGGCCACAAAGTGTTCGGCCTCGGCAGCAATACTGTCCGGCAGGCCGGCATAGCTCACAGCGAACGCACGAGGCAGAACCAACTCGCCCGTCCCCACAGTCATACTCTTGGGAGTAGGCGTCAGATTCACAAAGGTTTGTGCCATGGAAGTGCTTACACAGAGCACTAACAACATCGTACAAATCAGAAGTCTCTTCATAGTTTTGTTTGTATTAAGGTTTTAATGTTTTCTTCACGGGTTATCGACCGACTTGACACCGTCTCTGGGCTGCGAAACAGCCTCACCACTTGTGCACATGCCGTTCTCAGTGGCAAAGATAAGACAAAAACTAATGAACGATGCATTTTGAAGCCATCAAATACGAAATGCAAAACTATACCTCCGACGAACGTTTTTTCAGCGTCCGTTTTCACAATTGCGGAGGCTTCTCGTAAAAACTGGCAAGGCTTGCCAGAAAAGTGGCAAGCACTGCCAAAAAAGTGGCAAGGCCTGCCACTTTTCGCCGAAAGCCTCCGGAAAAACAAACTTCGGGTTGACAAAATCGGACTACGAGTGAGCGACTTCGAAAAAGCCGGCGGTGTTTTCTCACGAAGACTTGGCAAAACATTAAATAATCTTTACCTTTGCCGAAAACCCTTAATAAAATATTAAACACTGCATTATGGAATGGTTTCTTAACCTTTTGAAAGACCCTGCTTCCATTGCCCACATCGTTGTGGTGTATGCCGCCGTCATCAGCATCGGCGTGAAGTTGGGTAAAATCAAGTTTGGAGGCGTTGCATTGGGTGTAACGTTTGTGCTCTTCGCCGGCATTGTGGCCGGACACATCTTCAATCAGTTCGGAATCGATCACGCCGCGCAGAAACCCATCATCGACGTGGTGAAAGAGCTTGGACTGATTCTCTTTGTCTACTGCATAGGATTGCAGGTGGGCCCCAGCTTTTTCGCAACCTTTCGCCAAGGCGGCCTCGGCATGAACATGCTCACCGTCGGGCTTGTGCTGCTCAACGTCGTGGTAATGCTGGGACTCTACTACATGTGCGTGGGCCTCGGTCTGCTTGACAACTCTGACGGAACAGCCCTGCCCATGATGGTGGGTGTGATGTACGGAGCTGTTACCAATACGCCGGGTCTCGGTGCTGCCAACGGTGTGCTTCCGTCGCTCTTCCCCGATGGCAACGTTCCCGCGATAGCCAATGGTTACGCCTGTGCCTATCCCTTGGGCGTCGTCGGCATCATCCTGGCCACCATCGCCATTCGCTATCTGTGCCGCATCAGTCTGGAAGATGAGCAGGAGAAAATCCGCAAAGAGCAGGAAGGCAATCCGCAAGCCACTCCCAAACACCTGGTCATCAAGGTGACCAATCAAGCTGTGGTGGGACGCACGCTGCACGAACTTCACAAGTTCCTGAATCGCGAGTTTGTGGTGTCGCGCATCATAGTAGGCGACTCGTTCATCATCCCCAATGGTGACACAAAGCTTGAACTCGGCATGGAACTCCACTTGGTATGTACCGAAGAGGAAGCCGAACCTATTACCGTGCTTATGGGTGAAGCTCTGCCCAAGGACTGGAAGTCGGACATGGATCTGAAGAAATACGTATCGCGTCGCCTCGTAATCACAAAGCCCGAAATCAATGGTAAAACCTTTGGTCAGCTTCACTTCTCCTCCGTGTATGGCGTCAACGTAACTCGCGTGACACGTAACGGCATTGAATTGTTTGCCAACCGCAATCTGCGCCTTCAGGTAGGCGACCGCATCCTTGTTACGGGTTCGGAGGAGAATATCGAACATGTGAAGAATGCCATCGGAGCCTCATCGAAGATGCTCAACCACCCCAATGTAGGTGCTATCTTCTTCGGTATCATGCTCGGTATCATCGTCGGCCAAATTCCTATCCCCATTCCCGGTGTCGACATACCCGTGAAGCTCGGTTTGGCAGGCGGTCCACTCGTCGTGGCCATCATCATCGGTGCTTTCGGATACCGTTATAAAATCAACACTTACACTTCGACGTCTGCCAACCTCATGCTGCGCGAAGTGGGACTCATTCTGTTCCTCGCCAGCGTGGGTATACAAGCCGGCGCGACGTTCTGGGACACTGTAACAAACGGAGACGGAATAACCTACGTATGGGCCGGTTTCCTCATCACCACCATCCCCATTCTCATCATCGGCATCATCGGTCGTCTGAAGTTGAAGCTCAACTATTTCACCCTGATGGGTCTCATCGCAGGTTCGAACACCGACCCCCCGGCCTTGGCATTCGCCAGTCAGACTGCCGGCAACGATGCTCCGGCTGTGGGCTACAGCACCGTGTATCCCTTGGCCATGTTCCTGCGTATCCTGATGGCACAGCTGGTGTTGCTCTTCTTCATGTAAGAAAGCCCGGGCATTTGCTCGAAAGCACCAGAAAATGCCATCCGGCATACATATAATTAGATATAACGTCTCCGCACACCCTCACATCGTGCGGAGACTTTTTTGTGTCCTTGGGGGAAATCCCTACCTTTGCACCATGACTCAACCCGGTATCAAGGAAAAAACCGCCAAGGGTTTTCTGTGGGCCGCCGTCAACAACGGAGGGCAGCAGTTGCTGAACCTGATTTTCGGCATATTTCTGGCAAGATTGCTCACCCCGTCCGACTATGGTATGGTGGGCATGCTGAGCATCTTCGCCCTCATCGCCGGCAGTCTGCAAGAGAGCGGCTTCATGTCTGCATTATGCCGCAAAAAAGATGTTACGCAAGCTGATTTCAATGCCGTGTTCTGGTTCAACGTGCTCTGTGCTTCGGTGGTCTACATCATCCTCTTTGCATGTGCGCCCCTCATTGCCGCATTTTTCAAGGAACCGGTCCTCGTTCCGTTAGCGCGACTCTCGTTTCTCTCCTTCGTTATCTCCAGTTTCGGCACCACACCGCGCGCAAAACTGTTTCGCGAGCTGAAGGTGAAAGAAACCGCCGGCATCACTTTTGCCGCCCTTGCCGTATCCGGTCTGACGGGCATCACACTTGCGTGGAACGGATTTTCCTATTGGGGTATCGCCGTGCAAAATCTCACCTACTGCTTCTGCATGAGCACCGGCAGCTGGCTGGTTTCCGGCTGGCGTCCTTCGCTCAGTCTGAACCTGCGTCCGTTGCGCGGCATGATTGGTTTCAGTTCACGCCTACTGCTTACCAACATTTTCACACACGTCAACAACAATCTGTTCTCCGTGTTCTTCGGCCGCCTATATGGCGACAAAATGGTGGGATACTATAACCAAGCCAACAAGTGGACTACGATTGGTTACAGCACCATTACCGGAATGCTCTGGAACGTAACCCAACCCGTCTTCGCCCAACTCGATACCACGGAGGAGCGACACCGAGCCTTCCGCAAGATGCTCCGATTCACGAGCTTCATATCCGTACCGTGCCTTTTCGGGTTGGCACTCATTGCCCCCGAGTTTATCACCATCACCATCACCGACAAGTGGTTGCCGAGCGCCAAGCTGATGCAACTGCTGTGCGTGGGCGGAGCTTTCGTGCCTATCTGTTCGCTCTATTCCAACTATATCATAAGTCAGGGACGCAGTAACATTTTCATGTACAACACTGTTGCACTCTGCCTGTTGCAGTTGGGAAATTTGGCACTGCTTCATCCCTACGGCATCTTACCGATGGTAACCACCTACGTGCTGATCAACATCTTGTGGGTGCCGGTATGGAATCGCTGCGCCCATCGCTACATCGGCCTGTCGCTGTCCACAGCTTTGCGCGACATACTCCCCTTTGTGGGCACTGCGGCTTTGGCCATGACAGCCGCCTACTTCGCAGCCGGCCTCTTCGACAACATTTACCTGATCCTGGTGACAAAAATCATCGTGGCCGTCGGCGTTTACCTCGGCACACTCCATCTGCTCGGCGCTGCCATTCTGCGTGAGAGCATCGGCTATCTGTTTCGTCGGAACGGCAAGCAGGCCGATGCTTGATGCTCGACCGAACACACGAAGGCCATTTTGGCATTTCGGGAAGCACAAACGTCGCAAAAAGTAAGGCTTTGTGATTTATTAACAGCCGTACAGCAATTGACACAAGGCTTTTTCGTAATTTGGCACACAGATTGCAAATAGCAGAATAGCCTCCACGGTGTACACCACGCCGATGGCAAAAATCAGAAACAAATCAATCATAATCTATCTACATTCAAATGACTTACTGGATCCTATTTATCGGAATTGCCTTGGTGAGTTGGCTCGTACAGCTCAACTTGCAGAGTAAATTCAAGAAGTTTTCGAAAGTGCCCCTCGCAAGCGGAATGACGGGCCGCGAAGTGGCAGAAAAGATGTTGCGCGACAACGGAATCTACGACGTAACCGTAACTTCCACCTCGGGACACCTGACCGACCACTACAATCCCTCGAACAAGACCGTGAACCTTAGCGAAAGCGTCTACCTGAGTAACAGTGTGGCCGCCGCAGCCGTAGCCGCCCACGAGTGCGGCCACGCCGTGCAACACGCTGTGGCATACGGCCCGCTGCAGATGCGCTCTGCCCTTGTGCCGGTGGTGCAATTTGCCTCCTCATGGGTGCAATGGGTGTTGCTGGCCGGAATTATCCTGGTCGAGAGTTTCCCACAGATACTTTTGGTGGGCATCGGTCTGTTTGCCTTGACCACCATCTTCAGCTTGGTGACGCTGCCCGTCGAAATCGATGCATCGCGTCGCGCAACGGCCTGGCTGTCGCACGCAGGCATCACCGGAAGTGCAGACCACCCCATGGCTGTGAGCGCATTGCGTTCGGCTGCCTACACCTACGTCGTAGCTGCGCTCAGTTCGCTTGCCACGCTGGTCTACTACGTCATGATTTATCTCGGACGCTCTCGAGATTAAGCCTCCTCTGCCGGCCGAAAATTTCAGGCCCGAAGCACGAAACCGGGCGACAAGTTTCAAATGACTTGTCGCCCGATTTTTTTGTTGCGAAACAGGAGTTGTGAGACTCCCGACGCAGGGTTTATATGGTTCTTAATGCTTTTGCGAATTTGCCGGCAGGTCGCCCACGCGACGCAATGCCACACGATAGAACCCGAAGCGGTCGGCCGAACTTCCGGCCGGCACCAACCGACTGTCGTTGCTGAATCCGAATTGCACCGTTCCGCCCTGCACGGACAGCGTGTCGGTGGTGACGTATTTCCAACCCTCGGTCAGTTCGTAGTACATCACACGCTCGTCATACACGGGTGAGGGTATCAAGTCCTCGTTCACATTCCAGCCGCTCACTTCTGCCGCGCTCGATATGCCCACATGCGGTTTGTCTTCTCCCGGAAGCAGGGCAAAAAGATGTGCAGGGCGCACGCTGCGCGAGACGATGCCTTCCACGAGATAGCGACCCGGCGCAACATATTCGCTGCGTTGCAGGCGGAAATTCCAATCGTGCTTGGCGTCATGTCGGTGCAGCACGCAGGCTCTCAGGTTTTGCTTTGCCTCCTGCTCTTCTTCTGTGACAGAACTTCCCGGATTGTAGGTGCGATTTACGGCAAAGTCGAAGTAATCGACGTCGTACCACAGATTTTCGGCCGAGACGAGTGTGAGATTTTTCTCATCCAATCTGCTCCAACCGGCATGTTGCAGATAGATTCCGTTGCGCGTGTTGCGTTCATGGTCCAGCATGTTGCCGGCTTTTTTGACGTAGACACTAAATATCACGCCCAACACCCACACGGAGGCAAAGGACACAATCCACAGCACCAGGAGTGTGAGACGTTTGCCAAAGCCCAACGGACGGTCCGAACTCATGAAGAGCCAACGCGTTAGGGCATAGAAAGGGATGCTGACGGCTATCAGCGCTGCCACAGCTAAACCGCCAACCACCCAGACGAAGGCCGGAAAATGTTGCAAGGCATAGACAAAGCTACCGTCGTACATCGAGACATCGCCAAAGCCAACCAAAGCCGCCACCGATACATAGATGGCAAGCACCACTCCTACAATAACAGCTACCAGCAGCGCGCAGCCTGCCACAAACAGACTACCCTTGAACAGCAACACCACGGCCATAAGCAGGGCTCCCATGCAGCCGCGCGCCTTCTGCGGGGCACCGCTCTCGCGCACATAGTGGGCCGCACGGTTTACCCCGTTGATGATTTCCTCGTTGATGGCCGAGGCATTCACCGGCCGTCCGCACATCTGCAGGCGCTCTTCGGCCGTGCGTGCCTGCGGCACGAAAGCCCAGAGAATGAGGTAAGCAATGATTGCCATGCTGAAACTGAAAATGCAAAGCAGCACGAAGCCTATGCGCCAAGGCAGTGGGTCGTTTCCCCCAAAGTATCGGCAAAGCCCCGAGAGCACACCGCCTACCATCGTGTCAGTAGGGTCGCGAAACAGTTTGCGACGGGCAAACCATCCACGTGCGCCACCCGGTTCACCGGCTGCGGTGTGACTCTTGCCATCAGTGCTTTCCGCATCTTCGGCCTCCATCTCTTCCGGATTACCGATGCGGCTGATGATGTTCTCCACATGACCGATATTGATGGCCTCCACACCCTCGGCTTTCAACTCCGATAGCAGTTCGGCCACACGGTGCTCGATGTCGTCTGCAATCTCTTCGCCGCCCTCCCTGCGACTGAAGTAGGATCGCATATTCTCCTCGTAGCGTTTCAGAAGCTCGTACGCGTCTTCGTCTATGGCGTAGAGCTGTCCGAACAGATTGATTGTGATATTCTTTTTCATGATTGCGTGTTTTTTAGGTATTGATACAGCGGCCCTCGCCACCATCAGGAGTGATTGAGCTCCTCACCCACATCGTCCGACGTGGCAAGCAGCGTCCCCTTCAGCACACCCACGGTGTAGGCCAATTCGTTCCAGGCGGCGTCGAGTCCTTCGAGAAAACGCGCCCCCTCTTGCGTGAGAGCATAATACTTGCGCGGAGGTCCTTGCGACGACTCCTGCCATTCGTAACTCAGCAGCCCTTCTTTCTTCAGGCGCGTGAGCAACGGATAGAGCGTACCTTCCACCACGATGAGCTGCGCCTGCTTCAGCCGCGTAATGACATCGGCAGCATAACTCGGCTCGCGTCGAAGCAGCAACAGCACGCAGTATTCCAGCATCCCCTTGCGCATTTGCGACTTGGCATTGTCAACGTTCATAACTTCGATTTTTGTTTTTCTTAAGGGCGGAACAAGCCCGCCAAACTGCGAATTCGCTGTGCAGAACGCCGGCCGGACGTTCCATCACACCGCAAAAGTAAGTCTAAGCACACTACTATGCAATACATAGTACTATCTATTTTCTTCTATTTAGCATTTATTAAGATTTGCACCAAGTTTGGAAAATCCGTCTCGCCCTCCGCATCGGGCTGACACTTTGCTGAAAAATCGGCCTCCAAGTGGACAAAAATCTACAAGCACTGCAGATTTTTCCGGAAGCACTGCAGAAAATTCTACAAGCACTGCAGAATTTCGCAGAAAGCCTCCGGAACAAACCCTATGCTTTGGCACGCTTCACCGGTTGGGAGTCCGTCCTCGCAGAGGCACACTGCGCCTCATCATAGTGCGCATGGAGCATCGGCACACGTCGCTACACGCGCGCGTACGCACCACACGCATATATATAATGTATCTTCAGGCTCTCCCACCCCACTCACAGACTCACGGAATGGGCACCAAAAAATTTTTTTCAAAAAAATATCCTCAAAAATTTGGAGGAGAAAATTCCGCACCCTATATTTGCACTCGAAACAAGGTTGTAATCATTACAAATATGGACGACGTAAAAATCTATCAGCATCTGGCCGACTGCGGCATCAAGCCCTCAGTGCAGCGCATAGCCATCATGAGATACCTCATGGAGCACCGCACGCACCCCAGCGCTGATGAAATTTACAGCGAGTTGGTGAACAAAATCCCCACCTTGTCGAAGACCACCGTCTATAACACTCTGAAACTCCTGGCTGAGCAAAACGCAGCGCTGATGCTCACCATCGACGAACGCAATGCCCACTTCGATGGCGACACAACGCCCCACGCACATTTCCTGTGCAAACAGTGCGGCACTGTCTACGACATCCCGGCACACGAAGTGCTAACCTGCGCCAAGCCCTGCGTACCCGGAGAATTCCACACGGACAGCGTAGACCTCTACTTCCGTGGAAGATGCCCGAAATGCAACTGCGAGAATTAACATAAACATACCATAACAATTAAAAAACACAACATCATGAAAAAGAAATTCATCTGCACCGTTTGCGGTTATGTTCACGAAGGTAACGAAGCTCCCGAAAAGTGCCCCATGTGCCACGTACCGGCTTCAAAGTTCAAGGAACTCAACGAGAATGCCTCTCTCAACTTTGTGGCTGAACACGAGATTGGTGTGGCCAAGGGTTGCGATGACGAAATGATAAAGGATCTGAACAACCACTTCCTTGGCGAATGCACCGAAGTGGGCATGTATCTCGCCATGAGCCGTCAGGCCGATCGCGAAGGCTATCCCGAAATTGCCGAAGCCTTCAAGCGCTACGCTTGGGAGGAAGCCGAACACGCTTCAAAGTTTGCCGAACTCCTGGGAGACTGCGTATGGGACACCAAGACCAATCTCGAAAAGCGCATGAACGCTGAAAGCGGAGCCTGCGAGGACAAGGCACGCATCGCCAAGCGCGCCAAGGAACTCAACCTCGACGCTATTCACGACACCGTGCACGAGATGGCTCGCGACGAAGCACGCCACGGACGCGGCTTCGAAGGCCTCTACAACCGCTACTTCGCAAAGAAGTAAGAAGAAGCACTGACAAGAAACTATGACTTAACACACAAAAGACCTCATTACCAACACAAAACATCAACCGGCAAAGCCTGCCTCCCAACACCGGAGGCAGGCTTTATTATTCCCTATGTAGCAACTGCTTGATGGCTCATCTGTACATCCGGCATGCCGATGCAAACACCACACAACATTTCACGAGATAAAAAAAGCCAGTGGAAAACTTCTTTTCGCGAAAAAGATTTAACTTTGTCCGCTGTTGAACAGCCTAAAGGCAAACCTCACATTTTAAGAAACATGACAAAAGGAAAAGTAGACGCTCTGCTGGGCATCGTCTTTGGCGACGAAGGCAAAGGAAAGGTGGTCGATTATTTCACACCGCGATATGACGTTGTGGCACGCTTTGCCGGAGGTCCCAACGCAGGACACACCATCATCTTCGAGGGAAAGAAATTTGTGCTCCGCTCCATCCCGTCGGGCATCTTCGATGAAGGAAAAATCAACATCATAGGCAACGGATGCGTCATCGCACCCGACCTCTTCATGGCCGAGGCTCGCGAGCTCGAAAACGCCGGTTATCAACTCACCGAGCGCCTGCACATCAGCCGACGCGCACACCTCATTCTGCCCACACACCGTGTGCTGGATCGCGCCTACGAAGCTGCAAAAGGCAAGAACAAAGTGGGAACCACCGGAAAGGGCATAGGACCTACCTACAGCGACAAAGCAGCTCGCGTAGGTCTTCGCGTGGGTGATATCATGGAGAACTTCGAAGCGAAATACCAAGCCCTGAAAGCACGCCATGCACAGCTGCTCAGCGATATGGGCTTCGAGTATGACATCACCGAGGAAGAAAAACTCTGGCTCGAGGGCGTGGAATACATGCGCAAGTTTCACCTCACCGACACCGAGATCGAAATCAACAAATACCTCTCCGAAGGAAAATCCGTGCTGGCCGAAGGCGCACAGGGCTCACTGCTCGACATCGACCACGGCACTTACCCCTTCGTAAGCTCATCGAGCACCACCAGCGGAGGCGTTTGCACCGGTCTGGGTATCGCGCCCAACACCATCGGTTGCATCTTCGGAATTTTCAAAGCCTACAGCACTCGCGTAGGTTCGGGTCCGTTCCCCGTGGAATTGTTTGACGAAACCGGCGACACCATCCGCCACATCGGCAACGAGTACGGAGCCGTTACAGGACGCAATCGCCGCTGCGGATGGGTGGACCTCGTAGCTTTGAAGTATGCCATCATGATCAACGGAGTTACCGACCTCGTGATGATGAAAGGTGATGTGCTCGATGGTTTCAGCACCATCAAAGTTTGCACAGCCTACACAAAAGACGGCGTAACCACCACCGAAATGCCTTACGACACTGAGGGATGGGAAGCCGTGTATGAGGAAATTCCCGGATGGAACACGCCTCTCACAGAGATGCGCACCTACGATGAGCTGCCTCAAGCTTTCAAGGACTATGTAGCCTATCTGGAGCGCGAGCTCAGCACCCCCATCAGCATCGTCAGCGTCGGCCCCGACCGCGATGCCACCATCATTCGTTAAGAAGCACTTGACATAAACAAAAATCCCGACCACAATGGCCGGGATTTGTTGTATAAAGAAGAATGCAGGATGGCGAAAATCGCACAAGCCGATTCTATCTCTGACCGTACATCTTGTCGTAATACAGCTGGTAGTCCTCACCGCTCACAGCCTCTACCCAATTACGGTTCTCGAGGTTCCAACGAATGGTCTTCACGATACCGGTTTCGAAGTCGGTCTCAGGATACCAGCCGAGGTCTTCGCGAATTTTCGAAGGGTCGATGCCGTAACGCAAGTCGTGTCCCAGACGGTCCTTGACGAATGTGATGAGTTCATCATTGATCCAATCGATGCGTATCTGCCCATCCGCATCACGCTCCTGCTTCTTGAGAAGTGCGCGCCACTCAGGGTGTTCTTCCATAAGCTCTCGGATGGTTTTGATAATGATTTTCACAATCTGTATGTTCTGACGCTCGTTGTGGCCACCCACGTTGTAAATACTGCCATCGGCTCCGCGCGTAATAACAGCATCGATAGCTTTGCAATGATCCTCTACATAAAGCCAGTCGCGCACGTTAGTACCTTCGCCATACACCGGGAGTTTTTTGCCTTCCAATATATTGTTTATAATGAGCGGTATCAGTTTTTCCGGAAACTGGTACGGACCGTAGTTGTTGGAACAGCGCGTGATGGAAACGGGCATGTGGAATGTGTCATGGTATGCACAAACAAAGTGGTCAGCACTGGTTTTTGACGCACTGTAAGGGCTGTGCGGACAGAGGGGAGTCTGCTCTGTGAAAAAGCCCTCCGCACCCAAGCTGCCGTAGACTTCGTCGGTGGAAACTTGGTGGAAACGAACGCCCTTGCGCCATGTGGGATAGCCCTGCGCATCCTTACCGGTTACCCATGCGGCGCGTGCAGCGTCAAGCAGACACTGCGTTCCCAAGATATTGGTCTGGAGAAACAGCTGCGGGTTCTCGATACTTCTATCCACATGACTCTCGGCTGCAAAGTTGACAACGACATCAAACTTGTACTCGGCGAAAAGTCTGTCTACAAGGGCGCGATCGCAAATATCGCCGCGCACAAATGTGCAACGATCGTTGTCTATATCATCAGCGATGGTACCGAGATAGCCGGCGTATGTAAGCAAATCTAGCACGACAACGCGCACGTCGTCATACTTTGCCAAAATATACTTCAGGTAGTTGGCTCCGATAAAACCGGCAGCCCCGGTTACTAAATAGGCTTTCATAAATTTGAAGATTTACTTTTGTTACGAAGCAAAGGTAATAATAAAATGTTACTTCGTACAAAGAAAACGCAGATATTGCTGCAGCGTTTTCCCGACCGCAGGAAGGTTTTTGCTCCTACAGTACAAAACTTGCTATCTCCCATAGGAAGTTTTTCACACTGCGACCTTCAAATTATTGTTAAAGGTCCGACTTTTCATCCTGCGCTCCACATTCTTTTGCTAACTTGCGACAGTTTTTGAGCCGGCGAGTAAAAATCTAATCGGCGCATACCTATTTTTCACACGGCACACATAATATATTATATATGTATATAAGAAAAGTCATACTCCTGCTTACGGTGCTCAGCACCTCACTCGTTAGCTTTGCGCAACAACAGCAGGAACACCGCAGGAGCACGGAAACATTTGTATTCCCCGAATTCCAAGAGGCCAAAGTGCTGCAGACTTTCGGACGCTCGGTGCGTGCCAAGGTCAATATCTTTCTGAAAGATGCTGCCTTGTATTTCGTAGAAGACAGCGTCGTTAAGAAAGCCTACACACAGCACATCATCGGTGTTCAGTTCGACTCCGTGAAATACCTCAAGGTAGACAGCATCATGGGCGAGGTGCTCAGCTCACGCAAATACACACATTTGGTTCGCGTTACTACCATCGATATGGACAAGCTTCGCGCGGAAACAACCGGCGGCGAGAATCTGCCATATTTCCAAATCGAGGGCGTGCACACCAGTGCCTTCTACGAAATCGAGGGCCAAATCTACGATGAGAAGGGCTACCCGCTGAAAGATAAATACTACTTTCTGATACGCGGTAACGTGGTTCCGGCCATCGAGAGCAAAGTAAAGCCGTACGTTCGCCCCGAGATGCGAGAAGCCTTCAAGAACCTTATGGGCGACCGCTTCTGGAGTTGGAGCGACCCGAAGTCGCTCAAGATGTTGCTGGACTATTTGCCAGAATAACCGGAAGCACTGCAGAAAATCTAACACCGCAACTGGATATCTACTCTTACTATCACGGGAAGTCCATAAGGCTTCCCGTTTTTTCGTTCTCCATTCTGCATCGTTATTATCCTCGACAGGAATTGTCTGCCTCTCCGTGCGCACCTTTCCCTCCGGTATCTCGACAGTTCAAACCCAAATATAGAAAAACATAAAGGGCTTCCGCAAATTGCAGAAGCCCTTTATCAAAATCTTGCTGTGCTCGATTTTAGTTTGTCTTGGCAATGGTACGCTTTTCCTTGATGCGTGCCTTCTTACCGGTAAGCCCGCGCAAGTAGTAAAGCTTGGCGCGACGCACCTTACCTACCTTGTTCACTTCGATGCTTTCAATGTTGGGAGACTCGAGGGGGAAGATACGCTCCACACCTACGGTGCCAGACATTTTACGAACAGTGAAACGCTTTTTGTCTCCGTGTCCAGAGATTTTGATAACAACACCGCGATACTGCTGAACGCGTTCCTTGTTACCTTCGACGATTTTGTATGCTACGGTAATGGTGTCACCGGCCTTGAAGTCGGGGTGAGATTTTCCTGTAGCAAATGCTTCTTCAGCAACTTTAATTAAATCTGCCATTTTATTGGGGATTAAAAATTGTTTGTCCGTCCCGGCCCAACATAACGGGGAACTCTGCATCCCGACAGCGGTTGAGCGGAAAAGCGTTGCAAAGGAACAACTTTTTTTCGGAACCGCAAAGGTTCATACACAACAATTCGCTGTTTTTCGTTCAATTGCGCATATTTTTGCACTCCTTCTAAAAAAAGCAAGAGCCGATGCCGAGGTTTTTCAGACGCTTTCCGAGAAGATGTGCCACGAATTTTCCTCAGGATAGGGTGCTTCCACGAAAATCTCTTTGTGCGAAACAGGATGTTCGAAAGCCACGCTGCGAGCATGGAGGCAGATGCTGCCATCGGGGTTGCTACGGGGCGAGCCGTACTTCAGGTCTCCCTTGATGGGTAAGCCGACGGCTGCCAACTGACAGCGAATCTGATGATGACGCCCGGTATGCAGATGCACCTCCAACAAGCTGTAACGGTCGGAGTGTGCCAAGATGCGATAATCCAACTCTGCCCGCTTGCTGCCCGGCACTTCGCGCGTATGTGCATACGCCTTGTTCTGACGCTCGTTGCGCGTGAGCCAATGGGTGAGTAGCACTTCGCGCTCCACCGGTGCGACCGACGAACCTGCAACCGGCACGGGCTTTTTCACGATGGCGTGATAGGTCTTTCGCACCTTGCCACTGCGAAACATCTCATTGAGCCTTGCCAGTGCTTTGCTCGTTCGCGCCAACACCACAACGCCACTCACGGGGCGGTCAAGGCGGTGCGGAACTCCCAGGAACACTGCGCCCGGTTTGGCATAGCGTTCCTTGATATAGGCTTTCACAGCATCGGTGAGCGGAGCATCTCCTGTCTTATCGCCTTGCACGATTTCGCCTGCCGCCTTTGCCACCACGATGATGTGGTTGTCTTCGTAGAGTACGTTCATCGGATTTACATTCATGGAATGTGCCAACAGGTCTTTGGGCTTTTCGCCCCGAGACTCATTGGCACATCGCTAAACTATGAAAACTTGCTTTTGCTTTTTCTTACATGTTCATACCGCCGTCAACCTGGATTACCTGTCCGCTGACATAGGATGCCAGTTCGGAAGCAAGGAATACGGCCACATTGGCAATATCTTCGGGCTGTCCGCCACGGCGCAGAGGTATCTTCTTCGCCCAATCGGCACGCACCTCGTCGGGCAGGGCAGCTGTCATGGCTGTTTCGATAAATCCGGGAGCTATGGCGTTGGCACGGATGCCGCGACTTCCCATTTCCTGAGCCACACTCTTGGCGAGCGCAATCATGCCGGCCTTTGACGCGGCATAGTTGCTCTGACCTGCGTTTCCATGAACGCCGACCACGCTGGCCATATTGATAATCGAGCCACTGCGCTGGCGCATCATGATGGGCGTGCAAGCGTGTATGAAGTTGAAGGCCGATTTCAAGTTTACGTTGATCACAGCGTCCCACTGCTGTTCGGTCATTCGCATCATGAGTCCGTCTTTTGTGATTCCTGCGTTGTTCACCAGCACATCGATGCTGCCGAAGTCGGCGTGCACCTGCTTCACCACTTCCTCGGTCTGAGCGAAGTCGGCCGCATTGCTGGCATAAGCCACACACTTCACGCCTTTGGCTTCAATCTCGGCGCGCGTTGCTTCGCCGTTTTCGTCAATCACCAGGTCGGTAAAGGCGATATTGGCACCTTCTTCCGCAAATTTCAGAGCTATAGCCTTGCCGATGCCACGTGCGGCGCCGGTTACGAGAGCTGTTTTACCTGTTAAGAGTCCCATAAGTTGAGTTTTTTATTTGGTAAATAAATTTGTTTGCAATGTAGTGGGGATGTTCATGCCCAGTGCCCGACATACGATGGCTGCGACGATGGGGCGACTGGTATTATCGTTCAAGCCGCGCCCCAGGCGGTCGTAAATGTAGGGTACCTCGATGCCTTTCACCGAATAGTGTATGATTTCGGCGGTGAACGACGGGCATTCCACACTGAACGTTCCGCGACGACAGCCTTCCTCTATCACTCGTTGCAGGAGGGCAATCTCCTCTTCGTCGAAGGCTTTGCGTTTCCGCTCCACCAGCCAGATATTCTTGAAGAACTCTGCCCGAAGCGAACCATTGCGTGCCACGACCTCCTTAATGGCACACAGGTGCGTGTATATCATGTTGATGAGCTTCTCTTCGGGCGGTGCATTCATGGCTGCCACCTCGTCCATTCTCTCAGATAGCACTTCCAATTCGCTCTCGATGACGGCATCATAGATTTCTTCCTTGTTGCGAAAATAGGTGTAGAGCGTGCGCCGGCCTTTCTGCGATGCCTGCGCAATGTCGTTCATCGTGGTGGCATCAAGACCTTGACGGGCGAAAAGGTCGCGTGCCACTTCCACGAGTTTCTGTCTGGTTTTGGAGATGGACATACTTTGTGAATGTTGAGGTAAGGACTGCAGCCGACGCACCACCCCAAAACGAGCTGCCGGAGTGATATAAATGCGCACACGTGCTGATTGTGTGCAAATTTAAGGTAAAGGAGCGTAACCGCAAAGGCTTTGCAACGAATTTTATGCACACTCTCGCTTTTTGTGTGCTTTTTCAGAAAATCCTCCATCACCATCGCAAAACACTCGTCAACAGTTTGAGCTATTTTACTTACATTCTGTCAGAACGGGAGGTTGGATGCCGATTTGGCAGAACGGCTGAAAATGCTTATCTTCGCAGTGATGGAGAATGTCGCGGCGTTCTCCATTTTTTTGTGCTCGCAAGGGGGCTTTATGCGCAGTGCTTTCCCGTTTTTTCACAAGCACTGCAGAATTTTCCGAACGCCTTGCAGATTTCTGCCGAAGCATTGTGCAAAGGCGCGCACCGCCTGCAAGCACTCCAGAGAGCGTGGGCGATGTTTTTACGAAACTTTAAGAAACATACATTGTGTAAGCATTTTTAATCAAAAGCCGACACTTTGACAGACGAAAAGAATACAAAAGTTTTGTCTCGCGGACTTTTTTCGTTACTTTCGCATTCGGATGTTTTCGCATCCCGCTTCAAAAAAGTTCAAAACCAAGAAAAAACATAGCTTATGAAACTGAAAATAGCCGTACTCGCGGGCGACGGCATCGGCCCCGAGATTTCCACGCAGGGCGTGGCTGTGATGAGTGCCGTTTGTCGCAAGTTCGGGCATGAGGTTGCCTACACCGAAGCGCTGTGTGGCGCGGCGGCCATCGATGCAGTGGGCGACCCATTTCCGGTCGACACTCTGAAAGCGTGCCAAGAGGCCGATGCTGTGCTGTTCTCCGCCGTAGGACACCCCAAATACGACAACGACCCTGCGGCCAAGGTACGCCCGGAGCAGGGACTTCTGGCCATGCGCAAGCAGTTGGGGCTCTTTGCCAATATCCGTCCCGTTCAGACGTTCGACTGCCTGGTGCACAAATCTCCGCTCAAGGACGAGCTGGTGCGCGGGGCCGACTTCGTTTGCATCCGCGAACTGACGGGTGGTATGTACTTCGGGGAGAAGAAGGAAGGCAGCGACTACGCTCACGACACCTGTGCCTACACACGTCCGGAAGTGGAGCGCATCCTGCGCGTGGCCTACGACTATGCCCGCCGTCGCAGGAAGCATCTCACCGTGGTCGACAAGGCTAACGTGCTGGCTTCGTCAAGACTTTGGCGCAAAGTGGCGCAAGAGATGGCTCCCGAGTATCCCGACGTAGAGACCGACTTCATGTATGTGGACAACGCGGCCATGCGCATGATTCAGGACCCCAAATTCTTCGATGTGATGGTAACAGAAAATACCTTCGGCGACATTCTCACCGATGAGGGTTCATGCATCACAGGTTCGATGGGCTTGCTCCCCTCGGCCTCGACAGGCGAGAGCACTCCCGTGTTTGAACCCATACACGGCTCCTGGCCACAAGCCACCGGCCTCGACATCGCCAACCCCTTGGCACAAATTCTGTCGGTGGCCATGCTGTTCGAACACTTCGGCTTGACGGACGAAGGGGCCTTGGTGCGCCGTGCCGTCGATGCCAGCCTGGATGCCAATGTACGCACTCCCGAGATTCAGGTGGAGGGTGGCGAAAAATATGGAACGCGCGCCGTCGGCGAATGGATTGTGCGATGGATTGAGGAAAACTGAGCCACATAGATTACGGACAGCCCGAAGAAAAGCGTTGATCCTATAAACATAAAACGAGGAGCGGATGCCATCCTTACGCATCCGTTCCTCGTTTTTAGCACTCCCCTCCGGCAAGCTATCCGTGCTTTCTTGGTGCGCTTCACCCCTTTTTCGTAATTTTGCACCGTTTTCAAGAAATACGCATGACACACGACCCACGACACATACGCATCAGCGACTATGCCTACGGGCTACCCGACGAACGCATTGCCAAGTATCCCATGGCCGAACGCGATGCATCAAAACTTCTCATCTATCGCGACGGTTCCGTTAGCGAGGATGGATTTCGCCACATAGCGGACCACCTGCCCGAAGGAGCACTGATGGTTTTCAACAACACACGCGTCATCCGTGCCCGTTTGCACTTCAACAAGTCGACAGGCGCACAGATTGAGGTGTTCTGCCTCGAGCCGCACACACCAGCCGACTACCAACTCACCTTTGCCGCTAAGGGAAGCTGCACTTGGACCTGCCTCATCGGAAACCTGAAGAAGTGGAAAGAAGGAGCACTGGAGCGAAACATCCCGATGGGAGAGAAAAGCGTTTGCCTCAAGGCAGAACGCATCGGAGTGAGCGGAACAGGACACGAAGTGCGTTTCAGTTGGGACCAACCGGATGTGAGTTGGGCCGAAGTGCTCGAAGCCATTGGCGAACTGCCTATCCCACCCTACCTCAACCGAGCCACAGAAACGAGCGACCTGAGTACATATCAGACGGTCTATTCCAAAATCAAGGGCAGTGTAGCCGCACCTACCGCCGGCCTGCACTTCACTCCGGCCGTGCTGGAGGCCATCGACCGCAAAGGTATCGAACGAAACGAGATAACACTACACGTGGGCGCCGGCACCTTCAAGCCGGTGAAAAGTGAGGAAATAGGCGGACACGCCATGCATGCCGAATGGGTGGCTGTGCCGCGCGAAAGCATCGAGCGCCTGCTGGCTCACGGCGGAGAGTGCATCGCCGTGGGAACGACCAGTGTGCGTACTCTCGAAAGCCTCTACTATGTGGGCGTGATGCTTGCCCGCAATCCGGAAGCCACGCAAGACGATTTGCATGTGCCTCAGTGGTTGCCCTACGAGTATGCCGAAACCGCTGAAGCCCCACTCAGCACCTGCGAAGCCCTGCAGAACATTCTGGACTACCTCGACCGAAATGCGCTGCCGGTGCTGCACACTTCCACACAGATTATCATCGCACCGGGCTACCGTTATCACATTGTCCGCGCCATAGTGACGAATTTTCACCAGCCACAAAGCACCTTGCTGCTCTTGGTGTCGGCCTTTGTGGGTGAGGACTGGAAAAACATCTATCGCTATGCCCTCGAGCACGACTTCCGTTTTCTGAGTTACGGAGACAGTTCGCTGCTTTTCCCGAAGCAAGTATAAATCTCACAACACAACAAAAATCCCTCCCCGAAGCAATCACACACTTCGGGGAGGGATTTTTGTATTTTATCAACAAGGTTTCAGCCCGCGGGTGGGCCTCCGGTCGCCTGCATCAACACGGCTCGCTGTCGGTCGCCGCATTCTGCGCATTGTCCTCCAGGAGGTTCAGCATCTTCACCGTAGCCTTGATGGCCGCATCGGTTTGGTCGGCATCGAGGCCTCGGGTGCGAAACACCTTCTCGCCCAGACGCCAAGTGATAACGGCTTGCACCAAAGCATCCGTGCGACCGCCGGGCGGGATGGTAACATAGTAGCCCTCCAGCAAAGGGAAGTCGCGGCGCAACTCGTGCTCGTAGATATTTCGGAGTCCCCGCATGAAAGCATCATACTGGCCGTTACCACTCGCATTGGCTTCGTAGGCTTTTCCGTCAATCTCGATGCGAAACGACGCCGTGGGTTTCAGACCATAGGCCGTGGTTACAAAATAACTCACCAAGCGCACACGATTATCGGCAGTGCTCTGCCGAAGCACGTCAGACACGATGTAAGGCAGGTCGTCGGGTGTAACAACTTCCTTCTTGTCTCCCAACTCGATGATACGCTGTGTTACGGCACGTGCCTGCTCTGCCGTAATCTCCAGTCCCAATGCTTCAAGATTTTTGAGGATATTGGCTTTTCCGCTATTCTTTCCCAAAGCATACTCACGCTGTCTGCCAAAACGTTCGGGCAACAAAGCATTGCAATAGAGTCCGCTCTTGTTATCGCCGTCGGCATGCACACCCGCCACCTGTGTGAATACATTTTCGCCCACGATGGGACGATTGGCCGGCACCGCGATGCCGCTATAGCTCTCCACCAAGCGACTTGTTTCATAAAGCCGACTCTCATCCACAGACGTCTCGGCTGAAAAGTGGTCGTGCAGCAAGGCTTGCACACTCGAGAGCGGCGCATTGCCGGCTCGCTCGCCCAACCCGTTGACGGCCGTGTGGATGCCATTGAACCCACTGCGCACGGCTGCCGACACATTGGCGATGGCCAGGTCGTAGTCGTTGTGTGCGTGGAAGTCGAAGTGTAAATTCGGGTAACGCCGCCGCATCTTCCGCATATAGGTCTGCGCCAGCAGCGGATTGAGCACACCCAACGTATCCGGCAACATAAAACGTCGCACTGCCGACTGTGCGAGCGCATCGACCAGGGCGAAAACATACTCCGGCTCTTGCATTCCGTTACTCCAATCCTCCAGATACACATTCACCGTGAGGCCGGCAGCTGTGGCTCTTTCCACTTCGGCCAACACGTCTGCGATGTGCTGCTCGGGGCTTTTTCGCAGTTGCAGTTCGCAATGACGACGCGACCCCTTGCAGAGCAGATTCATCACACGGCCACCGCAGGACTTTATCCAGTCTATGGAAATTCCGCCATCCACAAATCCCAACACCTCAACGCGCTCCAGCATTCCGTGGCGTGCAGCCCAACGACAGATGTCGCCCACGGCCTGACGCTCACCCTGCGACACGCGAGCCGAAGCCACCTCAACGCGATCCACCCCCACACTGCGCAAGAGTTGTTTGGCAATGTGGAGTTTCTCATGAGGCAGGAACGATACGCCGCTGGTCTGTTCGCCATCGCGCAGCGTGGTGTCCATGATTTCTATTCTCATAGTCGGAACTTCAATAACGTTTGTTCAATGTTGGGCTTCCCACTGCTCGATTTTCTCCTTGTTCTCCAAGAGATAGTCAATGTCGTCGAGCGCGTTCATGAGGCAATACTTCTTGTAGCCATTGAGCTCAAAACTTTCGGAACGTCCCGTGGCCTCATTCGTGATGGTCTGCGCAGGGACGTCCACCGTGACCAGCGTCTTGGCATCGGCCTCTATGCTCTTGAAGAGTTCGGCAAGAAAATCCTCGCTCACGACCACGGGAAGCACAAAGTTGTTTAGCTCATTCTGCTTGTGGATGTCGGCAAAGAAACTACTGACCACGACCCTGAAGCCATAGCCTGCGATGGCCCAGGCGGCATGTTCGCGACTGCTTCCGCAACCGAAGTTTTTGCCGGCCACGAGTATCTCTCCCGAGTAGGCGGGGTCGTTCAGCACGAAGTCTTTCGGCGTTCCGTCGGGTGCATAGCGCCAATCGCGGAACAAGTTCTCACCAAACCCCTCCTTGTCGGTGGCTTTGAGGAAGCGCGCCGGAATGATTTGGTCGGTATCTACGTTTTCGAGCGGCAGGGGTACACAAGTGCTCTTGATGATATTGAATTTCTGTTTCATGTTTCAAAATTTGAGAAAGGCGTTACAACTTTTCAGGATAGAAAATCGCGCGGATCGGTAATCACTCCGGTAACTGCAGCTGCGGCGGCCACCAGCGGCGAAGCGAGGCAGGTGCGTGCGCCGGGACCTTGGCGTCCCTCGAAATTGCGGTTCGAAGTTGAGACCGCCAGTTTGCCGGCCGGAATCTTGTCATCGTTCATCGCCAAACAGGCGGAGCATCCCGGCTGACGGATTTCGAAACCGGCCTCTGCCAGCACCACATCCAGCCCCTCGGCCTTGATTTGCTCCAACACCTTCCACGAGCCCGGCACCAGCCATGCCGTCACTCCGTCGGCCTTGCGGCGGCCCTTGGCAATGGATGCGAAAGCACGAAAATCCTCAATGCGACCATTGGTGCAGGCACCGAGGAAAACGTAGTCTACCGGTGTGCCGACCATGCGTTGGCCTGCCGAAAAACGCATATAGGCCAGGGCTTTCTCGTCGGAGGCATTCTGGGGTTCGGGAATGGTTTGCGAAATTCCGATGCCCATTCCCGGATTTGTTCCGTAGGTAATCATCGGTTCGATGTCGGCCGCGTCAAAGGTTTCTTCACGGTCGAACACGGCGTCTTCACCGCTTCGGAGCGTGCGCCAATAGGCCACGGCCTTTTCCCACTCGGCACCCTGTGGTGCGTAGGGGCGGCCTTTGATGTAGTCGAAAGTGGTTTCGTCGGGGGCCACAAAGCCTCCGCGCGCTCCCATCTCGATGCTGAGATTGCAGAGCGTGAGTCGGCCTTCCATCGAGAGTGCTTGCACAGTGCTGCCGGCATACTCTACAAAATATCCCGTGGCACCGCTGGTTGTGATTTTACTCATTATATATAATGCCACGTCCTTGGCCGTAACTCCCGGACGCAATGCGCCGTTCACAGAGATGCGCATTGACTTGGGCTTGCTCTGAAGGATGCATTGCGACGCCAAGACCTGCTCCACCTCGCTCGTTCCTATACCAAATGACACGGCTCCCATGGCTCCGTGGGTCGAGGTGTGCGAATCGCCACACACGATGGTCATTCCCGGCAACGAGAGTCCCTGCTCCGGACCTACCACGTGGATAATTCCGTTGTTGGGGTGCATCATTCCGAAGTGCGTCAGGCCAAAATCGGCTGCATTCTGCGCCAACGTGTCCACCTGATGACGCGATACGGGGTCCTCGATGGGTTTGTCCTGATCGTGCGTCGGTGTGTTGTGATCGGGCATACAAACAATCTGATCGGGGCGGAAACATTTCAGTCCGCGTGCCCGCATACCGGCAAAGGCTTGCGGACTTGTTACCTCGTGACAGTAGAGGCGGTCGATGTAGAGCTGTGTGGGGCCATCGGGTACGCACTGCACCACATGGGCATCCCAGATTTTGTCGAAAAGTGTATTCATATCTGTTGTTTTGTTTCAATTCTTCACAATGCTTTCCGCGTCTTGCTTCCGGCCCTCCGATGATGCCGGGCGCTCTGCCGAAAGTTAGGAACGGCGAATGTACGACTTAAAAACGCTTTTTACAACATTTTCACACCAAAAAGCGTCTTTTTCGTGGCTTTTTGCCACACAAACACCCAATTTCTGCATTTTCTGTCCGTATCCGGCATCTTTGCAAAGGCTTTCGGAAAATATCTCACGCCTTGACACGCGCGTATCAAGCGCTTGACACAAAAATATCAAGGCGTGAGAAAAAACTTGATACCCGATTTCACACTCCTAACCGGCCTGAGAATTCCGCTTCTGCGCATTCTGCCTCTCCTTCACACAACAAAAGAAGCACCCGCTTGGGCGGATGCTTCTTGAAGATGGTTTTTCTGTTTTTATACAAAGTACGCTGCTGTTTGCAATCGCCCCTCGCCGCTCAGCTGAAGATGAGGCAGGCATCGGCGATGGTGATAAGCAATGCCAGCACTGCCACAAACACCGAGGGAATCACAAAGCAGCGATCGTAAAGTTCGAGACTCAAGAAGAAGAAGAGTGCCGGCACAATCCAAAGCAGCTGCGTGAGCACATACAGAAGCAGGCGCACAAAGCCGGAATCGCTCGTACCGAACGGCTGCAAGCCGAAGAGAAACAGCGGACACACCAGCACAGGCAGCAGGCCTGTTCCGGCCAAAGCCAAGAGCCATTTGGGAAAATTCTTCATCACTTCTTGAATTTGTTGATACAATCGATGTAAGCCTCAACACTGGCTGCGATGATGTCGGTATTGGCGCCGAAACCATAGTAAACGCTTCCGTCGTATTCCACCTGCATGTGCACTTTTCCCACATCGTTCGAGCCACGATTGATGGCTTGGATGGTAAATTCCTTCAGCGTCATCTGACGCTTGATGATGCGCTTCACGGCATTGATGGCGGCATCCACAGGACCATTGCCCTCGGCCGCGGCATCAAACTTCTCACCGGCAATATCGAGGATGAGGGCAGCCACCGGGCGCACGCCGTGTCCGCTGGTCACCTGCAGGTAGTCCAACTTGATGCTGTGGGCGTTGCTTCGCTCTGCTCCTGCCAACACGAGCACATCGTCGTCGGTCACTTCCTTCTTCTTGTCGGCCAACTTCAGGAACTGCTCATAGATGCCATCCAACTTGCCATCCGACACGCTGATGCCCAACACTTCCAACCGATGCTTCAGAGCGGCACGCCCCGAACGGGCAGTCAGAATGATGGAATTGTCGTCCACACCCACGTCCTTGGGGTTGATGATTTCGTAAGTCTCAACGTTCTTCAACACACCATCCTGGTGTATTCCGCTGGAGTGCGCAAAGGCGTTTCTACCCACGATGGCCTTGTTTGGCTGCACCGGCATGTTCATCAGCGAACTGATCATGCGACTCGTGGAGTGTATCTTGCGTGTATTAATGTTGGTCTGGATATTCAGGTCGTGGTGGCACTTCAATATCATAGCCACTTCCTCTTCGCTCGTATTGCCTGCTCGTTCACCGATACCGTTGATGGTTACTTCCACCTGCCGTGCACCGTTGAGCACACCTTCGAGCGTGCACGCCGTCGCCATACCCAGGTCGTTGTGGCAGTGGGTGGAGATAATTGCGCGGTCGATGCAGTCGACGTGTTCCATGAGGTAACGAATCTTGGCTCCGTATTCGCGCGGCAGGCAATAGCCCGTGGTGTCGGGTATATTCACGACGGTGGCTCCGGCCTTGATGACAGCCTCCACCACACGCGCCAGATATTCGTTGTCAGTGCGTCCGGCATCTTCGGCATAGAACTCAACATCCTCCACATAGCGCTTGGCATACTTCACTGCAGCCACGGCACGTTCGATAATCTCCTCGCGGGTAGAGTTGAACTTGTAGCGGATGTGGCTGTCACTGGTTCCGATGCCTGTGTGAATGCGTTTGCGCTTGGCATACTGCAATGCCTCGGCTGCGCAGTCGATGTCCTTCTCCACGGCACGGGTCAGCGCACAAATGGTGGGCCATGTCACGGCTTTGGAGATCTCGATGACGGAGTTGAAGTCGCCGGGGGAAGAGATGGGGAAGCCGGCTTCGATTACGTCCACGCCAAGGGCTTCGAGCTGCTTGGCCACCTGAATTTTCTCAACGGTGTTGAGTTGACACCCCGGCACCTGCTCGCCATCGCGCAGGGTGGTGTCGAAGATATATAGTCTGTCGCTCATAATTCTTATTCTGTTGTCGGGTTTTCGGATATGCTTACTTCCTGTTTGCGGAAGAAGCTGAAGTTCACGCTGCCATACGCCCGATGTTCGAGGAAGCACGGATGCTTGGAGAAATCGTGATTCTTGCCATGTTCGAGCACAAAGATGCCGCCTGCCTTCAGCACCGGCCGACTCAGCACACGCTCCGGCAATTCTGCAAGCTCGGGCAGGGCATACGGGGGGTCTGCGAAGACGAGGTCGAACTCCTCCTTGCATTTTGCCACAAAACGCAGCGCATCTCCACACAGCGGGATGGAGGCTGTGTCCTGCAGGCTGCGCAACGTGGACTGGATGAAGGAAAAGTGCTTCCGGTCCTGCTCCACCACGACCACCTTGGGGCATCCACGCGACAGCAGTTCGAGCGTGATGCTTCCCGTTCCGCCAAAGAGGTCGAGCGCCCGTGTTTCCTCAAAGTCGAGGTAGGAGCGCAGCACATTGAAGAGATTTTCTTTGGCAAAGTCTGTGGTGGGACGCGCCTTGAATGTGCGAGGCACTTCGAAGCGTCTGCCTTTGTATTTTCCGGTGATTACACGCATGGGGACGGGAGGGGATTAGATGTCAAGCAGGAGGGTCATGAGGTCGTAAGGCACTTCGGGTGTCATTGCTACGATGTGGCGATTGTATTCGCCCGCGGGGTTCACCGTGAACACACTTGAGGCATACTTGCGCAGCTCTGTTGAAATGCTCTCGCGCTCCTCTGCGGTTCCGGCCACGAAGAAGGCTGCTTCCTCGGGCTTCATGGCTTGATGAGAAGCCACGTTGAACACATAGTATGCCGCATCCACCGGATTTCCGATGCGATAAGTGTTGGCCACTACCAACTTGTTCTCCTCGAACACCGCCACACTGAGCGTCTCACCATGCACATAGGCAAACAGGCGCTTGGCGGCCGACACGCCCTTCGCCGAGAAGTGGCGCAGCACCGGCGTGAGGCCGGACACATAGTGCACGTTGCCATATTCCTCCTCCAAGGTGCGGCAGGTGGTCTCCTCGAGAGCAAACAGCAACACGGCGTTGGCGGACGGGAGCACGTCATAGAAAACGCGCCGCTTCGTGTCGGAAGGGAAAGTGTAATTGTATAATGTTTCGCAATACTCTTCTTGAAAATCGGCCAAGGGCACCAACGTGGTGGAGCCCACCACCAGCACCTGCACCTTGCGAATGGGAGCTGCCAGGATGGGTTCGGAAGTTTTGGCTTCGCGCAAGTTCACCGCCAACGAGGTGTTGGGGCGCACGGCATAGGGCGCGAACTCAAAGAAAGTGTCGCGCCGCGCCTCGTAGCGAGCGAAGCAAATATCACCATCCCCGATGCGCAAATAGAGCGTGGCGGGAGGGGTGGCTTTCTGCGTTTCCGCATTCGTTATCGTCTGGTCCATATTCTTTTGTTCTCGAAATGTGATTTCGGTGCCGCAAATTTACGTTTTTCTTTCATATGTAAAGAACATTGCGGGCACAACGCTGCATTTTGTAGCCCCACACCATCATTTTGCGCCATCTCGGGGCTTCATCAGCCGGGGCATCACCCATCGTCCGAGCGCGGCGGCCATCAATACGCCCAAGGTGTTGGCAGCCAAGTCGTACCAGTCGCCACTACGGTGTCGCGTAGCGTATTCCTGCAGCAGCTCTATCAGTCCGCTCATCAGCACCGGCAGACAAACAAAACACACCACGCGGCGTGCCACAGACAATTGGTGCGGTCCGCGCAGGTACTCCCACCACAACGTGCCGCACAGCCCGAGATACATCAGCACATGTGCCACCTTGTCAGAGCCTGCAAAGTGGGTGATGCGCAACGAGGGCGGTTTGAGCAAGCACAGATACCACACCAACACCGCACAGAGCAGCGTCAGCGGATAGGTGCGGAGCAGGCGCAACAATTTCCTTTTCATACAAAGCGCTTGTGTTCTTCCATATACTCAAATCCGGCCGCTGCCAATCGGGCTTCAAGGTCTTGTCGCTCCACCTGCAGGTCTTCACACAGTTCGTCGAGCGAAGCATATTGGTCGCGCAACTTCATATTGACCACACCGAGCAACATGAAAGGGTCTTGGGGAAGTGTCATATCGGGTCTGTTTGTTTTTTTGTGGGCACAAAAGTAGGACAAAAGGAGAGGAAGACAAAGCGAAGCGCCTCTTTTCAGCTTTCCCGGAGCAATGCCGAGCGCCCCCACCCTATTTAGGAATTTACGCAAGGCGTTTAGAATTTTCTGCAAGCACTGCAGAATTTTCAGAACGCCTTGCAGATTTTTGCTCTCCGCAGCGCCGATTTTCCGACAAAGTGTAAGCACTTCCACCCACCACGCCCGACGAATGAGGCAGCACTCTATACATTTTGAAACCCAATTCGGGCATTCGGCTTCCCCAAATGCAGATTTCAGAACTGCAACGGCGCAGTTCTGTCGCGAAAAAGCATGTTTGCGCAGCATGTGTATGAGCAAAATTACTTACCTTTGCTTCGCCAAGAGTTGGCTGCGGCTCGGCAGAAAGGCAAAACCGAAAATTTTGCCTTAGTCTGCACTCAACTTGCACAACCTTTGCTTCGCCAAGAGTTGGCGGCGGTTCGGCAGAAAGGCAAAACCGAAAATTTTGCCTTAGTCTGCACTCAACTTGCACAACCTTTGCTTCGCCAAGAGTTGGCGGCAACTCTTCGGAAAGGTGAACACAAACTGATAACAACCAACAAAAATATTCACAATGGAAAACATCGATTGGAAAAACCTTGCATTCGGCTACATACCCACTGACTACAACGTTCGTTGCTATTGGCGCAACGGCCAATGGGGCGAAATAGAAGTCAGCTCCACCGACAGCATCAACATACACATGGCGGCCACTTGTCTGCACTACGGACAAGAAGCCTTCGAAGGCCTCAAGGCTTTCCGCTGCCCCGATGGCAAAATACGCATCTTCCGCATGAAGGACAACGCAGAGCGTCTGCAGAGCACTTGTCGCGGCATCATGATGCCCGAACTGCCCACCGAACGCTTCGAAGCCATGGTGGAAAAAGCCATCCGCTTGAACGAACGTTTCGTGCCGCCTTACGAAAGCGGCGCAGCCCTCTACATCCGTCCGCTGCTCATCGGCACAGGACCACAAGTGGGTGTGAAACCTGCCGAAGAGTATCTGTTCCTGATCTTCGTCACACCCGTAGGTCCCTACTTCAAGGGCGGATTTGCCACCACCAACTATGTCATCATGCGCCAGTACGACCGCGCAGCGCCCCTGGGCACCGGTACTTACAAGGTGGGAGGCAACTATGCCGCATCGCTTCGCGCCAACAAGGCCGCGCACGACGCAGGCTACTCCTGTGAGTTCTATCTCGACGCCAAAGAGAAGAAGTACATCGACGAATGCGGTGCAGCCAATTTCTTCGGCATCAAGGACAACACTTACATCACACCGAAGTCGACCTCCATACTGCCCTCCATCACCAACAAGAGCTTGCAGCAATTGGCCTCCGACCTGGGACTGAAAGTGGAATGCCGCCCCATTCCCGAAGAGGAACTCTCCACCTTCGAAGAAGCCGGCGCCTGTGGCACGGCTGCCGTCATCAGCCCCATCGGCCGTATCGACGATATGGAGAGCGGCCAGAGCTACGTTTTCGCCAAGGACGGCAAACCCGGCCCCATCTGCGAGCGTCTCTACAAGCGTCTGCGCGACATTCAGTACGGCATCGAGCCCGACACACATGGTTGGGTCACCGTGCTCGACTGAGACCCAACTTTAGCTGCTGCGGCCGAGCCATGACAGCAAGCACACGACCAAATCCGACAACCCAACTAACAACACAAAGAATATGAAAAGTAATTCACAAATACGCCGCGAGGCCCGCAAGAACCTGTCGGGCTTCACCTACGAGGGACAGCCGATCAGCGGCAGTTATCCTGAAAGCATGTGGGGCACTTTCGTCCTCATGACCTTCCTATACATGATTATCTCAGGCATTGCGCAATCTCCCTGCAACGTAGCCGACTATCTGCTGCAGCTCGATGCCGATTCCGGCGTCGCCTTTCCGCTCTATCTCTGTGGCATAGCGCTGATACTGCTTGTGCTTCCGATGGGCTGGGGATACGTCGTAAGTTTTCTCAACCACCGACGCGGAGTGCACGTAGACATTGACCAACTCTTTATGGGCTACAAGCAATTCGGCCGCATCTTCGTGGCTTATTTGCTCAACAGTCTCTACGTTCTCCTGTGGACGTTGCTGCTCATCATACCGGGCATTGTGAAATCGCTCTCCTACTCGCTGATGCCCTTCATCCTGGCCGACAATCCCGGAATGTCGGGCGAACAAGCCATCTGCCGAAGCATGGAGATGATGCAAGGCAACAAATTTCGCTTGTTCCTACTGATACTCAGCTTCATCTGGTGGGCAATTCTGGCCATACTGACTTGTGGCATCGGATTCCTGTGGCTGTATCCCTACGTGTATGCTTCCTTGGCCGCCTTCTACGACGATGTGAAGGCAGACTTCGAGAAGAAAGATGTCACTGCCGAAGCCTGATTCACACAAGCATCAGCATTTATCCCTCACCCTCTTTACAGAACCTCCAAACAACACCCGAAAATCATGAAAACCTTTTCAAAGAAAATACTCCTTTTTGTTTTCCCGACCCTCCTGGTCGGCAGTTTGGCCGGATGCCGCGGCGATGCCGAGAAATTGGCTGAAAAAGAACGCGAACTGGAAGAACTCCGTCAGTTGGCCGAGCTCGACAAACGTGAAATGGAGAACCAATATGCTCAGTTCGCTCTGCAATACGACGAACTCAAGAAGGGAATCAAGGACGACTCACTCATCGCACGTCTGGATGCCGAGCAGAAACGTGCCGAGTCCCTCTTGGCCGAGCTGAAACGCGTGAAGAGCAACGACGCGGCCGAGATACGCCGTCTGAAGAAGGAGCTCGAAACCGTGCGTGCCGTGTTGCGCACCTATGTATTGCAGGTAGACTCACTGCAACGCCTCAACCAGACGCTGACGTCCGAGCGCGATGAAGCGCGTGCGCAATATGCCGAAGCCACGACGCAGATAAGCAACCTCAACTCCGAGCGCGAAAGTCTGACAGAGCAAGTGGCCATCGCCGCACAGCTCAACGCCACCGGCGTAAGCATCTCGCCCATCAAGAAAAACGGCAAGCGCGCCAAGAAGACCAAAGACGTGGTGCGCTTCGGCGTTACGTTCACCGTTACACGCAACGTGACGGCACAGGCAGGCAATCGAAACGTGTACATCCGCCTCATGAAGCCCAACCAAAGCGTGGCCAATCCTGCCGGAAACTTCACGTACGAAAACAGAAGCATTGAGTATTCTGCCACAAAGACTATCGAATATACCGGAGAGGAACAAACCGTCAGCATGTACGTTCCCATCAACGAATTCCTCAGTCCGGGAAATTACGCTGCCTATATCTTCATCGACGGACAGATGATAGGTTCCGGCACACTCAATATGGAAAAATAAGCACAGCCACAACACACTTGCACAAGACACACATGCGCGTGGCCACGCGATGCATAAATAATATATAAGGATGCATCCGCCGTCGCCACCCATCACAAAAACATCCATCAACGACACATCATGAAGAAGATACTGTTCCTGATTTTTGCACTGCTTTCTTTCCCCGGCATGGCCCAGGAGGAAAGCACACCGGCTCCCATGGCCGAAATACCGACCACCTATCGCTATCGCGTATATCTGACGGACAAGAAACAAAGTCCCTACTCGCTGAAGCGTCCCGGCGAGTTCCTTTCTGAGAAAGCACTGCAGCGCCGCGCACGCCTCAAGCTGAAAGTAGACGAACACGATTTGCCGGTTTCGCCCACCTATCTCAGCGGTCTGAGAACGCTTGGCGTGAAAGTGTTGCACTGCAGCAAGTGGAACAACACCGCCGTGGTGGAAACTCAGGACTCCACTTTGGTCGACAGCATCAGCGCCCTGCCCTACGTGAGCAGCGTTCTGAAAGTTTGGAAAAGCAACAACCGCAACGTTACGATGGAACAACCCGAACGTAGCAGCATCGTTACCAACAAGCTGACTGCTACGCCGAAATACTATGGTGCCGGCCAGCAACAAATCGAAATGCTCAACGGACATCTGCTGCACAAGGAAGGATTTCAGGGAGAGGGTATGACCATTGCCGTAATCGACGGAGGTTTCTACAACGCCAACCTGCTGTCTGCACTCAGCAAGTGTAAAATTTTGGGCACGCGCAATTTCGTTCGTCCCGAAACCGGTGTCTACGATGAGCAAGAGCACGGCATGATGGTGCTCTCCTGTATAGGAGCCAACGCACCCTTTGCCTTTGTCGGCACAGCGCCCAACGCATCTTTCTACTTGCTGGTGAGCGAAGACGGGCACTCGGAGAGTCTTGTTGAAGAAGACAATTGGTGCGCTGCTGTGGAGTATGCAGACAGTTTGGGATGCGACATCATCACAAGTTCCCTGGGATATACAGAATTTGACGACAAAACCACGTCGCACAAATATCACGAGATGGACGGCCGCACTGCCATCAACAGCCGTTCGGCCTCGTTGGCTGCAAGCAGAGGTTTGTTGGTGCTCAACAGCGCCGGCAACAGCGGAAACGACCAATGGAAACTAATTGGTTTTCCTGCTGATGCACACGACATCCTCGCTGTAGGCGCAGTGAACGCTGATGGTCGCAACACTTACTTCTCCTCACTCGGAAATTCTGCCGACGGACGCATCAAACCCGAAGTGATGGCCATGGGAGGCAAAACCACGGTGCTGGAAACCGACGGAAGCATTGAGACAGCCAACGGAACGAGTTTCTCATGTCCCGTGCTCTGTGGAGCGGTGGCCTGTCTGTGGCAGGCATTTCCCAACAAGCGTCCCGAGGAAATCATCAAGGCTGTATGCCAATCGGGCAATAATGCCCAGCATCCCGACAATGTGTATGGATACGGCATCCCCGACATGTGGCGCGCCTACAATCTATTGAAGAAAGCCAAATAGCATTTCCCAAAATCCCTCTCACACCTCCGACATGCCTTCGCTCAGTCTATACGAACTCACAGGGCTTGTGCGCGAAACCATCGAGCGTTCTCTCAATCGAGAATACTGGTTGGTCGCAGAGCTGAGCGAAGTACGCGTAGGCAGCAACGGGCACTGTTATTTGGAGTTCGTTGAGAAATCGCAGCGCAACGGCACACTCTTGGCCAAAGCGCGAGGCAACATCTGGAAAAGCACTTACCAACAATTGGCACCCTATTTCGAGCAGACCACCGGCACAGCCCTTATGCCTGGACTGCAAGTGAGGGTACAGGTGAGCATTTCCTTCCACGAGCTATACGGCTTTGCGCTTACGGTAAGCGACATCGACCCTTCCTACACGCTTGGCGAAGCAGCCCGACAGCGCAAGGAAATCCTTGACCGCCTGAGCGCAGAAGGCGTACTCACGCTCAACAAGGAGCTGTCCCTGCCACGATTGCTCCAACGCATTGCCGTCATTTCCAGTCGCACTGCCGCCGGCTACGGAGACTTCTGCCGTCAATTGGACGAAAGTCCCTATCGTTTCACACTGGGGCTCTACGAAGCCACCATGCAAGGCGAAAAGGCCGAAAGCACCATCATCAACGCTCTCGACCATATTGCGGCAGACGAAAGCCTTTGGGACGCTGTGGTCATCATTCGGGGCGGTGGCGCGACCAGTGACCTGTCGTGCTTCGACACTTACGAACTTGCCACCAACGTTGCCCAATTTCCGCTGCCCATATTCATAGGCATCGGGCACGAGCGCGACGAATCTGTGTTGGACCACGTGGCTCACACACGCTTCAAGACACCTACGGCCGTGGCTGCGCATCTCGTCATGAGGCAACAGGAAGAAGCCGAACTGATGGAGAAAAATGCGCAACGCCTTGCCCAAGCCGCAACTTCGCAGCTGAGCAGCGCCATACACCGGTTGCAAATGCAATCGCTCCGACTGCAGGCCGCCACAACGAGGTGCATCACTCGCAAACGGGAACAACAGATGCAATTCTCCGCACGCCTCGCCCTGCAAGCGCATCGACAGATAACGAGATGTCACAGCTCGCTGACAGACGCTGCACAACGCATCAAGCCGGCTGCCTTGCGGCGCATCGAGAAAGAACGGCACACCCTTCTGCTATGCGGGAGCATTCTGCAGATGGCTTCGCCCGAACGCATCCTTCAGATGGGCTACAGTCTGACCCTGCACAAGGGAAAAGCCGTGCGCCACGCCGATACGCTGAAAGCCGGCGACATCATCACCACTCGCGTGGCCAACGGCACACTCCGCAGCGTGGTTTGCGAGCAAGCCTCCGGCAAAGACACCACATCCTCCTGAATTATGAAGAAAGCAGCATTGACATACGAACAAGCAGCCAAACGCATCGAGCAGATAGTGGCCGACATTGAGAACGGCAGGCTCGATATCGACCAACTCAGTCCGGCACTCAAGGAAGCACAGCAACTCCTGACGTTCTGCAAGGAACGTCTCTTGAAAGCCGAGGCTGAAATCGAACAAATACTCCCGACAGACCAAACACCATGAGCAAAAATAAGCTATCCAAATTTGCCGATATGGCATCCTATCCCCATGTCTTCGAAGCACCGGGCACACCTCTGTCAGAGCCGCACCCGATGCGCGGACATTGGCACGCAGATTTCTTCCACAACGATCACCCCATCGTGCTCGAGTTGGGATGCGGCCGCGGCGAATATACAGTGGGCTTGGCCCGACTCTTCCCTGACAAGAACTTCATCGGCGTAGATATCAAAGGCGCTCGCATGTGGTCCGGAGCCACAGAGGCATTGCAGGAAGGGCTTCCGAACGTTGCCTTCGTGCGTACCAACATCGAATTCATCGAACGCTTCTTTGCGCCCAACGAGGTGGCAGAAATATGGCTCACCTTCTCGGATCCACAGATGAAGAAGGCAACCAAGCGCCTCACGTCTACATATTTCATGCAGCGCTACAGAAAATTTCTGACGGACAACGGCATCGTTCACCTCAAGACCGACAGCAACTTCCTGCACACCTACACGCACCACATGGTGCAGCACAATGTGCTCCCCCTGCTTGAGGAAACCGCCGACCTATATGGAGAGATGGCCACGGCCTTCGATGCCGACACGCAGCGCATCCTGTCCATCCAGACCTACTATGAGAGCCAGTGGCGTGCTCGCGGACTGGCCATCCGCTACATGAAGTTCTGCCTGCCTCAGAGCGGCGAGTTGCAGGAACCCGATGTAGAAATTCCGCTCGACGAATATCGAAGTTACAACCGCTCCAAGCGATCCGGCCTGGAGTATAGCAAATAATTTACTCACCTTTCAAACAATCAAAACCATGCTGAAACATATCGTAATGTGGAGCTTCATCGATGGAGCTGCCGACAAGAGCCGCGCCGAACACGCGGCGTGGATGAAGGAACACCTGGAAGCCCTGGTGGGTGTCGTTCCGGAAATTCGCAGCCTCGAAGTAGGCGTCAACCAAAGCACCAGCCCGATGGCTTATGACGCTGTGATGACGCTTGTGGTGGACGATGCAGAAGCGCTGAAGCGTTACCGCCAACACCCCGAGCACATCAAGATTTCCGAATACTGCCAGGCAGTGCGCCAAGCGCGTGTCGTGGTCGATTATGTCATTCCTTGAAAACGCTGAAATGCAACTCTACCCAAAACTCATCACTGACGCACTTGCCACAGTGCGCTACCCGGGAACGGGTAAAAATCTCATAGAAGCCGAGATGCTGGAGGACGATCTCCGCATCGATGGCATGAATGTGTCGTTCTCGCTCATCTTCGAACGCGACACCGACCCGTTTCTCAAGTCTGTGGTGAAGGCTGCTCAAGCTGCCATCCACACCTACGTAAGTCCCGAAGTCAATGTTGCTGTCAGCGTGAAGACCACCCAGGCTGCGCGTCCCGAGCCCGGCAAGATGCTGCCCCAAGTGCGCAACGTCATTGCCGTGAGCAGCGGAAAGGGCGGTGTGGGCAAGAGCACCGTTGCAGCAAATCTGGCCGTGGCACTGGCAGCACAGGGCTACAAGGTCGGACTGCTCGACGCCGATGTCCTCGGTCCCAGCCTGCCCAAGATGTTCAGTATGGAGCACGAGCAGATTTTTGCCGAAATGCGCGACAATCGCCAAGTGCTCATCCCGGCATTGAAATACGGAGTAAAGGTACTCAGCATCGGCTTCTTTGTCCGCCCCGAAACTGCTACGGTGTGGCGCGGCGGTATGGCCAGCAATGCCCTCAAGCAGCTCATTGCCGACGCCGACTGGGGCGAGCTCGACTACTTCATCCTCGACACTCCTCCCGGCACGGGCGACATTCATCTCACCTTGCTGCAAAATTTAGCCGTGACGGGTGCGGTCATCGTCAGCACGCCGCAACAGGTAGCCTTGGCGGACGCACGCAAGGGTATCGACATGTATCGCAACGACAAGGTGAACGTGCCCATCCTCGGCTTGGTGGAAAACATGGCATGGTTCACACCGGCTGAACTTCCGGAGAACAAGTACTACCTCTTCGGCCGCGAAGGTGTGAAAGCACTGGCCGAAGAAATGGGGGTACCTCTGCTGGCCCAAATCCCCCTTGTGCAGAGCATCTGCGAGAGTGGCGATCAGGGCGAACCCGCTGCTCTGCAAGCTGAGAGCCTCACCGGTAAAGCCTTTGCCCACCTGGCCGAAGCCGTGGTGCGCGAAACCGAACGCCGCAACCGACAGCTGCCTCCCACACAGGTGGTGGCCATGAAGAAATAAGCCGGAAGCCTTCCGACAACGGCTTCAGAGAACTGCCAAGCGCCCGACGAGACCTCCCTTCGGGCGCTTGGTTTATCCACACATCTCGTCCGAGACCAAGGACGGGAGTCAGAAAGACAAATAAACAACAGAGAAGAATGAAAAGGGACAGTATAGACTTTGAGCATGAAGACGTAATGACACTCTTCCGACGCATACTCCTCCCCACCCTGCTCGGTTCGTTGGCCATCTCTGCGATGACGACGATCGACGGCATCTTTGTGGGCCATGGCGTGGGAGCAGAAGGTGTGGCTGCGGTCAACATCACGGTGCCGATGTACATGGTGATGTCCGGACTCGGTCTGATGATGGGTGCCGGCTGCTCGGTGGTGTCCTCCATCCACATGGCACGACAGCAACTGAAGGCCGCACGTCTCAACATCACACAGGCCATACTGACGGCCTCGCTTTGCACAATTCCCGTCGCAGCGATTGTCATGCTATACCCCGAGCACACGGCGCGCTTCCTGGGGGCCTCGCCCACCCTCTTGCCGCAGGTAACCGACTATCTGATGTGGATCATGCCCAGCTTCCTTTTCGAAATGTGGTCCATGATTGGACTCTTCGTAATTCGCCTTGACGGTGCTCCTCGCTACGCCATGTGGTGCAACGTGGTGCCTGCCATCCTCAACGTAGTGCTTGACTGGTTCTTCATCATCCACCTGGACATGGGTGTCGAGGGAGCAGCCATCGCCACATCGGTTTGTATCATCTTCGGCGGACTGATGGCCATGTGCTACCTGCTCTTCGCAGCTCGCCGCCTGCGATTGCTGTTGCCCAAAATCAGCCGGAAAAGCCTGCAACTATCCGTGCGCAACATTGGCTATCAGTGTCGCATAGGGTTTTCCACCCTGCTGGGCGAACTCACATTGGCCGTCTTCATCTTTGTAGGCAATTGGCAATTCATGCGATACCTGGGCGATGCCGGTGTCGGTGCTTTCGGCATTGCCTGCTATTACACCCCGTTTTTCTTCATGATAGGCAACTCGATTGCACAGTCGGCGCAGCCCATCCTCAGCTACAACTACGGAGCAAATCGCTGGCACCTGGTGCAACGCACGCGCCGACTGCTACTCTCCACCTCCGTTGCCTTTGGTTGTGTTATCTCTTTGTTATTTCTTCTCACCCCAAGGGCACTCGTCGGCCTCTTTATCACACCACACAGCACAGCCGGAGCAATTGCCATCGAGGGCTTCCCATTGTTCGGTCTCGGCATTGTGTGTTTCATCCTCAATGTGGCACTGACCGGCTACCTGCAGAGCATCGAGCGCGTACGGATGTCCATCCTGTGCGTGGCGCTCCGCGGCTTCGCTCTCCTCATCCCATGCTTCGTGCTGCTTCCTCTCGTTTGGGGCTCACAAGGCATCTGGTTGGCCATGCCCCTGGCCGAAACTGCCACCCTGGCCATCGTTGCCATTCTGCTACGCAGGCAACGATAAACGGACGGAAGGGAAGCCCGAAATAACGGCAGCACGCCGTCCACGCTTCGTTCCGGAAGCCGCATGCCATCCGGCTATTTCACGCAGTGCTTGCAGAAAATTCTACAAGGCGTTTAGAATTTTCTGCAAGCACTGCAGATTTTCCTGCAAAGCCTGCCGATTTTCTCACCTTGTTTTCCCAAACATCTTGCATGGGAAACGAGCTTCAGAATTAGGTTTCTCAACCTTCTCCACACCTGTTCTCCAAACGGCGAACGCCTCTGCACAGTCCGATAATTGACAAAAAAAATCCCTCCTGCCGCGACAAGACGACAGGAGGGATTTCGTTGATGTATGTCTGCGATGCTTAACGCAGCACTTTCTTGTTGTTGATGATGTAGACGCCCTTGGCAGGTGCCGCCGTGAGCTTGCGACCGGAGAGGTCATAGATCACAGTTTTACCCTCGCCCTGCGCATCAACACCGACAATGCCCGAAGGCTCTGTTACGCGTAGCGTGGCATCGACAATGCTACCACCATTGGCCAAGAAACCGTTGGCACCGGTGCAAGTGCCATCCGCTGCCACCTGGCCACCCGGATCAATGCTGTTCCAGTCCATCTTGAAACGGATGCGATAGTCGCCCGGCTCTGTCGGTGCCGTAAACGAAGGCAGCACCATCGTGTTGCGTGCGCTACCCGTAAGCGACTCGCCTGCGGAGTTGACTCCACCATTTGCATCATCGTTGAAGTTTCCTGTGTAGAAACTGAACGAAACGACGTCAGTGCCGCTCTGGTCCTTTGAACCCTCTACGAAAGAGAACTGCTGGTCGCCGTCAAAATCGATATACACGTAGGCATTGGTCCATCCGCCCTGACGATCGATGACCGCAGTAAGCTTGGAACCGGCGGCACAAGTCAGCAAGCAATCTGCATCATCCGACTTATCCAGATAAGGCTTCGGCGAACCCACGGTGATAACCTGTGCTTCTCCACCCTCTTCGGTCAATTTGATGGTCTTGATGTAGCGATCGCTACGTGTAGCATTTGTACTCTTGTCAAAGTTAGTAGCATAGGGTTCCACCATTTTGGGAGTTACCTTAATGGTGATGGTAGCTGTTACACCCGAGCCATCGGTAGCTGCAGCTGTGAGTGTAACTTCACCCTCGGCCACCGGCTTCACAAGACCACCGGACACCACTGCCACACTCTCATCGCTACTGCTCCACACCAAGACGGGGAACGTAGCTTCTGCGGGATTGACTTTGGCCTTAATGACCATCGTTTTGTTGAGTGCAACGCTGTTGTCCTGATTCTCAGCTGTGAGCGCAATGCTCTGCACGGGAACAATGGTTGCGCTCGCGTCGATTCCATCGAAGCAATACAAGCTGCTACCCGGCAACTTCACGGTGATAGCCGCGTCGATATCGATGGCTTCGCCCTCAGTGAGGCCTTCGAGCTTGGCTTGCACACCAAACGAACTGCGCAGAATGATGCTGCCCTTCACGTTGGCAGGAATGTTGAGTGCTTCACGCAAAGTGAAAGTATATGTCTTGGCAGTGTTCGCACCATTGCGGAGCGCGAGAGTGGACTTTGTACCGTTCCAAGAAGCCCAACCATAAACGTTGGCCTTGCTGCCGTCCCACGGACTGCCGCCTACCCAGTGTGCATCGGGCAGTACGTCTGCATTGCGTTTCTGCCAAGCAATACACTCGGCGATGTCAGCCCAGAGACGTCCGTTCTCAATGCTGTTCAACAAAGCATAGTCGCTGTAGAGTTCCACCATGCCCGAGCCGCAGACGAAGGCACAACGCAACTCGCGGAGCACAGCATCGTAACTCATATTCTTGCTGACAGAACCGAAGCTTGTGAGAATGAACCCGTGCGTCATAACCGTATTGATGGGACAGATAGGCGAGTTGCTCACATAGTTCTGATAGACGAGGCGGTCGCGGTAAGTGATCCAGCGCTCGCGGTCAATGTTGTTGCTGCCCGAAACTTCGCCGTAGTCGTTCTCTTGACGCCAAGTGGCATCTGAGATTTGGTACCAGAAGGGGCTGGCCCACGTTCCTACCGTGGTGTTGAAGAAAATGTCCTCACGCAATTCTTCACGCACAAAGCGTTCCAAACGGATGATGCCTTCAGCGTTCTCGTTACCGGTATCACCGGCATCGGGACCTGTGGCAGAGAATTGCGCAGAGATGCCGTCAAACTTGAAGAAGCGATAATCGCCTTGGTTCTTCACCAAATTGGTTGCCGCATCCTTGAAGGCTTGATAGTAAGCGGGGTTCGAAAGTTGCATTCCGCCCTTGCCGTTCCAGTAAGCACGACGATAGTTTCCACTCTGGCCGTATCCGCCCACCGGGCCGAGCCATGCACCTACGCCTGAGCCCATCTCTTCGGCCAACGCGGTCATGTCGCGCATCTCGTTGGGGAAACCGCTATGGAAAGTCCAAGGTCCATAATTATCCCAACCATCGTCGATAACGAAAGCCACGACGCTCTCATCGTAACGATCGTAGAAATCGGTGCGCCAGTGCTTGATGACATCTACGATATCCTCTGACGTAAAGTTGGTGTGCTCGCTGCCGGGTGCAGCATTGTTACGGTTGATATTAAGTTCGTACCAGCTGTTATAGTGTGGGAATGCGCGCCAAGGCACAGCACGTTCGCGTTCTGAATAAGCAAGGAAGGAGCGGCGCTTCTGCGTTTTGTGAATATCGGCGTCGGCCTCAGCTCCATCCTGTGCCACGAGACCAACCACAGCAGCCACTTTCCAGTTTTCGCCCTTGGCGAGGGTAGTATTGCGGCTCCACAATCCCTGAATGCCCACGATGTCAGCGTTTACCACAACGCCTTCCTTGGCTGTATAAACCTGAGTCGTCATTTTGCTGGAGGCTGTGATGGCTTCCGTCTTGTTCTCCACCAAAGCGCGGATACTGAATGTGCCGTCGTAGGGTGCAACGAAGGCAAACGTGTTGTTGCTGTGCAGTGTGCCGGAGTAGCCGCTGTGATAATCGCTGGCAGCAATAGCACCATTGGCATCAATCAAGTCAACACCGGCAAAGTTCAGACGATTTGAGCCGGAGGAGTATTTCACCTCCACAAGCACTTTCTGATCTTTCTTCAGCTCTACGCCGGTTTGTGTGTAGGCATAGATATTGGGATAATCCACTCCGACGGCTTCGACAACGCGGTCGGGAACTTCTGCTTCAGCCACCTGTTTCCACGAATCGGCTGTCAGCGAAATGGCATCGTATGTGTGCGTCAGGTTCCAATTGTCTTCTTCTCCTGTAGCGCCTCCCACGGTGTTGTAAGCCGTCGGAGTTTCGAGGCCGGCAAATATCTTGTTGCTCATAAGCACTGCACCGCGCGTGTTACCCACTACGGCAGGTGTTGAACCCGCTGCCTTGGTGTCTACATTGTACATCATCGGAATGACATTGTACATATCGACATCGTCGACGCCTTCCAATTCCATTTCAGTGCGCAGATAATGGCTGCCATCGCGCAACACGGCTCGCCAGGTGATTTTCACCAATGCTTCTTTGTAGGTGTACTCGTAGTGAGCCACCAGCTGCTTACCGGCAAAGTGTTCTGCACCGCCTACAGCCTCTGCATTGGCCACGAGATCCTCTACGGCGACATCCTTAAGCGTCATGCCCGAGGCAGGAACGTTGGTACCGGCGCCAAAAGCCACGCTGAAAATTTCGGTACCGGCCACAAGATTCATGGCATTCGAACCGGCAAAATAGATTGCGTCGCCCAGTTTCATGAAGCTGGCTGCCAGCACGTTGTTACTCAAGGTGTAAACACCGTCGGCCTCTTCACATTTCGCCGCGCCCACTGCCGTCTGTTGAGCGGGGTATACCACGGCATTGGTATAGGCTGCACATTCGGGCTGCTTGGGAAGCGTTGCAAAGTAAACCTTGATGGTGCCTTCGGCATCGTTGACAGCCACCGCAGCAAACTGACCTTCGGGAGCCACAACGGTGATATCATTTTTCGACACCGAACCTTCAACTGTGTAAGTGTCGCCATCAGCATAGGTCTCCGAACCTATCTTAATGGTATTACCACCGGGAATACTGATAGTATAGGTCCGCTCTTCGATTACCACTTCTGCAAATGTCCAGCGGCTTCCGGCATCGGCCGAACCGGCATCCTGCCAAAGTCCCAGGGTATTGGTACCATCGTATGGGTTACCGTCGATTCCCTGATACCAGTTCAGGTATTTGTCGTTGCTGCCGGAGGTGGTGTATGGACGGATTTCATACAAATCGCCGGAGTAATTAGTTACCTTGAAATAAGACTTCGCGTTCTGCGTGTCCGACATTTTCACGAAATTCTTACCATTGTTGTAACTTGCGGCCTGCGTGTAGGTAAGCCACTTTTTGGCGCTATGACTATAGATATAGTACGCACCGGTTTTGCCTTCCACCGCGTAGAAAGCAAACAAGCCATAGTTTTCGGCTGTTTGCGTCGGAGCTGTCAGTCCATTGGAGTAAGCTCCATTGCCATTCACCATCGTATAGACGTGCTCGGGCCTGCCGACATCCGGCATGGTGCTCGACACCTCTATCTTGTCAGCCTGCATCTGCGCCACGGCGCACAGCAGAACCGCAATCAGAGAAAAAAACTTTTTCATTTGATTTGTGATTTAAGTATTAGTTAGATATGATTTTCCAACCTGCAAAGAAAAAAAAAAAAAACGACCCTCGCAAGAAATCGAACAGACAACCGGAACTTTGGCCCCGCAAGCTCCGTTTTCTGCAGTGCTTGCAGAATTTTCTAAACGCCTTGCAGAATTTTCTGCAAGCACTGCAGATTTCCGCCACTCCCAAGGGGGCATCGAAGCATGCCGGCCTATGGCCTGCACAAGCTCCCTCCCGTTCTCCCGATGCTCACCAAGAGCCTGCGCGAAGGCACAAAAAAAGCCGGAACTCATCATTGAAAATCAATAACTTGTTCCGGCTTTGCGGAGAGGGAGGCTCCAGAACCTACGCTTTCAGAAAATATCATAAAATTGCAAATCACTGATAATCATATATTATCTACAATGAAGAGTAAATCTAAATCTTTCTAAATGCCTTTTGCTATTTCAATTTTTGGGTGTATATTTGGGTGTAGAATTTCAAACACACCCAATTATGAATATCAAACGTAACATCATTTTTGCATTGGAGAGCCGGAAGAAGAACGGTGTGCCAATCGTAGAGAACGTGCCTATCCGTATGCGTGTCATATACGCAAGCCAACGCATCGAGTTTACAACAGGCTACCGGATTGACGTGGCCAAATGGGATGCCGACAAACAACGGGTAAAGAACGGATGCACCAACAAGCTGAAACAAAGCGCATCCGAAATCAATGCAGACTTGCTGAAATACTATGCCGAAATGCAAAACGTGTTCAAGGAGTTTGAGGTGCAGGAAACCATACCTACCACCCAGCAGCTAAAGGATGCGTTCAATCTGCGGATGAAAGACAGCAGTGGAGAACAACAGGAAGAAACGCAGATTAGTTTTTGGGAAGTGTTCGATGAGTTTGTAAAAGAGTGTGGCAACCAGAATAATTGGACGGCATCCACCTATGAGAAATTTGCAGCGGTAAGAAATCACATCAAAGAGTTCAAGGAGGATGTAACCTTTGAATACTTCAACGAATTCGGGCTAAACGAGTATGTCAATTTCTTGCGTGACAAAAAGGACATGAGAAACAGCACCATCGGTAAACAAATGGGATTTCTCAAATGGTTCCTGCGTTGGAGCTTCAAAAAAGGGCATAATCAGAACATTGCATACGACGCATTCAAGCCCAAATTGAAAACAACCCCTAAAAAGGTAATATTCCTGACATGGGATGAACTGAACAAGCTGAAAGATTATCAAATACCGCATGACAAGCAGTATTTGGAACGTGTCAGGGATGTCTTTCTGTTCTGTTGCTTCACGAGCTTACGATATTCGGATGTTCGTAACCTTAAAAGAAGTGATATTAAGCCCGACCACATTGAAGTCACCACAGTCAAGACTGCGGACAGCCTGATAATCGAACTGAACGACCACAGCAAAGCCATTCTTGAAAAATACAAGGATGTTCATTTTGAGAACCACATGGCATTGCCCGTCATCAGCAATCAGAAGATGAACGATTATCTGAAAGAACTGGGTGAACTGGCAGAAATCAACGAACCTGTACGGGAAACCTACTACAAGGGAAATGAGCGCATAGATGAAGTCACACCCAAATACGCATTGTTAAGTACCCATGCCGGAAGAAAGACTTTCATCTGTAATGCGTTGGCACTCGGAATTCCGGCACCGGTGGTCATGAAATGGACGGGACACAGCGACTATAAAGCCATGAAACCCTATATTGACATAGCGGATGACATCAGGGCAAACGCCATGAACAAGTTTAATCAACTATAAAAGTATCAATTAGTTTCATGGATCACCACCATTGAATTATATTTGTATTCTGAAAATATCACAAGATGAGCAACAACGGACATAACATAGAAAAGACGAACTTTGACGCATTTATAAATGCTGTCGGTTCGGAAATACAGCAGGCGCAAGTACGGCTGATTACAGCAGCCAATGCGCAAATGTTGTTCCATTATTGGAAAATGGGCAACTATATCCTCTATTATCAAAACTTATATGGATGGGGAAGTAAAATCATCAAGCAACTGGCAAAGGCTATCCGATTCAATTATCCCGAAAAGAAAGGTTATTCGGAACGCAACCTTACCTATATGTGTCAGTTTGCAAAGGCATATCCTTTAAGGACATTACAGAATTTCATTGAAACGGACGCAAAGCTAATAGCTCCAAGCGTGGAGAAAATTGCAGACGAAGTACGCTGTTTAAACGATGTGCAATTTACGCAAGAGCCTCTTGCGCAAATTCAATCCATTGATAACAAAGAAATTACAATCACGCAAGAACCTCTTGCACAAATTCATAATGTTGCCAAAACCGTATCCGACATTTACCGTATGGAAATTAAGGATATAGAAAACATATTTATGGCATCACCTGTTGCAAGAACCAATTGGGCAAGCCATGTGATTATGCTTAACAGTTCGCTTCCATTGGGTGTAAGCTATTGGTACATGAAACAGTCCGTGGAAATGGGCTGGAGCAGCAATGTTCTTAAAATACAAATTGAAACCAATCTGTATAGCAGACAAATCAGCAACAACAAGATTAGCAATTTCACAGCCACGCTTCCTGCACCGCAAAGCGACCTTGCCAATTACCTTCTAAAAGACCCATACATCTTTGACTTGGCTGGAACTAAGGAAAAGGCGGACGAAAGGGACATAGAAGAACAACTGGTTAAGCACGTCACACGTTACTTGCTGGAAATGGGAAATGGCTTTGCTTTCGTTGCCCGACAGAAGCATTTTCAAATTGGTAACAGCGATTTCTATGCAGACTTGATTCTGTATTCCATTCCCTTACACGCATACATTGTAGTAGAATTAAAGGCTACCCCATTCAAACCGGAGTATGCGGGGCAACTGAACTTCTACATCAATGTAGTGGATGACAAACTGAGGGGAGAGCATGACAACAAGACTATCGGGTTGTTGCTGTGCAAGGGGAAAGACGAAGTTGTAGCGCAATACGCATTGACAGGCTACGACCAGCCGATAGGCATCAGCGATTACCAGTTGAGCAAGGCTATACCTGAAAACTTAAAATCGGCTCTGCCAAGTATAGAGGAAGTGGAGGAAGAACTGACTTCCTTTCTTGATAAAGATAAGAACCCGTAAACTAAGCGTATATGGCAGGAGAAATACAGATTATGATTCCCCAATATGGTGAACTCAATCGGATATACAGCGACTTTATAATTAGCCATACTTTCTCTTTTGACAGGCAGAAATTCATCACGGACTTCTACAAGCAATACAATGACACAAAAGCTTTCGAAGCCGCCATCCTTGAACTGGTGCTTGACAAACCGAAGGAACAATATACTCTAGTTCTCAACAGCCTGAGAACCGAAATAGAGAAAAACATACTGATTTACGAAAAACATCCATTGTTTGATAACGAGGTAATTTCTCGTGTATGCTACAACTTCGCAGGCAGATATGACTCTGATATAAAGGCACAATTGGAGGTTACACAAAAATTAAGCAAGCCTTTGAATGAAGCATACAACAGGTATGATTCCATTGGCTACAGGGTACATACGGCAGCAGAAGAAAAGCAAGCCGAAAAGGAGTATGAACGCTGCAAGGCTGAATATGAGAAGGAAAAAGAAGAACTGGACAGGCTTTATGAATTGGAAAGGCAAGCAAGGAACGAAGCTTTCCAATATATAGAGAACTGTTGCGGAGATATTTATAAACTGAGTTTTCATTTTATGGAAATATTGGCAAAATATATTCCTGTAGCAAAAGACAAGCCGGATGAAACGAGCAAGCAAGAGAAACAGCAGGATGCGCTAAAGGAGCAACCCGAATATTTCGATGCAGAATTACTTTCGCTTATTCATAAAGTCTGTGTGGGGGAACAGTTTGAAGATATTACAACACACGACTTCTATGCCAACATGAACCTGCACCCCTGTAAAAAGGAATTAAAAATCAAGGCACGAGAAAAAATCCGGGTGTGTTACCTGATATTCCTGATGAGTGAAAGACTGCCCAAACAAGACAGGGATAAATGGAAGAATATAATCCTGAAACAGTTGGATATTGACGAGAACTACTACAAGTCAAAGTACAAGGAACCGGTGTCGGATTTTCCAAGTGACAGTAACCAGAAATTCGCCAAAGAAATGGACGCAATATTCCGATAATCCGTGATACACCCTGATATTTTACGAAATCACCACTTTTACCACTCAAATTAATTTTTGAGTGGTATTTTTATTATCTGATATTCAGTGAAATAATAAAATATTCCATTTGCACTAACCACATCCTTACCACTCACGCCCCTACCTAATTTTGCATCGTTCGAGAACAGAGATAACAGCCAGTGCGCAGGGCTGATTGTTTAACGGCTAAATAGATTGAACGATGACAAATCTTCAAGAGTTATTATTAAAACCCGTCTGGCAGATGACAGGCGAAGAGTTCATATTCCTGAGCAAGCACGCTTCCGGTCAAACGGAAACGCAACTACGACCCGTTACGGACACAGAAAGAAAATATGTGTACGGAATACTGGGCATTGCCAAACTGTTCGGGTGTAGTCTGCCCACCGCCAACCGTATAAAGAAAAGCGG
>JAFTXN010000005.1 GCA_017461605.1 Bacteroidaceae bacterium
AATCAGAGGAATAACACATACCGGAAGGTGCTGTCACCCTCAGGTAGGGGGACGAGCGAAGCGGAGGGGGTATGAACAAAAAGCCAACATAAACCACCTCGAGAATACATCTTTTGCCCCTGCAGGGCGCATTCATCGTCGTTGCATATACTCGGGGCGCTGCCCCGAGCTGAGAGCTTGCCGGCCCTTCAGTCCGTTTCCTCTGTTTAATCTGTTGAAATAACTTCGCTGTTCGTTCATACCCCTCACCCGTTCCGGGAGCTCCCCTACCTTAGGGGAGCAGCGCCGTCCGGATGGCTCGCATTAAAACAAATTTGCATAATTTGCATATTTTGATAATTGTCCTTATTTTTGCCAACGGAGCCCCGTAAACGCGCTTTTCATGTGTGAAAGGTCGCAGGGGTCTTACATAATGGAAAGGCGTTTACTTTACGCTTGGGTTTTGACACACAGAAATCTCGCAAATTTCAGTCCGATCAGAAACCAAGCAACGGTGGATGCCCCTTGGGTATGTTTATATGAGAAACATGCATGCGGCTTTCTTTGCAGAAAAAGAAGGTCTATTTGTGCATATACCAAATATACGCATATTCGGCGTGGGGCTCTACGTTGCTCGTTTCGATTGGATGGGCAAATGCGAGAGCCTCTGTGTGTGAAGCGAGCAACGAGGTATAGGCTCTCACGCTTTTTTCGTTTATATGGCTCATCCGAACCATTGACACTGATAACACTTATTATTCATCACATCTCCTGTCCAAAGAGCCTTTCAGGGGGACGAAAAAAATGATTGTACCATGAAAGCACATCATTTACTTATCTCTATGATTGCGCTGTGGACATTGTTTCCCGGCAGCTCTGTGGCGCAGGATCGCAACAACGAAGAAGAGGTTGTGAAGCTGCACCGTCACAACCACCGCTCCTATCGCGAGGGCGAGGTGATTGTGAAATTCAAGCAACGTGTGGATGTCAATACCCGCACCCGTCGCACCAATGCACAAGGCGTGAACCGCCTGCTCGGCAGTATGGGTGTGACGGAGATGGAAGCCCTCATGCCGATGACCGGCCGGCACGTGTCGGCCACCCGTGTCCGTGCCTACAACGGACAGATCGTTCCGCAGCACGACATGTCGCGCCTCTATCGCTTGCGCTTCGGTGTCAGCGACAGCCTTGACGTGCATCGTGTGGTGGAGAACCTGAAAGCATTGAGCGAGGTGGAACTGGCCGAACCCAACTATGTGGTTTACACCCTGGCGCAAGGCGACGAATATACCGGCGAACCCCTCTACAGCATGCAGTGGGGACTGCCGGCCATCGGTATGCCGCAGTTGTGGCAAAAGCCGATTGTCAGCAGCAAGCGCCCCGTCATCGCCATCCTCGACACGGGTGTGGACATCACGCACCCCGACCTGGTGGACAATATCTGGACCAATGCACACGAGAGCGAAGGCGAAGAGGAGGTGGACGACGACGGCAACGGCTATGCCGACGACCTGCACGGCTACGACTTTGTGAACCAAACCGGACGCTTGGGCGACTGGAACGGACACGGCACCCACTGCGCCGGCATTGCAGCTGCGGTGGGCAACAATGGCATCGGCATCACCGGTGCCAACCCCGACGCCCTCATCATGCCCATCACCGTGATGCAGAGCGACGGAACGGGCGACGTGGCCACCATCATCAAGGGCATCGACTATGCCGTGGCCAATGGTGCCGATGTCATCAGCATGAGTTTTGGCGGATATGCCCACTCCATTGCCGAGGAACAAGCCCTGGCTAAGGCCTATACCCACGCCGTGTTGGTGGCAGCTGCTGGTAACGACTGCCGAAACATCAATCATGGCAGGTGTTCGGTTTGTCAGCAGGTCGGTAGCCCCATGTTCCCCGCTGCCTTCACGTTCGTATTGGGTGTGGAGGCTACGGACAATGCCGGTGCTCGTGCCTCGTTCAGCAACTTCGACGACGATGGCCCCGTGCTTTCGAAGTTCGGCGAGGAGCAGCTCTACAATTACGAGCTCCGTGCCCCCGGTGTGGGCATCATGAGCACCTATCCCGGTGGTAAATACAAACAACTCAACGGAACCTCCATGGCTTGTCCCATGGTGGCAGGTGGCATCTCGCGCTTGCTGCAAACCAAGGAGTATGCCAACAAGGAAATGCTCTTCGGCGACCTCATCATGACGCACAAGCAGGTGGTGGATTTCCCGGCAGTCTATGCCCTCACCGATGCTGACCGCAGGCCCTCGCTCTCGCTCGTCACCTATCTGCTCAACGACAGCACAGGTGGCGATGGCGACCTGTATCCCGATGCCGGCGAAACCATTGCCCTCTATCCCACGCTGCGCAATGCCTGGGGCACGGCGGAGAACATCCGCTTCACGCTGGAAGTGGCGGAGAACGAAGACCCCACCATTGTGGAGATACTCGACAGCGAAGTGGCCTTTGGCAAAACCCTCTCGGCGTATGGCAAAAACATTTCTGCCACCCCTCTGCGTTTCAAGCTGCGCGACGACTGCACCGACGGTCGCCACATCCGCCTGCTCCTCAAAGCCACGTGCGACAACACCGACGAGGTGTTGCAGGAAGAAATCACACTTACGGCCGAAAACGGGGTGGAGATAGGCGGTATGATTACTGAAAACACTACGCTTTATCCGGGAGTAAACTATATTGTAACGAAAAATCTAGTAGTGGCAAATGGAAGTACATTAACAATACTACCAGGTACGATTATAAAATTAAAAAATGGTTCGGAGTTTACTATGCTTTATACAGCTAATCCTAAAATAATATGTAAAGGAACTCCAGAACTTCCTATTATTTTTACACAAGCAGACAATAAAGCAAGTAGACTTTTCTTTCATGATGGTGAAGTAGAATATACTTACTTCTTAAATATGAATTTAGACAAAAGTGGTTCTAATACTTCTATAACTTTTAGAGATATTATAATAAAAAATTGTGTATTTAAAAACTTGGATGCTACTAGAGATATTGATATTCATACATATAATCCTAATATTAATAATCTTAGTTATAAATATGACACTATTTGTAAAAGTAATTTCTTTGATATAGAAGTAGACGATATAAGTACTAGATTAAAACAAATAAATATAGTTGGTGTTATTGGTGATGAATATACAATTGGTAGATTAATAAACTGCAATTCATTTGCTAATAAATTTAATCAAAAAGAGACTTTTTGTGAATCAATAGCTGGTGTTTCTGATGATTCAGGAATTTTCAAGCCAGAATATCCATCTTATCATGGTTCAGGACGAGAAGATGTAGTTCATTATGGTATATATGATTTAAATCACCCAATATCACCAAAAGGTTCTTATATTTACGATCTCTCCAATATGCTGACCCGCCCTAATGCGGAGGCGCACGGCATCGTTTGGAAAGTAGTCGTAAATGGTTATGACGCCCAAGATGAATTTGAAATATTGCCACCCCTCGGTGTGGGCAAGCACAAGTTTGAGGTGTATTTCAATCGCCCGATGGATGTGAGCGTGCCGCCCACCATCGCTATGGGCGTGCGTCCTCCCTACACGCAACATGCCATTGCCGAAGAGGGTAGCTGGAGTGCCGACAGCCTTGTCTATACCGCCTATCTCACCATCGATGGCAAAACGGGTGCCGACGGATTGAACCGCATCTACGTTTCTGGTGCTCGGGACAACGAATACTTCGAAATCCCCGATGAGAAATATCGTTTCAATGTGCAAGTGGCAGCTACCGGAAGTATGGCTACCGGACTGATGGCAGAAGCAGGACTCGGCAAAGTGTCGCTCACTTGGGAGACGGATGAGGAAGACTTTGAGGACCTGTTAGGATATAACATCTACAGATACACCCTCGACACACTGGGTGTGAGCAGTGATTCCATCATCGTCAATCCCACCGTGCTCGAAGCGGATGCCACTGAATATGTGGACTACGACGTAGTGCCGGGCACCACTTATTATTACGTGATCAAGCAATTGACCACCTCGCTGAGCAGCCATGCCCTGAGCAATGCCGTGGCAGCCACACCGCTGACGGCACAGAAGGGTGATGCCAACGGCAGCATGAGTGTGGACGTGGCCGACGTGGTGAGCGAAGTGGCATACATGACCAACCAAAATCCGCAGCCCTTCATCTTCGAAGCTGCCGACGTCAACAGCGACTTGCAGGTGAACATCCTCGACGTGGTGGGTACGCTCAACCTCATCCTCACGCCTGCCGATGCCATGGCAGCCGCTGTGAACAGCACTGCCACCTACACCGTGGAGAACGGCATCCTCTATGTGGAAAGCCCCGTGGCACTGGGTGGTGTGCAGGTGAAGCTGAAAGCCGACAAGGGCAGCGAATTCACAGCCCTCGAAGCCCTCGACGGTTTTGAGCAAGCCGGCACCTGGCAGAGCGACGACGAATATCTGTTCCTGGCTTACTCAATGGTGGGCCGCACCATCGCCACCGGCCGACAGCCCTTGCTCCGCATCGGCGATGCACGAATCAGCGAAGTGGTGTTGAGCGACCGCACCGGCAACAACGTGATGGCTATCGACGGCAATGCCACCGGACTGGGTGCCGTGAACGGCATGCAGATGAAGCTGCCCTACCCCAATCCGTTCGGCAACACACTGCACATCCCCTACATCATCGGTCAGGAGGGACAGCACCGGGTGAGCATCACCGTATGCGACATGGCAGGCCGCCTGATTCACAAGCATTCGGCCGTCAATGGTTTCGGTGAATACACACACACCTGGAACACCGGCGGACGCCTGGCCAACGGATTGTATCTGGTGAGCCTCTATGTCGACGGTAAGCTGATGCACACAGCCAAAGCCATTCACATGTAAAGTAACACTATGAAACGAATCACAACCTTGTTGCTCGTGCTTCTGCTCTTCGGAGTGGGAGCATGGGCACAAAACAAAGTGAGCCTCTCCTCCACAGAGGGGCATCCCGGCGATGTGGTCAGGGTGCAGGTGGATTTGGCTTGTACGGACAACATCACGGCAGCCGAAATCATCGTTCCGCTGCACAAGCAGCTGACGTATGTCGAAGGTTCGGCCCGCCTCAATGCCGACCGGGCAGACGGGCACACCCTTTCGGCCGCTGTGGTGAATGGCGAACTGCGCCTCTATGTGTACAGCGTGACGCTCAGCACGCTGCGAGGCACGGAAGGCGCACTGGCCACTTTCGACCTGAAACTGAAAAAAGAACCGGCCACCTATCCCCTCACGCCACGCGTGGTGTTGAGCCAAGCCACCGGCGTGGCACAACAGGTGAGCACGGAGACGGGCAGCGTGACCCTGCTTTCGCCCAAACTCACCGTGAACACACCGAGCATCGACTACGGACACATACCCATCCGCAGCACTTACACGCAGAGCCTCTTGCTGCACAACAGCGGCAACGAACCGCTCACTATTGCGGGCATGGATTTTTCGGCCGCCGAATTTTCGGCCACCGAAACCCAAATGGTGATTGCCGCCGGACAAACGCGAGCCGTGACCCTGACCTATGCACCCACCGTGCGCGGAGCGGTGAGCGAAACGGTGCGCATACATTCTGATGCCATCAACGGTACGCAGCAAGCCACGCTGGTGGCCGACCCCTTCTCGGTGAACGAACTGCACACCGGCACGGCGGCCGGCAATTCGGACGAAGAGGTGGAGATAGCCATCAAGGTGAACAACATGGAACCCCTGGTGGGCATGCAGTGCACCTATGTGCTGCCCGAACAACTGAAGTATGTGGACGGCAGCTTCGTACCCACCGAGCGTGCACAAAGCCACACAGCGGTGGCCACCCTCAACAACGGGGCACTCACGCTGATACTCTACTCTGCAGCCAATGCCACCTTCACCGACGAAGACGGCGTATTGGCGACCTTCCGCGTGAAACCCGACGGAAAGAGCGGCACTTACACCCTCGCCCCCTCGGCAGTGGTGTTGAGCAACGCCACGGTGGAGAACATGACTTCGGCCACCACAGGAGGATGGGTGCAGGTGAAGAGTCCGAAGCTGAACTGCAGCAGCACAATCGATATGGGCAGGGTTTCCGTCACGGAAACACCGCAGCAAACATTCACCATCCGCAATTACGGACAAGCACCGCTGCAGGTGAGCCGAGCCACGTTCCTGGCAGAGGGTTTCGAAATGCTCACGCCGCTGCCCATCACGCTCGACCCTTCAGCCACGGCAACACTTACGATAAGTTATCGCCCGGAGGCTGAAGGAACCATTGCCACCACGATGAACCTATACACCAACGACCCCGAATGCCGCATGCAGGCGGTGAAGCTGGAGGGAACGGTGTACGAACCCAACGTGCTGACTGTCGAAGGAAACAATATTCCGGGTGGCGGCTATACCCTCACCGTGGGTATGGACAACTATACCGACATCGTGGGACTGCAGATGGACATCGAGTGGCTGGCAGGCATGAAGACGCTTTCGGCAGCACTCACTCCCACCGCACGACTGGCCGGACACGCTCACACCGTGGCCGACATGGGCAATGGCGTCTATCGTGTGATCATCTACTCCATGAGCAATGCCGATATCGCCGCCGGTGAGGGAGCGCTGTTTACCCTCGACTATACCCCCGATGCCGACACCCATTATCGCGACACGGAGATACGAATCACCAACATCGTGCTCAGTACGTCGGCCGGCGTGAATTATGCTTCGTCCGACGAGACCGGATGTGTGGCAGCTTTCACCCGATTTGAGAAGGGCGACACCAACGGCGATGGTGAGGTGGACGTGGCCGATGTAACCAATCTGGTGTATCACATCCTGCGGAAACCTACGGCCGTATTTATCGAAGAAGCTGCCGACATGCAGGACGATGGCGAACTGGATGTGGCCGATGCCATGGCCATTGTAGATATCATCTTAAACAAAAACAAATAATGAAGAAAACAGTTTTAATGCTTTTCCTGATGCTCGGATGGCTGACCGGAAAAGCCGAAAATGTGGTGCAAGTGGTGCCCTTCGAGACACAGGCCGGCATCACCACCGATGACATGGCTTATTTCAGCCTGAACATGAGCAATGAGGTGGAAATGGTGGCCTTCCAGTTTGACATACTGCTGCCCGAAGGCATGACCTTCGACACCACCGACGGCCTGAACCCCTTTGAGTTCAACGAGGAGCGCGTTCCCTACACCGTGGACCGCAAAGGCAACAAGACATTCAAGTATGACGTGCAACACAGTGACCCTTTCGACGGAGGATGGGTGACGGTGATGGTTTTCACCCTGGAGGATACACAACTCTCGGGACTTTCGGGTGAAATCCTGACAGCCTACTATCTGACCGATGCCGGCATGGCCGCAGGCATCTATCCCGTGAAGGTGAAAAACATCGTGATGGTCACCACCGATAACCAAAAGATCAAGTTCGGCGAATGCACGTCGTACGTCTCGGTCGGCACTTCACCTCTGAAAACAGAAGCACAGGCAGATATGTCTTGGCTCACGGGACACGTTCCGTCGTTCACCATCGAAGCCATGAATGCCGAGATGGCAGACAACACCGCTCTGACGAATATCGACCTGACAGGAGCCGATGCTATCGGTGCCGTCCCCACTCCGGGCAACAAGAATGCGCTGATAAGCGTGAGCAGTGGCACCGATTGTGCAGCCACCTTGGCAGCCGCCGCTGCCGGCAATGTGGTGGTGGAGGCCGATGGTGTGGCGCAATGTTCGCGGTTGCATCTGGCCGACGGAGCACACGACTTTTGCGTAACCTCTCCCTTCACAGCCGACGTCGCCGTGGTGGAGCGCGTGTTCAAAGGCGGATGGTGGAGCACGGTTTGTCTGCCTTTTGACATACCGGCCGAAACACTGACAGAAATCAAGGCGGCAGGTGTGGAAATTGAAAAGCTCATCGAATTCAGCCCCGCGACGGGTGTGCTGCGCTTTGCGCCGGTGGAAGCCATGGAAGCCCATACGCCTTACATCGTTCGCACGGCTACCGACATGCAGCCCTTTGCCGAAATCAGAAACGTCAGCGTGACGGAAACCGACGCTCCCACATCGGTGGAGGTGAACGGCATCGTGATGGAGGGGGTGTACGCAACCTCTGTGCTGAACTCGGATGCATCGAAGACCCACTATGCTTATGATGCAGCCGATGGTGCTTTTGTGAAGATAGGAAGCAACGGACTGGCTTATCCCTTCCGAGCCTTTATGACCCTGCCTTTGGCTTCGGCCACACTGAACAGTCTGAGTGTTGAGACCGGTTGTGAGACAACAGGCATCGAGACCCTCGAAACTGTAACACCCGAGACACGTGTTTCGGTGGTTGGTGCAGATGGGCGCATCGTTCGGAATTCGGTGCATCCGGAGCGTGCCACACAAGGGTTGCCGGCCGGAGTGTATATCGTGAATGGAAAAAAGATGGTTGTTGAATGATGACGGACAAACACTGTCCCACCAAAACAGCAAAAGAAATGAAGAAGAAATATGACAACCCCATGATGCTCGCAATACCCTGCGAACCGGCCACGCCGTTGGCAGCCTCAGCCGTGTTGGGAGGCGAGGGCAAAGACGACGTGATTGTCGGTACGCGCCGCAAGAGCGGTTGGCAATTGCCCGAAGTTCAGGAAGAAGGATATTGGAGCGAAGAGGAAAAGTAAGAAAGCATCGATGAAATGGCCGATTTCTTCGGAAGCGGTCATAGTAACACTACCCAATTTTTAAGACCCAAGCCGAATGGCAACGCACTCATGGTGAGAGCAGCGCCATTCGGCTTGTCTGTATGCTGGAAATCAGAGGATGAATAATTAATAACCTGAGGATAAAGCCCTCCGGACGGGGCTGGCAACCAACCGGCCCCATTGAAAATTCCTCCGGATGGGGCTGTCCCCCTAAGGTAGGGGGACGAGCGAAGCGGAGGGGGTATGAACAAACGGAACACCCTCATGAACACTCGCCCCGAATGTCCGTACCCATCCCGAAAACTCCCCTGAAAGGGGAAGAAGCCCTCAGCTTAGGGCAACGCCCTAAGAACAGAACGTATATTTACCATGCGCCCTGAAGGGGCAAAAGCCTATGTAAACCACCCAGCGAATTCAGCTTTTGCCCCTTCAGGGCGCATTCATCGTCGTTGCATATACTCAGGGCGCTGCCCCGAGCTGAGAGCTTGCTGCCCTTTCAGGGCGTTTCCTCTGTTTAATCTGTTGAAATAACTCCGCCGTCTGTTCATACCCCTCACCCGTGCCGGGAGCTCTCCTACCTTAGGGGAGCAGTGCCGTCCAGATGACTCGCATGCTGAAAATCAGAGGAATATCACATGCAGGATGAGGCTGTCACCTCAAACCCAATGCTTTCGACGGCCTTCTTGATTTCTGCCACATCTGCTTCGCCTGTGATGACGGCGCGGCCGGTGGTCAAATCTGTTTCCACGCTTTCCACACCGGCCACGCGCAAGATGGATTTTTCCACGTTGTTCTTGCAGTGGTTGCAGGTCATGCCTTTTATTTCAAGGATGGTTTGCTGTGATTTTTGCGCTTCGCATTCGCAGTCGTGGTGGTGGCATCCGCAGGTGTTTTTACCACGATAGCGTTGCAAGAAAGCGTTGGCCAACAGCAGTGTAAGCAGGATGAAGCATCCCAAGTTGAAATAAGAAATGCCGCAATCGTGGGCGTTTTGAATGTGCTGCAAGGGGGCGGTGAACCACTCTCGAGGCAGCAGATAGTCGATGCCCAGACCAAAGATGATGGCGCATGCTATAATGGTGGTGATGTAGAGCAGCAGTGTTTTTCGGCCCATCACCTTGCTGATGACCAGCAATGAGGCCACATTGACAGCCGGACCGGCCATGAGCAGCACGAGGGCTGTGCCGGGCGAAAGTCCTTTGAGCATCAGTGCCACGGCGATGGGGATGGAACCGGTGGCACAGAGATACATGGGGATGGCAAAAGCCAGTACCAACAGCATGCTGAGCAGCGGCTTATCTGCAAAGAGGGCAAAAAAGGAATTGGGTACGAATACCGTGATGAGGCCTGCCACCACCAAGCCTAATACGAGCCATTTGCCGATGTCCTGCATCATCTCTACGAAGGCATAGTGCAGTGCAGACTTCACGCTTTGCAGAAAACCTCCGGGTGATGACGGGGCTTCCGCTTGTTGATGGGTGGAAAGTTTGTCTTGCCGGATGTCTTTCCGGTCGAAACGGTTGACCAGCAGTCCGCCGATAAGCGATGTGGCCAGTGCAATCAATGGGCGCAGCAGGGCAAAGGGTAATCCCATGAGCGAATAGGTGGCAATGATGGAGTCAATGCCGGTCTGCGGAGTGGCTATCAAGAAAGACACGGTGGCACCTCGTGAAGCACCCTCCTTGCGCAACGACATGGCCGTGGGTATCACACCGCAAGAGCACAGCGGCAGGGGAATGCCCAGCAATGCGGCGTTGAAAACCGAGCGAAAGGAGTTGCCGCCCAGGTAGCGATGATACAGATTGCCGGGGATGAAAGCATGCATGATGCCGGCCAGGAGAAAACCTAACAAAAGGTAGGGAGCCATGCTATTGATTAGTTCAAAAATCTCTCTCATGCGTTGTTTGTTTTGTATAGTTTAATTAGTGGTTCTTATGAGATTTGTAAGTTTCAGTATGAATAATGAGAAAAACATCTAAATAATGCCATTGCCTTTGAGTTTATCACGGAAAATATCAAGTTATTTTTATTGGAATTATTTATTTCATTTTGTCTTTTCTCATTATCCTAAAATCCTTTATATACACAATGTAATTATATCGGATTAAATACTTATTTCTTTACTTGAGAGGATGTATGATGACAGTGAAACGACAAAATTATTCATTTCTTTCCAATAACCATTTATTAAAAACTTCACTTTGTTTTCCGTCTAGTAAATTTATAAGATATTCAATCATTTCATCACGTAATTTCAGTGTATCTCTCATATCATCATTAACTATTTGTTTACAAATGGCTTTACTTATATTAAAACCACAATCTTTTATCCAAGGTAACTCTTCCTCTAATTGAAACTTAGCTTCTTTTTCGTCTTTTGCTAAGACTCTTCCTAATACTTGGCAATTTTCAGCTTCTGTATCTTTTTTTGGAGGATATGTATATCCCTCTGGTGTGTAAAATATATATTCATTCATATTCCAATTTTTCTGTAGTTTCCACGTGATGAGAAATCAATAAATCCTTTATCTCGTAAGAATTGTAGTTGTTGACGAATCTTTGCTTCAATAAAGTTATTATTAGGGTGTTTAATCTTAAGTTCCTCAACAAAAGTATATAATTCTTTTAAAGAAAAAGTTTCATCAAGACGTTCCACGCAGTTTAGCACATCAAATAACCAACCTCTGCTTTCAATACTATTAGTTTGAAGGGTGTAGATTTTGTTAAATTCCCTACAAACACTATTAGCTTCTAAAACTTCTTTGTTCCTTATTATAGCAATCTTTGCGAAGTTGGGAATTTGTTGTAATAAAATATTACAACCTTCCCATCCAAATCTTTTTGCATTTTCAGTCAAAGGCTTTCGTTTCTCAATAATTTCAGGAACAAAGAAACATTTAGGAACAATAATCAAATTATTCACTTCATAATTATCATAGTGCATAAAGAAGAAACTAGGATTATCAAGTGAGGTAATGCGGTCTATCATTGTTTTATATTCCCCATCGTTCACTTTAGTAGTATATATATCAGAAAATATCCTCTTACTTTTTAATTCATATTGAGATTTACAGTGATTGCATACATAGTCTTTTACTGGTGCATTAGGTTCAGCTTTAGTTATAGAAGTTTCTCCACAAACAGGACAGTACATATTGCGAGCTAACCAATCCTCTGTTAAGATTCTTGCTATTTGTGCAGCACTTTTATAACCTTCTGCTAACGATATATTGAAACGTAAATCCATGTTTTGTATTTACTGCTATTTGATGAAAGGTTTTGCTTTTGCCATTTTAATAGGATAATTAAATGTTCTGCAGGCAAAAGTACTCAATTTATTCTAAGCCGTCGGGCGTGCTCTGATTTAATTTTTGCGCGTTTTGTCGGGCTTTGGCTACGGATGGGCATCGCGTGTGAAAATTTCCGGTTTGAGATGCGAAATATGTAAGATGTTGATGCAAAGTTTGTTGAAATGCGGCTGTTTTTCCACGAAAGGCCACAAACTTTCGGCGACAAGTGTGCTTTTTTCGTTAAATGTTGTATATTTGGCAAAAATTAAACCTTAAAATTGAAAATACTATGGCTATTGAGAAAACACTCGTATTGTTGAAGCCCTGCACGCTGCAGCGTGGTTTGGTGGGCGAAATCGTTTCTATTTTTGAGAAGAAAGGTTTGCACATCTGCGGTATGAAGATGATGAAGCTCACTGACGAGCTCCTGAGCGAGCACTATGCACATTTGAGCGAGAAACCCTTCTTCCAGCGTGTGAAGGATGCTATGATGACAGCCCCTGTCATTGCTATGTGTCTCTCGGGGGTGGATGCCATTGCTGCTGTGCGTGCTTTGGCAGGTCCCACCAATGGTCGCTTGGCGGCTCCCGGCACCATTCGCGGTTCGTATTGCATGAGTTTCCAGGAGAACATCGTTCATGCTTCCGACTCTCCCGAAACCGCAGAAGTGGAGCTGAAGCGCTTCTTCCAGCCCGGTGAAATTCTGGAGTGGAACCAGTGCTATTTCCAATATCTCTATGCCAACGACGAGTTCTAATGTTGTAAAAATCTGCTTCAAGAGATAACCCTAAGCGCATCGGTCCGGACTTCCGCAGGGAGGCTTCGGGCCGATGTTGTCTTTGGGGCCGAGGGGTCTGAAAGGCGCTTTTAACGATTTATAAGTGAGACAAGTTTTCTCCGTTCGCCCCAAAAACGTACATTTGTGCCTGAGGCCTTGCGGGGCTGCCATCTAAAAATGCGAAAACATCATGGGAAAAACCATTACCATCCGTTGTAAGAATACGGGTAAGAACCACAAAATTCCTCTCGGCTTCACGCTGGAGGAAGTGTATGACATGCTCGAACTGAACATGCCTTTCGGAGCCACCAGTGCCAAAGTGAACAACAAGGTGGAGGGGCTGCACTTCATGTTCTTCAACGATAAGGATGTGGAGTTTCTTGACATCACTTCGCCCTCGGGACTGCGAACCTACACCCGTTCGCTCTTCTTCGTGCTGCACAAGGCCGTGGCCGACCTCTACCCTTCGGCACGTCTGCGCATCGATACGCCGGTGAGCAATGGTTATTATTGCTGTTTGGCCTTCGATGGCGAGTTCACCCCCGAGCCTTCGCCGGTGTCGCCGGAGGTGGTGGCAGCGTTGAAGCAGCGTATGCAGGAAATTGTGGCGGCCGATATGCCTTTCCACCGCATCACCTGCCCCACCGAAGAGGCCATCGCGCTGTTTCGCGAGCAGGGATTGGAGGACAAGGTGCAACTGCTCGAAAGCTGTGGCTCGCTCTACACCCACTATTACACCTTGGGAGAAACGGCCGACTACTTCTACGGCTCGCTGCTCATCAAGACGAGTCAGCTCTATCTGTTCGACATCGTTCCCTACGGCGACGGACTGTTGTTGCGACTGCCCGACCCGAAGAATCCGCACCAGCTGCAACCCATGGTGGAGCAGCCCAAGATGTTTGACGTGTTTCGCGAGCAGCACCGGTGGCAGGAAATACTCGGTATCAGCACCGTGGGCGAATTCAACAAGGCTTGCGCCATGGGGCACACCAATCAGCTGATCAACGTGTCGGAGGCGCTGCAAGAGAAGAGGATAAGTCGTATTGCCGACCGCATTGCTCAAAATCCCGACATCAAGGTCGTCCTGATTGCCGGTCCGTCGTCGAGCGGTAAGACCACCTTCTCCAAGCGTCTGTCCGTGCAGCTCATGGCTGCCGGCAAGTGGCCGGAGGCGCTATCGCTGGACGACTACTTTGTGCATCGCACGGAGACACCGCTCGACGAGAAGGGCGAATACGACTACGAGAGCCTCTATGCCCTCAACATCCCGTTGCTCAACGAGCAGATCAATGCCCTGCTTGCGGGTGAGGAGGTGGAGCTGCCGCGCTACAACTTCCAGACCGGTATGCGCGAGATGAGTGGTCGTAAGTTGCGACTGAAGCCCAACACGCTGCTGATCCTCGAAGGCATACACGCTCTCAATCCGGCGCTGACCGAAGCCATCGACGCCAAGCACAAGTTCAAGATATACGCTTCGGCACTCACCACCATCCTGCTGGACAACCACAACTACATCCCCACGTCCGACAACCGCTTGCTGCGTCGCATCGTGCGCGACTACAAGTATCGCGGCTATTCGGCCGAGGACACCATCCGCCGCTGGCCCAGCGTGCGTGCCGGCGAGAACAAATGGATTTTCCCCTTCCAGGAGCAGGCCGACGAGATGGTCAACACCGCCCTGCTCTTCGAGCTGGCAGCCCTGCGCACCCAGGCCATACCCGTGCTGGAGGAGGTGCCGGAGAGCGCTCCCGAATACTCGGAAGCCTACCGCCTGCGCAAATTCCTCTCCTACATCAAGCCCATTCCCCTCGACGGACTGCCGCCCACCTCGCTGCTGCGCGAATTTGTGGGTGGAAGCACCTTTATTTATTAGTGCGTGCCCGAAAGAAAGCGAACAACGGTGTTTTGAAAATCCGCACCCCACATTATCTATCGACTGCAGCCACTGCCCCATCGGGTGGTGGCTTTTTGTTGAAATGAAACGGCGGCGCGCTGTGAGTATCTCGCCTTGACACTCCGGTATCTCGCCGTGACACTGCAGTATCTCGCCGTGACACTGCAGTATCAAGCGCTTGATATTTTTGTATCACGCCCTTGATACTTTTGTGTCAAGCGCATGATACTTTTGTGTCAAGGGCATGACACTGCGCATTCCGCGCGAGCAGCGTTTTCTTCAGTCATGCAAGAGCAGCGGCGAGTGCTTTTCGCGCAGCGGCCGGCCCTCCGGGGTTGCGGGTCTTCGCTCACAGCGCGTTAACGGAGTGTTACCGGCGCGTTAACGGGCCGTTTTTGTGGTATCAAGGTGCGTTTTGGCAAGGCGGAAAGGCTTCGGTATGATTAGTTTGCATTACCTTTGCAGTTTTCCAATGCATTTGTAAAAATAGAAACCGATATCATGCTGACACTCGACCTTATCTATAAGGCTTATACCGAACTGGGCAACGTGGTGCGTCGCCCTTCGCTCATCCCCACCAGCAAAGTCAATCCGCTTTGCAATGTATTTCTGAAACCCGAAAACCTGCAAGTGACCGGCTCGTTCAAGGTGCGCGGTGCGAGCTTCAAGATTTCGCAACTCACCGATGAGGAGAAGCAGCGCGGCGTCATAGCCTGCTCGGCCGGAAACCATGCCCAGGGTGTGGCGTTGGCAGCGCAGCGCTACGGATTGCCGGCGCTCATCTGCATGCCGGCAGGAGCACCCATCAGCAAGGTGGAGGCCACGAGAGCCATGGGAGCCGAGATATGCCTGGTCGAGGGTGTGTACGACGATGCTTATCGCCGGGCGTTGCAGCTCAACGAGGAGAAAGGCATGACTTTCATCCACCCCTTCGACGACGAACTGGTGATTGCCGGACAGGGCAGCGTGGGCATGGAGATCATCAACGATAATCCCGACATCGACACCGTGATTGTGCCCATCGGCGGCGGCGGACTGGCCAGTGGTGTGGCGTATGCCGTCAAGACCCTCAAGCCCTCCGTGCGTGTCATCGGAGTGCAGGCCGAGGGAGCTGCCAGCATGTTCAGCAGCTTGAGCCATAACAAAATCGAAGCCCTGCAGAACATACTGACCATTGCCGACGGCATCGCCGTGAAGGAGCCGGGGCAGCACACTTTCGAACTGTGTCAGCACTACGTCGACGAAATCGTTACCGTGACCGAGGACGAGATATGTGCAGCCATCCTGACCCTCATCGAGCACCACAAACTCATCGCCGAGGGAGCCGGAGCCGTGAGTGTGGCAGCCGCCATGTTCAACAAGGTGGACCTCGAGGGACGCAACGTGTGCTGCATCGTTTCGGGCGGAAACATCGACGTGACCATCCTGAGCCGCATCATCAACCGCGGACTCATGAAGAGCGGCCGCACCATCGAGATGCTCATCGAGATGCCCGACCGTCCCGGCTCGTTGCTCGGCCTGACCACGGTCATCGTGCGCTATGGTGCCAACATCATCTCCATTCACCACGAGCGCAACGGTGAGAGTCCGGACGTCAACTCCTGCAACCTGCGCATCGTGCTCGAAACACGCAATGCCGCCCACATCCGCGACATCCACGTGGGCATCGAAGCCGCCGGCTATGCCATCCTGCAGGAAAAGTGATAAAAGAATATAAAAACAAGAAATATGAAACCCCAAAACATTCCCGCAACCTCTCTGCCGAAGGCCGAAGAAGCCATGCCGCAGGGCGAAGAACTGAAAAAGGCCATCCGCGACCTTTGTCGTGAGAAGAATGCCATCATCATGGCGCACTATTACACCGAAGCCGAAGTGCAGGAAGTGGCCGACTTCGTGGGCGACAGTCTGGCCCTGGCGCAACAAGCCGCCAAGACCGAGGCCGACATCATCGTGATGTGCGGAGTTCACTTCATGGGCGAGACCAACAAGATACTCTGCCCGCAGAAAAAGGTGCTCCTGCCCGACCCTGCCGCCACCTGCTCGCTGGCCGAGAGCTGTCCGGCCGACAAGTTTGCCGAGTTCGTGAAGCAACACCCCGACCACAAGGTGATATCTTACGTCAACACCTCGGCAGCCACCAAAGCCGTTACCGACGTGGTGGTAACATCGAGCAACGCACGGCAGATTGTGGAGAGTTTTCCCGAAGACCAACCCCTGATTTTCGGACCCGACCGCAACCTGGGCGGATACATCAACAGCATCACCGGCCGCAACATGCTGCTGTGGGACGGCGCTTGCCACGTGCATGAGCGCTTCTCGGTGGTGAAGCTCGTGGAACTCAAAAAACAATACCCGCAGGCCAAAGTCCTCGTGCACCCTGAGTGCAAAGGCGCCATTGTGAAGCTGGCCGATGTTGTGGGCAGCACCGCCGCCCTGTTGCGCTATGCCGTGGAGAACGAGGCCGACACCTTCCTGGTGGTTACAGAGAGTGGCATCCTGCACGAAATGCAGAAAAAAGCGCCCCACAAGCAGTTTATCCCCGTTCCCCCCGAAGACGCAGCCTGTGCTTGCAACGAGTGCAACTACATGCGCCTCGTTACCCTCGAAAAGGTGTATCGGTGTCTGCAAGCTGAAGCCCCCGAGGTGGAAGTGCCGGCGGACATCGCCGAAGCCGCCCTGCGCCCCATCCAAGCCATGCTAGAAATCTCCGAGCGCCTGGGGCTGTAAATTCAACCCGATAAAAAGTATTGCATAATATATTTGCTTACCTTTGCGGCATACAAATAAAAGACAAACCTCAAAACAAACAGCCTATGAAGCATAGCGTATAAGTTGATACGCACATTTTAGACATATTGGAAAAGCGTTTTAGCTTTATTCCGACTACCTGAAAGTTTGGCGACTGAATACGGTTTCAATAGGAATAATAGCAAAAATGCTCACGTCGCAAGCGTGGGCTTTTAGTTATTCTATTGAAACAGGTTACGCCAAACACCTAAGGTAGAGAATACACTAAAAAGTCTCGCGCTTTTTTTGTGCGTATTCCTAAACCCCACACAAAGAGATATCGGAGTAACCTGAAAAGCCGTAAAGTGAGTAAGGGATACTATTATTATATTAAGAGTAAAGAATGAAAAAATTGAGTATACTGTTTGTAGCCTTTTTTATTATTTCAATATCATTAAAGGCTCAAGAAGAGGTAGGAACATATTATAATAATTACTTTAAGGAAGAATTTACGATTGAAGCATCACAAAAGAACAACAAAATAAGTGATATTTACATAGAAGTATCAGCTAAGAAATCGAGCCAATCCTTTATTAATATAGGGGGTGATGATTTGGAAACATTTAAAGCAAGTTTAATAGCACTTCGTGATAAATATCTAAGTTGGGTAAAAATAGCCAAGGATAACAATGTAACAGAAATGAATAAAGAATTTGATATAAAGTTCCCTTCTGTTACAGTTGCATGGGTAGGTTCCAAATGGTGGTTTGATTTTAATAGAAAAATATCTATGAGGTTCTTAATACTTGAAAGTGGTAAGATGGTGGCTGTGTGGGCACCCAAAGTTACAGCTTCGTCTAATGAATACATTGATGAAACTATTTATTTTACTTTTGAGTGTGAAGATGATTTTAATAACTTGCTTGATAAGTTAAATTCACAAGTAATGTTAGATAAACTTCAGAACAGACAAAATAAAGAAGATCTATTTCAATAAAAGTAAGTAGAAGGAATTGTCGATTGCAACCGACAATTTCTGTAAAATTTGTTGGTTGGAAACATCAAAAACAGCTATTTCACTCGTTTTTGCCACAAAAAGAGCCATGTGATATGGCAGAATGAATGTAAGCGCGGCGTTCAGAAAAATCTGCGAGCACTGCAGAAATTTCTGAACGCCGCGTAGTTTTTTCCGAGTGGCATGGTGTTTATGGAGAGCCAAAGAAAACGCTCCGAACAGAAACTGATGTTTGGTTCGGAGCGTTATTTTTATGGTTGTGATTGCGAGGGGAATTTCGGATTATTCGGTGGCAGACATGTTAAACTTCACTTGTACGCCTTTGTAGTTGGTGAATGTTCCTTTGATGTTCTTGTTTTTTATTGTGCCATCAAATCTGCCGATGTAATCTGCGCTTTTTGTTGCGTAGGCATACAGTTCGATGTTGCCGCTGCTCTTGTCGTAATTGACCACTTCGATGTTGCGTTTCACTTTGCCGTTGTAGTAAGAATACCATCCGGCGTCGCCGTCTAGGCTCAGCACTGCGCTATCGTCATCACCGATTTTTCCGATATAGGTGGTGTGAAGGGCGTCTTGTTCTTTGTTTTCATGGACAACAACGAGGGTGTCCGGCTTGTTTTGAACGTAGATGGTTTCTTTAGGCGTTTCTTTCTCCAAAGCGGACATGATTTTTCCTATTTTGTTGCAGCTGCTGAAGATGCCGGTGCAGAGAAAAGAAAAGATGAGTAGTGCGATGCAATTTTTCATAATGCTTGTGTTTTAAGTGAATAATGAATGGACGATTTCTTTTGTACCTCCGTCGCTCCTATCCCTTGAGGATGTTCTTGATGTCGTTGAGCTTGTTGAGTGCCTCCATGGGGGTGAGGTTGTTGACATCGAGTTGCAGGATTTGGTCGCGGATTTGGGCCAATACGGGGTCGTCGAGTTGGAAGAAGTTGAGCTGTGTGCTGTCGCCTGAGGGAGCTTCGACCATGCGTTGCACAGCTTCGCGGTGGCTGCCGTTGTGCGAGTTGTTGGCTTCGAGTTCGTGGAGGATGGTTTCGGCACGCTTCACGATGGAAGCGGGCATACCGGCGATTTTTGCCACATGGATACCGAAGGAGTGTTCCGAGCCTCCCGGCATCAGTTTGCGCAGGAACACCACGCGGCCGTTCACTTCGCGAACACTCACATTGTAGTTGCGAATGCGCGGAAAGAGCTTTTCCATTTCGTTCAGCTCGTGATAGTGTGTGGCAAAGAGGGTGCGTGCATGGGCATCGGGGTTCTCGTGAATGTGCTCCACGATGGACCACGCGATGGAGATTCCGTCGTAGGTGGAGGTGCCTCGGCCCAGTTCGTCAAAGAGTACCAGGCTGTGGGCTGTGAGGTTGTTCATGATGTTGGAGGCTTCGCTCATTTCCACCATGAAGGTACTCTCGCCGGCCGATATGTTGTCGCTTGCTCCGACGCGGGTGAAGATTTTGTCCACCAGTCCGATGTGCGCTTGTTCGGCCGGTACGAATGAGCCAATCTGCGCCAGCAGTGTGATGAGGGCTGTCTGACGCAGCAGGGCGCTCTTACCGGCCATGTTCGGACCGGTGATGATGATGATTTGTTGTTTCTCGCTGTCGAGCATCACATCATTGGCCACGTACTCTTCGCCGGCAGGCATCTGTGTCTCGATGACGGGGTGGCGGCCCTGGCGTATGTCGAGGCGCAGGCTCTCGTCGATGACGGGGCGCACGTAGCGATTTTGCTGCGCCACTTGTGCAAGCGAGTGCAGGCAGTCCAGCTCCGACAGGGCTGCGGCATCGCGTTGCAGCAGGGCAATGAAACCGGTTGCGGCGCTCACCAGGTCGTTGAAGAGGGCGGCTTCGAGCGACAGGATGCGCTCTTCGGCACCGAGGATTTTCTCCTCATATTCTTTCAGTTCCTGCGTGATGTAGCGTTCGGCGTTGACGAGTGTCTGCTTGCGAATCCACGTTTCGGGCACTTGGTCGCGATAAGTGTTGCGCACCTCGATGTAGTAGCCGAAGACGTTGTTGAAGCCAATCTTGAGGCTCTGAATGCCGGTGGCTTCAGCTTCACGCTGCTGGATGCGCAGCAGATAGTCCTTGCCCGAGGTGGAGATGTTGCGCAGTTCGTCGAGTTGTTCGTTCACGCCGGCTGCGATGACGCCTCCGCGGTTGAGCATGGCGGGAGGGTCGGTCTGCAGTTCGCGGCGAATGCGGGCAGCCAGTTCTTCGCAAGTGTCGAGGCGCATACCTACGGAGCGGATGCTCTCGTCGTCGGCTTCGAGGCAGGCGGAGCGGATGTGCCCGATGTTGTCGAGCGCCACGCGCAGCTGTTGCATTTCGCGCGGATTGACGCGAGCCACAGCCACTTTCGAAACAATGCGTTCCAGGTCGCCGATGCGCGACAACGCTTCTTGGCACAGTTCGCGGAAGTCGGGGTGACGGAAGAAGAACTCCACGCCGGCCTGTCGGGCTGTTATCTCGGCTACGGAGCGCAGTGGGAACATCACCCAGCGGTGCAGCTGTCGGGCTCCCATCGGTGTGAGGGTATGGTCGATGACGCTGAGCAGCGAGCGACCACCTTCGCACATGGGGCTGACGAGTTCGAGGTTGCGTGCAGTGAACTTGTCGATGCGCACAAAGCGGCTCTCCTCGATGCGTGTGATGCGTGTGATGTGTTTGATATTGTTGTGAAGCGTCAGCTCAAGATAGGACAGCACTGCGCCGGCTGCCACGGTGGCAGCTTGCAGGTGGTCAACGCCGAAGCCTTTCAGGTTCTTCACCGCAAAATGTTTCAACAGCTTTTCGCGTGCACTGTCGGCAAAGGCCCAATCCTCCATCTCGTAGACAAAGAGTTTGTTGCCAAAGAGCGACAAGAGCCGGTCCTTGCGGCCGCGTTCCACAAGCACTTCCTTGGGTGCAAAACCGCTGAGCAGCTTGTCAATGTATTCGGGTGTGCCTTCGGCCACGAGGAATTCGCCTGTGGAGATGTCGAGCAGCGCCAAGCCGAGTTCGCCCTTGCCGAAATGAATGGCGGCCAAAAAGTTGTTCTCGCGACTCACCAAGACGTTGTCGGTGAGTGCCACACCCGGCGTCACGAGTTCGGTGATGCCGCGCTTCACCAGCTTTTTTGCCAGTTTGGGGTCTTCCAGCTGGTCGCAAATGGCTACTCTGTAACCGGCGCGAATGAGGCGCGGCAGATAGGTGTCGAGGGCATGGTGTGGAAATCCGGCCATCTCCGTGGGGCGGGCTTCCTTGTTGTTGCGGTGCGTAAGCGTGATGCCCAACACCTGAGCGGCCAGCACGGCATCTTCGCAATAGGTCTCATAGAAGTCGCCACAGCGGAACAGCAACACGGCGTCAGGGTGTTGGGCCTTGAGGTCGTAAAACTGCTTCATCATCGGTGTGAGTGCTTCTTTGGGTGCCATGCGGTGTGGGTATTAATGGTTACGAAGCAAAGGTAGCAAAAAAATGTGGGATGTCCTTTCGTTTGCCCCCAAAGCAAGGGCGGCGAAACCCATGGTTGAGGTTTCGCCGCCCGAAGAAGAAATCTATTGTCGGATGTCAATGCTTACTTCGCAGCCTTGGCAGCTTTCTTGCCAATCACCTTGAGGGCGATGGGAGCAGCCAGGAAGATGGAAGAGAGCGTACCGAACACCACGCCAAGAATCATGGCGAATGCGAACGAACGGATGCTGTCTCCACCCAGGAAGAAGATGCAGAGCAACACGAGGAGGGTGGTGCCGGAAGTCATGATGGTACGACCCAAAGTGCTGTTGATTGACATGTTGAACAACTCGAAACGATTGCGAGTGGGATAGAGACCGATGTTTTCGCGGATACGGTCGAACACCACCACCTTGTCGTTGATTGAATAACCGATAGCAGTCAGCACTGCACCGATGAAGGTTTGGTCAACTTCGAGGCTGAAGGGCACCCATCCCCAGCAGATGGAATACATACCGATGATGAGCAGTGTGTCGATGGTCAGTGCAGCCACAGAACCGATGGAGAATGCCACATCACGGAAGCGGATGAGGATGTAAAAGAAGATGGCGATGAGCGAAAGGATCACGGCTTTCACAGCTCCGGCAGCCATGTCGGCAGCCACCGAGGGACCTACCTTTTGAGCGGAGATGATAGAACCACCGGCCTTGTTGTCGCGGTCGATAAAGGTGGCGTAATCAGCTGTGATGAGTTTTGCCTTTGTCAAAGCATCATAGATGAACTTCTCAACTTCTTGGTCGATGTTTTCAGCGTCGTCGTTGATGCGATAGTTGGTGGTTAGACGCACGGCCTCGTTGCTGGTAGTGGTGATGGAAATGGCACTGACGTTTGCGTCAGGGTCTTTCGCATTCACTTCCTTGGCAACAGCTTCTCTCACTTCTTCGGGAGTAACATCCTTCTGCTCAAATTCGATCACGAAGTTGCGTCCACCGGTGAAGTCGATGCCCTTAGACAATCCGCGGAGGCCCAGGAAGCCGGCGCAGAGCAAGATGGCCACACCGAAGATCACGAAAGAACTCTTGGCTTTGCCCATGAAGTTGTAGGCAGTGTTTTCCAGGAATCCCTTAGAGAGCTTGGTGGTGAAGGTGAGGTTCTGCCACTTTTCCTTGTTGGTGAAGTGTTCGTACACGATGCGAGTCATCCAAACTGCAGTGAAGAACGAAGCACAGATACCGATGGCCAGCGTTACGGCGAAGCCACGGATGGGTCCTGTACCGAAGTTGTAGAGGATGATGGCAGTGATGATAGAAGTCAGGTTGGAGTCGAAGATGGCGGAGAACGCGTTGCCATAACCGTCGGCGATGGCTTGCTTGATGTTCTTACCGGCGCGGAGTTCTTCCTTGGTACGTTCGTAGATGAGCACATTGGCGTCAACGGCCATACCCAGTGAGAGCACAAGACCGGCGATACCGCTCATGGTCAAGGCTGCCTGGAAAGAAGTCAGCACTCCGAAGGTCAGGAAGAAGTTAAACAAGAGCGCGCAGTTGGCCACCATTCCGGGAATGAAGCCATAGTAGGCGCACATGAAAATCATGAGGAGAACGAAAGCCACGATGCAGGCAGTGAAACCGGCATTGATAGAAGCGGCACCCAAGCTCGGACCAACGGTTTCTTCCTGCACGATCTGAGTCGGGGCAGGCATCTTACCGCTGCGCAGCACGTTGGCCAAGTCCTTAGTATCCTCGATGGTGAATTGTCCGGAGATTTGTGAAGTACCGCCGGTGATTTCGGTCTGTACAACGGGGGCGCTGTAAACAAATCCGTCCAACACGATGGCTACGCACTTCTTCAGGTTCTTCTTGGTGAGCTTTGCCCAATCCTGGCTACCCATGGTAGTCATGGTCATCGACACGATGGGGTTGTGATACTGGTCGAAGTCGTCACGGGCATCAGCAATCACATCACCGGCCATCGAAGGAGCGCCATTGTCGGCCTTGAGGGCGTAGAGCTCGAAGAAGTTACCCTTGATGAAGCTCACAGGCTTCACACCCCACGCCAGACGCAGGTCGGCGGGCAGCAACTCGCGAGCAGTTTCGCTCTGCAGGTAAGTGTTGATGGCGGCAGTGTCAGTACTCTTGGCTACACCGACGATGCATCCGCTCGGGCTCATGAAGCCGGGATCTTGCAGGAGGAGTGCCAACAGCGGGTGGTCCTTCTTCAGGTTTTCGTTGGTGATAGCGGGAGCGGCAGCTTCGGTGCTCTTCTGTCCACCCTTCAGTTGGCTGAGTGCGGAGGCTGAATCGGCTGCTGCGGGCTGTGCCACGGCAGCAGTGTCGACCGGGGTTGTGGCAGCAGTGTCGGTAGCTGCGGTTTCACCCTTGGCAATCTGAGCCAGGCGCTTGTCGAGCGCAGCCAGTGCGGGGTTCACTTCGTTGACAGTGTAGGTCTCCCAGAACTCGAGGTTGGCGCTTCCCTGGAGGAGCTTGCGCACACGTTCGGGCTCTTTGATACCCGGCATTTCGACCATGATTTGTCCGATCTGACCCTTGCCTTCCAGCATCTGGATGTTGGGCTGTGCCACACCGAATTGGTCGATACGCTGACGCACCACCTCGTAAGAGTTGGCCACTGCGGCTTTCACTTCCTCAGTGAGCACGTTTTGCACCTGCTCATCGGTAGAATTGGGAGTGATGTTGCGCTCTTTCAGTTTCAGAGAGAAGATACCTCCGAGTTGATCCTTGCCGTTTTGCTCTTGGTATTTCTTTACGAAAAGCTCCACGAAGTCGCCTGTTCCATTCTTTGCTTCAGCGCGTGCATCGGCAATGGCTTTGGCTACTTTGGGGTCATTGGCATTCGAACCCGCGAGATTTTTCACCACATCGGGTACGGACACTTCGAGGATGACGTTCATACCACCCTTCAGGTCGAGTCCGAGTCCGATTTGCAGTTCTTCACAACGCTTCAGCGTGTAGCCCAACCACACGTTTTCATTACGCATGGAGTCGAGGTATGCTGCTCCATTTTCGCCCATGGCTTCGGCCTTCTTCTCATAGTGGTTGGTTACCACGGAGAAAGAGAGGTAGAAAAGGCAAATCAGGGTCAGCAGAACTGCGATAAGTTTTACAAATCCTTTGTTTTGCATTTTGGAATGAAGTGTTTATGTATTATGAATTTATTTGCAAGGTTTTTCAGCCTCAGCGACTGCTCTCTGTGTGGTCATCAAGGCACGCAGGAGCCGCCTGTGCATAGTTTTGAACGTGCAAATATACTGATTTTTTCGGACTCACAAGGTTGCAGCCTTTGAAATTGACGTTTTCGGCCCGTTCCGGCGGTGTGTGAAAATCTGCAGTGCTTGCAGAATTTTCTGCGAGCACTGCAAAAAAATCCGGAAGCACTGCGAAAAATTCCGCTGTGCGTATGTGGCGCGAAGCGGGTGTGCCGTGCGATTTTTGGTGGGAGTCCTGCCGGTGGATGGTGCGTCGGCCGAGTGTCGCACATATTGTCGCAAGGCAGATGTGGGAAGTGTGATGCCGGTGATGGTGGTTGCATCGATGGGTTTGTTAAGCTTGGTTTTCAAAAAGCAGGTTTTGTGTTAAAAAAACGCGAAGACAACGTTTTTTTTGTGTGTTTTTCTTGCAAACGTTGGGCAAACCCGTACCTTTGCATCGTGTTTTTCATAGTATTAGATTTAAGGTAATTAAGGTTGGGATACAGCGGTATCCCTTTTTTTGTGCCTTGTGGTGAACGGGGAAGCGGTGCGTGATGTTACCGATTGCTAAAACAAGCGTTTTGTTCCGCTCTTCGCTTGCTTTGTGTTATCTTTGCTGCGCTAAAACAGGCTTCGGCTCGGCATGAAAAGCGATAACAGCGTTATCGCTTTGGTCCTGCGCTCGCCTTGCACTGTCTTTGCTTCGCCAAAACAGGCTTCGGTTCGGCATGAAAAGCGATAACAGCGTTCTCGCTTTGGTCCTGCGCTCACCTTGCACTGTCTTTGCTGCGCCAAAAACGAGTGGGGCCTCCCCCACTTCATACATATAATAATATATAAGATGTTCAGAAACATTCCGCCCATTACCAAAAATTTGCTCATCATCAACTGCTTGGCTTTCTTTGCGCAGTATGTGTTCGAGCAGCGTGGTATCGATTTTTCCGACTTTGCCGGTTTGCATTATGTGTTGGCTCCCGACTTCCGTCCGTGGCAGTTGCTGACCTACATGTTCTTGCACGGCAATCTGACCCACCTCTTGTTCAATATGTTCTCCCTGTGGATGTTCGGTCGCATCATCGAGGGGGTGCTCGGTTCGCGCCGCTTCCTGATTTACTATTTGGTGTGCGGAATCGGTGCCGGCATTTGTCAGGAGTTGTGGCAAACGGGCGAATATCTGCTCTCGGGGCTGGCTGATTACGACTTCGTGAACACGGGTGTCAGTGTGATGACCAAGGCTGCGTATCTGAACCTCTGGACCACCATTGGTGCCAGCGGGGCGTGCTACGGCATCTTGTTGGCCTACGGAATGGCATTCCCCAACGAGCGCATCATGTTGCTCATTCCGCCCATACCGATGAAGGCGAAATACTTTGTGGCCGGATATGCCGCCATCGAGCTATTCTCGGCTTTCACCTCCGACGGCAACATTGCACACTTCGCGCACCTTGGCGGAATGCTCTTCGGCTGGCTGCTGCTCTTGTATTGGCGTCATCACGGTCGCAATGGTTATGGCGGTGGAGCCTGGGGCAAACCTTCATTGTGGCAACGCTGTGTACAGAAGTGCCGCGATGTGTTCGGTGGTAAGCCGCGCATGAAGGTAACCATCGGTGGACGAAACTTCAAGGACCGTGGCGAGGATTACGACTTCAATGCTCGAAAGGCAGAGCGCGAACAGCGTGTTGACAAAATACTGGAGAAAATCAAGCGGTCGGGATATGAGAGCCTGACCGACGAGGAGAAACGCGACCTCTTCGAGGGTAGCCGTAAATAAGAAAGGACTTAGCATGGCGCAAGCTCAGAAGAAAAACACGAAAACATCCGTTTGGCAACGCTTCATCGCAGGTGCTGCTTGGGCCTCGGTGTTGCTGTTGTGGGCCGGTGCTGCCAGCGTTTATGTCAACCCATCGTGGTGTTCGTACGCCGTGGTGCCGGGCATGGGATTTCCGTTTCTGCTGGCCGGAACGCTGTTGATGCTCTTCTTCTGTCTGCTCTTTGCACCGCGCCAGGCGTGGATTCCGTTGGTCGGTGTGGTGGCATGTTTCGGCAGCGTGATGGCATATTGTCCGATCAACTTCGAGAAAACAGCCCCCGAGGGCAGCATTTCGCTGATGACCTACAACGTGCATGGTTGGGGCACGGCGAAAAACTGGGACGGCGACACCAACCGCACGGCCGCTTTTATCGCAGCTCGGCAGCCCGACATCGTGTGTCTGCAGGAGGCTTATTGCGCTGACAAGGTGATGGCAAAAATCAAGAAGACGATGCGCACAGGTGGATTGGTGCATTTCGATAGCGTGAAGTTGTCGGACAATCGATTGGTGTGCTTCTCAAAATACCCCATTGTGGGGAAAGAAAAGGTATGCAGTAGCAAGATGAACGGAGCTGCGGCATTCAAGCTCCTGCATCCCGATGGCGACACGCTCATCGTGGTGAACTGCCACCTGGAGTCGATGCATCTAAGCGGGGACGAACGTTCGGATTTCAAGAAAATGGTGGAGCGAAATCCGAAAGTCAACACCAACAGGACGTCGCGCCGGCTCGTTTCCAAAATCTCAAGGGCTGGTGTTCGGCGAGGCTTGCAGGCCGATGCCGTGGCCGACTACGTGGAGCGTCATGCCGGAACACCGCTCATCGTGTGCGGCGACTTCAACGATACACCGATTTCGTACACTTGTTACACCATAGGGCGCGATTTGCACGATGCTTACAGGGCTTCGGGCAACGGATTGGGGCGCAGCTACAATCGCGATGCCATGTTTGTGCGTATCGACCACGTTTTCTGCAGCAGCCATTGGGAGGCTTACGAGGCGGATGTGGTGGATTCGGTCTACCTCTCCGACCATCATCCCGTGGTGTGCAAATTGCATCGCAAGGACTGAACGGGGACGAACTTGGGAATACGAAACGAGCGGAGGACTTATCTGTAAGGGGTAAGTCCTCCGCTCGTTATTATGATGTGCCGACCTCTCTTTGGAGGGCTGGTCGGCAGTGGTTATCGATGCTTCTTGGTTATTTCACCTCGCTTCCGGGTTTCACCTCGCGGTCCACGGTGAGCACGCTCAGGCCTCCGTCGAAATTCTCTGCCGAGAGAATCATTCCCTGACTCTCGATGCCGCGCAGCTTGCGGGGCGGCAGGTTGGCGATGAAGCACACCTGCTTTCCGATGAGTTGTTCGGGAGAATAGTGCTTGGCAATGCCGCTGACGATGGTGCGGTTCTCCAGTCCGTCGGCTATGAGGAAGCGCAGCAGCTTGTCGGCTTTGGGCACTCGTTCGCACTCTAGGACGGTTCCGACACGGATGTCGAGTTTCTCAAAGTCCTCGAAGGCGATGTCCTGACGCACGGGGTTGGCTTTGTAGGAGGCTTCTTCGTTGGCTTTTTTTGTATCGAGGAGTTTTTGGATTTGAGCTTCGATGACAGCGTCCTCAATCTTTTCGAAGAGCAGTGCGGGTTCGCTCAGCTGATGTCCTTCTGCCAGGAGGTCGGTGCTGCCCAGACGATCCCATTCGGGGCGCTCCACGTTGAGCATGGTGCGCAGACGTTCTGACGAGAATGGCAGGAACGGCTCGAAGGCAATGGCGAGGTTGGCCACCAATTGCAACGAGAGGTTGATCACTGTCTTGACGCGCTCGGGGTCGGTCTTGATGACCTTCCACGGCTCAGAGTCGGCCAGATACTTGTTGCCGATGCGTGCCAGGTTCATGGCTTCCTTTTGCGCATCGCGGAAGCGGAATTCCTCAATGAGTTTTTCCACCTGTTCCTTCACACCACGGAATTCGCGGATGGTCTCCAGGTCATATTCGGTGAGCGTTCCGGATGCCGGCACAATGCCGTCGTAGTATTTCTTGGTGAGTTGCAGGGCGCGATTGACGAAGTTTCCGTAGACGGCCACCAACTCGTTGTTGTTGCGGGCTTGGAAGTCGCGCCATGTGAAGTTGTTGTCCTTTGTTTCGGGAGCATTGGCGGTGAGCACATATCGCAGCACGTCCTGCTTGCCCGGCATGTCGACCAGGTATTCGTGCAACCAAACGGCCCAGTTGCGCGAGGTCGAAATTTTGTCGTCCTCGAGGTTGAGGAATTCGTTGGAGGGTACATTGTCGGGCAGGATGTATGAACCTTCGGCTTTCAGCATGGCAGGGAACACGATGCAATGGAACACGATGTTGTCCTTGCCGATGAAGTGCACCAGTCGCGTGTCGGGTTGCTTCCACCACTTTTCCCAACTGTCGGGAAGCAGTTCTTTGGTGTTCGAAATATAGCCGATGGGGGCGTCAAACCAAACGTAGAGCACTTTGCCATCGGCGCCTTCGACGGGTACAGGGATGCCCCAGTCGAGGTCGCGGCTCACGGCACGGGGCTGCAGGCCCATGTCGAACCAGCTCTTGCACTGCCCCATCACGTTGCTGCGCCATTCGCGGTGCTGCTCGGTAATCCAGGGCTCAAGCCATGCTTGGTGCTTGTCGAGCGGCAGGTACCAGTGCTTGGTCTTACGGAGCACGGGTTTGGCACCGCTCACGGCACTCTTGGGGTTGATGAGTTCGGTGGGCGAAAGCGCGGTGCCACATTTTTCGCATTGGTCGCCATAGGCACCCTCGGCATGGCAGTGCGGACACTCGCCCGTGATGTAACGGTCGGCCAGGAAGGTGTGAGCCTCCTCGTCGTAGTACTGTTCGCTCTCGCGCTCCACAAATTCGCCTTTGTCGTAGAGGCGGCGGAAGAAGTCGGCCGCCGTCTGATGATGGGTCTCGGAGGTGGTGCGGCTATATATGTCGAACGAGATGCCGAAGCCCTCGAACGATTCTTTGATCAGCTTGTGATATCTGTCCACAACGTCTTGCGGTGTGCAGCCTTCCTTGCGGGCACGGATGGTGATGGGTACGCCATGCTCGTCGGAACCGCATACGTAGAGCACCTCGCGACCTTTGAGGCGGAGGTAGCGTGTGTAGATGTCGGCAGGTACGTAGACGCCGGCCAGGTGTCCGATGTGAACACCTCCGTTGGCATAGGGCAGCGCGGCGGTTACAAGTGTTCGGTTGAATTTATGCTCCATGAGTTTTTTTGTTTCAATTTTCGGGGTGTAAAGGTACAGTTTTGTTTTCTAACAAGCCCCCGTGCGCGCACAAAAACTTGTGGTGCAGCGATAACAGGGCGTTTCGCAAGTGTTTTCGGGCACTTCGGCGACGTCGGGATTGTGCGGGTTTCGGGGGATGAGGCTTTGTGCAAAAATCTGCACGGCGTTCAGAATTTTCCGCAGTGCTTGCAGAAATTTCTAAACGCCGTGCAGATTTTTATGCTTGCCGGTGTCGACTTTGTTCAGAAACGACGGGCTTATTCCAGATAGGTGTAGCCATAGAGGCCGGCGCGATAGTTGGAGATGAACTCCTTGCCTTCCTCAATGGTGATGCGTCCTTCTTTCACCGCCTTGCTGATCCAACTTTCGAGTCGGCGCACCAGGCGTTTGGGGTCGTATTGTACGTATTCCAACACGTCGGCCACAGTTTCGCCGTCGATGGTCTTGTCGATGGAGTAGTCGTCGCCATCCACGGAGATATGGACCGCATTCGTGTCGCCGAAGAGGTTGTGCATGTTACCCAATATCTCTTGATACGCTCCTACGAGGAAAACACCGATGTAGTAGTGTTCGCCTCGGCGAATGGCGTGCAGCGGCAGGTAGTTGGTTTGCTGGTTGTGGTTGACGTAGGTGACGATTTTTCCGTCGCTGTCGCAGGTGATGTCCTGCAGGGTGGCCGAACGTGTGGGCTTCTCGTTGAGGCGTGCGATGGGCATGATGGGGAATAGCTGGTCCACGCCCCAACAGTCGGGCAGCGACTGGAAGAGCGAGAAGTTGCAGAAGTATTTCTCCGACATCATCTTGTCGAGCTTGCGAAGCTCGTCGGGCACGTGCTTCTGGTGGTGCACAAGCTCAGAAATCTCGTGCGATATGCTCCAATAGAGGCTCTCAATCTGGGCACGCGTGCGCAAATCGATGATGCCGTGGCGGAACAGGTCGAGTGCCTCCTCGCGAATGTCTTCGGCGTCATGCCAGTCTTCCAGCATCGAGCGCGACGACAGTTTGTCCCATATCTCCGTCAGGTCGTGCACCAGCTGATGGTCGGTCTCTGATGGCTGAAAATCCTCAGGCATGTGCGGAACGCTCACGCCCTCGATTACGTCGAGGATGAGCACTGAGTGATGTGCCGTAAGCGAGCGGCCGCCTTCGGTGATGATGTTGGGATGCGGTATCTTGTTCTTGTTGGAAGCGTCAACGAATGTGTAAACGCAGTCGTTGACATATTCCTGTATGGAATAGTTGACCGAACTGGCCGAGTTGCTTGAACGAGTGCCGTCGTAGTCGACACCCAATCCGCCACCGCAGTCCACAAATTCGATGTTGAAGCCCATGGCGTGCAGTTGCACATAGAACTGTGCAGCCTCGCGCAGGGCGGTGGAGATGCGGCGTATCTTGGAAATTTGGCTTCCGATGTGGAAGTGTATGAGCTTCAGGCAGTCGCGCATGCCCATCTCGTCGAGCATCTCCAAGGCTTTGAGCAGTTCGCTGGAGTTGAGGCCGAATTTCGAGGCATCGCCGCCGCTCTCTTCCCACTTGCCTGAGCCGGACGATGCGAGCTTGATGCGTACGCCCAGGTTGGGTCGCACACCCAATTTGTCGGCTGTGCGGGCAATAATCTCGAGTTCCGGCAATTTCTCAATGACCAGGAAAACGCGCTTACCCATCTTCTGTGCCAACAGTGCCAGTTCGATGAAGTTCTGGTCCTTATGGCCGTTGCAGATGATGAGGCTGTCGCTATCCATGTTGGTGGCCAGCACAGCGTGGAGCTCGGGTTTCGAACCTGCCTCAAGCCCGAGGTTGTACTTCTTGCCGTGGCTGATGATTTCTTCCACCACCGGGCGCATCTGGTTCACCTTGATGGGATAAATGATGAAGTGTTCGGCCTGGAAATTATACTCCTTTTCGGCTCTGGTGAAGCACTCGGCGGTTTTCTCGATGCGATTGTCGAGAATGTCGGGAAATCTCAGCAGCACGGGAGCAGTGATGTCACGTGATGCGAGGTCGTCGACCACTTCTTTGAGGTCGATGCGCACACCGTTCTTGCGAGGGCAGACGTATGCGTGTCCCTCTTCGTTGATTCCGAAGTAGCTGGCGCCCCAGCCTTTCACGTTGTAGAGTTCTTCCGAGTCCTCAATTCTCCATTTTCTCATGGGCGTTCGGTGTTTGTGAAGCAGGTTGTGATGCCGGTCATGCGTTGACGGCTTCCGTTTCCTGCTTGATTAAACTTACGATGTCCTTTATCTTGTCAAAACTGTCCAACACATTGATGTCGACGATGTGTTGCGCTTTTTCGTAATAGGGTTCGCGTTCGGCCAGCTGTGCGCTGACAAATTCGCGGAGTTCGTCGGGCGATTTCCCCTTGAGCAGTGGGCGTTCTCCCCGGCTGATGGCAATGTGCCGGATGAGCGTTTCGGGCGTGGCCTTGAGGTAATAAGTTTCGGCCACCGAGTTCATGTAGTCCATGTTGTCGAAGTGGCAGGGTGTACCTCCGCCGCAGGAGAGCACAATGTTCTCGAATTCGGCCACTTCGTGCAGCATGCGACGCTCCAAGTCGCGAAATCGGGCTTCGCCTTCCTCTGCAAAAATCTGGGGCACCTTCTTGTGAAAACGCTCTTCCACGTACCAGTCAAGGTCATAGAATGTACGTCCCAGCTCCTTGGCCAGGGCTTTTCCCACAGTGGTCTTGCCGGCGCACATGTAGCCAACCAGGATGATGCACTTCATGCTTACTTCTTTTTGCGACGCGTGGTGGTTTTCGGGGCTTTGTCCTGCTCTTGCACAATCTGCATGCACTGCTCGTAGGTTACGGCTGCGGCATCTGCCAACAGCTCTTTGGGAAGTTTGTAGTTCTTCTGTCGATAGCTGATATAGGCTCCGTAGCGTCCGTTGATGATTTGCAGGTCGGCATCCTCGGCAAATTGCTTGATGAGGCGTGCGGCCTCTTCTTTGCGCTTCGCTTCGATGAGTTCGACGGCACGTTCGAGGGTGACGGACATGGGGTCTTCGTCCTCGGGGATGGAGGTGAACTTCTTGTTGTGCTGCACGTAGGGGCCGAAGCGTCCGATGTTGACTACTACGGGGAGGCCTTCGAATTCGCCCACGGTGCGTGGCAGACGGAACAGTTCCAAAGCTTCTTCGAGCGTGATGGTGGCGATGCTCTGTCCGGGGGCAAGTGTGGCAAAGCGCGGCTTGTTCTCATTGCCGGGCAAGCCGATTTGCACCATGGGGCCGAAGCGTCCGATTTTCACCATGACGGGTTCGCCGGTGGCCGGGTCTTTGCCAAGTTCGCGCTCGCCGACCCTATGTTCGGTGTGTTCGGCCATGGTTTTTTCCACCTGAGGGTCGAAGTCGGCATAGAAGTTCCGGATAAGCTCCGTCCAGTGCTTGTCGCCCTCGGCTATTTCGTCAAATTCCTTCTCCACATTGGCGGTGAAGTGGAAGTCCATGATGTCCGGGAAATTGGCTTGCAGAAAATCGTTCACCACGGTACCGATGTCGGTCGGCAAGAGCTTGTTTTTCTCATTGCCCACCACTTCGGTGTGGGTCTCGTGTGCGATGGTGTCGTCGGTGAGTGTGAGCACGGTGTAGCTGCGCTGTGTACCCTCCTTGTCGCCCTTGATGACATACTCGCGCTGTTGGATGGTGGAGATGGTGGGGGCATAAGTAGAGGGGCGACCGATGCCGAGTTCCTCGAGTTTGTGCACGAGTGCCGCTTCGGTATATCGCAACGGGGGTTGCGAGTAGCGTTCGGCGGCAGCCATTTCGATGCGGCTCACGTCGGTGCCAACTTTCATGGGTGGCAACAGGCGTCCTTCGGCTTCGTTGTCGGTTTCGTTGTCGTGTCCTTCGCGATACACTTTCAGGAAGCCGTCGAATTTCACCACTTCGCCGACAGTGCCAAACTGCTCGTCGCGGCCTTCGACGTCGATGCTGACAGTTGTCTTCTCGAGTTGTGCATCTGCCATTTGGCAGGCGATGGTTCGTTTCCAAATGAGCTGATACAAGCGTTGTTCCTGCGATGTGCCGGATATGGTGTCGGCTGTCATGTCGGTGGGGCGGATGGCTTCGTGCGCCTCTTGTGCACCCTTGGAACTGGTGTGGTATTGTCGGCGTTGGTGGTAGGCTTTTCCCATTCGGTCGGCTATCACGGTGCCGCAACTGTTGAGACACAGGGTCGAGAGGTTCATCGAGTCGGTACGCATGTAGGTGATGTGTCCGGCTTCGTATAGATTTTGCGCCACGCGCATGGTGGTTGCCACCGGGAATCCGAGCTTTCGTGCGGCCTCCTGTTGCAGTGTGGAGGTGGTGAAAGGCGGTGCCGGTGTGCGGCGGGTGGGTTGTGTATTGACTGCCGAAATGGTGAAACGCGCTGTGCGGCAATGGTTGAGGAAGTCCTCAGCCTCAGCCTGCGTCTTAAATCGTGTGCCGAGGGTAGCCCGCAGTTGGGCGGTGCTTCCGTTGGTGGTGGGAACGCTGAACAGGGCGCTGACGCGGTAAGAGGCTTCTGCGTTGAAGCTTTCGATTTCGCGTTCACGCTCCACGATGAGTCGCACAGCCACACTCTGCACACGTCCGGCGGAGAGTTTGGGTCTCACCTTGCGCCACAAGACGGGCGAGAGCTTGAAGCCGACCAGGCGGTCGAGCACACGGCGTGCCTGCTGTGCGTCTACCAGGTTGAGGTCGATGCTTCGCGGATTCTCGATGGCTGCCAAGATGGCGGGCTTTGTGATTTCGTGAAACACGATGCGACGCGAATTTTTCGGGTCGAGCTTGAGCACTTCGGCCAAGTGCCAGGCGATGGCTTCTCCTTCGCGGTCTTCATCGGAAGCGAGCCACACGGCTTCGGCTTTCTTGGCTTGTGCCCGCAGTTCGCTCACCACGCGCGTTTTGTCGGCGGGGATTTCGTATTCCGGCTCGAAAGTGGTGAGATTCACTCCGAAGTCCTTCTTTTTCAAGTCGCGTATGTGGCCGAAGCTGGACAGCACTTTGAAGTCCTTACCTAGGAACTTCTCGATGGTCTTGGCTTTGGCCGGTGATTCGACAATTACCAAATTCTTTTGCATAAGGCAGGCTGTGTTTTGGGGGGCAAAGGTAGTGCAAGGCGAGTGGAAAGCCAAATTTATTTGCGCTTTTCCATAAGCAAGGCAGTACTCGGTACGGGCTTGCGGCAGCCTGTGCTCTCGTTGACTATCGTTTTTAAGTCGATGCGTGTTTGTTGTGCGTTTTTCGGAGAGGTGTTTGGAAAAATCTGCAAGCACTGCAGAATTTTCCGCAAGCACTGCAGAAAATTCAGAACGCCTTGCAGATTTTCTCTCCTTGGACGAAGGGTAAAACAAAAGCCATTCCGGGGTGAGGAATGGCTTTCGCAACCGAGCGGTGTACCCCCGAGGAGAATCGAACTCCTATCTAAAGTTTAGGAAACTTCTATTCTATCCGTTGAACTACAGGGGCGGTGATTTTGCGAGGCAAAGGTACTACTTTTTCGCTGAAACCGAAGAAACGGGGCATTTATGGTTGCTTTTTCTTGGCAAACTCGATTTGTTTGCATTCCTTTGCAAGGTTTTCTATGCGCATATTAACTTAAAATTATATAGCAATGATTACACCTATCATCGTAGCCGTGTTTATTATCGGCTATGCTTGTATCGCGCTTGAGCACGGTACGAAAATCAACAAGGCGCCCGTAGCCTTGCTGATGTGCGCTTTCACTTGGACGCTCTTCACCATCGGAGTGAATACCGGTGTGCTGGCACTTGGTGATGGCGAAACGGTGTCGACACGCATGCTTCACCACTTGTCCGAGACCTGCGAAATCATCGTCTTCCTCATGGGTGCGATGACCATCGTCGAGATTGTGGATGCCAACGGAGGATTCAACTTCGTGAAGCAGCGTCTGCAGACCACCAGCAAGCGTACGCTGATGTGGCGCATGGCGTGGATGACCTTCTTCCTATCGGCTGTGCTCGACAACCTCACCACCTCCATCGTGATGATCATGGTGTTGCGCAAGTTGGTGGCCGACCGCGAAGACCGTTTCCTCTTTGCCGGTCTCATCATCTTGGCGGCCAATGCCGGCGGTGCCTTCTCGCCCATCGGCGATGTGACCACCATTATGTTGTGGGTGCGTGGCATGCTCTCCACCACCGGAGTGATTCTTCAGGTGTTCCTGCCCTCGGTGGCCAGTCTGCTTGTTCCGTGCATCCTGTTGCACTTCCGATTCAAGGGCGAGCTGCCTGTGATAAAGGAAGATGCCGCCGACAATGAGGGTCAGGAGTTCTCGAAGAAAGAGCGTAACATCGTGTTTGTACTCGGTGTGGGCGGTCTGTTGTTTGTGCCCATCTTCAAGATGCTGACCCACCTTGCTCCCTATGTGGGCATCCTGTTGGTGCTTGGTGTACTTTGGACCGCGGTTGAGGTGCTCCTTGCCAGAAAGAAGAATGCCCATCTCATGTCTACACACCGTGTTACCAACATGTTGCAGAAGATAGACATGACCACCATCCTGTTCTTCCTCGGTATTCTGATGACCGTGGCTACACTTCAGGAAGTGGGTGTGCTCTGCGCTTTCGGCCAGTGGCTGAACGAAGCAACCGATGCCAACTATTATGTCATCACCGGCGTGATTGGCGCAGCCTCTTCCATTGTTGACAACGTGCCTCTCGTGGCCGGCTGCATGGGAATGTATACCATCGAGGCCGCAGGTGCTTTGGCTCAGGACGGTCTCTTCTGGCAGCTCCTGGCCTACTGTGCCGGTGTGGGAGGCTCTATGCTCATCATTGGCTCGGCTGCCGGTGTGGTAGTGATGGGTCTGGAGAATATCTCCTTCGGTTGGTACCTCAAGAATATCTCATGGCTGGCTCTCGCCGGTTACTTGGCAGGTATCGCCGTCTATGCCATTCAGCACCCGTTGTTCGTGTCGATGGGTATCATTCCCGCGTAAAAAAACAAGCATCCGCTGCCGCGTTCCTCAAAAGGCGTGGTGCGGATGCCTCTTTTGTTTTACTTAAATCCAAAACACAATGAAGAAAATTCTGACAATCATGGCCGTGGTCCTGGCTGCTGCTTGGGCTGCTCCGGCTGCCGCACAAGGCTTCTCGTGGGGCGTTGTGGGAGGTATGAACCTCTCGAAAGTGAGTTTCAAAGGCGAATGGGCCGACAACCTCAGCAGCGACAATCGCGCCGGTTGGTACATCGGTCCTAAGGTGGCCTTCTCGCTGCCGCTCGGTTTGGCTTTCGACGGTTCGGTGCAGTATTCGCAGCGCAAACTGAGTGCTGATGCACAACAGCTTGAAGGAAACTCAAAAACCTTCCGCAGCATCGAAATTCCCATCAACGTGCGCTACAACATCGGCCTCGGAAAGGTGGCTTCGGTCTATGTAGCCACAGGTCCGCAGTTCGGATTTAACATCGGCGACCGCGAGTGGAACATTTTCTCCACCAACTATAACAACGGCAACGGCATGTTCAAGAGCAACAACATGGTGACCACATGGAACGTGGGTGCCGGTGTGAAAGTGTTGGGACACCTCGAGGTGGGCGTAGGCTACAACTTCGGATTGGGAAAGATGGGTGAAACCGTTCTTTCAAACGTGGCAGGCGGCCTTGTGGGCAAAGGCGACGACTACAAGACCAATACCTTCCAGGTGCAGGTGGCTTACATGTTCTGATGCAAGCCCCTGAGGCAACTCCACAAGGCTCGGAAGCTCTCCAAGACGGCTTTCGGGCCTTTTTTATATTCGTTGGGCAGTCATAGTCGTGGGCTTTTTCCTACCTTTGCATTGTAAAAAGAAAATTCTGCATGGCGCAACGACTCGAACAAACGCAATCTCAAACGCAGCAACAGCAACTTTCGCCTTTGCAACTGGCACTCTCCAAACTCTTGGAACTGCCCGTGGCCGATCTTGCCGTGCGGGTGCAAAACGAGATGATGGACAACGCTGCGCTCGAAGAGGCCGGCGGTGATGCCGACGACTATGCCGAAACCTCCGACCCTGCCGACGAAGCTGTGGGATACGACACCGATGCGCCCGAAGCCGAGGCCGGAAGTCTGGATGACGCGCTGGGCGATTATCGTTCGGAAGACGAAATTCCCTCCTACCTTCAGGAGCGTGCCGATGCCAATCGTGAATATCGCGAAGTGCCGCAAGCCGAGACAGCCTCCTTTTACGACAATCTGCAACGCCAGATAGCCGAAAACGACTTGACTGAGCACGAAAGCCGAGTGCTGGAATATCTCATCGGCTCGCTCGACGCCGATGGTCTGCTCCGCACGCCGCTGCTCACCATTGAGGACGAGCTGGCCATCTATCACAATGTGGAGACGTCGCAAGACGAGTTGGAGCATCTGCTCTCCGTGTTGCAAACCTTTGAGCCGCGTGGCATCGGTGCCCGCACCCTGCAGGAGTGTCTGCGCTTGCAGCTCACCGACCCGGAGCGGCACTTTGCGCATCGTGCGCAAGCACTCGATGTGGTGGATAGATGCTTCGACGACTTCATGCACAAGCGGTGGAATAATATCATGTCGCGCCTGGGAGTGACGGAGCATGAGTTTGAAGAAATACGGCGTGAGTTGACACACCTCAATCCGCAACCCGGCAGTGCCCTCTCCGAGAGTGCATCGATGGGAGCGCCGACCATCATCCCCGACTTCTATGTCAGCGTGAGCAGCGACGGGGTGCCAAGCATCAGCCTCAATCGTGGCGAAGTGCCCGAGCTTCGCGTGAGTCGCGCCTTCCGTGATACGGTGACCGCCTATGCCGGCAGCAGTGCGTCCCTCAGTCGGGAGCAGCGCGATGCCTACACCTACGCTCGTCGCAAGGTAGAGGCAGCCGTCACCTTCATAGACAGCCTTCGCCGCAGGCAGCAGACGTTGTTGGCCGTCATGAGGGCCATCGTCGAACTGCAACGTCCGTTTTTCGACGAGGACGACGAGACCCGCCTTCGCCCCATGACGCTGAAGGACGTGGCTTCGCGCATCGGCGTGGACATCTCCACCGTTTCGCGCGTTACGGGCAGCAAATACGTACAAACCGATTATGGCGTTTATCCGCTGAAGTTCTTTTTCTCCACACAGTTTGTAACCGATTCGGGCGACGAACTCTCGGCGCGCCGCGTCAAGGCTGCATTGCGCGAACTGCTGGAGAAGGAGGACCGGAAAGCACCGCTGGCCGATCAGGTGTTGGCCGAACGGCTCAAGGAAGCCGGTTTCCCCGTGGCGCGACGCACTGTGGCGAAATATCGCGAGCAGATGGGATTTCCGCCGGCGCGACTGCGCAGATAGCAGCAGCTTCATAGAAAACTGGCAAGGCCTGCCAAAAAACCGGCAAGCACTGCCAAAAAAGTGGCAAGCCGTTCCACTTTTGCAGTAAGCCCTTTCAAAATAGACGAAAGCACACACAAATAATTTCAGATGAACCACCGATTTCTCATCTTGGCCGCACAGGCCGTATCGTTGCTGTTCTCACCGTTCTACTTGCCGGTGGTGGCTTTCATTTTGCTCTTGGTGTTCAGCTACCTGCACTTGCTACCATTGTCCTACAAGGTGCTGTTGCTGGCCATTGTCTATACCTTCACCGTGCTGCTGCCACGGCTTTCCATCTATGTTTATCGAAAGGTAAACAAGCTGACAAGCCGCCAATTGGGGCATCGTCAGAATCGCTACGTCCCCTATCTGATTTCCATCCTCTCGTACGCATCTCTGCTCTATGTGATGCGGCGCATACACATGCCTCATTTTACGCTCGGCATCATTGTCGCGGCTCTGGCCATACAGGTGGTGTGTGCCTTGATCAACCTCCGCAAGAAGGTAAGCGCACACTCGGCGGCTGCCGGCGGCGTGGTCGGTGCACTGATGGGCTTCTCCATCATTTTTGTCTTCAATCCCATGTGGGCGCTGTGCTCGGCTGTTTTGCTGACCGGCGCAGTGGCTTCGGCCCGCCTCATCCTGCGACAACACACATTGGGCGAAGTGGGGCTGGGTGTGCTTGTGGGAGTGCTCTGCGGCTTTCTGAGTGTGCTGTGTGTGTGAGGGGAAAATTGAGGACTTGAACAAGAAAAACAAACCTAAAGACATAAATCATGCAAACACCTATCGTAAGTATCATCATGGGAAGCACGAGCGATTTGCCCGTGATGGAAAAAGCTGCCAAGTTTCTCGACGAAATGGAGATTCCCTTTGAGATGAATGCCCTCTCGGCGCATCGCACACCGGCCGAGGTGGAGCAGTTTGCCCGTACGGCCCAGGAGCGCGGTCTGCGCGTCATCATTGCCGGTGCCGGCATGGCTGCGGCACTGCCCGGCGTGATTGCCGCTTGCACCACGGTGCCCGTCATCGGCGTGCCCATCAAGGGAATGCTCGACGGCCTCGATGCTCTGCTTTCCATCGTCCAGATGCCTCCCGGCATACCGGTGGCAACCGTCGGTGTCAATGGCGCAATGAACGCCGCCATATTGGCAGCGCAGATGCTGGCACTCTCCGATGAGGCATTGGCCGATCGTCTGGCTGCCCATAAGGAGGGATTGAAGCAGAAAATAGTGAAGGCAAACGAAGACTTGGCGACCGTTTCTTACAAATACAAGACCAACTAAGAGAGCGGCACGGCCGACTCTGTGATAACATCCCGAAAACTCACAAAAGCTATATGGATATTTTCAACTACCATCCCCGTGTTTCGCACGAGGTGCAAGTGGGCAACCGTCCGCTCGGCGGAGATTCGCCCCTGCGCATTCAGAGCATGACCACGGCTTCGACTACCGACACCGAGGCGTGTGTGGAGCAGTGTAAGCGCATCATGGACGCCGGCGGCGACTATGTGCGTCTCACCACGCAGGGCACCATCGAGGCCGAGAACTTGCGAAACATCAAGGCGGTGCTCCGAGCTGCCGGATACGACCGACCGCTGGTGGCCGACGTACACTTCAATCCGCGCGTGGCCGATGTGGCTGCCGGCGGCATTGTGGAGAAAGTGCGCATCAATCCCGGCAACTATGTGGACCCGGCGCGGCAGTTCAAGCACTTGGAGTACACCGACGAGGAGTATGCTGCCGAACTCCGTCGCCTGGAGGAGAGATTTCTGCAGTTGCTCGCCATCTGTCGGCAGCACGGCACGGCACTCCGCATCGGTGTGAACCACGGCTCGCTCTCCGACCGCATCATGTGCCGTTACGGCGACACGCCCGAGGGCATCGTGGAGAGTTGCATGGAGTTCCTGCGCATTTGTGAGAAAGAGCATTTCAAAGATGTGGTCGTCTCGATCAAAGCCAGCAACACCGTGGTGATGGTGCAGAGCGTGCGTCTGCTGTGTGCGGCGATGGAGCGCGAAGGCATGGACTACCCTCTGCATCTCGGCGTGACGGAGGCCGGTGAAGGTGAAGACGGTCGCATCAAGAGCGCAGCGGGCATCGGAGCGCTGCTGTGCGATGGCATCGGCGACACGTTGCGTGTATCGCTCAGCGAACCGCCCGAAACCGAAATTCCGGTGGCTTATCGATTGGCCGAATACGTCGTGCGGCGTGCCGGACACCATCTTATTCCCGGCCAACCCGCTCCCGAGTTCGACTATCTGCATCCGCGACGTCGCCCCACCTGTGCCGTGAAGAACATCGGCGGTGATCAAGTTCCCGTAGTCGTTGCGGCGCGTCTGGACGGCTCTGCCGAAGTGGGCGCATTGGTGCCCGACTATATCTATTGCGGTCGGCAACTTCCGCCACGCGACAAGCGCATCGACACAGCCTATATCGTCGATGCAGATGTGTGGACGGGAGACCCCGACACCTATCCGGCTTATCCCTCCAACATGTTGATGACGGTGGCCGCCTCGTCGGCATCGCTGAAATTCCTTTTCCTAAGTTACGCCCAGCTCACCGACGAGGTGAAAGCGTGCCTCCGTGCTCATCCCGAAATGGTGGTGATAGCGCAGAGTGGCCACCAGAATCGTCTGGGCGAACTCCGCGCACTTGTACACGAACTCTGGCGAGAACGCATCCCCACTCCGGTGATTTTCTTTCAACACTACAATCACGATGCCGGTGCGAAGGAAGATTTCCAATTGCAGTCGGCCACCGACATGGGTGCTTTGCTCTTCGACGGACTCACGGACGGTATTTTCCTCTACAATGATGCACCGCGCGAAAGCACTCCCCTCCCCCACTCCGTGGTGGACGAAACAGCCTACGCCATACTTCAGGCCACCCGTGCGCGGACCACAAAAACCGAGTATATCAGTTGCCCGGGCTGCGGTCGCACGCTCTACGATCTGCCTGCGACGATTGCACGCGTGAAAGCCGCCACGGCACACCTCACCGGCTTGAAGATTGCCATCATGGGCTGCATCGTCAACGGCCCCGGCGAGATGGCCGATGCCGATTATGGTTACGTGGGTGCAGCTCGCGGAAAGATTAGCTTGTATCGCGGAAAGGTGTGTGTGGAGCGCAACATTCCGGCTGAAGATGCGGTGGAAAAACTCTTGGCTCTCATCGAGGCCGACGGTTACGGCCGACAGGAATAAGCGCTCCCCTCTCCCATTCTTTCGCCGCCCTTTCGGAGTCGAAAGTCGGGCGAGTGAGGATTTTATCTTTTGTTGACAAAACATTTGAACCGTTCAAACGGGTTTTTACTTCCCGTTTGGACGGTTTTGCATACATCATGTGTGCGAATTGTAGCATTTTCCGTAATTTTGCGTCGATTTTGCAAAATTCCGAACGCATGACATTATCCTATATAAGCGCGGCCGAAGCTGCCGCAATGGTCAACCATGGTGATGTGTTGGGTGTGGGCGGTTTCGGACCTGCCGGTTCGCCCAAGTGCATCACTCCCGAGATTGCACGCCGTGCCCGCAGCGAGCACGAGGCGGGTCGCCCGTTTCGTGTCGACGTGATCACGGGAGCGAGCATCGGGGCCAGTTGCGACGGCGAGCTGGCTGCAGCCGACGCCATCGACCGCCGACTTCCGTTCACCGTGAATGCGGAAATCCGAAAGGCTTTCAACGATGGCCGCGTGCGGTATAGCGACCTCAACCTGTCGGACAACGCTACCTTTCTGCGGCAGGGCATCACCGGGCCTCCCACGTGGGGCATCGTGGAAGCCTGCCACATCGAATTGGTAGCCGGCAAGGTGCGCATCTATCCCACTGCCGGCATCGGCATCGCACCCACCATCTGTCGACTGGCAGAGCGCGGCATCTTCATCGAACTCAACGAGTGGCACTCTACCAACCTCATCGGTCTGCACGACATCTACGAAATCGAAAACCCCTGGAGTCGCACCACGATAGGCATCACGCATCCGCTGAAGCGCATCGGGCAGCCTTACATCGAGGTGGAAGCCAAGCGCGTGTTGGGAGTGGTGCGTTGCAATCTGCCCGACGAGAGCCGCTCAATGACTCCCGGCACTCCCATCACCGATGCTATCGGTCGCAACATGGCCGACTTCCTGGTCGACAACATGAACCGTGGTTTCATCGGTCGCGACCGCCTCATCCTGCAGAGCGGGGTGGGAAGTGGCGCCAACGCTGTGCTGGGTGCGCTGGGCGAGTGCGAAGATGTGCCGTGCTTCAGCATTTACACGGAAGTGTTGCAGGAAGAGCCGCTGCGTCTCATCAAGAACGGCCGTGTGAAGGCGGCCAGCACGGGAGCACTGACCATCGGTCCGGAACCGCTGCGCGAATTGTGCAACGACATCGAGCACTATAGCGACTGCCTGTTGGTGCGTCCCTCCGAGCTCTCCAACTGTCCCGAAATCATCGCGCGGCTGGGCATCTGCTCTATGAACACAGCCATCGAGGTGGATGTGTATGGCCATGTCAATAGTACGAAAATCGGCGGCACTCGAATGATGAACGGGGTGGGAGGTTCGGCCGACTTCACTTGCAACGCGATGCTTGCCACCTTTACCTGCAGTTCGACCACCAAGGATGGAAAAATCAGCTCCATAGTGCCGTTTTGCTCGCACGTGGACCACACGGAGCACTATGTGGACGCCGTGATTACGGAGTATGGTGTGGCAGACCTGCGTGGTAAGTGCTCGATGGAGAAGGCAGCAGCGCTTGTTGAGATAGCGCACCCCGATTATCGCCCCTTGTTGCGCGACTATCTGCGTCTGGCCGAGCGTTACGGAGGTCATACGCACCACGTTCTGCCGGCTGCTTTTGCCATGCACGACACCTATCGTCGCAAGGGCGACATGCGTCTTACCGATTGGAGTGAGTATATTCGAGAATAGGCGAGGGGAGGGTGTTTTCGCCCACGCCTTGCGCTGAATTCTACACGGCGTTTAGAAAAATCTGCAAGCACTGCAGAAAATTCTAAACGCCGTGTAAATTTTTGTCCGTCCGGAGGGGAAATTTTTGGCAAAGTGTCAGAGGAAAACGGTGTGCCTCTTCATCTTTTTGCTCGCCTTTCACAATCTTTGGATAAGATAGGACGCGGCTCGGGCAAGCCTTTGCAAATTCACTACGTGATTTGCAGGCATTCCGCTCGCCTTTCACTATCTTTGGCTTTGCCCAAGAATAGGCTTCGGCTCGGGATAAAAAGCAGAAACAAAGTTTCGCTTTGTTCTCCGCTCGCCTTTCACTATCTTTGCACCAATAAGGAACAAATATGCGTGTACTACTCGTAAATACATCCGAGCACACCGGTGGAGCTGCCATCGCGGCGCACCGGCTCATGGAAGCCCTGAACAACAATGGGCAGCAGGCGGAGATGCTCGTGCGCGACAAGCTCACCGACAATCCTCGCGTGCACGCCTTGCCTCCGTCGCCGTTGAACAAACTCAGATTTGTGGCCGAAAGAGCTGAAATCTTTGCCGCCAATCGTTTCCATCGACACCGGCTTTTCGAAGTGGACCATGCGCATTTCGGCACGGACATCACGAAGTTCCAGGTGTTTCGCGAAGCCGACGTGGTGCACCTCCATTGGATCAACCAGGGGATGCTGTCGCTTACGGATATAGCACGCATTCTTCGCTCCGGCAAGCGCGTGGTTTGGACCCTGCACGACATGTGGCCCTGCACTGGCATCTGTCATCAGGCAGCCGCTTGCGAGCGTTGGCTCACGGGTTGCGGCGAGTGCCCCATGCTTTATGGCGGTGGCAGTCCCAACGACCTGTCGGCGCGCACCTATCGACGCAAGCAGGAAGTGTTCTCCATGGGCAACATCAGCTTTGTGGCATGCAGCGACTGGCTGGCAGACATTGCCCGACGCGCTCCGCTCTTGCAGGGACACACCGTGGAGAGCATCACCAACCCCATCGACACTTCCTTCTACACCCCCGGAGATAAGCGGGCCGCACGCCGCGAATTGGGATTACCGGAGGACCGTCGATTGCTGCTGTTTGTGGCTTACAAGGCGACCGACCGAAACAAGGGCATCCACTTCCTGCGCGACGCCGTGCAGTCGGTGTGCCGGCATCACTCCTCCATGCGTGGACAGCTGGGAGTGGTGCCTGTGGGGCGCGAGGCCGAGTTGTTGGCCGATGCATTTGCCTGTCCGGCCTACCCGCAGACGTATGTCTCCGACGAGGCGCGGATGCGCTTGCTCTATCGTGCGGCCGATGTGCTGGTGATGCCGACTTTGGCCGACAACCTGCCCAACACCGTGGCCGAGGCCATGGCTTGCGGTGTGCCTTGCGTGGCTTTCCGCGTGGGAGGTCTGCCGCAGATGATCGACCACGAAAAAAACGGCTACCTGGTGCGATACAAGGACGTGGCAGACCTGGAAGAGGGCATCCTGTCCACACTCTTTGCAGACCATTATGACGAACTCTCCGAAGCTGCCCGACAGAAGGCCGAGCATGCCTATTCGGAGCGCGTCGTGGCCGAGCGTTTCCTCAAGCTCTACGAGCGATTGGATGGTGCGGAATGAGGAAAGATTTTCCCCTTCGCAAACTCTCTGAAAGCACTTCAAGAAAATCTATCAACCACATACAACAACCAACGACCCAACAACATGTCAGAACCTCCGTTAAAAATCACCGTGGCTACTGTTACCTATAATGCAGGAGCACTGGTGGAGCGCACCATACGCAGTGTGGAAGCGCAGGATTACCCTTACGTGGAACACGTCATCGTTGACGGAAATTCGCGCGACAATACGCTCGAACACGTGCACCATTATCAAGAACGTAACAGCATAGCTACGGTGCGGCACGAGATTGCCTGTATCTCCGAACCCGACGAAGGACTTTATGATGCCATGAACAAAGCCCTCGACATGGCTACCGGAGATTACATCGTGTTTCTCAATGCCGGCGACACCTTTCACCAAAATTCCACACTCACAGCTGTAGCGCAGGCTGCGCTGGCCGAAAAGGGGGGACGCCCTGCCGTGATTTACGGAGACACGCACCTGGTGGACGATGAGGGGGCTTTCATTCGCCGCCGCCGACTCACGCCGCCGCGCAAGCTTACTTGGCGATCGTTCAAGGCGGGTATGTTGGTCTGCCACCAAGCCTTTTTTGCCCGCACCGACTTGGCAAAAACGAATCCCTATGACCGGAATTTCCGCTTCTCGGCCGATTTCGACTGGTGCATACGCATCATGAAGGCGGCCCGCAAGCAGAAACTTCCGCTCACCAATGCAGAAATCGTGGTGGCCAATTATCTGAGTGAGGGACTGACTACGCAAAATCACAAAGCCTCGCTGAAAGAACGCTTCCGCATCATGGTGCGTCACTACGGGCTGTTGCTGACGCTGTGGCAGCACGGGTGGTTTGTGCTGCGCAGTGTGTTGAAAAAATAGAGTGGGGGAGATGGTTGCAGAGAAGGCACGCCGCATCGTGGCGCTCACACCCGAAAAAGCCTATACGCAGGCCGCAACACGCTGTGCACAGCGTGAGTATTGCCGGGCAGACTGGTCGCAAAAGTGGTTGCGGGCCGGACTCTCGGCCGAGGCGGTGGAGAAGGTGCTGATGCAGCTCGAGCGTGAGGGCTTCATAGATGAAAATCGCTACGCGCGGGCCTTTGTACACGATAAGTTCAACTACGATCATTGGGGGCGTATGAAGATGCGTGCAGCCTTGCAGCAGAAAGGCCTGTCGGCTTCCGACATTGCTGAGGCTCTGAGCACCATTGATGAGGATGCTTACCGAGAAATGCTGCAATCCGTGCTCACGGCCAAGGGTCGCACGCTGCAAGGTGTGGAGGGCTATGAGCGAAAGCAGAAATTGGCGCGCTTTGCTGCCGGTCGAGGCTTCGAAGCCTCGCTCGTCTTCCGTGCACTCGACATGGCCGATGACGAATGCTGACAACCAAGAGACAACCTTATAAACACAACCTAAAAAACACAAGAATAAGACTTATGAAATTGAAAGGACACGTACATTATGTGGGAGTGAACGACCGAAACAAGCACCGCTTTGAGGGACTTTGGGCATTGCCTTCGGGAGTGTCATACAATGCTTATCTCATTGCCGACGAGCAAGTGGCGCTCATCGACACGGTGGATGCGGCTTTCCTCTCCGAATTCCTGGATAAAATCGACGCACTCGGCATCGATCGGGTGGACTATCTGGTAATCAATCACATGGAGCCCGACCATTCGGGCAGCATTGCGCAGGTGCGCCAACGCTTCCCCGAAATGCGCGTGGTGGGTAACGCAAAAACGCTGGACATGCTGCGCGGTTATTATGGCGAAGCAGCGCTTTCGGACAACTATCTGCAGGTGGGCGAAGGTGATGTGCTGAAACTCGGATACCACGAGCTGCATTTCCACTTGGTGCCCATGTTGCACTGGCCCGAGACCATGGTTTCGTACGATGCCACGGAGCGCATCCTCTTCTCGGGCGACGCTTTCGGGTGCTTCGGAGCGCTCAATGGTGCAGTGCTCGACACGCAGATGGACACCACTCCCTATTGGCCCGAAATGGAGCGGTATTATGCCGCCATACTGGGCAAATATGCCGCTCCCGTGCAGACGGCTTTGCGCAAGCTTTCGGGACTTCCCATCGACATGATCTGCAGCACGCACGGTCCGGTGTGGACGGTCGAAGCCGCCCGTGCCATCGAGACTTACCGCCGCCTGAGTGCCGGCGAAACCGAGCCGGGAGTTGTGGTGTGCTATGGCTCGATGTATGGCAACACGCAGCGTGTGGCCGAAGCAGTGGCCGAGGGTGCAGCCTTGGCCGGTGTACGCACCATCCGTATGCACAATCTGGTGGAAGCACATACCTCGTTTGTGCTGGCCGATATCTTCCGTTATCGTGGCTTGGCTGTGGGTGGCCCGACCTATAACGGTGCACTGTTTCCGCCTGTGGAACATCTCATGCACGACCTTGGCGAACGCCATGTGAAGGGCCGAAAATTGGCCTGCTTCGGGGGTTATACCTGGGCCGGACAGGCAGCAAAGAAGTTGCAAGCCCACCACGCCAAGATGGGACTCGACTTGGTGGCCGACCCCATGGAGTGGAAGCAGGGTGCGTCAGCCGATGTTCTGGAACAGGGTAGGGCATTGGGACGCCTGCTGGGTGAAGCTGTGCTGGCCGAGCAATAAGGCGTGCGAACAGCCTCAAAAGTGGGGCTCCCAAAGGATAAAAATGCGCAAGGCGTTTAGAAAATTCTGCAGTGCTTGTAGAATTTTCTAAACGCCTTGTAGATTTTCGAGCCATGGGAGGCAAAAAGAGGGGAAGCAACCTGCCGATGTTGCCATGGTGCATCGGGCGGGCTGCTTCCCCTTTTGTGTGGTGTGCGGACCGGGTCAGTGTGCCTCCAACCAGTTGGCGCCTTGTCCACAGTCGGCTTGCAAAGGCACGCGCATCTTGAAGGCTTTTTCCATCTCGTCGATGACAATCCGACGCACGGTTTCCAGTTCTTCGGGCACGACGCTGAAGTTTAGTTCGTCGTGCACCTGCAGTATCATTCGCGAGCGCAAATTCTCAGCTCTCAGGCGGGCATCGATGCGTACCATGGCCACCTTTATGATGTCGGCTGCCGTACCCTGGATGGGAGCATTGACAGCGTTTCGCTCGGCATAGCCGCGCACAACGGCATTGGCCGATTTGATGTCCGGCAGGTAGCGACGTCGGCCAAACTCTGTGGTGATGTATCCCTTGTTTCGGGCGTAAGCCACACTGCCTTTCATGTATTGCCGCACCTTGGGATAGGTTTCAAAATAGCTGTCGATGAGTTCTTTGGCTTCACGCCGCGATACCTCCATGCGCTCCGCAAGTCCGAATGCCGAGATGCCGTAGATGATGCCGAAGTTGGCGGTTTTTGCCTTGCGGCGCTCGTCGCGCGACACTTCTTCCAGGGGTTTGTGGAAGATGCGTGCAGCTGTGGCCGCGTGAATGTCTTTTCCGGCGTTGAAGTCCTCGATCATCTGCTCGTCGCCGCTGAGATGCGCCATGATACGTAGCTCTATCTGCGAGTAGTCGGCAGAAAAGAAGATACACCCAGGCTCCGGCACAAAGGCTTTTCGGATTTCGCGCCCGTCGTCACCGCGCACCGGAATGTTTTGCAGGTTCGGATTGCTCGAGGATAGGCGTCCGGTGGCTGTAATGGCTTGATTGAAAGATGTATGTACGCGGCCTGTAGCCGGGTTGATGAGCTTGGGGAGTGCTTCGATGTATGTACCGAGCAGCTTCTTGAGCGCGCGGTGTGCCAGGATGAGCCCGACGATGGGATGCTTGGCGCGCAGACTCTCGAGCACTTCTTCCGACGTGGAGTATTGACCGCTCTTCGTCTTTTTGGCTTTTTCGGAGAGTTGCATTTCGTCAAACAGCACTTCGCCCACCTGTCGCGGAGAGGTGAGTAAGAAGCTGTGGCCGGCGTGTTGATAAATCTCCGTCTCGATGTGCTGCATGCGCTCGGTGAAGAGGCGTCCGGTTTCGGCCAAAGCATCGGTGTTGAGTCGCACACCGTGGTTCTCCATGCGAGCCAACACGGGCATGAGCGGCATTTCGATTTGCTCGAACACCTCGGTCAGTCCGTTCTTCTCGAGTTCGGCTTTAAGGAGTGGCATGAGGCGCAGTGCCACATCGGCGTCCTCACACGCATAGTCCTTGACCGCGTCCGGTGCAAGGTCGGCCATGTTTTTCTGTTGCGTCTTGCCAATCAGTTCCTCGATGCGGATGGTCTGATAGTGCAGATAGATTTCTGCCAAATAGTCGAGGTTGTGTCGGAGTTCGGGTTGGATGAGGTAGTGAGCCAGCATCGTGTCGAAACAAGGCCCGGCCAAATTTATGTCGTAGTGGGAGAGAACTGTGAAGTCGTATTTCAGGTTTTGTCCTACTTTCAAGATTTCTGCACATTCGTACAGAGGTTTGAAAAGTGTTACAATAGATTTTGCTGCGTCGTGTTCCTGCGGAACGGGAACGTAGTAAGCCTCGAATTCCGTCGCAGCGAAGCTCATTCCGACCAATTTTGCAGTTTGCGGGTCGGTGCTTGTGGTTTCTGTGTCCAAACTTACGATTTTCTTTGTCAACAATTTTTCACAAAGGCATCGCATATCTGCTTCGTTTTCAACGAGTGTGTATTTGTGTGGAAGCGAAGAAAGTGTTTCCATGGTTGGCTCAGAAATTTCGGATGTGCTCTCGGTCGGCTCTGCGTCAAAGAGAGAGGGCTGAAATGGGCCTTTGGGAGCGGCCGGTGTGTTTCCGGAAATTTTCTGCACCAAAGAGCGAAACTCCAGGTCGGTGAAAAGTTTTCGCAAAAGCTCTGTGTCGGGTTCGGTGCGGCGTAGCGATTCGAGCGGTGTGCTTACCGGTGCATCTGTGCGGATGGTGGCAAGATATTTGGAGAAGATGATTTTTTCGCGATTGCTTTCCACCTTTTGTCGAAGCGCTCCTTTGAGTTCGTCGGTGCGCTCAACGAGTTGTTCGATGCTTCCGAATTGTGCGATGAGCTTCGCGGCAGTCTTTTCGCCCACGCCCGGACATCCGGGAATGTTGTCGGAAGCGTCGCCCATGAGTCCGAGCAGGTCGATGACCTGTCGCGGATGTTCGATGCCGTATTTTTCGCACACTTCGGCAGTGCCCAGGATTTCCATCCCTTTGGTGCCGTGTCCCGGTCGGCACATCAGGATGCCCGGCCGCACCAGTTGTGCATAGTCCTTGTCGGGGGTGAGCATTCTGACTTCGAGGCCGGCTTCTGCAGCCTGTACGGCCATGGTTCCGATGACATCGTCGGCTTCGAAGCCCGGCACTTCGAGAATAGGGATGTTGTAGGCGCGAATGATATCCTTGATGATGGGCACCGAGCGCCGTATGTCTTCAGGTGTGCTTTCGCGTTGCGCTTTGTACTCGGGGTATTCTTCGTGTCGGAACGTAGGGCCTGCAGGATCGAAGGCGACACCGATGTAGTCGGGCTTTTCGTTGCGGAGCACGTCCTCGAGTGTGTTGACAAATCCGAAGATGGCCGAAGTGTTTTCGCCCCGCGAGTTGATGCGCGGCGAACGTATCAGGGCATAGTAGGCGCGATAGATGAGTGCGTAGGCATCGAGCAGAAAAATTTTTTCCATAAAGTCATGATTTTCCCGTAAAATTACGCAAAATAATTCGGCCGTTCCCCGTTCTCTGCGCTTAAATTGCTATTTTTGTGCACTAAATTTAAGAATGAATACAGCTTTAGCGCAAATACGCAAGCCCATTGAGGCCGAGTTGGCAAGGTATCGCGAATTGTTTGTCGACGTCTTGCAGCATCCTGACGAGTATCTCGGCAGTGCGTTGGCCTATGTGGGAAAACGGCAAGGCAAGATGATGCGCCCCATCCTGGTGTTGCTCGTGGCGCGTGAGGTGGGGGAGGTGTCCGAGGCTTCGCTTCGAGCGGCCGTAACCTTGGAGCTGCTGCACACGGCCAGCCTGGTGCACGATGACGTGGTGGACGAGAGCAATCGCCGTCGCGGTCAGGCTTCGGTCAATGCCGTGTTCGACAACAAAGTGGCTGTGCTCGTGGGCGATTATCTGCTGTCCAGCTCGTTACATCAGGCTGCGCTCACCGGGTCCTTGCGCTGTGTGGAACTCATCGCCGAGTTGGGGCGTACGCTCTCCGAGGGAGAGGTGTTCCAGCTCTCGAACATACGCAACGAAGCCCTTTCGGAAGAAGCCTATTTCCGCATCATCCGTGGTAAAACTGCTGCGCTCTTTTCCACATGTGCCGAGTTGGGGGCTATCACTGCCGGTGCCGATGATGCGCTGGTGCAGGCGGCTCGCAGCTTCGGCGAGAACGTGGGCGTTTGCTTCCAGATACGCGATGATATATTCGATTACTACGAAGACACGCGCATCGGCAAACCTACCGGAAACGATATGCGTGAGGGTAAGCTCACGCTGCCGGTGCTGCATGCCCTTGACCGCGCGGGCGATGAGGAGATGCTGGCTTTGGCTCGCCGTGTGAAAGCACACGAGGCCACAGACGAAGAAATAGCCCGCCTGGTGGCATTCACGAAGGCGCAGGGAGGCATTGAGTACGCCCAAAGGATGATGGAACGCTTCAGAGATGCCGCTACACGCGATTTAGAGGCGTTTTCCGAGCCTCAGGTGCGCAAATCCTTGCAGGACTACCTCGCATTTGTAATAGGGCGTGAAATCTAAAATAAACACTATAGGGAATTGATTCTCCCATGCAGAGATATTGGCGAGCGCCGTCCGGATGTCCGGATGGTGCTCGTCTTGTTGTTCGGTGGGTCGGCAGAAAGGGAGAGGGAGGGCCGGAAAAAACGGAAGGCTTTCTTGAAAAACGAACTCGGCGTTTAGAAAATTCTACAAGCACTGCAGAAAATTCTAAACGCCGAGTAAATTATTGCACCCCCAGCGGGCGTTTTTCTATCAAAGTGTCAGCCGTTTCATCGGGCTTTTACCATCAGAAAGGCTTGCATTCTGTGCCGAGAATTTCGGACACCAGGAGATTGGCCAGGCGGCTTGTGCCGATGCGGAACAAGTTTTCGTCGAGCCACTCCTTGCCCAGTAATTCGCGCACGATGGTGTAGTAAGTCAAGGCATCGTCGACGGTGCTCACGCCTCCGGCGGCCTTGAATCCGATGCGGATGCCTGTTTCGTTGTAATACTCCTTGATGGCTTGGCACATCACGTAGGCGGCTTCGGGTGTGGCGGCGGGTTCTATCTTACCCGTGGACGTCTTGATGAAATCGGCGCCGGCATACATCGAAAGCACCGAGGCGCGTTTGATGTGCGAAGCTGTCTGGAGCGCACCGGTTTCGAGGATTACCTTGAGTGGTCTGTCGGAACATGCGGCCTTGATTTCGGCGATTTCATCGGCACATGTTTCGTAATCGCCACTGAGGAAGGTGCCCACGCTGAGCACCATGTCGATTTCGGTAGCGCCATCGTGAACAGCCAGTGCCGTTTCGGTGGTTTTTATCTCGATGAACGTTTGTGCTGAAGGGAATCCGCCGCTCACACAAGCCACTTCCACACCTTCGGCCTCCAAACTTTCGCTGACAATCTTCGCGAAGTTGGGATATACGCACACGGTGGCGAGATGTGGCAGGTCGGGGTGCTCGTCTGCAAAGCGGTTGACGCGTTCGGTGAACTGCAGCACGCTTTCCTGAGAGTCGGTTACCTTGAGTGTGGTAAGCTCGACGGTGCCCAGCAGTTCGCGGCGCACTTCGGCGGTGTCGTATTGCGATTTCTTCTGCTCCAGCAGGCGTGACACGGCAGCGTGCACTTCTTCATCGTTGAGGCACAGGTTGTATTTAGCAAAGGCCTGTTCGATTTTTCCTCCGCCGCAGCAGCAATTGTCGTCGTGATGGTGATGTTCGGTCATTGTAGTAGGATTTTTATGGGTTTGAAGTGTATTGTTCGGCAATGAGTGTTCTGAAATATCCGATGAAACGGACTATTTCAGCTTGGGGTTTTGCAGATGCCGTGTGGCGTCGCGTTGCGTCTTCTTGGCCATGTTGCGTTCGAAGGCCTCGGTGAGGTCCACGCCCGTTTGGTTGGCCAAACACAGCAACACCCACAGCACGTCGGCCATCTCGTCGGCCGGAGTCTCGGTGTGCTCGCCCTTCTTGCACGATTGGTCGCCGTAACGTCGCGCCATGATGCGGGCCAGTTCGCCCACCTCCTCGGTGAGACATGCCATGTTGGTGAGTTCGCTGAAATAGCGCACGCCATATTCCTTAATCCATGCATCCACCCGGGCTTGGGCTTCGCGCAGGGTGGGGGAGGCTTGGGTGTTTTCCTGATTCATAGGGGTGATTTTCTGTGGGCTTATTCCTTGTTTTTGGTGTCCATGCAGATGGTTACGGGGCCGTCGTTGAGCAGCTCCACCTGCATGTCTGCGCCAAATTCGCCCGTGCCAACTTCGTGCCCGAGCAGTGCGGAAGTTTCGCGATAGAAGGCTTCGTAAAGCGGAATGGCTGTGCTGTGTCCGGCAGCGCGGATGTAGCTGGGGCGATTGCCTTTGCGATAAGAGGCCATCAGGGTGAACTGACTCACCACCAGGAGGCCGCCGTCCACGTCGCACAGGCTGCGATTCATCACGCCGTCGGCATCGTCAAAGATGCGCAGTGCGACAATCTTCTTGGCCAGCCAGCTTACGTCCTCGGCGGTGTCGGCTTCCTCGATGCCAAGGAGCACCAGCAGGCCGCTTTCGATGCTCGACTTGACGTGCCCGTCGATGCTGACAGAGGCGTGTTTCACGCGTTGTATTACGGCTCTCATGTTTTCAGTGTGATTGTTTGTTTCGGAAAAAGGCTTTCCGAGGCAAATTTAAGGCAAAAAAGTTATTTGCTGTCGCTGCTGTGCAGGTTTTCATGCAATTTAGAACCTCTGGCAGGGCCTAACAAACTGCGAAGCTCGCTTTCGGGTGCTTCGCGAAGGCGCTTAACACTTCCAAAATGCCTGAGTAACAATTGTTTAGTCTTTTCTCCAACACCGGCAATGCTGTCGAGAACCGATTGCGTCTGACGGCGGCTTCGCTTCTGTCGGTGGAAAGTGATGGCGAAGCGGTGCACCTCGTCCTGCATCGAGGTGAGGAGTCTGAACAATGGGCTGTCGGCTTTCATCCCGATGCTTACAGGCGGCACGCCATAGAGCATCTCACGGGTGCGGTGCTTGCCGTCTTTTGCTAGTCCGGCAATGGGGATTTGGAGTCCCAACTCGTCTTCCACAATGGCACGGATGGCTTCCATCTGTCCGCGTCCGCCGTCAGCGATGATCAGGTTGGGGAGCTGTCCGCCCTCTTCTGAAATTCGGCTGTAGCGGCGCAGCACGACTTCTCTCATGCTGGCATAATCGTCCGGGCCGCATACGGTTTTGATGTTGTATTTCCGATACTCTTTCTTGGCCGGTTTCAGTTTTTCGAACACCACGCAGGCAGCCACGGCATCGCTTCCGGATATGTTGGAATTGTCGAATAACTCGATGCGCAATGGGAGGGTGGGAAGCCCCAGTTGCTCCTGAATTTCCTTCATCATACGCACGGATTTCTGCTCCGGATTGAGCTTCTCCGCCTGCTTGAGGCGGTCCAGTCGGAACTGCTTTACGTTGAGTTCGGAAAGCTCCAGAAGCTTGCGTTTCTCCCCACGCTGAGGAACCGTGAGTGCGGCCATCTCCTCCGGTATATCGACGGCAAAAGGTACAATCACCTCGCGGGCGGTGCTCCCGTAGCGTCGGCGCATTTCCACAATGCCCAGTGCCAACAGCTCCTCGGCGGTTTCATCGAGCTTCTTGCGATATTCGAAAGTGTAGGCTTGGTTGATGAAACCGTTGGCGATGTGCAGGTAATTGATGTAAGCCGTTCGCTCTTCTGTGGAAATGCTGAACACATCTATATTATTGAGGGACGAACTCACAACCTCACTCTTGGCTCTGAATCGTTCGATCAAATCGAAACGCAACTTGATTTCCTGTGCTTCCTCAAAGCGTAGTTCGGATGCCAGACGCACCATCTCATCTTTCATCTTGCGGGCCACGTCTGCGGTGTTCCCTTTCAGAATTTCCTCGCAAGCCTCGATGCAGCGCAGATAGTCTTCGTGCGTTTGTTTGCCGGCACACGGGCCGTTGCAACGATGGATGTGGTAATCCAGGCATACATCGAACTTGCCTGCCGCAATGCTTTCGGGAGTAAGCGCAAGCCGACACGAGCGCGGCTTGTACAGGTCGCGGCAAAGCTGGAGCAGGGCTTGCATGGTTGGGACGTGACTGTAGGGACCGTAGAACTTGGCGCCGGCACCACGCTGTCGCGTCTTGAAAATTCGAGGGAAGCTTTCGCGCGTTACGGCAATGGAAGGGTAGGTTTTGTCATCCTTTAGCAGAACATTGTAACGCGGCTTGTGCTTTTTTATAAGGCTGTTCTCAAGTAGCAGAGCGTCTTCCTCCGTTTTTACGACGATGTACCGAATGTCGGCAATCTTTTCGACAAGCCGGCGAGTCTTTCCCGAAATTTGTTCCTTGTTGAAGTAGGAACTGACACGCCGCTTCAGATTTTTGGCCTTGCCTACGTAAATAATAACCCCGTTGCTATCGAGATACTGATAGCAACCGGGCATTTCCGGAAGGTTTAGCACAATGCCTTTCAGGTAGGCGGCGGTGTCTTGACGCATGGTGTGAAAACGAAAGGGGACAGTCGGAATCTTTATTCGTGCAGTGTGAGAAGTGTCGTGAGGTCTGTATCTTCGCCGAGTGCTTCACGGCCGGTCAGACCCTCCATGCGCAATTCGATCAGGAAGTTTACGAGAACCTGCTTGGGGTGGAAAGAATTGACAAGTTCGAGCGCAGCTTTCATTGAGCCGCCTGTGGCCAGCAAGTCGTCGTGTATGAGCACCACGTCGCCTTCTTCGATAGCGTCCGTGTGGATCTCAATCGTGTCCACGCCGTATTCTTTTTCGTAACTTGCTTTCCGTGTTTCTCCGGGCAGCTTTCCGGGTTTTCTGCACATCACGAAGCCGGCGCCAAGTTCGGACGCCAACATTGCGCCAAGCACAAAGCCTCTCGACTCAATGCCGACCACCTTTGTGATGCCTCGGTCGCGGTAAATGCGCACCAACTCTGCGAGCATCTCCTTCAGGCAGGCAGCATTCTTGTAGAGGGTGCTGACATCCTTGAATTGGATGCCGGGCTTGGGGAAGTCGGGTATGTTTCTCAGATTCGCGAGGAGAAGTTTCTTGTCCATAAGTATATAATTTTAAGTGGTATGTAAAATTCGTGTTTCACGTGAAACATTTTTCAAAAAGCGTTCCGCAAAATTGAACTATCGTCCCAGGAGAACGAGGAGCACGCTGATGTCATTGGGGGAGACTCCCGGGATTCTCGCAGCTTGCGCCAGCGTTTCGGGGTCGATGTTTTTGAGTTTCTGGCGCGCTTCGGTGGAGAGTTGTGTGATGTCCTCGTAGTTGAACTTGCCTTTGATGTGAATGGCCTCCAAGCGTTGGATTTTGTCGGCCATGGTTCGCTCTCTGGAGATATAGCCGTGATATTTCATTGCGATTTCTGCGGCTTCGATAGTTTCTTCCGTATCTTCGTTGATGGTGTTGAAGATTTCCTGCAGTTGTGGTAGCTCTTTTGCCAAGTCCTTCAGCGTAACCTGCGGGCGGTTGATGATGTCGAAGAGCTTGCAGCCGCCACGCAGGGGAGCACTCCCGATACGTTCGAGATAACTGTTGATTTGTGCGGCCTTGACGGAGGTGTTTTGGGAGTAGGAGATGATATCTTCGATGTGCTGCTTTTTCTGACGGAAACGGCGTGTGCGTTCTTCGGTGGCCAATCCCAATTGTTCGGCATAGGGCGTAAGACGAATGTCGGCGTTGTCCTGTCGCAGCAGAATGCGGTACTCGGCTCGCGAAGTGAACATGCGATACGGCTCGTCCACTCCCTTGGTCACCAGGTCGTCTATGAGAACTCCTATATAGGCTTCGTCGCGTCCCAGCGTGAATGTGGAATTTCCTGCACACTTCAGCGCAGCGTTGACACCGGCCACGAGTCCTTGTCCGGCGGCTTCTTCGTAACCGGTCGTGCCGTTCACCTGTCCGGCGAAGAAGAGGCCGTCGATTTGCTTGGCTTCGAGCGAGTGCGTGAGCTGGGTGGGGTCGAAGAAATCATACTCTATAGCGTATCCCGGACGGTAGGTAACAACATCCCGGAAGCACGGCATTTGTCTCAAAGCCTGCAGCTGGATGTCCATCGGGAGGCTTGAGGAAAAGCCGTTAAGGTATAGCTCGTTGGTGTCAAGGCCTTCCGGCTCCAGGAAGAGTGGGTGCTGTGGCCGGTCGGGAAAGGTGGTGATTTTTGTTTCGATGCTTGGGCAATAACGTGGACCGATGCTCTGTATTTGTCCGTTGAACAGCGGAGAATCGGCCAGGCCTTTGCGAAGCACCTCGTGCACTTCGGGCGTGGTGTTGCATGTCCAGCAGGAAAGTTGGGGCAGGGGGCGTGCTTTCCCTATGTAGGAGAAACGATGATGGTCGGTCTCTCCCGGTTGCGGTTCCATCTCATCAAAATGAACGGAGCGTGCGTCGATGCGAACGGGCGTTCCGGTCTTCATTCGTGCGGAGCGTATTCCCAATTCTTCGATGGAACGGGTGAGATGTGTGGCTGCCGGTTCGGCGCAGCGTCCACCGGGTACTTGTTTTTTTCCGATGTGCATCAATCCATTGAGAAAGGTGCCGGCCGTAACGACCACGGCACGCGCCGAAAATGTGGCATCCCAGATGGTCCTTACGCCCCGTATTTCTCCCTTTTCAACGATGATTTCCGCCACCTCGTCCTGCCAGATATGAAGATTGTCCGTCCCTTCGAGATGTCGTCGCCACTCTTGGATGAAACGTGCGCGGTCGCACTGGGCGCGTGGGCTCCACATGGCAGGACCTTTCGAGCGGTTCAGCATCTTGAACTGAATGGACGTGGCATCCGTCACAATGCCTGTGAGGCCGCCCAAAGCGTCGATTTCGCGGACAATCTGGCCTTTGGCAATTCCACCGATGGCCGGGTTGCAACTCATCTGTGCTATTTTGTTCATGTCCATCGTGATGAGGCACGTCTTGGCTCCGAGACGGGCTGCAGCATGTGCGGCCTCGCATCCGGCGTGGCCTGCACCGATAACAATGACGTCGTATGAAAAATCCTGTGTCATGTGGCGTTGGGTTGAAGATGGGCACAAAGTTACTGCTTTTCCGTGAAAAAGAAGGTGTAAGCCGTCGGCCTACTCCTTGTGTCGGGTCAGAAAAGCATCAGAGGCGAGCATGAAAATCTGCAAGGCGTTTAGAAATTTCTACAAGCACTGCAGAATTTTCTAAACGCCTTGCAGATTTCTGTGCAATGGGCGCGTGAAAAGGAAGGGTGAGAGTGCGGCTTTCAGTCGAGCCATCTGAAGTTTCCGCCCGACATGGGTTTGACTCTTCCTTTGAGCTCCAGTTCGAAGAGTAGGGCGGCGAGTCGTCCCACGGGCAGTCCGGTGAGTACGGCCAGGCGATTGATTTGCAGTCCATCGGTGTTGGCGAGTGCAGCATGGATGCGCTGCTCTTCTTCGCTGAGTGTGGGAAATATCTGTTGCTCCACGGCTTTCTGCTGCTTGGGCACGGTGTTCCATCCCATGAGTTCGAGCACGTCGGCAGCCGATGTGACAAGAGCTGCCTTATTGTCGCGAATCAATGCGTTGCAGCCTTCTGAATAGCGGTCGGTGGGCCGTCCCGGGAAGGCGAGCACCGTACGATTGTAGTCGGCTGCCAGGTGTGCGGTGATGAGGGCCCCGCCTTTCGCTGCGCTTTCCACAATAATGGTGGCATCGGCCATTCCGGCCACAATGCGGTTACGTCGCACGAAGCATCCCTTGTCGGGATTTGTGCCACACATATACTCGGTGATGAGTCCTCCCTGCTTCACCATGCGTGCGGCTTCGGCGCGGTGGCCTGAGGGGTAAATGCGATCGAGCCCGTGCGCCAAAACGCCCACAGTGGGCAGTCCGAAATCCAAAGCGCTGCGGTGCGCATGGATGTCCACTCCGTAAGCCAATCCACTGACTATCAGTATGTCCGGGTGTGCTTCGTGCAAATCTCGGCAGAGGTTTCGACAGATGTCCTTGCCCTGCTCGGTGATGCGACGTGTGCCTACGACGGACAGGATGCGCTGCGCGTTGAGCGATGTCGAGCCACGATAGAACAGCACCAAGGGGGCATCGTCGCACTCGCGAAGTCGTGCAGGATAATCGGTGTCGTTGAAGCAGAGGGTGCTGATGTGATTTTTCTCGGCAAACTCGAGTTCGTCCTCCGCCCGTTTCAGCACTTCGGGAGCCCCTTTCATAGCGTCGTTCAAGCGCTTTCGTCCTTCTGCCGACAGGTCTTGCAACTCCTTGTGATGCAGGAAGATGTCGCTTGCCTTGCCCACCTGCTGATAGAGCTGCATTGCCATGTTTTGCGAGATGCCTCGCAGTCTGCTCAGCGCGAGTGTGTAGTGTTTTTCATCCATGTCAGCTGAAGAATTGTTGGAAGGCCGTGTTCAGTTCTTCGCAGTCGGACAGCCGTCCGTTGACGAGGCACACCGTGTCTACCGTGGAGCGAAGCACGGGCTTCATGTCGGGCAGCCGGAATATGTCTTGCACAAACACATACTTGATGCCCTCTTTTCGGAGTGCGAGGCGCGAAACAAATTCGTCGCCGCTGCGCAGCGGGGTCTTGAAGGACATCTGCAGACGTGCCACGACGGCATCGATGCCACGATGGTGCAAATCGGCAAAGCTCACTCCCTGTGAAAGCAGAAACTCGTGGCGTGTGTGCTCGATGTAGTGTTGATAATTGGCATTGTTGACGATGCCTTGCAGGTCGCATTCGTAGTCGCGTACCTTGAGCGTGAGGTCAAAAACGTAGGCCATGTGATTTTTTATATGAAGCGTGATGGTATTTCAAGGGTGCTGCGAATATCTCCAGACCGGCTTACAGCGGTGAGATGGTGCGCCGGCTGCGCAGATACTCCGCACCGAAGCGGCATCGCAAGCAGTCGCGCCGGTCGCAATAGTGCTTTCGCAATTGTATGAGTGCCTGACTGTCGGCTGCCGACTGCACTTGCAGGCCGGCTTTCTCCCATGAGCGGGTGATGTAGTTGCGCTCAGCCTTAGTCTCCTCCAAAAGGGCAAAAGCGCGCTCGCACAGACTGTCGTCGTAACGGTTGCGCCCGTAAGCGAACACCAAGGGGGCAACCGTGTTGATGAGGAGCAGATCGATGGACGAGGCTTGCAGCACTTTTCGGCTGTGGGTGCTCTCTTCGCCAAAGCAGTAGTGGCTTTGCCAATAGTCGGTAGCCTCGGTGGTGAGGAGTGCGCGTAGCGCTGCAGTGTCGGCTGCTCCGATGATGGCCGACAAGTTTACGGCACCGCGGTGGTAGAGGCGGACGAGCTGCGACAAACGTACGTGAGGGAAGTTCTGAGGCCGCATCCGCAGGAAGCGCCACGACTTGGCAGGCAGAGGCGTGAGGCCGAATTTGTGTGCCAGGAAGGAATACTCGCTTTGCAGCCGGCGAAAGTAGTCGTCCCTTCGTTCGGGCGAAACCGCCTCGTCGGCCAGCAGCCCGGCCTGCCCCAAAAACAAGGCTTCGAGTTGGAATTCGTTGTCACGATGTTTGCCGGCAGCCGACAGGGGGAGCGAGAGCGCCCATCGCTCGAAGGTTTCGCTATTCACACCGAAGCCGAAGTTGCGTGCCAAGGTGGCAAATGCAGCTTGCTCCCAGTCGCCGCCGGCCTGCCGAAGCAGCGTCTCGATGCGGCAAGTCTTTTCCTCCAGACGCTCTACCGTGAGAGCGCCCATCCATCCGCGAACGGCCGGTGGCGCTATGTGAGGAATGACGCGGTAGCAGGGAGGATAGGCCTCCTCTGCCAGGAGTTCTGCATAGCTGTTGTGGATGTGGTCGGGCACGGCTATTTCGACTTGAGGCACTTCGCGGCCTGCCGAGGTGCTGATGCGCTTGTCGATGTGCGACACCACGTGCAACACAACGTTGTCGTAGGCTTCGTCCTCGTGGTGGCGATGTCGAAACCAGTCGGACGAATGACGGTGAAGCTCCACGTTGCCCACCCAAAGCACTCCGCCAATGCGCACTTTGGCATTGAAGAAGTCGGGGCCTGCATCATGATTGTGCAGACCGGGATCAAGAATTTCCACAGCCTCTCCGCTGTCTGCGACGAGGGGCGTGGCTGCATATAGCTTGTGCTGCCAAACGTAGTGGAGCAGTTTTTCCATGGCTGAAGTGCTTGTGTGTCAATCGGACAAAGGTATGTTTTTTTCTTTGTCCTACCAATAAACGCCTTGTCCAAGCTCTCATTTTCCTGTGTTTCTTTCTGCTTTTTCGCCTTGCCGGATGTTTTTGTACGTCTTGTTGTTGGAGTTTTCTTCTTACATACGCTACCTTTGCACACAGTATATACATATAATAATATCCAACGTTGAAAACTTTTGAAGAACTTGGCGTCTCTGAGGAGATACGCCGCGCGATAGCCGAAATGGGCTACGAAACTCCCATGCCCGTGCAGGAAGAGGTGATTCCCTACTTGCTCGGTGTGGGCAACGATGTGATTGCGCTGGCTCAGACGGGCACGGGTAAGACTGCGGCCTACGGACTTCCGGTGTTGCAGAAGGTTCGCCCGAACGACCGTTCGACGCAAGCCGTCATCCTCAGTCCGACGCGCGAACTCTGTCTGCAAATTGCTGACGACTTGAAGGATTATTCCAGATACATTGACGGATTGCGCGTCCTCGCTGTGTATGGCGGCTCAAGCATTGAGAGCCAAATCCGCACCCTGCGCAAGGGAGCCCAGGTCATAGTGGCCACGCCCGGGCGTCTGATTGACTTGATGAACCGAGGCGTTGCCAAACTTGACAACGTGGAGAATGTGGTGCTCGACGAGGCCGACGAAATGTTGAACATGGGATTCTCCGAGAGTATCGATGCCATTCTCGAAGGTGTACCTGCGGAGCGCAACACGCTGCTGTTCTCGGCCACGATGGGGCAAGAGATCGAGCGAATTGCCAAAAGCTATCTGGGCGATTACAAAGAGATTGTCGTAGGTTCGCGCAACGAGGGAGCCGAGCATGTCAACCATATCTACTATCTTGTGCATGCGAAGGACAAATACCTGGCGCTGAAGCGTGTGGTCGATTACTACCCTAAAATTTACGCCATCATCTTTTGCCGAACTCGCGTAGAGACTCAAGAGGTGGCCGATCTGCTTATCCGCGATGGTTACAATGCGGAGGCGCTTCATGGAGACTTGTCGCAGGCACAGCGAGACTTGACGATGCAAAAGTTCCGCCAACACCGCACGCAGTTCCTCGTGGCGACCGATGTTGCGGCGCGCGGTTTGGATGTTGAGGATCTGACGCATGTCATCAATTACGGCTTGCCGGACGACGTGGAGAACTATACACACCGTTCGGGACGCACCGGCCGTGCCGGAAAACGCGGTACGAGCATCAGCATCATCCATCTCCGCGAACGCGGCAAGGTGCGCATCATCGAGAAGGTCATAGGAAAGAAATTTGAGGCCGGCATTCTGCCCGAACCCAAAGAGATTTGCACGAAACAGCTATACCGTGTAATCGACGAGCTCGAGCACACCGAAGTGGACGAGAACGAGATTGCGCCTTTCCTCCCCGAAGTGTACAGAAAACTGGAATGGCTGACGAAAGAGGACCTCGTGAAGCGCGTTGTCAGCCGTGAGTTCGGCAGATTTCTGCGCTACTATGCCGATGCTCCGCAAATCGAGCAGCCCACCGAGCGTGCGGCGAAGAAAGACGGCAGCGAGCGTCCCGCGCGTGGCCGTCGCGAGAAGCAAAGTGGTGGAGCACATCGCGCAGAGCCGGGCTATACGCGGCTTTTCCTGAACTTGGGGAAGCGTGACAACTTCTACGCTCGCGAAATCATCAATTTGGTGAATCGCTATGTGAAGGGACAAATCGAGATTGGACGTATCGACCTGACAACGAATTGCTCCTTCTTCGAAGTGCCCGAAGCGCATGCCGATATTGTGATGCGCAAGTTGGCAAAAGCCCGTGTGGGCGACCGAAAAGTGGTGGTCGACTTTGCCGATCGCGAACCCCAAGTCGTGGGAGCCGGAACGCACAAGGAGCGCCGTCGCAGAGCCGTCGGAACCTCGCCAGCAGAGGGCCGAAAGGGCGGAAAGCAGCGTCGCAAGGAGCAACCCGAATTTGTGCCCATGAAAAAGAAGGCTCGCAAAGCCGATGATTGGAAACAATTTTTTGAAGACTGATGAGTGAGAACAAGCTAACTTTCCGAACGATTGTAGTCGGTGTGATGATATTGCTATGGTCGATGTTGCCCGTTGCAGCCTCGGCGCAGACGTGGCAGTTCCGCATTGGCGGTGGTCTGGCGAGTCAATTCAAGGACAGCCGTCCCGTGGGGGCATTCAAGCTCGGCGTTGGTTACGAGCACGAGTTCGATCAGCATTGGACCCTCACACCCTCTTTGTATTTCTATGCCAAGGGGCGCAAGCTCCCCGACGAGTCGGTGGCCATCCGCGATGCCGATGGCAATCATGTGCTCGACGATGACGGCAATCCTGTCTACGGAGTGAAAGGCACCACCATCACGGCCAATTATGTGGAGGCTGCTTTCCCGTTCAGCTACTATGTACGCACGTCCGAGCGCCGCTATCTCATCTTTTCGGCCGGTCCGTATGTGTCTGTGGGAGTGGCAGGCAAGCACACGGTGAAAGGCGATGCCGAGCGCGAGGGCGCCGAGAAACTGTATGTGGAGCAGAAGACGTTCAGCGTGGATGGCATCCGCCGTTTTGATGCCGGCTTGCAGGCATCTGTGGCCTACCAGTTCACCGACAACCTGGTGCTGGGCATTGAGGCCGACTTCGGTCTGACGCCCTTTACTCGCGACGGCGGTCGCAATGTATCGGGGCTGCTGACGTTAAGTTACCGTTTCGACATGCGCTCGCGTTGATGTGAAGCGTTGAAAATCACTACAAATAGGTATTGCAGGCTTGCACGGACGCTCATATCTTTGCACCGTGAATTACAAGCCAAATCCGCGCGAGCGGAGACACGGACTCCGAGCACCCGTCGTGATGACCCGTCCGTCCGTGTTCCATCATGAGAAAATTGTTATGTCTATGTCGTAATGAGCCACGCATCCGAGAATTCGGGCGTGGCTCATTTCGTTTTCAGCCCTGACTGTCCAAGCGCAGGCGATGCCGTCGGAACCGCTTTGGCGAAGTGTGCAAAAACAGGCAGGCTTTCGGCGAAATTCTGCAGTGCTTCCCGAAAATTCTGCAAGCACTGCAGAATTTTCTAAACGCCTTGTAAATTTTTGTCCATTTCATCGGAATTTTTCTGACAATCTGTCAGCCTTTTCTGCTCGCATTTCTACGATTTCAACGCGAAAACTCCGCTCGTGTGCGAGCGTTTTCGGAAGACGTGTGTTTGGGTGTGAAAAATAAATACTCTATATTTGTCCCGATAACCCCTATGCAAAACACTTAAAATCCTATCTGTTATGTTTGACGCACCTCTTCTGTCCGTAGCATTGGTAGTGGGACTCGTCGTTCTGCTATCTATCTTTTTCCACTTTGTGCCCTTCTTCCTCTGGCTCTCGGCCAAAGTTTCGGGCGTACACATTTCGCTCATTCAGCTATTCTTGATGCGTATCCGCAATGTGCCCCCTGGCATCATCGTGCCTTCCCTGATTGAGGCCCACAAGGCCGGACTTCGCAACATCACACGCGACAACCTGGAAGCCCATTATATGACCGGCGGCCATGTGCAGCGAGTGGTGCATGCACTGGTCAGCGCTTCGAAAGCCAACATCGACCTTCCCTTCGAGAAGGCTACAGCCATCGACCTCGCAGGCCGTGATGTGTTCGAGGCGGTGCAAACTTCGGTCAACCCGAAAGTGATTGACACCCCGCCGGTGGCAGCCGTGGCCAAGAACGGTATCCAGCTCATCGCCAAGGCTCGCGTAACGGTGCGTGCCAACATACATCAGCTCGTGGGAGGTGCAGGCGAAGACACCATATTGGCACGTGTCGGCGAGGGAATCGTGTCGAGCATCGGTTCGGCCGTGTCGCACGAAGAAGTGCTCGAAAATCCCGACTCCATATCCAAGCTTGTGCTCCGTAAGGGTCTGGATGCCGGAACGGCTTTCGAAATTCTCTCCATCGACATTGCCGACATCGACGTGGGTAAGAACATCGGTGCCACTCTGCAGATGGATCAGGCCAACGCCGATAAGAACATTGCACAAGCCAAGGCCGAAGAGCGCCGTGCCATGGCCGTGGCCACCGAGCAGGAGATGAAGGCCAAAGCTCAGGAGGCGAGAGCCGACGTGATACAGGCCGAAGCCGAAGTGCCCAAGGCGCTGGCTCAAGCATTGCGCGAGGGAAACATGGGCTTCATGGACTTTTATCGCCTTCAGAATCTGAAAGGTGACACTGCGATGCGCGAAAACTTTTCCAAACTCGGAAAAGACGACATCACCGAAATCATAAAATAATCCTTCGAGGCTGACAACCTATGGTCGGGCGCGGCCCTCTGACTGTGCCCGACCGATTTCATAAAACCTGAAAACAAAATCATAATACTAATCCTAAAACACAAAAGCCAATGAGAAAAAATCGACTCCTCACCCTGCTCGTTTGCTGCATGGCAGCCGTAGCATCTTGGGCAGCCGTTCCGTTTGAGGTAACCACCATCACGAATGGTGAGTTTGCCGAGGGCACAAAGTGGTACACCATGAAGATTCACACCAGTGGTTTCTACTTTCGCTACAACAGCGCGAACGAATTCTTGACACTCAGTGACGTAACCACTCAGAAAGCCGACACAGACTTGTGGTGTTTCACCGGAAATGCCACCGATGGTTACAAAATTTATAACAAAGCCGCCGGCGCCGGCAAGATGTTGGCCTCGGCAGCCAATCTCGCCGATGGCAATACCGGCGGAAGCACTTATGCGCATCTCATGTCCGAGGCAGTCATCACGGCAGACCATGTTGCCGTATGGGATCTCACTGCATCGTCACACATCACGGGAGGCTTCTACATTCATCACCATGGTAAGGCTTACGGAAGTGCCAGCCTGAATAAGCGCGGCGACAAGCTGGCTTTTTGGACAGGCGGTGCCGATGCCGGTTCCACGGTAGTGATAGAAAGCGGAGAGTGGGAGCCGACTTTCAGCGCCTCACCTGCGCCGACTGCCGATGCTTTCGCACCTTCTACGGTATGGTACACCATGCAGTTGGGCCAAAGCGGATTTGTGCTTTCTGACAATGGCGAAAATTCTTACATCCCTCTGGACAAAGCCACAACCACGCTGGAAGATGCCGACTTGTGGTGCTTCGTTGGCGACAACGAGGGCGGATATCTCATCTACAACAAGCAGGCCGGTCCCACCAAGGTCTTGGCTTCGCCCGCCAATATCTCAGGTGACGGCAAGAGCGCTTATTCGGTGCTGAAAGTCCTCGACGGACTCACCGATGGGGAAAAATTGTGGCACGTAGAGCGTTCGACCGATGTCGCCGATGTTGATGGATGTTACCTTATCAAGCATGGAACTTCCTACGCCATCAACAACAATGGCGGCAACGGCAAGGTGGCATTTTGGACCGGCGGCCGCGATCAGGGTTCTACCTTCAACATCCGTTTCGCAGAGACTACGCAAGAAATAAGCATGCTCTCCGGTATTTTCACAGCGAGCAACGGCGGCAAAACATGGCACGCCAAGTGGAGCAGCAATGCGCTTGAAGGACTTACCTTCGGCACCGCACAAAACAACATGAGCACCGAGGGTAATTATCTCGCACTCTACACCGGTGGCGGAGGCTCTTGCCAATGGACGATCACGGCTCCTGAAGATTGCGTAGTCAAGGCTTATTCTTTCAACTTTGCCAACCACAATTCTGCCACCGACTATACGTTGACGCTCACCGCGGGTGGAAAATCCTATACCACCGGTGCGGAAGCGCAGAGTGTCAGTGTGGAAGGTTTGGATGAGCGTACAGCCATGTTCACCACCGCAGGTGCAAACAAGGGTGTGACGGTTTCGGATTTCTACGTAACAGTCAGCCGTTCGCTCATCGAGCCCGAACCTCAGTTCGATGTGTTTACAACTCGTCCCGGTGATATCGTGTATCGCATCCCGGCTATCGCAACAGCCTACAATGGAGACCTGATTGCTGTCGCCGACTATCGCCACAGCGGCGCTGATATCGGAATGGCCACCAATGGACGTATCGACCTCCGCGCCCGTATCAGCCACGACAATGGTGCGACGTGGGATCCCATCTTCCCCATCATCGAAGGTAAGGGTGCCGCTTCGCCCGACTCCATGAATGTTGCCTTTGGCGACCCGTGCATTGTGGCCGACCGCGAAAGCAGTCGCGTGATGGTGCTGAGCTGTTCAGGAAACATCAGCTTCCCCAACGGAATCCGTACCAACCACCAAGGAATTGCTCGCTTCTATTCTGAAGACAACGGAAAGACTTGGAGCAAACCGGTAGACATCTCCGAAAGTATCTACACGCAGTTTGACAAACGTGCAGCGGGTCCCATTCGCTGTATGTTCATTGGCAGCGGAAAGATATCGCAGAGCAAAACCGTGAAAGTGGGCGACTATTATCGCCTCTACTGTGCGCCGCTCGTGAAGCTTGGCGACGGAAGCAATGTGAACTTTGTGCTTTATTCCGATGACTTCGGCGACACTTGGAAAGTGCTTGGCGGTGTCGACATTTCGCCCATCCCGAGTGGCGGCGACGAGCCCAAGGCCGACGAACTGCCTGACGGAAGTGTGATTGTCAGTTCCAGAACCAACGGTGGCCGTATCTATAATATCTACACCTTTACCAACACAGCCACCGGTGAGGGTAGCTGGGGCGCTGCCGCATGGTCGAATGCCAATAACAATGGTACAGTGGCCGTGAGCAACTCTACGAACGGCGAAATCATGTTTGTGCCCGTGCAGCGTGCTTCCGACGGAAAGAAGCTCTATCTCGCACTGCAGAGTGTGCCTTTCGGCAGTGGCCGCGCCAATGTCGGAATCTACTACAAGGAGCTTGAGAGCCTGGCGGACTTCGTGTCGCCCGACAGCCTTGCGAAGAACTGGGACGGCCGTCACCAGTCCAGCTACATGTATTCGGCTTACAGCACCATGACTTGGCAGCAGAACAACACGCTGGGCTTCCTCTATGAAGAAGAAACCTATGGCCGTGCTTACACCATCGTCTACAAAAATTACAGCATCGAGCAAATCACCGACAGTGCCTATGCCTATTGCGCTACGGTGGATGCCGATTCGCTCGTAGCCGCATCTATCGATTGCAAGACTGCATCCACATTGGCCAACGTGGGACGCAACGTGGGTCAGGTGAGCCAGGAGGCTGTTGCCGAAATCGAAGCAGCGCTTTCTGCCTACAAGGCCGAACCTTCGCGTGCCAACTACGAAGCCATCAACGAGGCGATTGCGTACAGCTATATCCCCTTGGTGGAAGGCAAGTGGTACCGCTTGAGAAATGTGATGTACGAGAACAAATACATGGCTCCCGCGAGCGGAAAGTTTGTGGCTTCCAACATTGACAAAGCAGATGCTGACCAGTATTTCATGTTCTGTTCGGCAGGTTCTGACTTGTGGAATCTTTACAACGGAAACTACGAAGCATACCTCGCACCCAATGTGGCGATCGAAACACAGATTCTGACCACTCCCGATCAGGCAGCCGCAGCTATCTACCGTGTGACTTCATCTGTCAACGGCCGTAGCGCGCTTTCCTGCACCAATGGTAAGAGTTATGATGGAGTGCACGTACCCGGCGACCAAAGCCGTTTGGTACCTTGGACATCGGGTGCCGACGCTTCACAGTGGTACATCGAGCCTGCCGATACCATTGCGGTAACTATCCCTGCAGCAGGTTGGGCAACGCTCAATATGCCTTTCAGCGTAGCCATTCCCGAGGGCGTAACTGTCTATGCCACCGGCGAACGTTTCATCGTGGAGGATGTGGAATGCCTCTTCATCTCCGAAGTTGCCGACATCGTACCGGCTTGCACACCCGTGTTGCTCAAGGCTGAGGCCGGCACTTACACTTTCGCAATCCCCGATTTCGGTTGGGGTCGCCCCGTGAACAGCAGTCTCACCGGTTTGCTCAAGAATGCCGGCGTTTCGGGCAGCAACGTCTACACCGTGGGTGAGAACAAACTCGTGAAGCGTAGCGGTTCTACCGGCTCAATGAAGGCCAACACTGCCTACTATACGGCAGAGAGTGAAGCCACCGAACTTCCCTTTACCCTCGAAGAAGGCACACCTGTGGGAATCATCTCCGTGGATGCCGACCTGAAGAATGTGAAGTTCTTCGACCTCAGCGGTCGTCCCGTGCAGAAGCCTGCCTCCGGCATTTATGTTACTTCCGATGGCCGTAAGGTATTGGTGAAGTAAGCAAGCATCATTCTGCATGAAATATAGAAAATTCCGCTCCCCGTGGGCGGAATTTTTTTGTGTCTTTGCAGGAGCGAAAAATGCGGATGAAATGGGCGATTTCTGCACCGGAAAATCGCACACCCATTTTGTGAAAATCTGCAGTGCTTGCAGATTTTTCTACAAGCACTGCAGAAAATTCTGCAAGCACTGCAGATTTTCGCGCATTGGGAGCAGGTTTCCCGAGCAACGAGCCGGCAGAGTGGGTGAGGGAAGCAAAACTTCGCGCCGGCACTGCTGCAATCAAAAATAATCAGTACCTTTGCTTCGCCATGGCAGGCGCTTTTCGCAGCCATGCTTTCACCGCTATGAACTCTCAAGAAGAATTCGTCTGCTTACTGACACAGCATGCCGCACCCGCAGGCGGCTCGACGGCTCAGCCGAAACAGCTTCACCGGAAGGCCTCCGGCGAGTGGATTTCTGCGTTCCTGTTGCGCCGGCAGCGGCCGACGTGTTTTTCTTCTCCCGACTCCCTATTCTCTGTTCGGGAAGCTGCTTCTTGTCAGCACATGGCGTTCATCTTTCGTAACCATTCAAACGGCTCCGTGAGCCGCCCCCATAATTCAACAAACGATGCAAGAATTCGAACTCATTGCCAAGACTTTTCAAGGTCTTGAGGAAGTGTTGGCCCAAGAGCTGATTGAGCTTGGAGCCAACAATGTGCAGATAGGCCGACGCATGGTGTCGTTCTCCGGCAACAAGGAAATGATGTACCGCGCCAACTTCTGTTTGCGCACCGCCCTGCGCGTGTTGATGCCCATCAAGCATTTCCATGCTGCCGGTGCCGACGACGTTTACGAGGCTGTGAAGTCTGTCGACTGGAGTCGGTATATGGACGTTTCCACAACGTTCTCTGTCGATTCTGTGGTGTTCTCCACAGAATTCAGACACTCCAAATTCGTTGCCTACAAGGTGAAGGACGCCATTGCCGACTACTTCCGCGAAACTGTCGGAAGCCGCCCCAACATCAGCCTAACCAATCCCGACATTCGGGTTCACATCCACATAGCCGAGACCGAATGCACGCTCTCGCTCGACTCGTCGGGCGAAAGTCTACACTTGCGCGGCTATCGTCAGAGCACGGTCGAGGCGCCCATCAGTGAGGTACTCGCGGCCGGCCTCATCAAGCTCACGGGTTGGAAGTGCGACACCGATTTCATCGACCCCTTCTGCGGTTCCGGCACCTTCCTGATCGAAGCCGCCCTCATGGCCCGAGGCATTTATCCCGGCATCTTCCGAAAGGAGTTCGGCTTTGAGAAATGGAAGGACTTCGACCCCGAACTGCTGCAGTCCATCTTCGACGACGACAGCAGCGAGCGCGAATTTCCCCACCGCATCTATGGATACGACCTCAACCGTCGCACCGTTGAGATAGCCCTTGAGAATGCTCGCCATGCCGGCGTGGCCGACATCATTGAGGTGCAGCAACGCGACATCGCCGAGTTCCAACAGCCCGAAGCACCGGCCATTATCCTGACCAACCCGCCCTATGGCGAGCGTCTCACGCCCCCCGATATCCTCGGACTCTACAAGACCCTGGGCGAACGTCTCAAACACGCCTTCACCGGCGGCGAAGCTTGGGTGATATGCAGCAAAGAAGAATGCTTCGAGGCCGTAGGTCTGAAGCCCAGTATCAAAATTCCAATCTTCAACGGCTCGCTCGACTGCGAGTTCCGGAAATATCAAATCTTCGACGGCAAGATGCAAACCTTCCGCGCCGAAGGTGGCGAAGTGAAGAGCGAAGAAGAGCGTCGCTTCATGGCGGACAGCCGTCGCTTCAAGCAGCACCGCGAGTTCAAGGAGCGTCGCCGCGAAGCCGAGGGCGAAGAAGAAATCATCATCCCCGATTACATGCGTCGGCAGCACCGCGACTTCGAATGGTTGCGCCAAGACCTGCACCGCACGCCCGAAGAGCGCGAACAAGCCCGTCAGGAGCGTGCCGCACGTCGCGAAGAGCGCGAACGCTTCCGTGAAGAGCAAAGACGCTCGCGTGAGCCTCGCGAAGGTTTCCGCGAACGTCGTGAGGGCTTCCGCAGCGATCGTCCGCGCTTCCGCGATGACAAGCCCCGCTTCCGAGGTGATGAGGAGGGCGGTCGTGGTCGAGAGCATCGCAGCGGCGGGTTCAAGCCCGGCTTCAAGGGAGGCCCGCGTCGCGATGGCGATTTCCGTCAAGGACGTCCCACAGACCGCAGCGGCAGAGGCCCGCGTCGCGATGGAGGTTATAAACCCTTTAAAGGCAAAGACAAACAATGAGAACCATGAAACAGATATGTATGTTCGCCGCAGCCCTCGTGCTGTCGCTTTCAGGAACGCTTATGGCGCAAACAAAAAAATCATTCACCCTCGATGACCTGATGTACTCGGGTTCCAACTTTTGGAACCTGCAACCCGAAAATATCCACAACGAATGGTGGGGCGACGTCCTCGTACAGCTGGATGCCGACGAGGTACGCACGCTTGCCGTCAAGGGAAAGGCAGTTGAGCGCAAGCCGATATTCAGTTTGGCCGATGCCAACACTGCAATCGAGGCTGCCGGTCTCAAGAAGGTGCACAGCCTCTATTATGCTTCTTTCCCCTATGCCGACAAACCGCAGGTGCTGCTGAAGAATTCAACAAGCACCCTGCTCTACGATTGGCAGGAGAAGAAAGTGCTCTGGTCGCAACCCCGTGTGTCGGGAGCCATTGCCGAAGATTTCAGCATTGCTGCCCGTGCCACAGCCTACGTTCGCAATCACAATCTATACATCATGGACGCTTCCGGCAAGGAGCACCAAATCTCCACAGACGGTTCGCGCGAATTGGTATACGGACAGAGCGTTCACCGCGACGAGTTTGGTATTCACAAAGGCACTTTCTGGAGTCCCAAAGGCACGCTGCTCGCTTTCTACCGCATGGACCAATCGATGGTAACCGACTTCCCGCTTGTCGACATCGACCACCGCGTTGCGCAGCTCGTACCTGAAAAATATCCCATGGCAGGTATGACCAGCCACAAGGTGTCTGTGGGAATCTACAACCCGTCCACAGGTTCGGTAACCTATCTCCAAACCGGCGACCCCACAGACAGATATTTCACCAACGTAGCTTGGTCGCCCGACGAGCGCACCGTGTATCTCATCGAGCTTCCCCGAAGTCAGGACAAGGCCGAGCTGGTGGCTTACGATGCTGCCACAGGTGCCCGCAAGCAGGTGCTCTACACCGAGACCAACAGTAAATATGTGCACCCCATGCACCCGATTATGTTCCTCCCGTGGGACGAAACGAAATTCCTTTATCGCAGTGAGCGCGACGGATACGACCATCTCTACCTCATGAGCGTGAACGGCGGAGAGCCGCGCCAGCTCACCAAGGGTGCTTGGATCGTGGTCGACGTGCTGGGCTTCAATGTGAAGACCAAGAGTGTGATTATCTCCAGCACCGAGTCGCTTCCCATCCGCAACAACCTGTATTCGGTCAACGTGTCTACGGGTAAGCGCACGCCGCTCGACGGTGGCACCGGTGTTCACACAGCCACGCTCTCGGCTTCGGGAGCTTTCGTCTGCGACCGTTGGAGTTCGCCCGACGTGATTCGGAAAATCGACGTGGTGAACACAGCCAAGGCCACTTCGGTCAATCTGCTCACGGCTGCCGACCCCTGGGCTGAATATGAGGTGCCCGAAATCTCAGGCGGCACGCTCAAGGCTGCCGACGGCACAACCGATCTTTATTATCGCATGGTGAAGCCCGTAGGCTTCGACCCGGCGAAGAAGTATCCCACCGTGGTTTATGTGTACGGCGGTCCGGGTGTTCGCAACGTGGAGGAGACGCGCAACTATATGACGCGCGGATGGGAGATCTATATGGCGCAACGCGGCTACCTGATCTTCGTTCTCGACAACCGCGGTTCGAGCGGTCGGGGCTTCGAGTTCGAAAGTTGCACCTTCCGCCGCTTGGGCGAGGAAGAGATGAAGGATCAGCTGAAAGGCGTGGAGTATCTCAAGAGCTTGCCCTACGTGGATGCCGACCGCATGGGTGTTCATGGATGGTCGTTCGGCGGATTTATGACTGCCAACCTGATGTGTTCGTACCCCGATGTGTTCAAAGTGGGAGTGTCCGGCGGTCCCGTGATAGACTGGAAGTATTACGAGGTGATGTATGGCGAACGTTACATGGACACTCCGCAGGAAAATCCGGAGGGTTACGAAGCCACCAGCCTGCTTAACAAAGCGCGTAACCTCAAGGGCCGTCTTCAGGTCATCGTCGGATACAACGACCCCGTCTGTGTGCTGCAACACAGCATGGCTTTCCTGCAAGCCTGCGAGGATGCCGGAACGCAGCCCGACTACTTTGTATATCCCGGTGAGGGACACAACATGATGGGCAAGGACATGATACACCTGCACGAGCGTATCACGCGCTACTTCGACGATTTCTTGAAATAAACCAACCCAATACGTAAGAATATGAAACAAGCTATTGCAACTCAGCAAGCACCTGCTGCCATCGGCCCTTACAGCCAGGCCATCGAAGCCGGCGGAATGGTGTTTGTGTCGGGCCAGCTGCCCATCGACCCTGCTACGGGCGAATTTGCCGAAGGTGGTGTGAAGGAACTCACACGCCAGTCGCTCAACAACGTGAAGCACATCCTCGAAGCCGCCGGGCTTTCGATGGACAATGTGGTGAAGACGGGCGTTTTCCTGGCCGACATGGCCGATTTTGCAGAGATGAACGAGGCGTATGCCGAGTTCTTCCGTGCACCTTTCCCCGCCCGTGCCGCTGTTGCGGTCAAGGCGTTGCCGAAAGGCGCTCGCGTGGAGATCGAGGCCATTGCCGTGAAATAATTTGACTGACCCATGCATCGAAGCGGAGAATCGGTGGAGAAGCCTGCGTAAGGTTTTCCCGTTTCTCCGCTTCGTGTTTTCTTATTTTAAATCAGGACAAAATGAAACGAATAGGCGTTTTCCTTTCTTCCAAGACGGACATCCCGGCAGCCTATGCTGCTGCGGCCGAGACGGTCGGTGCTTGGATAGGTCGCACGGGGCGTACGCTGGTGTATGGCGGTGCTCGCAAGGGACAGATGGAGGTGTTGGCACAAGCCGTGAAGCGAGAGGGAGGTCGTGTCATCGGGGTGGTACCGCAGGTGCTGCTGGACCGGAATTTGGTGAGCGACTGCGTGGATGTGGCCTTCCATTGTGCCGATCTCAGCGACCGCAAGGCCATCATGATGCGTGAGAGCGAGGTGTTCGTCATCCTGCCCGGAGGCATCGGGACGCTCGACGAACTATTCACCGTGTTGGCTGTCAACACCCTCTATGCCGAGCGGCGACGTGTGGTGCTCTTCAATGCCGGCGGTTGTTGGGAGGAGCTTCTTCGTCTGCTCGACGGCCTTCATGCTGCCGGTCTGTCCGAACTTCCGGCCTCGGAAATGGTGGACGTGGTGGCCGATGTTGCCGCTCTGGAGTGTCTGTTGACTCGTTGAGGCGGTAGGGTCGTTTCTGTGCACGCATTGCCGGAAAATCTGCAAGGCGTTTAGAAAATTCTGCAGTGCTTGTAGAATTTTCTAAACGCCTTGTAAATTTTTGGCGGCCGTGCCACCGTTTTTCTATCAAAGTGTCAGCAAGGCGAGCGGAGGATGGAGCGAAACTGGTTTCGGCTTTTCCTCTCGAGCCGACGCGACACTTGGATTTCTGTCAAAGTGTCAGCCGATTTCAGCCTTCATCCGCAAGAATTTGCTCCGCGAGCACTTCCAGTTCGGCATACCACTCTGCGCCGAAGCGTCGCGTGAGCGGTTCGCGCAGAAACTTGTAGACGGGCAGCCGCAGCTCGTTGCCCTTCCGCACTGCGGCGTGGCATACGCTCCATCGATGATAGTTGAGGGCACTGAGGCCGTTGCTGAGCCGGCGCTCGCGGATGGGATAGAGCGCGCAGGATATGGGTTTGCACCAGTCGGTTCGGCCCTCGCGAAAAGCCTTCTCGGTGGCACAATGGCAGCACCCTGTGTTTTTGTCGTAGCACGTGAAGACACAGTCGCGCCCATCGACGATGCTCGTCACCAGGTCGCCGTCGCTGTCCGAATAGGCCACGCCCTGCTGCGCAATCACTGCGCGTGCTTTGTCGCTGAGGTCGGCTTTGACGGCAGGCAGCACATCCTCAAGATGCAGCACTTCTTCGGGTTGCAGGGGCGCACCGCTGTCGCCCTCCACGCAACAGATGCCACCGCACGCCTCAAGGTCGCAACAGAAACACTCGGTGAGGATATCGGGCGAAAGCAATACGTCGCCCACTTGCAGGATGGGCAGAAACCGCCCTTTGGAGCTGCTCTTGGCAGCAGGGTTATGCGAATTCGGAGTCATGGTCTGAAGTTTTTTTGAAAAGGTGAGAACTGATTACCAGAGCACCGGCTCTTGTCCGTGTTGCATCAGATAATCGTTGGCACGGCTGAAATGATGATTGCCAAAGAAGCCGCGATAAGCCGAGAGCGGTGAGGGATGTGCCGAAGTGAGTACCAAGTGTTTGGAGCGGTCGATCACGACCCCTTTGCGCTGTGCGTAACTTCCCCAAAGGATGAACACCAAGTGCTCGCGCTCGGCCGAGAGTCGGGCAATGCAGGCGTCGGTGAACTGCTCCCAACCCTTGCCCTGGTGCGAGCCGGCGCGATGCGCACCGACGGTGAGCGTGGCGTTGAGCAGCAACACCCCTTGTTCCGCCCAGCGGCGCAGGCTTCCGCTTTGGGGAGCCGGACGTCCGAGGTCGGCCTCGATCTCCTTGAAGATGTTCTGGAGCGAAGGTGGGTGCGGCACTCCGTCGGCCACGGAGAAGCACAAGCCTTCTGCCTGACCCGGTTCGTGATACGGGTCCTGCCCGATGATGACCACCTTCACGCGGTCGAAAGGACAGAGGTCGAAGGCTGCAAAAATCTGCGAGCCGGGCGGATAGCACGGACCGGCCTGGTAGGCTTCGCGCACAAAGCGGGTGAGTTCTGCAAAGTAGGGCGCAGCAAATTCAGCCGACAGTTGTGATTTCCAACTTGGGTCTATTCGTACGTTCATTGCTTTCCTTGAAATGAAAAAATGGGGAGGCCGTCCGTCTGACGGCGCAGCCAAAATTACAGCAAAGCCACAGGTTGGCAAAGCCTGCGGCCTGCTTTTGTGTCGCAAAGGGCCTGAAAATGTGTAAATGCGGTGCGTGTCTGCTTGCCATGTGCCACGAAATGTTTACTTTTGGCTTGTCGTAGCGCATAAGGCGCAGACAGCAATCAAAGTCAGACGGAAATGGTCAAAATCAGGAAGCGCAGTCGCGAGGAGTTGCTCAACACGTTCACACACTTGGCAGGAGTGATTTTCACCCTGTCGGTGGCGTGGATCATCTTGGGCTTGGGTTATCGGGCCGGCTGGCAGCACGCTTTCGGCGTGACTTTCTTCACTTGCGGCATGCTGCTCATGTTTGCCTGCAGCACGCTCTACCACTGGTGGATGCCGGGGCGCGGAAAGGGCGTGCTGCGCATCTTCGACCACAGCAGCATCTACGTGATGATAGCCGGCTCTTACACACCCGTGTGTATCGGTGTGGTGGGCGGCGCATTGGGATGGACGGTTTTCGGACTGCTGTGGGCAATGGTCATCGGCGGAGTTTTCTACAAGGTCTTTGCCATCGACAAATATCCGCGTCTGTCGCTCATCATTTATCTCTGCATGGGGTGGAGCGGTGTGCTCATTGCCGAACCCGTCTACTCGCGTATGGACACCGTGGCACTGCTTTGCATTTTGGCCGAAGGCCTTTTCTATACGGGCGGAACCTATTTCTTTGCACACGACCACCGTCCGTATTTTCACGCCATTTGGCACATATTTGTCTTGCTGGGGTCGGCAGCTCATTGGGCCGCAGTGCTGTTTATCCTCCGTGCCTGAAGCCGCAGTTTCTTGCGGTGTGCAGGGTGCCCCGTGCCGCCCTCGTTTCTGTGAGTGCCTATATAATATATTTATTGTGTATCTGCGATTTTTCGGTGTGCTTTGCCGAAAAACGGAAGTGCATCCCCATTTTTTTGCAAAAAAAGTAGCGGTGTGTTGTAACATTTCGGGAGTCTGAAGTGTTAGTATAAGCAGAGGGGCAAACCATTTACGACATTTCGAAGTGCCTGCACCACGTCGTGAAGTCGATGCGCGAACCCCTCCACACCATCTACTAAAACGCATGACGCAACAAGAGTTTCAAGAGAAGTATCTGCCACTGGCAAGGGGGCTGTTCCGAACAGCCGCCGCCCTCATGGGCAATGTGCAGGATGCCGAGGATGCGGTGCAGGAAACCTATCTGAAACTTTGGCGAGAGGCTTCCCGGTTGGCAGCCATGGAGCAGCCGGAAGCCTACTTCGCAACCGTGTTGCGCCACGTCTGCATCAACTTGTTGCGCTCGCGGCGCAGCGAATTGCAGGTGGAGTGTGTAGCCGACCACGTGCCCGATAGTAACGTGGGGACGGCCGAGCGATTTGACAACCGCGAGCACCTGTCTCTGCTCCTGCGGAGGCTGTCGCCGCGCGACCGCCGCATCGTGACACTCAGGCACGTGGCAGGACGCTCCACGGCAGAGATAGCCGTGCTGACAGGAGAGACGGAAACCAACGTCCGTGTGGTGCTCTCGCGGACACGACGGAAACTGAAAGAAGAACATCTCAAGAATTTATGAATATGACATACGAAGAAGCCATCCGCTTGCGCGAAAAGTTCTATGCCGGTGCCACCACTCCCGACGAGGAGCAGGAATGGCTGCAATGGCTCTGCGCTGATGCCTCCGGCGAGGAGTGGGCTGCCGATCGCGAGGTGATACTTGCGCTGACCGTTCCGGCTGATGTTGAAGCACCGGCCGGACTTGAAAACCGCATTGCCGCACGCCTTCAAGCCGATGCCGAGCACCCGCAACGCTCTTCGGTGGTTCGTCGCCCCTTGTGGAGACGCTTCACTGCGGTTTCGGGCATTGCTGCGTGCTTTGGAGCTTTGGCTCTCGGTGCTTATCTGTGGCAGGCCGGTGCTCCCACGGTCTACGAAGACACTTGCCGAAATTCCTATGAGGCCGCTGTCGAAACCGAAAACACTCTTCTGTTTCTCTCAGAGCAACTTTGCTACAGTCTGGAAACATCTGACGAACTCGGGATGCCCGAGCCGTAAGGTGCACATCTATCTGCCGAATTTTCAAGATCCTCAAACAAAAACATCTTTCCCATGAAGAAAAATACCATTACCCTCATCCTTTTTCTGCTTTGTGTCGGAGCAACGTTGTTTCCCCTCCGGACGGCAGCCACACCGCTTCCCGTTTCTGCCGAAGCCTCGTCAAAATCTCGCCCCAAGGTGCGCTTTTCTTTTGACGCTTATGCCGATCATCCGAAAGTGAAGCGAGTCTTTGTCTCGCAGGAGATGCTGGCCGCCGCATTGGCCAGCGGAACACTGAAGAACGGCACGTGGGACATCACACACATCGTGCAACGTCTCACAAGCCTGCTGAGTCTTCACACACACAGTCGGAGCACTTCCCAACAGATGCGCTCAACCATGCAGGAGCTGAGCAAGAAAAAGCAGTACGAACTCTTGATACACACCTATGCCAAGACGGCGGAGATACTGGCTTTCTGTCATCGTTCGGGTAGGGACAAGATTGATGAAATCGTGGTGTTCCGTTTTCGCGACGGCTATTGCGGCCGCATCATCCAAATCACGGGCGATTTGCGTTCGGAGGACGTCATGCTGCTCATGAAGTTGAAATCGCGCCCCTCGGCCGAGAGTGGTTCGGAAGGTAATGCCGAATTTCCCAACGGCGACCTTTTGCAACGCTTGTCCGATGATTTTACGTTGAATTCCATTTCCCAACTCTCCGGATACTGAGGAGAAGAATACCCTTGCCATGCAATATTTTTCAAAAGCCTTGTGCGTGTTTCTTCTCCTCCTTTTGTCGCTTGCGGCTGCAGCGCAGGGAGTGGCTTTTCGCGACGGAGAGGAATACCAGCTGCGTTGCCTCGATTGGCCGGCGGGCTGCGTGGTACCGATGCCCGATGCCGAAATCGGCGGACTCACTTCGTTTGTTTACAGACTTGAAGCACAGCAGGATAAGTCTGACGGTTATTGGCGTGTGAAGCGTGTGCGAAAGGGCGAATACACCTTGCAACATGCTGCCACGCGTGGCTATCTTTCCTACGACGGTCGGCGCACCCGTACCCACCGTTATGTCACCTTGTTGCCCACTGCCGAATCGTCGTTGTCGCACTGGCGCATTTATCCCGGCAGTTCGGGCCTTGCCATCATCAATGTCGGCAGTTCGGGACATGCGCTCAACGTTCGTTACGGCTCGTTGCTCGTCGGTACGTATCGCAGTGGGAAAAACGTGCTCGGCGCGAACGAGCGCTTCTTCCTGGTAGATAAGAAGGGGCGTCCCGTTACCGAATTCGATGGCGGCGTGACGCTGACCGAACACTGCTTCGGCACGGCCGCCGGCACGCCGTCGGATATTCCGGTGTCGAAGCGTGGCAATGCCCGTCCCGTGCAGCATTCGTCGCGCCTCAAGTTCACGATTGATGGCCGTGTGCCCGTTTACGACGAAGCCGGCCGCACCTATTTCCACACCTTGCCCGAGAGGCAGATGGGCCGCGACGCGAGTGTGCGTATCGTGGCCGAACCCTCGGCCGGCACGCCGCAGGGTGGCAAGCTCTATGTGGATGGAGTTGCAGTGGGCGACGGCAGACGTGCTACGCTTGTGCGGCCCGGTGCGGGGCGCGTACATCGTTTGGCCTGGGTCTGCGGTGTCGACACCATGGCTGTGGCGAATCTCACGTGCACTTTTCTGCCCATCGTAGAGCTTTCGGCCACGGCTGTGTCGCAGAAACCGTTTCGCCCGGGCACTTTGTGTTTGCATGACCCCTCTGCAGCAGCCGACAGCACGTATGCCGTTCGTTTGCGTTACCGTGGAGCTTCGGCTTTGGGGTTCTCCAAAAAATCGCTGGCCGTGAAGCTCGTTTCTGCCACGGGAGCAAAAATCGACCGAAGCCTTTTGGGAATGCGCACGGACAATTACTGGATTTTGGATGCCATGGCTGTGGACCGGGCACGCATGCGAAACCGCGTGGCGATGGACCTGTGGATGGATATGAGCACTCCGCCCTATTATGACGCCCGAGGGAAGAAAGCCCGAACGGGAGTGCGCGGTCGCCCGGTGGAAGTGTTTTTCAACGGACGCTATCACGGTGTTTACCACCTCACCGAACGCATCGACCGAAAGCAGTTGGCATTGGCCAAAACCGAAGGCACAGAAGTGCGCGGCCTGCTCTATAAATCCACGCAATGGAGCACGTGGACGCTGCTCGGCTTTGACGGAGCGCAGCCTCCGGGTTATGACAATGCCGGCAGCGTGTGGAACGCTTGGGAGTCTAAGTATCCCGAGCCGGATGCCGACGGAACGCGCACCGACTGGCAACCGCTTCGGAATGCCATCGCACTGTGTGCCACGGCTTCGGATGCAGAATTCCGTGAAAGGGTGGGTGAGGTTTTTGACCTCCCCGTGGTGCGCGACTACTGGCTTTTCTGCGAATTGCTGCACGCTGTGGATAATTCCGGAAAGAACATGTTCTGGGTCGTGGGCGATGTGCGTAAATCCATGATGCTCACGCCTGTTCCGTGGGACTTGGACGGAACGTTCGGACGCTCCTGGGACGGCCACCGAAGCGATGTACGTGCCTCCAACGACTATCGCCGTTTTCTCTTGCAGCAGGGGCATCAAAATGCATTGTTCGAGCGACTTTACAAGCTCAATCCCGACGATTGGAACGAGCGTCTGGCCGAACGCTACCGCACCCTGCGGCATTCGCACTTCGACGTGAACCGGCTGATGGCGCGTTTCGAACATTATCACCGCCTCATGCAACTTTCGGGAGCCGACCGGCGCGAGCGCGAACGCTGGAACGGTTCCGGCGGCATCCGTCTGCGCTTCTCTGAAGAGCTTTCCTTCATCCGCAGTTGGCTTGAAGCGCGTCTCGAAAGCCTTGACCGGAAATACGATTACCATTGACAATTTCGTCCCTCCCGTTCCGACATTTTTCTGTCCCATCTCGTAAAAAGTGGCAAGCCTTGCCACAAAAGTGGGAAGCGTTGCCAAAAAAGTGGCAGGCCTTGCCACTTTTCCGGCAAGCCTTGGCAGAAATGGCAGAAGCGGAGGCGAAAATGCTCATCGGCATTCCGCGATTTTATCGACGAATATAAAAATTCAAAACCCCTCTTTATGAAAAACATATCCCCTTTGTGGCAGCGCTTGGCAGCTGTTGTGTGGACGGCCTGTGCCTGTATCGTTTCGGCATCGGCGCAGACAGACGCAAGCACGCCGCCCGACACCGCTCGCTCGGTGCAACTGAAAACCGCCATGGTGAAAACCACACGTCTGGTGTTCGTGACGAAAAAAGACACAGTGATTTATGACATGGACGCCCTCGGTGCGAACAAAAACGACATGCTCGGCGATGTCATCGCAAAGATGCCGGGACTTGAACTGCGCGACGGCGTGCTCTTCTTCAAGGGACGGCCGGTAAATCGTCTGCAGGTCAATGGAACCGACTTTGTGCGTGGAGATACGCGCAAGGGGCTGGAAAATCTTCCGGCCTATATTATCAAGAACGTGAAAGCCTATGAAAGTCTTACGGACCAAGCGAAGATAACCGGCATCGACGATGGCGAACGTGAACAAGTGGTGGACGTAATCTTGAAAAAGGAGTATATGAATGTCTGGACGGGAAATGCCGACTTGGGATATGGCACGGGCGATTATTGGCGAGCACGCGGTTTTGCCAATACCTTCACCGACCGAATGCGCGTGTCGCTCTACGGAGGTTTGGCCAATACCGGCGAATATCAGAGCGTGGGTGCCAACGGCGACTGGTCGGACAACGGAGCCGGCTCCAGTGCCGGCGAAACCGTCTATAAGAAGCCCGGAACTTCCTTCATGTGGCGCAACCGAGACAAACAGGAGGGCGCAGGTTTCTTCAAGGTAGAGGGAGGATTGTGGTACGATTACAAAAAACACAACGACCGCATGGGCAGTGAGCAGGAAACCATTCTCGACGACGGTCATCGCTACATGGTTTTGGAAAGAAGCGTCCGCAGCACTGACCGCTCGGTGGGTGGAAATCTCTATTTCACATGGAAACCCACGGATTATACGCACGTTGAGTTCGGGCCGCATTACAGTTATCGCGACTACCGCATTCGCAATCGCTCGTCGGAAGGGTGGTGGAACTCCCTCGATGCTGCTGCTTTCCCTTCGCCGCTCGACTCGCTCGAAGCCACAGATCCGGAAGGATGGCCGGCAGGGATGGCGGACTATTTGCAACGTGGCGAAACGCTGCGTGCGGACTATAAGCATGACTACGGCCACTGGTTCTGGGCCACGCACCGTCTGACGGAAAACAACTGGCGGCTGTCCGTGCGCAACCAGTTTTCGTGGAACGACCAACATGCCCGGCAGAATTCGCTCAATGCGTATGAATACTTCCGCACGCTTTCCGGCGCTCCGGATGTGCAGAACCGATATGTCATTGGTGCCGGGCGAGATCTCTCGTCCATGACTTTTGTGGATCTGAACATCCCGTTGAAAATTTTTGAAACACTGCGGTTCACCTACGGACACACTCGCAATCATTACACAAGCGACAACGATGGCTTCCGCCTCGACTCCTTGGGCGGTCTCTATGCCGATCCGGAGGCTTATCTTGCCGTGTTCGGCACACTGCCGGCACAATCCGGATGGCAGGAGGCGACGCGCGAGGGCGAAACCACCGTGGATAACACGCTGACAACGACGAAGCACTGGGCGGAAGCCTATCTGCAATATCGCAAAGGCGGGTTCTATGCTTCGTTGCAGAACTGTTGGCGTTTCACCCACGATGTCATCGACTATGTGAAAGCCGGTTACGAACCGGAACACCTGACGCGCCAAGCCACGGAATATGTTTTTCACACTCAGCTCCGCTATGACACCGACAGCCTCGGGAAGTATGAACTCAGATACTTCTATTCCATCGATCCGCACAGCCTCTATAGTGCCCTCTCCGTGCCTGACAAAAGCGATCCGCTGAACATAAAGATGGGCAATACTGACTTGAAAAATCGCCGTATGCATGAGGTGAGTTTCAAGTATGATCGGACACTTCGTGCCAAGCGTTTTGTTTCGGCCGATGCGCGTTGGCGATACTATAAGCACTATCTCGTGCAGCGCACTTCCTACGACCCCTCTTCCGGCGTGAGTGTGCGACAGCCGTCCACCGTCTCTGGGCAGTGGAATGCCCATGCCGCACTGACATTCAGCACTCCGCTCGATGCCGAACAGCATCTCAATTTCAGTGTGAGCGGAAGGTATGACTACACGCGCAGTCCGTATTATTCCGTAGCCACTTCCGGTGTTCCGCTCCAGCAGACCGGCAACGTGAATCAGTTGCGAGGAAACGTCAAGCTCAATGCCCGTTATGGAAAGTTCTTTGCCACGTTCTCGGCATTGGTCGGCTACACGCGAATCGACGGTACACAGGAGGCGGCTTCAGGGCTGGAAACTTGGAACAACCAGATACGTCTGGCGGCACAGTATGAACTGCCGTGGGACATCGACGTTCGTTCGCAGTTCACCCTGCGCCATTTTACAGGCAGCGGTGCGGAAGGCTTTGACCCCACACGCTGCATCTGGAATGCCACTGTGAGCAAGTCGCTGTTGCGCGACAAAAACCTGACGCTGCAGCTCGAACTTTCCGATTTACTCAATCAGCGCGACCAGAGCTGGGCGCATGCCTTTGTCGGCGGTCGCAGTTCGGGATGGACCGATTGCGTGGGAAGATTCGCCATGCTTCACGTGATTTATAGTTTCAATACGAAAAGGAGATAGGCGTGTCCAAGCACACCGGTGGGAAACCGAAGCGTCGGAGTCCGTCGTGAATAATAACATAGGCATTCCACGATTTTTCGCAAGGTGTTTAGATTTTTCCGCAAGCACTGCAGAAAATTCTAAACACCTTGCAGATTTCCGGCCTTGCGCTTCCGCGTTTGGCTCTTGCTTTGCAGAGTTCGCAGGAAAGCCGTATCTTTGTCGGCAAAGTCAAAGCAGAACATTATGAACGGAATGCAACTGAAAGCCGAATTGCTTTACGAAGTCAGCAATATGGAGGAAAATCCCCAACTCCTAAAGAAGGCACTTGCCTGCATCAGAGAGATTTGCGGAAAATCCGCTTACCACACCGAGGAAGCACTCACTCCTTACACCCTTGAGGAACTGAATATGAGGGCTGCCGAGGCTGAAGAGGCCTATCGGCGAGGCGAATGCTTGTCTGCGGAGGAAGTGGATCGTGAGTTGGAAGAATTTATGCGCAGATTATGAATGTGAAAGTTCTTCCTCGTGCGAAGGAAGCCGACACGCTCGTGATAGCCGATGTGTGGGACACACGGCGTGAACCGAAAAACCTGATGCAAAATTTATGACTGCATCGGCAGAAACGGGGGATGAGCACCAATACTTTCACCACCGACCTGCAAACTCGTGATTTCAAAAACGGAAGCCCTGCAGGCTTTCTCAAAAAATCCTCAAAAATTAGTGATGAAAAAACAACAAATCTCCAAATTTTTATTGCTACTTTTGCCTATCACTATATACTGTAGCAAAAAGCATGGAGGAACTCAGGATAATTATTAGCGGCGGCGGCACGGGCGGACACATATTTCCGGCCGTCTCGATAGCCGATGCCATTCGTCGCAAACGCCCCGACGCACGCATACTCTTCGTGGGCGCAGAAGGGCGTATGGAGATGCAACGTGTGCCTGCGGCGGGCTATGACATCAAAGGCTTGCCTGTGGCCGGATTCGACCGGAAGAATCTGCTGAACAACGTGGGCGTGTTGCTCAAGTTGATGCGCAGTCGCAAGTTGGCACGCCGAATTGTTGAAGAATTCAAGCCGCAAGTGGCGGTGGGCGTGGGCGGATATGCCAGTGGTCCGACACTCAATGTGGCCGGCGGTATGGGAATTCCTACCTTGCTGCAGGAACAGAATTCGTACGCCGGTGTTACCAACAAGTTGCTGGCCAAAAAGGCGCATTGCATCTGTGTGGCCTACGACGGCATGGAGCGTTTCTTTCCCAAGGATCGCATCATCTTCACCGGCAATCCGGTGCGTCAGAACCTGCTTTCTGCTCCCGGTCGCGAGGAGGCTGTGAAATCCTTCGGCCTTGATCCCGAAAAGCGCACGCTGCTCATCGTGGGCGGCTCGCTGGGCGCACGTTCGCTCAACGAGAGTGTGTTGGGCAACCTGCACCTCATACGCCAGCAGACCGAAGTTCAGTTTGTGTGGCAGACGGGTAAATTCTACAGCAACGAGATTCGCGAAACGTTGGCCCAACGCGGCAAACCCGATAACCTGGTCGTGACCGACTTCATTGCAGACATGGCTGCGGCCTATGCGGCTGCCGATCTGGTCATCTCACGTGCAGGCGCCGGCAGTATCTCCGAGTTTTGCTTGCTGGGGAAACCGGTAATCCTTGTGCCTTCGCCCAATGTGGCCGAGGACCATCAGACCAAGAACGCCCAAGCCTTGGTGCAGAAGGATGCGGCCATCATGGTGGCAGATGCCGATGCAAGACGCACACTCCTGCCGATGGCCATCAACACCGCGATGGACAAAAAGCTGCTGGCACGTCTGGCTGACAACATCCGCCTCTTGGCGCGTCCCAATGCGGCGGACGACATTGCCGACGAAGTGATAAAATTGGCCGAAAGAAGATAGAAACAGCTAAACTTTTCGCTCTATAATGAAAGCAGAAGACATCAAATCCGTATACTTCGTGGGAGCCGGCGGCATCGGCATGAGCGCACTCGAGCGCTACTTCCTGTCGGTCGGAAAGGCTGTGGCGGGATATGACCGCACACCCTGCGCCCTAACAGAAGCCCTCCGCAAAGAAGGAGCCGATATTCACTATGAAGACAACGCCGAGCTGATTCCCGAAGTGTGCCGCGACAAGCAGCATACCTTGGTGGTCTACACGCCGGCCATCCCGGCCGATCACACGGAGTTGGCCTATTTTCGCAGCAACGGCTTCACCATAAAGAAGCGTGCCGAGGTGCTGGGTACACTCACACAGGCCATGCGTGGGCTGTGCGTGGCCGGAACTCACGGCAAGACGTCGACTTCGGCCATGACCGCCCATTTGTTGCACCAAAGCATTGGCTGCAATGCTTTCTTGGGAGGCATAACAAAAAACTACGGCACGAATTATCTGCTGTCGCAGGCCAGTCCTTACGTAGTCATCGAAGCCGATGAGTTCGACCGCTCTTTCCATCACCTCAGGCCTTATGCAACCGTCATCACAGCCACCGACGCCGACCACCTCGACATCTACGGAACGGAAGAGGCGTATCTGGAGAGCTTCAGGCACTACACAACGCTGATACAGCCCGGTGGAGCATTGGTGGTGCACTGCGGATTGGCCATGAAGGAGAGTCTGCAGCCCGGTGTGCGGCGCTACGATTACGCCCGGCACGAAGGCGATTTTCACGCCGAGAACATACGTATCGGCGGTGGGCGCATCGTTTTCGACCTGGTATCACCCTTTGAGAACATCAAGGACGTGGAATTGGGCGTGCCGGTCAGCATCAATATCGACAATGGTATAGCAGCCATGGCGCTGGCTCAGATTGCGGGAGTGCCCTCTGAAGATATTCGTTGTGCCATGTTGAGTTTCGGCGGTGTGGACAGACGTTTCGACTTCCATATCAAGACCGACCGCTGTGTGCTCCTGAGCGACTACGCCCATCATCCGGAAGAGATCAAGCAGAGCATACTCTCCGTGCGTGAGGTCTTCGACGGCCGCAAGGTGTCTGCAGTTTTCCAGCCGCACCTCTACAGCCGCACCCGCGACTTCTACAAAGAATTTGCCGCAGCCCTGTCGCTGCTCGACGAGGTGGTGTTGCTCGACATCTATCCCGCAAGAGAACTGCCCCTGCCCGGCGTTACTTCGCAACTGATCTACGATGAGCTGCGTCCCGACATGAAGAAGCGCATGGCACATCTCGAAGATTTGCAGGCACTGGCCGAAAACGAGGATTTCGATGTGCTCATTGTGCTCGGTGCCGGTGATGCCGACAATTATGTGCCCGCGATGGCAGAAGTGCTTCGCAAGAAATATGCACTCGAGAGCGGAAATAACCACTGAGGAGTAAACCTTCAAAACAAACATTCCTGAAAAATGAAAGCAGCTTTCAAACTTCTGTTGCTCGCAGCCCTGATGATTTATCTCGTGTTTGCATTCACACGCTTCACACGTCAGGGAACTTCCGACGTGTGTCAGGAAGTGAAGGTTACCGTGGCCGATAGTGCGCAGGCCGGTTTTATCACACAGGAAGAGGTGTGCAAAATCTTGAAAGCCGCCCGCCTCTATCCCGTGGGGCTTCCCATCGATTCTGTCAACAGTGAGGCCATCGAAAAAGCTCTGGTAAGAAATACGTTCATCAAGGACGCAGTTTGCTACAAGGCTCCCGGCGGACGCCTCAATGTGCTCGTATCGCAGCGCATGCCGGTGCTGCGTGTCATCGCGGACAATGGAGAAGACTACTATATCGATGAGGAAGGTTTCACGATGCTTCCCCAAGGTTTTGAAGCGAATTTGGTGGTTGCCACGGGGCAGATAGACAAAGCTTACACCAAGCGGCATCTCGTTCGGTTGGGACAGCACATTGCCGCAGACCCTTTTTGGAACAACCAGATCGAGCAAATCAATGTGAACGCCCAAGGTGAAATCGAACTCGTGCCGAGAGTGGGAAACCAGACGCTTTTCCTGGGCCGCCCCGTCAACTTGCAGAAAAAGTTGGAGAACCTCAGAGTTTTCTACAAGCGAGTGATGCCTACCGTGGGTTGGAATAAATACTCTCACATCAATCTTGAATACGAGAACCAAGTGATTTGCACCAAGGCTGAGGCTTCCTGAAGAAGCCGGAAGCACATCGAAGAAATTAGCAACAAGCATATAAAAATACACAGCATATATGGCAAAAACAGAAAACTTTATCGTAGCGATAGACCTCGGTTCGTCGAAAGTTACAGGCATTGCCGGCGTCAAGGAACCCGATGGCGCCATCAATGTCCTGGCTTTTACGCAAGAGCCTTCCGAGTCTTTCATTCACAAAGGCCGCGTGCAGAATGTTGACAAGCTCACGCAGTGCATTCGGAACATGAAGGCCGATCTTGAGAAAACCCTCGACAAGGCCATCAGTCAAGTGTACGTGGGCCTCGGGGGCTTGGGCATGCACACAGTGGGCAACAGTGTTTCCAAAAACTTCCCGGAGAAAGTTGTCATCACACAGAGCATGATCGATGAGGTGCTCGACATCAATTTGAACTCCTGTCCCGGCGATCGCGAAATCCTTGACGTAATTCCGCAGGAGTATAAGGTGGGAGCGCAACTGCAGCTGGACCCTGTCGGAGTGCTTACCGATCGCTTGGAAGGCCGTTTCCTGAATGTGGTGGTGAGTCCGGAACTTCGCCAACAGATTGAAAATTGCTTCCGCTCCGCAGGCATAAAAATTGCCGACATGCCCATCACGGAGCAGGTCTTGGCGGACATTGTTCTGAGCGACTCGGAGAAACGTTCGGGATGCGTCTTCGTGGATATGGGTGCGGAGACCACAACCGTGGCCGTCTACAAGAATAACATACTCCGCCACTTGGCTGTTATCCCATTGGGAGGAGCCAATATCAACCGTGACTTCCTGTCGCTCCAGGTGGACTATGACGAAGCCGAAGAGTTGAAGCTGAAATATGGTTCGGCACGTTTCGCAAACGTAGACACCGAGCATGCACCCATCGCCCTCAAGGATGGACGTTACATCAAGTATGAGGAATTTTCCAACCTCGTCGAGGCGCGTATGGAAGAGATTATATTAAACATCGAACACCAGATCTCGCTTTCGAAATACAACCGCAACCAACTCATCGGTGGAATGATAATCACGGGCGGTGCTTCGCAAATTCAGAACATCGAGAAGGCCATTACCGAATTTACCAAGTTCGATAAGCTGCGTTTCGTTCGCAACATCCGCACCACACTCCGCACAAAGCTGGCCGACTTCAACAGAAATGGCTCGTGCAATGCGGCTATTGCCCTCATCGAGAGCGGCGATCAGAACTGCTGCGGCGGAGATCTGGGCGACCCGACGAAGAGCATATTCCCCACAGAGGAAGAGATAAAGCAACAGCAGGAAGAGGAACGTCGCAAGCAGGAAGAAGAGGAGCGTCGCTTGGAAATGGAGCGCCAAGCCGAGATAGAGCTTCAGCAAGAGCAGGAAGCTGAGAAGAGCAAGCGTGAACGCCGGGGTGGCGCGATGCGATCTATGCGTAGCTTCTTCTCGAGGATAGCCTCGTTGGTGAGCGACGAGGACACGTCGCCGCTCGACACTCAGAAGGACTCACAAAATGAGAATGCGACTCCCAATCAGAAGTAACCACACTGAAAAATCATAAGTATCATGACAGAATTTGATCCGAGCGACATGCTCATCGAGATGGACATTCCCGCAACGACGCCTTCCATCATCAAAGTCATAGGTGTGGGTGGCGGTGGCGGTAATGCCGTTAACCACATGTACAAAGAGGGTATACACGATGTTAACTTCGTTCTGTGTAACACGGACAGCAAAGCGCTGTGCGACTCAAAGGTTCCTGTGCGCCTGCAGTTGGGCAAGGAAGGACTGGGAGCCGGTAACCGTCCGGCCAGAGCCCGTGAAGCGGCGGAGGAGAGCATTGAGGATATTCGCAAGATGCTGGACGATGGCACCAAGATGGTGTTTATCACTGCCGGAATGGGCGGTGGAACCGGCACCGGTGCTGCGCCGATTATTGCCCGCGAGGCCAAAGCCATGGACATACTGACCGTGGGAATTGTGACCATACCTTTCCTTTTTGAGGGCAACAAGAAGATTGACCAGGCCTTGGACGGCGTGGAAGAGATATCGAAGCACGTTGATGCGCTCTTGGTAATCAATAATGAGCGTCTGCGCGAGATTTATCCCGACTTGAATGTGCTTTCTGCCTTTGAGAAGGCAGACAACACGCTCTCGGTGGCGGCACGTAGCATCGCCGAGATTATTACCATGCACGGCATCATCAATCTTGACTTCCGCGATGTGTGCACTGTACTTAAGGACGGCGGAGTTGCCATTATGTCGACGGGATATGCCGAAGGCGAGGGCCGTGTTTCGCGTGCCATCGAGGATGCGCTACACTCGCCGCTGCTCAACAACAACGACATCTACAATTCGAAGAAAGTGCTTCTGTCCATTTGGTTCTGCGCTGAGCACGAAGGCGAAACGCTGATGATGGAAGAGATGAACGAGGTGCACGAATTCATGAGCAAGTTCCGTCCCGATGTGGAAACCAAGTGGGGACTTTCGGTAGACCCTTCGCTGGACAAGAAGGTGAAGATCACAATTTTGGCAACGGGTTTCGGCATCAGCAATGTGCCCGGCCTGAAGGACAAGATGGCTGCCGAAGACGAGGCTCGCCGAGCAGAAGAAGTCGAGGCGCAAGAGGAGAAAGAAGAGCGCCGTGGCACGTTCTACGGAGGCAGCGACAAGCGCAGCGGACAGCGTAAGCGTCCCAAGGTGTTCCTTTTCGGACTCGACGACTTGGACAACGAGGAAGTTATCTCCATGCTTGAGCAATCGCCCACCTACAAGCGAAGCAAGGAGACGCTCAACGAAATCAAGAAAAAGGCTGCCGGAAATCCGCCCATCGAGGTAGATGTGGATGCCACGGCTTCCGTCATTTCATTCGATTGAACAACGAAATCGCCGGGGCTGTGAAGTGCAGTGGCCGGCGATTTTCATAAAACGAAAACACCATGGATCTTTTTGAAAAAGTAAGCAAGGACATCGTTGCTGCGATGAAGGCGAAGGACAAAGTGCGCCTTGAGGCCTTGCGCAATGTGAAGAAGTATTTTCTCGAGGCCAAGACGGCTCCCGGTGCCGGTGATGTGCTGACCGACGATGCTGCCTTGAAAATCCTGGCCAAGTTGGCCAAGCAGGGCAAGGACACTGCCGCGCTCTACACCGAGCAGGGACGTGCCGACCTGGCAGCCGAAGAACTCGGACAGGTGGCTGTCATCGAGGAATATCTGCCCCAACCGCTCTCTGCCGAGGAACTGGAAACCGCCGTGCGAGCCATCATTGCCGAGGTGGGAGCCACATCACCCAAGGATATGGGCCGTGTGATGGGCGTGGCGTCCAAGCAATTGGCCGGTAAGGCCGAGGGACGTGCCATCTCGGAGTTGGTGAAGCGCCTCCTCGCTCCCGGAGCGTAAAGCGCATTGACGGACTCTCTGTACGGCTTTTACGACAATTTGACAGCATTCTCCGCTTTTCCTCATGCTGATGCAGGAGAAGCGGGGAATGCTTTTTTGTTGTCCGAAAGTCGGCCAAGGCTTTCCTTTCGTTCGGCTTTGAACAGGCCGAAAATATCGGGCAAAAATCGGCAGTGCTTGGCGGAAAATCTACACGGCGTTTAGAAAATTCTGCAGTGCTTGTAGAAATTTCTAAACGCCGTGTAAATTTTTGTATTCTCCTTCCCCGTTTTTTCGACAAAGTGTCAGCCCAGTTGCGACAGCCCTCACGGAGTTTCGACATACTCGCCGGGACCTGTCGGCAGCTGTTGTGGGGCGTCGGTGTGCTGTGCTCGGCGCACGGCTTCGATGTTGCGCATCAGTCCTTCGTATTTGGCGCGTTTCACGGCGCTGCCGCGAAACAGTGTGCGGTATTGCTCCACGTCCATGCGGTGCCAGTCGTCGGGCTGCATACACATCAGCGCATCGGAAGTTTGCAGGTCGGGCAGAGAGGTGGGGCGTACGGCTTTGTTCCATGGGCACGCTTCGGCGCAGCGGTCGCAGCCATAGATGCAGGTGCCCATCAGTTTTCCGGCCTCAGGGGGGAGCGGACCGCGTCGTTCGATGGTGAGATACGACAGGCATCGGCGGGCGTCCAGGCGGCCGTCTTCGCTCAGGGCACCGGCGGGGCAGGCCTCCACGCAGCGCCGGCACGTCCCGCAGCGTGCCTTTTGCGGCTCGTCGTAGGCATCGGCAGGCTTCAGGAGTAGGAGTGTGCCGATGAAGAAATAACTGCCCAATTCGGGCGAAATAATCTGTGTGTTGCGGCCTCGCCATCCCAAACCTGTGCGCCAAGCCCAGTAGCGCTCCAGCACAGGGGCTGTGTCGCAGAAAGCACGCCCTTCACCCTCCACCCCGATGTCGGTCATCAGCTGTAGCAGGCGCTGCCGTACGATGTCGTGATAGTCTTTTCCCAACGCATAGCGTGCCAGAGTATATCCGCCGTCGTCGTCCGGCCTCTGCGGGGGGGCATAGTTGAGCGCCACGCAGACCACCGTCTGTGCTCCGGGCACAAGCTCGCGCGGGTCGATGCGTTTCTCTATGTTGCGTGTGAGATAATCCATCTCGCCCTGCCGGCCTTCGGCCAGCCACCGACGAAATCCGGCCGCACACTCCCCGTCAACGGGAGCGGCAGGTGCCAATCCGCAGGCATCGAAGCCGAGCTTGTGGGCTGCAGCTTTCACTTCGTCGGCATGGAGCAGAATTTCGGTCATGGCGTGGGGATGATGTGGATATTGGTGAAAAGAAAAGCCCAAGTCCCGTGGAGTATTCTACGAGGCTTGGGCAATATAGATTGTGTGGTCAGTCGAACACGCGGAAACTGTAGCCTTGTGCCTGCAACCATTCGATGGCGCGTGGCAGGGCATAGAGCAGTTTGTCCTGACTCTTGAGCGAATCGTGGAAGGTGATGATGCTTCCGGGCCGTGCGTATCGGCGCACGTTGAGCAGCACGTCGCGTCCGTTGAGATGGGTGGAGTAATCGCGCGTCACCAAGTCCCACATCACAACCTTGTAGCTGCTTCGCACGAACAGGTATTGTTCCCACTTCATCCAGCCATGCGGTGGCCGAAACAGGTTTGTACGAAGCAGTTCGTTGGCCTTGTCAACATTGGCAACGTAGCTGCCGATGCCGTGGCGCATTCCACCGATGTGGTTGTAGGTGTGATTGCCAATGCGGTGGCCTCGCGCTTTCACCATCTCGAACACTTCGGGATGCTTGAAGGCATTCTCGCCCACCATGAAGAAGGTGGCTTTCACCCCGTAGCGATCGAGCACATCGAGCACCCAAGGCGTAACTTCGGGGATGGGACCATCGTCAAAGGTCAGATAGACGCTCTTTTCCGAAGGGTCCATGCGCCAAAGTGCCTTCGGGTAGATCCATCGCAGGAACTTGGAGGGTTGCTCGATCAGCATAGGCGTAGGTTTTTCGCGTGGCTTATTGCAAGCGCATGCTCAGGCGGCGTGCCAACATGTTACCGGCCGGCGTTTCTTCCCAACGAGTGAGGAAATCGTCATATTCGGCAGCCTGCTTCGAGTTGCAACGCTTCAGTCCTGAAACCACCGCAGCCAGGAATATGTAGTTGCGCTCGCAGTCGCGGCCATACGAACCCAGGCGCTCCGAGCTCAGTGAGTTGTACCACGTGAGGTATTGGCGGAAGTTTTTACCCATTTCCAGCAATACGCGCTCGGACTCCTTGTCCTTGCCCAATTGATGCCAGATTTCGGGCAGGTCGAAGAGATTCTCGTCCCAATTGAAGCCGGTACTCATATAGTGGTAGGGCACGGTGGATGAAGGCAGTTCCTTTTTGCACTTCTCCATGACGCGCAACGCTTTGTCCTTTTTGCCTTCGTCCATAAGGCATTTGGCCAATATCACCATCATGTTGCGGTGTGTGTAGCACATACGCATATTTGTCTCGTCCAAGTATATGCCTTCCCATGAGACGTTGCCAAAACGGAAGCGTGTCATCATGTTTTCGTACATCTTGTCCGAATCGATGGTGTTGCCGCCCAGACGGAACGGCGTGATGCGATAAGCCAAGCCCTCCAAGACGCAGTATTCCTTCAGGCCGGCGTAGTTGTCCTCGCCCAAGGTTACAGACATGTAGAGCGGACGCGTCCAGTTGGCGTGTGCCAGCATCTCATAAATCATCATGTCGTTCTTTGCCACATACTTCTTGCCGGCAAGCGAGATGTGCATGTGCGAAGGTATGGAGTCCTCGCCGAAAGGCAGCATCATGCCGGAGGCTTTCACGGCCTCCTTGTCGATGGTTACCACCAGGGAGTCGGTGGGGATAAATCCGATTTCGGGATTTCTGACAAAGTTGTCGATGACGTAGGAAAGCTCGTATGGATTTACGTTCGGGTTCTCTTTCTTCAAGGCCTCGAGGACGTCGTGCATGGGTCGCACGTAGAAGACGTCGTGTCCCTTGTTGTCAACGTATTCGTAGCGTTCCCAAGTGATGGGAAGCGCGGGCGAATCGTAGGCAGGGCGTTTCATTTGGTCTGTGTACCAGTCGGTCTGCAGATAACTCAGGTTGCAAACTCTGGCATCGGTACGCACACCTTCGGTCTCCTGATTGTACCAAAGCGGGAAGGTGTCGTTGTCTCCGTTCGTGAAGATGACGGGATTTCCGGATTGGGAGAGCGAATTCAGGTAGTTGGCACCGAAATCGCGGCAGGCATAGCGTCCGCTGCGGTCGTGGTCGTCCCAAGTTTGGCTGACCATTTGCAGAGGCACGAGGAGGCCGGCCACCGAAGTCACCGAGGCAACCAGGAGTTTCTGCTTACCTTTGAGCAGACGGTTGAGGCCATCGGCAAGTGCGGCCACGCCGAGACCAATCCAGATGGCAAAGGCGTAGAAAGATCCGGCATAGGCGTAGTCGCGTTCACGCGGCTGTCCGGGAGTTTGGTTTAGGTAGAGGACAATTGCGAGTCCCGTCATGAAAAACAGGAAGAAGACTACCCAAAATTGCTTGATACCCTTGTCACCCTTGAAAGCCTGCCAGAAAAGTCCGAGCAGTCCGAGCAAAAGCGGGAGACAATAGAACACGTTTCGGCCCTTGTTCTCGCGAAGTTCGTCGGGCAGTTGGCTCTGGTCGCCCAGCATGAGGGTGTCTATGAATGGTATGCCGGTGATCCAGTTGCCGTGTTCCAATTCCCCATTGCCTTGGATGTCGTTTTGGCGTCCCGCGAAGTTCCACATGAAGTAACGCCAGTACATGAAGTTCACCTGGTAGGAAAGGAAGAAACGCAGGTTGTCGGCTTGCGAAGGCATTTTGCCGGGATAGGGGCCCTGTGTGTTGCCGTTCTCATCCTTGAAAGTGAAGTTGACATCGTGCAGCGTAACTCCGCCGAGCCATTCTTCGTATCGTGAAGCGTGGCTGCGAGAGTGCATACGGGGGAAGAGCATTTTCTGTTGGTCGGGGAAAACGTATTCGCCCTGCACTTCGATGGTTTCGTAGCGGTCGGGCTCGCTGCCGTCTTGTTTCTGTTTTTCCACCTTCTGAACGATGTCTTTCTTCGTCATATCCACCACTTCCGAGGTATAGGCCTCACCGTAGAACAAGGGATTGGAACCATACTGCTCGCGGTTGAGATAGGTGCCGAGTGTGAAGATGTCTTCCGGAGAGTTCTGGTCCATCGGTGTGTTTTGGGTGGAGCGAATCACGATTACGGCGTAGGAAGAGTAGCCTATCATGAGGCCGAGCATGCAGAGCAGGGCGGTGTTCATGAGGCGTGAGCCGACAACGAAGCGTCCGTCGCCCTTGCGCCAGAAGAGCAGGCCCGTGAGTGCGGCCAGCACCACCAATCCGATAACCACCGACGTGACTCCGTGGCCATAGAAGGGGATACCCAGCAATGCGACGGACAGCGTGAAGAGGGCCACTTTCAGTTTTCTACCCTTGCGGGTGGTACTCCAGATGGCGGTCAGCACCACGCTGATCAGCACGAGGATGTATACCACAAGGCCGCCGTTGAATCCGAACCCAATGCTGTTGACAAAGAAGTACTCGAACCAACCGCCTACTTTCACGATGCCGGGCACTACACCGTAGAGCACAGCGGCCACAAGCACAAACGAAACGCACAGGGCCATCAGCGAACCGCGCGAAGTGGCTTTTGGATTTTTCTTGAAGTAGTACACCAAAACGATGGCCGGCAGGCAGAGCAAATTGAGCAGGTGAACGCCGATGGAGAGTCCGGTGAGGTAGAATATCAGTACCAGGAAGCGGTCCGCGTGTGGCTTGTCGGCATTTTCTTCCCATTTGAGTATGAGCCAGAATACCAAGGCGGTGAACATGGACGAATAGGCATAAACTTCACCCTCGACGGCCGAGAACCAGAAGGTGTCGCTCCATGTGTAGGCCAGGGCGCCGGTGAGTCCGCAGCCCATCACCACGATGAGTTGCGCCCACGAGCTGACCACACCCTCGGGGCAGATAAGCTTGCGTGCCAGGTGGGTGATGCTCCAGAAGAGGAACAAGATGCAGAACGCCGAGAGCAGCGCCGACATGATGTTCACCATGAATGCCACTTGCGAGGGGTCGCTTGTGAACTGGCTGAAGAAGTTGCCCGTCAGCATGAAGAAAGGTGCTCCGGGCGGATGGCCCACTTCGAGCTTGTGCGCCGTTGTGATGAACTCGGGGCAGTCCCAGAAACTTGCCGTCGGTTCCACCGTCATGCAGTAGGTGAAAGCCGCTACGGCAAATGTGAGCCAACCCAGCAGGTTGTTTACGAGTTTGTACTGTTTCATAAGATTTTCAGAAATAGTATGTTGAATTGTTTAGAATGCTTTCATGTGATGCGCGTGCGCACAAAGGCTGCGCAAAAATAGGTATAAAAATCCGCCTTGCCCAACAAAAAACATTTTTTGTGTTTCGGAAAACTTCTGCAGGCATTGTGGAAAAATCTGCAGTGCTTGCAGAATTTTCCGGAAGCACTGCAGAATTTTCTAAACGCCTTGTAGATTTTTGCCCATTTCATCGGCGATTTTCGGACAAAGTGTCAGTTTCTTTCGTACGTCAACGCGGATTTTCTCAAATTAGCATGGTGATGAGCGGAATGCTGGCTGCCGACATCAGCGTGGTGAGGAAAATGGCCTGCGCCATCAGGCGACCGTCGAGGCCGTGCTTCATGCTGATCATGATGCCGTTGGCAGCTATCGGCATGCCGCTCAGCAGTGCTGCCACACCGGCCACATCATTGCTCACGCCGAGCAGACGCAGCACGAAGAGCACCAGCGTGGGCATCAGCAGGAGCTTGATGCAGGCCGCCGCATATACAAGCGTCGAACCGGCCATGTCGCGCAGCGGCACCGTGCTGAGGCTTGCGCCGATGATGAGCAGAGCGCACGGGATGGTCATGTCGCCCACCAGGTGGCACCATGTGCCGATGGCCTCGGGTACCTGAACGCGCAGCAGGGCCAGCACCATTGCGGCCAGCGAAGCCAGCACGCAGGGCGAGAACACCAGGCGTGGGCTGAAGGTCTGCTTAAAAGTCAGGCCGGTGAGAAACGAAACGCCCACCGTGAAGATCAGTACGTTGAAAGGGATGGTGAGCACTGCTGCATAGAACACGGCTTTCGCGCCAAACACTGCGCTCACCACCGGAAAGCCGATGAAAGTTACGTTGCCGAATACCGACATGAACCGAAGCTGTCCGCGCTTGCGCCGGCCGCCTGTGTTCCACAGCCAAGTCAGTGCAAAAGCCGCAGCGATGAGTATGGCATAATTGATGACCGACACCCAAATGAGCGAAACGATTTCGGCCGTTTCGAAAGTCATGCCCGGTCCCATCACAGAGGCCAGGATGAGCAGCGGGCAGCTCACGTCGAGAACAAACACCGAGAGCATGCGGTTGAGCTCGGCGGGCCAAAGGCCGCGCTTGGCGGAGATAAATCCCACCAGAATGGTGGCAAAAATCATCAGCATCTGTGTGAATATGTGCGTATAGTCCATGCCGTTGTGTGATGTGTTTCTGATTATTGCCAATGTTTTTCCGACTGTCTGCATATAACAACGGCAAGTCCCTGTGGGAACTTGCCGTCAGTCGGTTGGTATGGCTTATTTCAAAATCTCAATGAGTTGTTGTGGCGTAACGCTTTGCTGTTCGCCGGTCTGCATGTTTTTTAGCGTGACAGTGCCTTCGGCCATTTCCGTCTCGCCTATCAAAGCGACGAAAGGCACTTGCAGCGCGTTGGCATACGACATCTGCTTCTTCATCTTCGTGCTGTCGGGATACACCTCGGTGGCTATACCGGCACGGCGTGCTTCCGCAGCCAACCGCAAGCAGTGGGCAGCCTCGCGCTCGCCGAAGTTGATGAAGAGCAGGCGCACGCCGCCCATGGCTGAGGCTTCGGGGAACAGCTGCAGTTGATCCAGCACATCATAGATGCGGTCGGCACCGAAGCTAATGCCTACGCCCGAGAGTCCGGGCAGCCCGAAGATACCTGTGAGGTTATCGTAGCGACCACCTCCTGTAATGCTGCCGATCTGTACATCCAATGCCTTCACTTCGAAGATGCATCCGGTGTAATAGTTGAGGCCGCGAGCCAATGTCAGGTCCAGTTCGATAACGTTGCGAAGCCCTGAGCCTTTCAGCGTATCGAGGACAAAGGCTACCTCGTCCACACCCAGAAGTCCTGTCTCGCTTTCGGCAAGCACGGTGCGCATGGTTTCGATTTTCTCCTCGTTGCTGCCACTCATCTGCAGGATGGGCTGAAGTTTCTCCACGGCTTCGGCCGATAGGCCGCCGGCCAGCAGCTCTTCGTTCACCTTGTCCGGACCCATCTTGTCGAGCTTGTCGATAGCCACGGTGATGTCTGTGATTTTCTCCGGTGCTCCTATGATTTCGGCAATGCCGCTCAGAATTTTCCGGTTGTTGATCTTGATTGCCACGCGGATGTTCAGGCGAGTGAACACTTCGTCTACGATTTGCATCAGTTCGACCTCGTTTATGAGCGAGGCGGAGCCAACTACGTCAGCGTCGCACTGATAAAACTCCCTATAACGCCCTTTTTGCGGGCGGTCGGCCCGCCAAACGGGCTGCACTTGGAAGCGTTTGAACGGCAACTGTAGCTCCTCGCGGTGTTGCACCACAAAACGGGCGAAGGGAACGGTGAGATCGTAGCGCAAGCCTCGGTCGCAGAGACGTGCTGCGAGGCGTGCGGGCGATGCTTCCTCCACTTCCTGAGCGGTGATGCCGTTCATGAAGTTGCCCGAGTTGAGAATTTTGAACAGGAGTTTGTCGCCTTCTTCGCCGTATTTTCCCATCAGCGTGCTGAGGTTTTCCATGGCGGGAGTCTCTATCTGACGAAATCCATAGAGGGCGTACACTTCCCGAATGGTGTTGAAAATATAGTTGCGGCGCGCCATTTCGTTGGGACCGAAGTCGCGCGTGCCCTTTGGTATGCCGGGTTTTTGAGCCATGTTTTCTGGTTTTATGGAGATGTGTTCCGGTAGTTGTGTCCGGGGTTTACTTGATTTCTTTCACAAGGTATACGATTGTGGGCAGGTGGTCGCTGTATCCGTTCAGCCACACGCCGCTTGCGTGAGTGCGGTGGGGCTCTCCGCGGTTCTTTCCGCTTTGTTGGAACAGGAAGTCGCGCACGAAGACTTCGTTGCGCAGATATTTGAGCGTGCTGCGGTCGTTGCCGAGCAGGTTGCCGGTGAACACGATTTGGTCGAAAAGATTCCACTTGCCGTCGTAGAGCAACGAGCCTTGTCCCGTCTTATACAGGGTGTTCCACCAAGGGTTGTAGAGTTCGGTGGGGCCGGTTTGTTCCGGCTTGTGCTTGCACTTAAGCTCGTTGACCATACTTTTGTTCTTGGGGTCGTCGTTCATGTCGCCCATGATGATGACTTTGCTGCCGGGGTCCTGTTGCAGCAGCGCCTCTTTGAGATGATATACCTGGTAGGCAGCACGTTCGCGTGCAAAGCTGCCGGCGGCGCGACTGGGCCAGTGAACCACGATGAAGTGCATGCGTTCGCCGGCCATCGTTCCGCTCATCACCAGGAAGCCGCGGGTGATATAGGCGGTGTCTCCGCGCAGTTCTTGATAGGGCACCACTTTCTTGTTGTCGTCGACGTAGAATCCCAGGTCCACGTCGGGTTGTTTCTCATCGAGGTAGTAGAAAGGAACAAGCATGTGGCTTTCCTTTTGGAAGTACTTGGGATTGTAGAGGAAAGCACAGTCCACGCCTCGGCGGTCGGGTCCGTCGACGTGCACCACCTGGTAGCCGCGTGCAGCCAGTGCCGGCTCTTTCACGAGGTCGTCGAGCACGCGTCTGTTCTCCACTTCCGAAACTCCGATGACGGCCGGACCGTTTTTCAGTTTGTCGGTGCAGAGCTGCGAGAGCACTTTGGACATGTTCTTCAGCTTGGCGCGATATTTCATCGTGCCCCAGTGGTTGGCTCCGTCGGGCAGGAATTCGTAGTCGTTCTTTCCTGCATCGTGCAGTGTGTCAAAGAGATTTTCCAAGTTGTAGAAGGCTACGCCGTACAGGCCGTAGCGTTTTTCCACAGGGTTGCCGGAACACAATGTGCCGAATGCCAGTGTGATGGCAATGGTGATGAGTATTTTTTTCATGTTTCTATGAGTTTTCTGACGTGGTTGCAGACTATTTGGGAGCAAAGTTCAGAAAAAAAACCGAGAGTTTTCGTTTTTCCTCACATATTTCTGAATGCGCTTACATTTTGTCCGAAAAACGGGCATTCGGTGTGCAAAAATCTACAGTGCTTGCAGAATTTTCCGGAAGCACTGCAGAAAATTCTAAACGCCTTGCAGATTTTCGCCCGTCGCATGGGCGTGTTTGCGCATCGTTGTCCGGTGTTTTTTCGGTGCCTTCCGAATGTCTGTTTTGCCGCGAAAGCGTAAATCTCTGTGCCAAAAGGCTCATAAGTCGGCACATTTCGTTACCTTTGCTTCGCAATTGTGCGCTTTTGCCTGCCTTCATGGCGATTGGGCGCGCACTTCACATAAACACAAACAGGACACAACATGAAAATTGCCATTATCGGATACGGCAAAATGGGCCGTATGGTGGAAGAGATAGCCCTGCAGCGCGGGCACGAAATAGTTTGTATCATCGACCAACACAATCCGGAGGATTTCGAAAGCACAGCCTTTCGTAGCGCCGATGTAGCCATCGAATTTACATCGCCCACTGCGGCTTACGGCAACTATGTCCGTGCCTTTGCCGCCGGTGTCAAGGTGGTGAGCGGAAGCACGGGCTGGATGGCCGAACACGAGGCCGATGTGCGCCGCATGGTCAGCGAAGGTTTTACCTTGTTCTGGGCTTCCAACTTCTCGCTGGGTGTGGGCATCTTCGGGGCTGTCAACAAGTTCTTGGCCCGCATCATGAATCGCTACCCCCAATATGAGGTAACGATGGAGGAGACTCACCATATCCACAAGCTCGACGCTCCCAGCGGAACAGCCATCACACTGGCAGAACAAGCCGTGGCCGAACTCGATCGCAAGGACGGATGGGCCAAGGGATTGGTGCACGAGGCCGACGGAAGCACCACGGGCAGCACTGAAGTGCCGGAAGGAAAACTCCGCATCGACGCCGTGCGACGCGGCGAAGTGCCCGGCATTCATACCATCGCCTACGACAGTGCCGAGGACTGCATCACCATCACTCACGATGCCCACAGCCGTCGCGGCTTCGCCCTGGGCGCAGTGCTTGCAGCCGAATACACGGCTACACACAAGGGTCTGCTCACCATGGACGACCTTTTCGATTTCTAAAACACAAAAACGAAAAATATCAGCATGAGCGAAACAGAAAAGCATACCGAGTCGGGACAGATGGGGAGTTCCGAGAAAAAACAAACTCCCACGCCCGACCCCAAAACCCCGATCCGGCAGGAGACAGCACCTACGCCCGATCCTCATACACCCGTGAAAGAACTCTCCGAACAGCAGCCGCAGGATGTGGCTGCCCGTCGGCTCAAGCGCAAACGGGTGGTGAAGTTCGTTGTGGTGCTTGCGCTCTATCTGCTCTTCCTTGTATGGGTTGAGTCGTGGCTTGGGCTGCTGGTTGTCCCCTTTATCTACGACGCTTACATCAGTCGGAAAATAGATTGGTACTGGTGGCGAAAATCCAAAAGCGCTGCCCTGCGCTACGTAATGGGTTGGGTGGATGCCATCGTGTTTGCGCTCGTCGCTATCTACTTTCTCAATCAATTCTTCTTCCAGAACTACGTCATCCCGTCCAGTTCGCTGGAGAAGACACTGCTTACGGGCGATTACCTCCTCGTCAGCAAAGTTTCTTACGGCCCTCGCATACCGCAGACACCCCTCACCGTGCCGCTCACACAGCACACGCTGCCGGTTGTAAACACCAAGAGTTATCTGGAGTGGCCTCACTGGGAATACCGTCGCGTCAAGGGATTGGGCGAAGTGCGTCGCGGAGATATCGTAGTGTTCAACTATCCTGCCGGAGACACTGTGGCGCTGCTCTGTCAGAACCAGGATTATTATCGCATGGCCTATCAAATCGGCGCACAGAGCACCTGCGTGATGCCTACGCCGGACATGGATTACGCCACGCAACAGCAGATTTTCTCCGGGCTTTATGCCACCGGCAAACAGGTGATGGCAGCTCACCCGCAGGAGTTTGGCGAATTGGTGGCGCGCCCCGTCGATCGCCGCGAGAACTATGTGAAGCGCTGCGTGGCACTGCCGGGAGACACCTTCCTGATACGCAACGACGTGATTTATATCAACCGAAAGGCGCAAGCACAGCCCGAGAATGTGCAGTTGGGCTACATCGTCAGCTTCCGCGAGTATCCGGCTGAAGAGTTGCGGCGCCGACTTGGCATCACGGCCGAGGACATGTCGCACCCCATGACAGAAGATGGCCTGACCTTCTACATGCCCCTGACCACAGCGGCCAAGAACGGGCTTACCACGGCCGGTGTGATAGCCTCCATCCGGCGTGCTCCGGGTGAGACGGCCTGGCTCTATCCTCTCAATATGGTGAAGGATTGGAGCACGTCCGATTATGGCGGAGAGGGTTTTGTGATTCCCAAAAAGGGGTCGCCCATCCGTCTGACGCTTGCCAATCTGCCCATTTACGAACGCGTAATTCGCGACTACGAAGGCAATACGTTGGAAGTGCGTGGCGAAAAAATCTACATCAACGGACAAGTTTCCGAAACCTATACGCCGAAAATGAACCACTATTGGATGATGGGCGACAATCGCGACAACTCTGCCGACTCGCGCTTCTGGGGTTTTGTGCCCGAGGACCACGTGGTGGGCAAACCGCTCTTCGTGTGGCTCTCCCTGGATCCCGATTACAGCCTTGCGAACGGGAAAATCCGCTGGGAGCGTTTCTTCAAGTGGGTAGGCGATATCAAATAACACAGTTGCCGTGGCGACGGTCCTTCGGGCACGGAGGCTATGGTCGGGCGGCTTTCAGAAAATCATAAATCCTATGCCGATGCGCATATTCCGAATTTACATACTTCCGTTGCTTGTGGCAGCCTTGGTGCTGGTGCTTGTGCGAAGTTGCCTGGTGACTCAGTATGCCGTGGGTAAGAGTTTGCCCGAGTGTCACTTGCTTGGCGGAGATCGTGTGTTGGTGCTGCGTTACCACTCATGGGCTTTCTCCAAGTTCGAAAAGGGGGATGTGGTGGCACATACGGCATCCGACGGCTCGTTGGTGCTATCGGGCATTGTGGCGCTGCCGGGGACGCAAGTCGGAAAGGCTCAACCGGTGCCGGCCGACCATTATCTCACGACGTGCGGGCTTGTGCCGGATTCGGCCCTGGTAGGGCGAGTGTCGGCCGTGAGCTATTCGGTGGATGCCGATGCGCCTTGGTATCGGTCGCTCCGCACTGATCGTTTTTTCAAAAGCATTCCCTGAACGGGGTTGTCCCGTCCATCTGTTCCTAAACACCGGGGAGGAAGCCATCGGGCGCCTCCTCGTTTTCATATATCGAATATATGTCATCCGTCATACTTTCTTCGGCTTATCTCCCGCCGGTGCAATACTTCGCCAAGCTTTATGCAGCTTCGTCCGTGGTAGAGGAACGTGCCGAACATTATGTTAAGCAAACCTATCGCAATCGTTGCATAATTGCTGCGCCGTCCGGACCGCAGGCGCTCACCATTCCCACGGAGCGGACAGGCGCGAAGACGCTGATGCGCGATGTTCGCATCAGTGAGCACGGCAATTGGCGGCACCTGCATTGGCACGCGCTGATTACGGCCTACGAGGCGAGTCCTTTCTTCGAGTATTATGCCGACGATTTCCGCCCTTTCTACGAACGGCCGTCGCACAGGTATCTTTGCGAGTTCAATGCCGATTTGCGTGACATGGTGTTGGAATTGCTCGACCTGCGTCCGGCGATTGCTCTCACCGAGCATTATGCCGATGCCGATGCCTTGGGCGCCATCGACCTTCGCGACGCCATTCGTCCCAAGCATCCGGCGGAAGATGTTCATTTCGTAGCGAAACCTTATTATCAAGTGTTCGCGTCGCGCCACGGCTTCCTGCCGAATTTGAGCATAGTGGATTTGCTCTTCAATATGGGTCCGGAAGCTCGCCTGGTGCTTCGTGACAGTTGTGTGTGAGGCACAGATCTACAGAAAACCGAGAGGGGACATTCCGCGCGGAATGTCCCCTCTCGGTTAGTGTATGTGGATGGTCGGCCGGGCTTAGTGTCTGACAGCCTCTCCTGCGATGATTCTCTTGCTCCCATCGGCCAATGTTGTGGCAAACCAGTAGGAATTTCCGCCCTCGCGGAGTTTCAGTTTGCGTCGCAGTTCTGCCACGGTCGATGGGAAGTTGCGCACCGTGAGATTGGCTTGCGTTGTTCCGGAACAGAAGGCGCGAAGTTCCTGCTTGGCAAAGGAAGTGGTGCGTTGCACGCGGAAAATTCGGCCCGGGAAGTCGGTGGCAAGCTCATCGGAGGTATAGAGATGACTGTTGGGGTGCAGTTTCTTCAGTCCGTATCGGGTGGCGCACAGCTTGAATGCGCCGGCTTTCATGATGGAGGCACAGGGCTCGTAAAGGTATGCGCCGATTTCTTCGGTGTATTCGGGAGTGGCGGCTTGCTCCTCCTGCAGCGTGAAAGTGAGTCGGTGAGTCTCTTCCGAGCATGTGATGCGAGTGGGCATGGCGTGTTCGGACGTCAGCACCAGAATCAGGTCTTTGCACTCGCCTTTCACCGACAAGATATGTGCCTCGGCCACACATCCGAGCGCATGGATGGCGCGTTGCAGGTCGAGCATGGGTGATAGCTTGAGCATCACGACACGTGCTTTCTGCAGGAGCAGACTTTTCAACGTCAAGACATCGGGTTCGCAGTCCTCGATCAGAATGGTCTTCCGGCCGGCTCCGTCGCGTCGGGCCGGGTCCAGAAAGATGAGGTCGGCGGGTAGCATCTCGCACAGGAAGCTTTCGGCATCGGTCTGCACTATCTCGGCATCGGGCAGGCCGAGCAGCGGCAGGTTGTGGCGTGCCAGGTCGCAGAGCACGGCTTGTCGCTCCACGTAGACGGCCTTTCCGAAATTCTTGGCTATGAAGGAGAAATCCACGCCAAGCCCTCCGGTCAGGTCGGCCATCGTTCCGCCATCCGGCAGAAGGCGTTTGGCCAGTGCCGCCTTGTATTCGGCTGCCGCTTGCCCCGAACACTGTTCGAGCGAGAGGCGTGGCGGATAGTGCAGGTCCGGTGTGTCGGCCCACGCAGGCACTTTGTGCAGTAGCCGTTGTCGGCCTTCGATTTGTCGCAAGGCAAAGTCGGCATCCACCTCGGGATGCTTGCGCAGGAGCAGGGCGAGGGAGGCGATGTCGTCGCTACGATGATTTTCGATAAAGCTTTGCGTGGCTGTCGGCATACAATATATATTATTAAGAGGAGACCCCTGGGAGCGTGAAACGGGATGCCGGATTATGGGATAACCTTGTAGCGTGCTTTGGCCTCGGCGCGGGTGTGCAGGTTGAAGTGCCACCATTCGGTGGAAAGCACCTTGAAACCTCCGGCTGCCATGACGCGGCGCAGCAGCTTGCGGTTGGAGATGGCTGTTTGCGACAGCTGTCCTTCGGCCATGCGTTGCTGTTCGCCCTTGACGTGTGCCAGTTTGCCCAGATAGTCGATTACCGTACCCATGTGCAGGGTGTCGCCTTTGGCATCGCACAGCGTGAGGTCCACAGCGAGTCCGTAGTTGTGCAGTCCGCCTCCGTTCTTCGGGTTACTCACGTAGATACTTTTTGATGTGCCTTTCACCACGTTGTACATGCGTTGCTGTACGCTCATGGGGCGTGCAGCGTCGTACACCTTCAGACTGAGATCGGGCCGAAGGCGTTTCAGTTCGGCTTGTGCCTTTTTCAGCGCCTGCGCAGCCTCGGGGTGAAGATAGGCACGGTGCAGGTCGGTGTAGAGCACGCGCCCCGTGAAATTGTCGGCGCGGGTATACATCAGGCTGACCTGTATGGAGGGGTCTATGCGCTGTATGTCGACAAATCCGAGTCGCTCCATGCGTTGCTCAGTGGCCGTTTTTGCAATGGTGTCGGCCGGTGCAGAAACGGGGGAAGGCGTTCCGAGAAAATCTGCAGTGCTTCCGGAAATTTCTGCAGTGCTTGTAGAAAAATCTGCAGTGCTTGCAGATTTTCCCACCAAGCCACGGCTGATTTCCACGGGCTTTGCGCTCGGTTCCGACTGCTCTTTGTGGTTGCTGCAGAGCATTGCGCAGAGGGGCAGACACAACAGCGGAAAAACAAACTTGGTCATGGAAGATTGGGGTTGAGGTTTTTACAAATGAAAAGGACACCTGCGCATTTCTATGATGCAGGTGTCCTTGCGCTTCAGGATGGGCTTGAACCAACGACCCCCTGATTAACAGTCAGGTGCTCTAACCAACTGAGCTACTGAAGCAGTTTGCATTTCTTTGCGCTTCAGGATGGGCTTGAACCAACGACCCCCTGATTAACAGTCAGGTGCTCTAACCAACTGAGCTACTGAAGCAGATTTTGCAGAATTGTTTGCACGTTTCTGCGGAAATGCGGTGCAAATGTAGTGGTTAATTTTGAAAATAGCAATATCTTTGCCTGAAAATTACAGATTGGTATGAAAAAAATCATCGGAATAGGCAACGCATTGGTCGATGTGTTGGCAAAAGTGGAGAATGAGGCGATACTTTCGGAGTTGCAACTCCCGAAGGGTTCGATGCAGTTGGTAGACACCGAGCGCTATCGCGCCATTGGGCGCAGGCTTTCTGAAATGTCGACGCAGCTGGCTACGGGAGGCTCGGCAGCCAACACGATGTTGGCCTTGGGCAACCTGAATGCGGCACCGGCTTTCATCGGAAAGATTGGCGAGGATGCGTATGGCCGCTTCTTTTCTGAAAATGCGAGCAAGCACGGCATATCTCCGCGCTTGCTCTCCGACGAATTGCCCACCGGAGTGGCATCAACGTTCATCACTCCCGACGGACAGCGCACCTTTGGTACGTATCTCGGCGCGGCAGCGCGACTCACGGCCGATGAGTTGCGAGAAGAGTGGTTCGAGGGTTACGATTTCTTCTACATAGAGGGATATCTCGTGCAGAACCATGCGTTGATCGACAGGGCGGTGGCATTGGCGCATGCCGCAGGGCTGAAAGTGTGCCTCGACTTGGCAAGTTACAACATCGTGGAGGCCGATCGCGCCTTCTTCGCGGAGCTTCTGGCGAAAACCGACATCGTTTTTGCCAACGAGGAGGAGGCTCTTGCTTTCACCGGAAAGAGTCCGCGCGAAGCACTCGACGAACTTGCAGCCCTCTGCGAGACGGCTGTGGTCAAGACCGGTGCGGACGGGGCTTGGGTGAGCAGTCGTGGCGAAACGGTGAAGGTGGCCGCCGAACCCGTGAACGAAGTGGTGGATACCACCGGTGCAGGCGATTACTTCGCGGCCGGTTTCCTGTATGGCATGGCCGATGAGCGCTCCCTGACGGAATGCGCTCGCCTCGGTGCTTTGCTGGCAGGGAAAGTCATTCAGACAGTGGGAACCTCACTGCCCGAAGATGTGTGGCAAGAGGTGAAAGCTGCGCTCTGAGTGGATAAAACTGAAGAGTTGTTACACATTATTATAAATACATGATGAGAAAAACGCTGCTCGTTCTGCTCGCTTCGCTGGTGCTTTGGCCGGCCTCTGCACAGGAGAACCATAATTTTGAAGTGTCGAAGCATCTCGATATATTCAACTCGCTGTATCGTGAGTTGGATTTGTATTATGTTGACACGCTCGAAGCCAAAGAGGCAGTGGGCAACGCCATTCTGTACATGCTTGACCGTCTTGATCCATACACGCAGTATTATCCGGAAGAGGAGACGCGCGATTTGAAAGAGATGACGACGGGAAAATACGCGGGTATAGGATCTCCCATCATGTATCGCAAAGATTTGGACCGCTGCGTGTTTTCCTCGCCTTATGAGGGTATGCCGGCGGCTGCGGCAGGTGTGCGCTCGGGCGATGTGATCATGAACATCGACGGGCGTGATGTGGGAGGCCGCGGTGCTTCCTCGGTGGCCGACTACACGTCTGCGGTGAGTGCTGCGCTTCGCGGAGAATCCGGCACCACACTCCTGCTGAAGGTGAAGCGAGCCGGAACAGGCAAGATGCATTCCTTCAAAATTGTGCGGCAGACCATAGAACGCCCCTCCGTACCTTATTACACCTTGTTGCGTGACTCGATTGGCTACGTGCAGTTGACAAGTTACACCGACAACACTACGCGCGACCTGAGGCTGGCTGTGGTAAACCTCAAGCAACGCGGAGCGCGCCGCTTGGTGCTCGACTTGCGCGGAAATCCGGGTGGATTGATGCGCGAGGCTGTGAGCGTTGTGGGAAGCTTCTTGCCGCGTGGTACGATGGTGCTCCGAACGCAGGGAAAGGTGGAGGAACTCAACAGAACCTTCAAGACGACGGTTGAACCTTTGGATTTGGAAATCCCGATGGCTGTGCTCGTCAATTACAACACGGCATCGGCAGCCGAGATTACGTCGGGTGCACTTCAGGACTACGACCGCGCCGTGGTGGTCGGGCAGCGCACGTATGGCAAAGGCTTGGTGCAAGAGCCGCGCGAACTCCCGTACGGCACCATCCTGAAGCTGACAACCAGCAAGTACTTTATCCCGAGCGGCCGGTGCGTTCAGGCTTACGACTTCAAGAACCGTAATGCCGACGGAATGCCTCGCCATCTTCCCGACAGCCTGTCCAAGGAATTCTTCACGGCTGCAGGGCGCACGGTGCGCGATGGGGGAGGCATCACCCCCGATGTGGTGGTTGTGCCCGACTCTTTGCCATATTTCGTAAACTATCTGGAGGTTTCGGATGTGTTCTTCGATTTCTGTGCAGCCTATCGCAATAAGCACGAGAGCATTGCGCCGGCTTCGGAGTTTGCGCTGAGCGATTCAGACTACGAGGAATTCATTGCCTTCGTCAAGGAGAGCGATTTTTCCTACGAGAGCCGTAGCATGCAGATGCTTCCGCTGTTGCGCCGCATGGCTTCGGCCGAAGGCTATGAGGCCGAGGCGGTGGCTGCTTTCGACTCGCTCGAATCTTGTCTGCGCCGTGATGTCGAGGCCGAATTGCGTTTTCACAAAGCTGTCATCGTTGCCCGATTGGAGCAGGCGATTGTGGAAAATTATTACTACGAGCGAGGGTTGTCCGAACGCCTTTTGCTTGACGACAAAGACCTTGATGAGGCTCTGCGCGTGCTGTGCGACGATGCGGCCTACCGAAAGATACTCTCCGGCGTACCGGAACCATAACCCACCCGTGTGAAGAATAGAAACGAGGCACGAACTCTGAATGTTGAGAGTTCGTGCCTCGTTGTTTTGCAGGCCCGATGCAATGTTGCGGACTATTTCACGGTGATGAGGAAATAGTTCTTCTTGCCGCGTTGCACGAGGATGTATTTTCCGTCGATGAGGTCTGTTTCTTCGATGATGCGGTCGAAAGCAGCCAGCTTCTCTTTGTTGATGCTCACACCGCCTCCCTGTGTCATCTTGCGCATTTCGCCCTTTGAGGGGAAGCACTGTGTGGTTTCGGCCAGCAAGTCGACAGCTTTTGCGCCTACGGCCTGTGTTTTCTCCACCTCGAAGTGGGGCACTCCCTCGAAGACGTTGAGCAATGTGGCTTCGTCCAGGCGGAGCAGGCTCTCCTTGGTGGCTTTCCCGAAGAGGATGTTGGAGGCCTCGAGTGCCATCTCGTATTCCTCACGTCCATGCACGAGGCATGTCACCTCTTCGCCCAATCGCTTCTGCAGGCTGCGGCGACCCGGGTCGGCACGATGTTCTTCGATGAGTGCATCGATTTCGTCCTTTTCGAGCGATGTGAAAATCTTGATATAGCGTTCAGCTTCGGCGTCACCCACGTTGAGCCAGAACTGATAGAATTTGTAAGGTGTGGTGTAGCGCTTGTCGAGCCACACGTTGCCTTGCTCGGTTTTGCCAAACTTCTTTCCGTCGGCCTTGGTGATGAGCGGACACGTCAGGGCGAAGGCTTCGGCTTCGGAACCGAGCTTGCGACGAATCAGCTCTGTGCCTGTGGTGATGTTGCCCCATTGGTCGCTTCCGCCCATTTGGAGGCGGCATCCCTTCTCCTGATACAGGTGCAGGAAGTCGTAGCCCTGGAGAAGCTGGTAGGTGAATTCGGTGAACGAGAGGCCGTCGCTGGCTTCGCCGTTGAGGCGGCGCTTCACGCTGTCCTTGGCCATCATGTAGTTCACTGTGATGTGCTTTCCTATCTCTCGGGCGAAGTCGAGGAACGAATAGCCTTTCATCCAGTCGTAGTTGTTTACCAATTCGGCTGCATTGGGTGCGTCGCTGTCGAAGTCGAGGAAGCGGCTCAGCTGTTCCTTGATGCAAGCCACGTTGTGGCGCAGCGTTTCTTCGTTGAGCAGGTTGCGCTCGGCGCTCTTGCCCGACGGGTCGCCAATCATGCCTGTGGCACCTCCCACGAGGGCGAGGGGCTTGTGTCCGGCGCGTTGGAAGTGACGGAGCATCATCACGCCGCACAGATGGCCTATATGCAGGCTGTCGGCCGTGGGGTCTATGCCGAGGTAGGCCGTAGCCATACCCTTGTCGAGCATTTCCTCGGTTCCGGGCATCATTTGGTGGAGCATGCCGCGCCACCGGAGTTCGTCTACAAAGTTCATATTCTTGATTTTATGTTTGTTTGTCGGTTTTCGCAAAGGCCTGGCTGCGGGGCCGGTGTGCTTTTGCGGTGTCAAAGATACTACTTTTTTGCGTCTCGTGTGCTTTGCGCTGTTCGTAAAAGGTTGCAAAAGCAGTGATGAGTGCCCATAGCGCCTCGGCAGACGGATGTGAAACCCTTGTTCGTCCTTTCGCATGAACCTCGTACGGCACACGAGAATGCCTGTATTCTACCGTAAAAATTCCGGAGTGCGACGGGGGAAAATCTGCAAGGCGTTTAGAAATTTCTACAAGCACTGCAGAAATTTCTAAACGCCTTGCAGATTTTTGCGCATTGGGTGTGCCATTAGGGGTGTGCCTTGATGCTGTCGAGGAGTTGCATCAGGCGACGTGTGCGCCGGGGGTACCGGTCGGCCAGGTCGGTCTGCTCGTCGGCATCGTGCTTCATGCGAAACAGTTGCGGCTCGGGGCGATAGCCGGTCTCAATCTTCGGTCCCCATTGTATCATGGACGGTCCTTGGCTGGGCTCGATGAGTTTCCATCTCGGTGTGCGCAGGGTGAGCGAGCGGTTTTGTGCCATCTTGACGGCGTAGGGGCAGGAGCGCCGGCTTCGGCCGAGCCAGGTGTCGAGGCAGGGACGGCTGTCGGGGGCGGCGCCTTGTGGCAGCTGTGTGCCGACCAGGGTGGCCAGCGAGGCCACGGCGTCGATGTGCGACACGAGGGCATGGCTCACCCGGCCTTGTGCAGCGAGGGGTGTGCCGCTCACGATGAAGGGCACGCGGCTTCCGGCTTCGTAGGCACTGTATTTGGCCCCACGGAAGGGGCCTCCGGGGCGATGATTGCCGACCAGGGCTTCGGCCATATCGTCGTAGCCATCGTCCAGCACCGGGCCGTTGTCGCTCGTGATGATGAGCAGCGTGTTGTCGGCCAGGCCAAGGCGGCGCAGGGCTTGACAGATTTCACCCACGGTCCAGTCGAACTGCAGAATGGCATCACCGCGCAGCCCCATGGGGCTTTTGCCCCTGAAGCGTGGGTGGGGAAAACGCGGCACGTGCACATCGTTGGTGCAGAGGTACATGAAGAACGGGCGGTCTGCATGCTGCTCCATGAAGCGTGTGGCGTGGGCCACGAGGCTGTCGGCCAGATTTTCGTCCTTCCACAGGGCACGTCCGCCGCCTCGCATGTAGCCGATTCGGCCTATGCCGTTGACAATGCTCTGGTCGTGGCCGTGCGATGAGCGCAGGTTGTAGAGCAATTCGGGATGCGTGCGGCCGGTGGGTTCGCCCTCGAAGTTTTTCCGATAGCTCACCTCGATGGGTGCGGAGGGGTCGTGGTCGGCCACACGTCCGTTTTCCATCCACACGCAGGGCACGCGGTCGGCCGTGGCTGCCATGATATAACTATGGTCAAAGCCTATGTCGGCCGGCGTGAGGTCGAGCCGGGCATTCCAATCCTGCTCGCCGGTGCGGCTGCCCAGTCCGAGATGCCACTTGCCGAAAGCGGCCGTGGCATAACCGGCTTGCCGAAAAGCGTCGGCCAAGGTGAACTGTTCGGGCTTGATGATGAGAGCTGCGTTGCCGGCTGCCACATCGGTGCCGGTGCGGCGAAAACAATACTCACCGGTGAGCAGCGAATAGCGCGAGGGGGTGCTGGTGGCAGCCACGGCATGGGCATCGGTGAAGCGTACACCGGCTGCTGCCACACTGTCGGTGTGGGGCGTGGATATCTGCGTGGCACCATAGCACGACAGGTCGCCGAATCCCAGGTCGTCGGCCAGGAGCAGGATGACGTTGGGGCGCGATATCGTGCCTTGCGCCAAGGCGGCTATCGAAGCACTGCTCAGCGTGGCAAGGAGGAGAGTGGATTTTTTCATGACGAAAGGAGTATGTTTGCGAACAAAGGTAAGAAAAACGAGAACGAGTACCACGCCGGCCGGCAATAATTGTGCAAAAATTATCGTTGCGGGCAGGGAATGCGGCAGTGGATGATGAAAAGAAAAATCCCATTGTCCGATTCGGACAATGGGATGAAGCTATTCAATAATTATGATGGATAATTACCGAAGCATTGTGTGAATGTTAGCCACGATGGGGGCGGTGTCCGCCTCCTTCTCCGCCTTCGCGGCGAGGACGGCGTGCCGGGCGTTCTTCCCATCCTTCGGGCTTTTCTTCGAGCACGCGATGGCTCAGACGGAACTTGCCGGTTTTCTCATCGATTTCGAGGAGTTTCACACTGATGTGGTCGCCTTCCTTAAGGCCTGCCTCTTCCACGCTCTCGAGTCTGCGCCAAGCAATCTCGCTGATGTGAAGCAGTCCTTCCTTTCCGGGCATGAACTCAACGAAGCAGCCGTAAGGCATAATGCTGACAATTTTTGCGTCGTAGGTTTCGCCAACTTCGGGAATGGCCACGATGGCGCGTATCTTGGCGATGGCAGCATCGATGCTCGCTTTGTCGGGACCCGAAACTTGGATCTTGCCCACGCCATCCTCTTCGTCGATGGTGATGGTCGCACCGGTTTCTTCCTGCATGCCTTGGATGATTTTTCCGCCGGGGCCGATAACTGCGCCGATGAACTCCTTGGGAATTTCGAAGGCTTCGATGCGGGGCACGTGGGGCTTGAAGTCCTCGCGCGGTGCGCTCATGGTCTTCATCATCTCACCCAGGATGTGCTCGCGGCCGGCCTTGGCTTGTGCAAGTGCCTTTTCCAGGATTTCGTAAGAGAGTCCGTCGCACTTGATGTCCATCTGAGTGGCGGTAAGTCCCTTGAGTGTACCTGTGGTCTTGAAGTCCATATCTCCCAAGTGGTCTTCGTCGCCGAGGATATCGGAGAGCACGGCGTACTTGTCCTCACCGGGATTCTTGATGAGGCCCATGGCGATACCGCTGACGGGTGCCTGCATCGGAACACCAGCATCCATGAGTGCCAATGTGCCGGCGCAAACAGTGGCCATGGAGCTTGAACCATTCGATTCGAGGATGTCGCTCACCACGCGCACGGTGTAGGGGAAGTCGGCCGGTATCTGGCCCTTCAGTCCGCGCCATGCCAAGTGTCCGTGACCAATCTCGCGACGGCCGACACCACGCTGGGGGCGTGCCTCGCCTGTGGAGAAAGGTGGGAAGTTATAGTGGAGCAAGAATTTCATGTAGCTCTTGTCGAGCACATCGTCTACCAATTTTTCGTCAAGCTTTGTGCCGAGTGTGCAAGTGGAGAGCGATTGTGTCTCACCGCGTGTGAAGATGCTGGAACCGTGAGGACCGGGCAGCGGATCGACTTCGCACCAAATGGGACGGATGTCTGTGGTCTGGCGACCGTCGAGGCGAATTCCTTCGTCGAGGATGCAGCGACGCATAGCGTCTTTCTCAACGTCGTGATAGTAGCGATCGACGAGGGCATTCTTTTCTTCCAATTCCTCAGCCGTAAGTTCGGCATGCGCAGCGGCGTAGGCTTCTTTGAAGTTCTCACGCACAGCTTCGAAAGCTTCGGCGCGAGCGTGCTTCTCCAAGGCTTGCTTTGTGATGTCGTAGCAGGGCTGATAGCACTCGGCTTTCACCTGCTCGCGCAGTGCTTCGTCGTTCACTTCGTGGCAGTATTCGCGCTTCACGTCGGTGCCCAGCTCCTTCATGAGTTCTTTCTGAAGTTGGCACATGGGCTTGATGGCTTCGTGAGCGGCCTTGAGGGCTTCGAGCAGTGCGCTCTCAGGAACTTCCTTCATTTCGCCTTCCACCATCATGATGTTCTCTTCTGTGGCGCCTACCATCAGATCCATGTCGGCGGCTTCGAGCTGTTCGAACGTGGGGTTGATGACATACTCGCCATTGATGCGTGCTACGCGCACTTCGGAGATGGGACCGTCGAAGGGGATGTCGGAGCAGGCCAATGCGGCGCTGGCAGCGAATCCTGCGAGGGCGTCGGGCATGTCAACGCCGTCGGCGGAGAAGAGTGTGATGTTGACAAACACCTCAGCGTGGTAGTCGCTCGGGAAGAGTGGGCGCAGGGCGCGATCAACGAGGCGCGAGGTCAGGATTTCGTAGTCGGAAGCACGACCCTCACGCTTGGTAAATCCGCCGGGGAAGCGTCCTGCAGCGGAGTATTTTTCTTTGTAATCGCACTGGAGCGGCATAAAATCGGTGCCGGGGGCAGCGTCTTTGGCACCGCAAACGGTGGCAAGCAACATGGTGTTGTTCATGCGCAGCATCACTGCGCCATCGGCCTGCTTGGCCAGCTTGCCTGTCTCGATGCTGATGGTACGACCATCGGGCAGGGAGACGGTTTTTGTAATCACGTTCATCTGATGTGTGTTTTCTTTATAAAAAATTCAAAATACGACTTAATTCGCGCAAAGTTAATGATTTATTTTTACTAATAGGGTCTGCCGACTTTTTTTTGCACGATGTGGCCTTTCCTGCGGCTTACGCAGGGGCGCAGGCGGCTTCGGGATACGTGGATGTGGGAGGTGCAGGGTGCTTACGTTTTGCTCGGAAAATGGGTGTCAGGAGGACAAAAATTTACTCGGCGTTTAGAAAATTCTGCAGTGCTTGTAGAAAATTCTAAACGCCGAGTAGATTTTCGCAGAAGGGCTTCCGCGTTGTGGGCTGTGTGCTCCGCTGATGGCATCACCGGATGTCCCATGCGGAGGGTGAGCATTGCTGTTCGACCGGTGCTTCGACAATGTCGGGCAAGTTGTGGAAGAAATTGATGCCGGTCTTCTCTTCCAACCAGGCCACACTGACAGCGTGGCCGGCCATGGCGGAGAGCGGAGCATAATTGCCGTGGTTGTAGCCGTAGTCCTTGTGCTCCATCAGGAATGCGATGGAGGAGTATACGCCGTTCTTCACCTTGAGCAGGGCCATGAAGTAGTATTTTGGCACAGCCATGCGCTCGTTTGCTACGTAGCGGATGATTTGACCCTCTGCGATGGTGCCGCCCTTGACTACATAGAGCGTATCGGCAAACTTCTCGTTGCGTCCCAGTCGCTGCACCTGGTTCTCGAGTGTTACCCAGTAGTAACTGTTGAAGTTGCCGAGCTGCGGACTCATATTGGTCATGTAGAACGTGTTGTCGTTGGCCTGTCGGCTGTAGAGGCGGTCGGCCGAAGCGCAGAGGTGTCCGTGGTTGTAGCCGTTGAAGGAAGCATCGTTCTCGATGTATTGCGAGGAGCCGATGTCGGCCAGCAATTTTTTCAGCACGGGGTCAGCGGGATATTGCGGCTTGATGTCGTAGCTCTTGCGGCTGACGGACTTGTCGCGTGTGCTTCCGTCGAATCGGAAAGCCACCCAGCGCGAATGGTATTTCGTTCGGTCGTATTCCAGGCAGTAGGTCATGACGGAATCGCCGCCTTCGCGCGTCCAGTGTGCCACGAACAGGTTGCCGCTCTTGAGCTTCGGCACTTCGATGCGCGATGTGGCTGCCGACGAGACGTTGCCCGGCACCGTGGTGTCGGTGAAGTGGAAATCGTTGTCGTCGTCTTGGCTGCAAGAGGCGGCGGTAAAGATTACCGCCGCCCATGCCAAGTGTTTGATATGTCGGATGATGGACATTTGTTATTTGATGTAGAATGTTCCGGCGGCATCGCTCAGGATGAAGTCGTCGATGAGGAAGTCCTTGCCGGGGTTCTTAGGATTCATTACGAGGGGACAAACCACGGTTTCGGCTTCGAGAGTGAAACTGTGCTCCACGAGTACCCACTCGTCGGAAGTGATGTCGTTCACGTAGTCGGCATACTTGTAGGCGTCACCACCGCTGATGCTTCCGTCCACCACGATGGCGTAACCCGGACGGCAGCTTACCACTTCGCCGGCATTGGCGGCCTTGATGTAGAACTTCATGGTGTAAGTTCCGGCAGGCAGTGTGAGTTCCTTGTAAGACAGACGGGTGTTCTTGGTCTGGCCTTTCACGAGAACAGAGTAGGTGCCTCCGTGGGCGTCAGTGCTCTGTGCGAGCGATGCGCTGCTGGCGGTGGAAGCCGATTTCCAGTGGATGGGTTTTCCGCCGTCCCAGTTTTCGAAGTCGCCATTGAGCGCGGTAGCGTCGCCGGTGTCTTCAGAGCCTCCGGCGTCGGGTGCAGAACCTGCCTTGCCGGCTTGGATGGCAAAATTCTTCACTTCCCAAGTTGAGCCGCTGGTAGCGTTGGTGTTGTAGCGGAAGGCGATGCGAACCTGCTTGCCGAGGAACTCAGCCGGGATGTCGATGGCTGCATAGCTGAAAGTGCTCCAATCGGAACCTTCGGTGTGGTCGCCCTTGAGCAGCACCCATGTAGCTTTTGTGGCATCGTCGGCGAAATCAGCGCTGATGTATACCTGCTGGTTCTCCGCACCACGGTCGTAACGCAGGATGTACTCGTAAGAAACGTTGGCCTCGGTCACGCCTTCCAGAGATATGGCGGGCGAAACGAGATAGTAGGTTCCGGCAGTTGTCAGCTTGGAACTGTTGTCGTAGCCGGTGGCTTTGGCAGTGCTGTAGTCGATGATCCATTCGCCGGCACCGCTTGTGGTGTAATTCTTAAAGCCTCCGAGCGATGTGGCAAAGCTTTCGGTGTAAGGCAGCGTGCGCACTTCGTCCGTCGGCTCGTCGCCGCCGGGAGTGTAGTCGCCGGCGCCACGCACCATCTTGAAGTTCTTCACTTCCCAAGTGGCGGCTTTGGTGGTTGCCTTGTAGCAGAGAGCTACGGTTACGTTGGGTTGGCCAAGGAACTCAGCGGGCACGTTGACATTGCCGCTGCTGTACCAGGTTTCCCAGTCGCTGCCCTGAACGAGGTTGTAGGGGAGGGAAGTCCATGTAGCCTCGGTGAGTTTGCCCGGTACATAGTCGCTGCTGATGAGCAGGCGGTAGTGGCTCTCCATCTGGTTGGCATTGGCATAACGTAGGATGTACTCGAAGGAGATGCAAGCGGCTTCCACGTCTGTGAGATCGCACGCGGGAGAGATGAGCCAGCTTTCGGCTTCGTTGTTGTCCTTGTTGCCGTCGCCATCGGCATCGGCGTACGAGGTTACCTGAGCACAGCTATAACTGCAGGCCCAAGCGTAGGTGCCCACGGTGTTGATGGCAGAGAAATCACCCAGTGAGGTGGTGAATGTTTCGTCGAAGAAGACGTTCTTGGGTCCGGTTTCTTCCTGTTCGTCATTGACTTCGTAAGGTGCGGGAACGTCCTCACAAGAATGGAATGCAAAGCCGGCGAAAGCGGCAAGCATGAGGAAAAATACTTTTTTCATTGTGGTATTTTGTTAGTTGTTGTTGAATACTTTGATAGGCTTATTGCACGGCCGGAGATATGTCGTCGACACCGCGGAGCTGTATTTGCCAGGAATCATAATAGCTGAGCAAACCTGTGTAAGCACGCTCGTCGGTCGGCATCACGGTGAAGGCCACTGCGTTCTGCGTGCTGGTGCGCACGGTTACGGAGGTAGAAAGATTGCCTTCCTTTACTGAAAGTGTGCGGTCCACGCCGTAACCTGCATCCTGCAACTCTTCGGGGGCAAAGATGGCTTCGCCGTCGGCCTCCTTCATGGTGCCGGAGATGGTGACAAGCATCGGGTAGTTCATATAGTTCTTGTTGGCAGATGCGCGAAGCCATTGGATATCCAAGGTCTTGGGCTGGCATTCCGGACATGTGGGGTCAGGAGTTCCAACCAGCTCGACGTTGGTAGCGCAATGCTGAATGAGCATTGCACCCAGGCGCAGGTTTCCGCTGGACGTGTAGTAGGGTTGTCCGATCTTGGGCAATTTGCTGTAACATCCCACGTAGAGATTTTTCAAGTTTACCTTGACGCGCTGACCCAGGGGGAAGTAAGGGCAGAGCCAAGTGTTCTTGATACCAAGCACAATGGCCTGATCTGTGCCTGCGGTCTCGTCGATGTCGCGCAGCAGGATGGTCTGATAGAGGTTGCCTCCTGCATCATTGGCCGCCACGACGCCTTCGATGATGAGGTCTTCCTCGATTTGCTCAAAGGCGTTTGTCTGTGTGAAGAGGGAGCTCTTGTCTTCCTTGAGTTGTGCTATGGAATAGTTGGTCTCACCTATGGATGTGGGACTGGTGATGATGAAATCCTCGGTGTTAGGTTCGTCTGCGTTGTCCATACATGCAGAGAACAGCAGTACCGCCGGCATCATTCGGAAGATGTTTTGAAATATCTGTTTCATATTCATGATTTTCTAAAGTGCTCCGCCATCAGAAGCGGTAGCCTACGTTCAGGAATGCGTTGAATGCGTATGCGTAGTAATAGCGGTTGTTTTTCGAGAAACGGTATGAGCGTGCCACGCCGGTGTTGTAGTAGTCGTCGCGATTCTGCTCGTATCCTCCGGTACGCATGTTGGTGTTGTTGGTGATGTTGTTGAGCGAAAGGTTGATGGAGAGGCTGCGACCCTTCTTCAGACGGATGTATTTTCCGATAGAAGCGTCGAGCATGAAGCCGCCGTCAAACTTTTCCTGCTCCGCAGTGTAGGTGTCTACCACCTGACCTTCGGGGTTGAAGAGTACTCCGCCGTATTCGTTGAGTTCGGCCTTGGAAACGTCGAAGGCGAGGTTGCCGTCGGGGCCGATACCTCCGGCTACGTAGTTGCCGATGACGTTGCTGAGGCGGCGGTACTGAGAGAAGCCCACGTAGACCTTGTCGTAGTAGTTGAGGTTGGCAGAGAAGAACCAGCCGTTCACGTTGTAGTCAACGCCCAAGCTGACTGCAGCCAAGGGAGTGCCGCTGAGGTGGATGCCGTCGGCGATGACGCGCAGAGGCATCTCAGCTCCGGTAACGGGGTTCTTCCACACGTTGAGCTGCTTGATGGTTTTTGCATCCATGCCTTCGTAGTTGAGCTGAGCATAGGGGTTGTTGATGTACTCGGCTTCGCTGATGGTACCGATCAACTTCACGGAAAGTTCGCTGGTGATCTGATAAACAAAAGCGGCTTCCAAGCCATAGTGTTGCTTGGAGACGTTGTTCATGGTGAGGTAGGTGAAACGCTCTTCTTGGTCGTTGTAGAATGCGGTTTGTTCCACACCATCTTCGAAGCGGGTGTAGAATCCGCTGACCTTACCGCTGAAGTCGCCAAGACGGAAGGCGTAACTCAGTTCGGCACTGTAGATGTTTTCGAGTTTGAGGTTGTCGACAAAGTTGTTCTGCATACGAGCAGCCACAAAAGCATTGCGTGCCAGCGGAGCCGCAGCGTCATATCCGGCAGCCAAAGTGATGCGGTGGTTGGCTGCAGGGCGATAGTTGAGGATAAACTTTCCGCCTCCGCCCAGGAAGCCGGCCTTTCCGCTCTTGCCGTAGGAGTTCATGGGGGCGCGACCGTTGCGCATCAAGCCATCGCGTTCGATGGTTGTTCCTTCCAGGTGGCCGGCCAGGGTAAGGCCGAATCTGGATTTGTCATAGCGGTATTGACCCCACAGACGTGCTTTGTTGACGTGGATGTTGTAGTCGTAACCGAACTTGTCGCCTTCTGAAATCATGCGATTGGGATTGTTGAGGTCGTTTTGCGCTTCGATGCTTCCCAAGCCGTAGTCGTTGGCGGCAAACTTGTCTATGTCAGTGTAGCGAGTGCCTCCGAGGAGGTCTTCCATGGTCTTGTAGTGCATGCCCTTGGTGGTGTTGAGTTGCAGACCCAAGGCATATTTGTGCGTGTTGTTCACGCTGTGATTGAACGTGGATCCGAGTGAGAACACCATTTGGTCGTTGTGTCTGCGCTCTTGGTAGTAGAGTGCCTCGCCGCCTGCCAGCTCGCTCTGGCGATTGACGTAGTACATTTGGTCCCAATTGATTTGGCGATTGGCCTTGGAGGAGGTCCAATAGTCGACCAATGTGTTGTATTGTTCGAGCAGGTAGGGGTTTTCGGCCAGGTAGTCGGGGTTGTTCTTGTTGGGGTCCCAAACGTCGAACACGCTGCTCGGCAGATTCTTGTAGTAGTCCGGTCGGGGGTCGTAAGCATCGCCGCCCCATCCCAGTGCCGAGGTGCTGTACATGCTGTACTTGAAGCCTGCCGACGTAACGAGTTTCATTTTGTCGCTAATGTCGAAATCCCAAGTCAGGATGGCAGTCGGCTCGAAGTCGTTCACCACGCGGGCATTGCGCTTCTCCCCGTTCTGATAACCCCAGTTGGAATTGTAATAGTGAGAGTTGGCCAGCCAATACACTTCTTCGGTGGCAGCGGTTTGCTGAGCGCGTTCGGTGGGTGAGCCGAAGGTTACGAGCGACAGGTTGTGGCGGTCGTTGATTTTCTTCTCGGCAGCGAGGAAGTAGCTGAGTGAGTTGTAGAAAGTTCCCTCAATGACTCCTTCGTTGGCCCAGCGGTATCCCACGGTTCCGGCAAAGGCCCAGCCATTGTCCATGAGTCCGGTGGAGTGGGTGAACATGGCGCGTGCCAAGTAGTTGCGATTGCAGGCCGAGAGGGTCAGCTTGCTGCCTTGCGCAAAGGCTGTGGCACGTGAGTTGATGCTGGTGGCACCTCCGACAGGGGTGAATGTGAAGGTGTTGGGCTCGAAACTCGACACACTCTCTTTGTTGCGGGTGGCTTCGTTCATGCCGCCTATCATTCCGTAACTGAAACGGCCGAGCTCGGTATCGTTCAGCAGAAGGCCGTTCATGTACACTTGGTTGTAGGCATTGTCGTAAGCACGCACCTTGAAGCGCATGGGGCTGAACAGATAACCTACGTCTGACAGGTAGAGGTCGCTCTTCGACGAAGTGAGCGATGCCACTGTTTGGGCAGCATCGTTGTCCTCATCGAGTTGCGATTCGGTGAAGGTGAAGTCGGCATTGTCGTCGGTCATCACGTTCACAGAGTCTGCCGGCTGTTGTGCGTAAAGCATGGAGGCTGCACAACACGCGGCAACGAAAAGTGTTACTCCTTTTTTCATGATGGTTTGATGGATATTTATTTCTCTTTTTTTGCTTTGTAAGGACGGCTCTTTCGGTTGGGCCGTATTTGCGGACAAAGGTAGAAAAAAATGAGCCGCACATGGTTGCAAAAGCATGAAATTGCATAAAATCCCCGAAAAAAGTAAAAATTTGTGTATCAATGCAGCGTTTGTGTGGATTTTTTAGGCATTTTGTTTCGTTGGAACGGGAGATTTTTCACGCCTTTTCCTGCATTGCTGCCCGAGGGGGATCCGTGTGATGTTGGCTGATGGTGGAAGTGGGCCGAGAGGGCTGATTTGCTCAGCCGCATGGATAAAAAATCTGCAGTGCTTGCAGAATTTTCCGGAAGCACTGCAGAATTTTCTAAACGCCTTGCAGATTTTTGGGCAATGCGTATGGGGTAGAGTGTATGGCGGCAGATGATATGTTCACCGCGAGTCGGAGTTTTGCTTACGGCTCAAGGATTGTCGCCCCAGGCATGTCGGCCATAGGCATAGCCTCTCAAGAAATACAACTCGCGATCGGGGGTCAGACGATGCAGGAAGTCGGGATAGCTGCGATGTTCCTGGGGTGTCCATCCGGCTTCGGCCACGGCTGCCAAGCGGGGTAGGAGCAGATACTCCAAGTGCCAGGCTTCTTCCACCCACTCGGTCCAGAAGTTGGCTTGCACACCCAGATAGCGTGTCTGCAGGTCGGCAGGCACTCCTTTGGCCGGTACGTAGTTGTAGACGGCTTCGAGGCTTTCTGTGCCATGTCCTTGCGATAAGGGTTCTGCCGGGTCGGTACTCTGTTTGCGATTGATGTAATAAGGGATTTGGGGGGTAAGGATGGCGTCAAAGCCTCTTTTGGCAGCCTCTTTGGCAGCTCCATCGGCACCGATCCATGCCATGATGGTGGAGCCGGTGAGGGCTGAGGTGTTGCCGTGCAGCACTTCGTTCCAGAAGATGAGCTTGCGCTGTTGGGCTTCGGGCTTTGCTGCGATGTAGTCGATAATCTTCTTATAGAAATCGGTCTGTAAATCGCGGAATTTGGTTGAACCTATTTCTGCCAAACGTTTTTTGCATAGTTCGTTGCGCTCCCATTTGTAGGTGGGGCATTCGTCTCCGCCCAGGTGCAGATAGCCGAAGGGGAACAGGCTGATGAGTTCGTCGACCACGTCCTTGGTGAATTGCAGGGCTTGCGGTGCGGCCACGTTCATCACATCGGTCGAAACACCTTGTCCCACCCATACTTCATGCTTGGCTTCGGGGTCGCAGCTGAGTTCAGGATAAGCGGCCAGGGCAGCCTGAAAGTGTCCCGGCATATCGATTTCGGGTAAGATTTCTATGAATCGCTCACGGGCATACTGCACAATCTCGCGGATGTCGTCCTGTGTATAGAATCCGCCATAGTGTTGGTGATCGCGGGGCACGTCTCCCCAGGGCAACACCTTGCTTTCGCGCCAGGCACCCACAGAGGTGAGAAGTGGATATTTCTTGATCTCGATGCGCCATCCTTGGTCTTCGGTGAGATGCCAATGAAAGCGGTTCATCTTGTATGTGGCCATGATGTCGAGCACGCGCTTCACTTCTTCTTTCCCGAAGAAGTGGCGACCCTCGTCCAGCATGAAGCCGCGCCAACCGTAGCGAGGGGCGTCTTCAATGGTTACAGCACGGATGCTCCAACGGTCGTTGGCGACAGGCACTTCGGCCATTACGTTGCGTGGGAAGAGTTGTTTCAGCGTCTGAAGTGCATAGAAGAGACCGGCCGGTCGGGCTGCAGCGATGCTAACGCCCTCTGTGGCACTGACATTCAGACGATAAGCCTCGGCTCCCAAAGAGGTGTCGTGCGTGATACGGATGGCTGCCTGTTTGCTCTGTCGGGCAATCCGCACGTTGAGGCCGGTGCTCTTTGTAAAACTCTCGGCAAAGCGATCCACAACATTGCGCAGACTGTCGGCCGAAGGGCATACGATGCAGACATTCTGAGGAAAAACGTAGTTGGCATTGTGCCATTCGATAGAGGCCGGCAGCGGAAGGACAGCGGGACGTGCTATCTTGCGGGCTTGCGTCATAGTGACGGCCGTAAATAGCAAAAGAATTAGAAGAAGACGTGTTTTCATTGATATGGATTTTTGGAATTCAGGATACTTTGGTGCAATCATCGGGAAGTCCGATGAATGTGTTGCAAATAAAAAAAGAAAAACGCCCCGTAACATCCGGAAGATGGTGCGGGGCGTAAGTTCTTTGAGGACTTCTCGGCAAATTACTTACGCAGACCGAGAGCCTTTACGATAGCACGATAGCGATTGATGTCGCGTTCTTTGAGGTAGTTGAGAAGCGCACGACGCTTACCTACCAACTTTACGAGAGCGCGTTCGGTTGTATGATCTTTACGGTTCGCTCTCATGTGCTCCGTCAAATGGGAAATACGGTAGGAGAACAAGGCCACCTGGCTCTCAGCGGAACCGGTATCCGTGTTGGACTTTCCGTATTGTCCAAAGATTTCTTGCTTCTTTACAGAATCTAAGTACATTTTGTAAATGAATTAAATGGTTTAAAAAATATGTGCCCGGCCTCTCGCTTGTGTTCGGAAACATGCTCCGAAAGGCTGAAAGCGCGGCAAAGATACGGAGTTACAATGTTTTGACAAAACAATAGCCGCTGTTTTTTTTGATGAACAGTGGCTTGAGTTGTGATTTTGCTTATTGCAAGCAGCAGAAATGCGTATTTATTCGTAATGCTTGGCATTGAGTTCGCCTGTGAGTACTCCCAACGCATTTTGTCCCAAAGCTTCCATTTCGCCCTCACCGGGGTAGATGTAGACCGGGGCAATCCAGTCGATGCGGTCGGCTATGCGCGATGTGATATAGGGGGCATGGGCCATGCCGCCGGTGAGCAGGATGGCATCTACCTGACCTCTGAAAACGGCGGCTTGCGCTGCTGCGCTTTTGGAAATCTGATAAGTCATGGCGTCGATGAGCAGGCGCACTTTTTCGTCGCCGGCTTCGGCACGGCTGACGAGTTCTTTTACATCTTTCGAACCAATGTGAGCTTCCAATCCGGCACGGCCCGTAACCATGCGCAGCAGTTCGGCTTCTTGGTAACGGCCGCTGAAACACAGGCGAATGAGGTCGCCGATGGGCAGGGTGCCGGCACGTTCGGGTGAGAAGGGGCCTTCGCCGTCGAGGGCGTTGTTTACGTCGATGGCTTGCCCTTGGCGATGGGCGGCAATGCTGACACCGCCTCCCAGATGGCATACGATGAGGTTGAGATTCTCGTATCGTTTCCCTTGTTCGCGAGCAAAGCGGCGGGCAATGGCGCGTTGGTTGAGTGCATGCCAGATGGATCGACGGGGAATCTCCGGCAGACCGCTGAAACGGGCTTCCGGAATCAGTTCGTCGACCATCACAGGGTCGGCTGTGAGTGCCAGGCAACCGGGAATGCCTGCAGCTATCTCGGCAGCAATGAGGCAACCCAGGTTGCAGGCATGCTTTCGTTGGGCATGCTTCATGTCGTTGCAGAGTGTGTCGTTGATGTGATACACTCCGCCGCTGATGGGTTTGCCAAGGCCGCCGCGTCCTATCACGGCGTGGAAGCGGATGGGAATGTGGTTGGCCGCAAGTTCCTCAAGGATGAGCTGCTTGCGAAACTCGTGTTGGTCGGTGGTTTCGACAAACCGTGAGAGTTGGCTCGCGTCGTGCGAAATGTTTTTGATGAGGATGGTGGTTTCGCCTCTGAACACTGCAATCTTGGTGGAGGTGGAACCGGGGTTGATGGCCAATATCAAAAAGTCGGCATCGCTGCTGGGTGTCCGGCTGTTCATGTTCTTCATGTTTGAAAGTGAGGATGTGTGAAGGGGCTGCGTGGGTGGTTATGCTTCGGTGCGGTCGAAGGTGTTGCAAACGGCGGCCATGGTCATGCTGTAGTATTTCGACAACATGCTGTCGCCGCGTGAGGGCAGCACCACGGGGCAGATGGTGCCCTGCAATGTGCCGGCAATGAGGGCTCCGGCGAAGAAGGAGAGTGTCTTATAGAAAGCGTTTCCGGCTTCGATGTTTGGAAAGATGAGAGCGTCTGCTCGGCCTTCCAGGGGGGTATTGATGCCCTTGACGGCGCACCCTTCGATGTCGCATGAAGTGCGGACATCCAGCGGTCCGTCAACGATGGCCGAACCCCATGTGCCTTGATCGGCTTGCCGGATGATGTCGGCATAACCCTCTGTGTGGGGGAACTTGGGGCTGACCTTCTCGGAGCAATGTGTGAGTGCGATGCGAGGAGTCTTGATGCCGAAGGCGCGACAGGCGGCAATGGCATAGCCCACTTGGGCAAGGCGTTGCTCGTGTGTGGGATAGGGAATGACGGCGGCGTCGGTGAAGAACAGCAGTTTGTGGTAAGCCGGGATTTCGGCCACGGCCAAGTGGGTGAGTGTGCGTCCGGCCGGCAGAATGCCTTCTTCCTTGTTGAGGATGGCTCGCAGCAGGTTGTCGGTGTTGATGAGTCCTTTCATCAGAATGTCGGCCTGCCCGTTGCGCACCAGCGAAACGGCTGTGCGGGCGGCTTCGTCGGGGGTGGCGGCCTCGATGTGCGTTATGTGTTCGGAATAACGCTCTGCCGCATCACTTAGTCCTAGCTTGGAACGTTCGCCAATGAGTATCATCTCGGCAAAACCCTTGGACAAGGCTCGCTCGACGGCCTGCGATGTGGAGCTGTCGTAGCAACAAACCACGGCAATGCGTTGGCGTGTGCCCAAACTCCGCAGACGTGTTTCCATGTCCATGAATCTCCGTATCTTCTCTGTTTTCATATTTTTCTTCTTGCTTTTGTTGTCTGCAAAGCTAAGGATTTAATGGGTGAAAATTGCACACTTTGGCTTGAAATATGCAGTAAGGAGAGAGATTTAGCGCGATTTCGGCCTTTGGGGCGGTGCTTGAGGGGCTGTGTGAGGTGCAGGAGTGGGGGCCGGCGGCATCTTTTTTGAGACTGCTGCCGCGCAAAGTGTTTTGCGTGCCGTTAATTCTTCTCCGCAGTGCTTTGAAAGTATGTTGCAAGGCTTGCAATATATATTGCAAGTCATGAGATATATATTGCAAGCCATGAAATATATATTGCAAGCCTTGAGATATACTTTTTGAGCACCCCGGATGAGTTTTCCTACCATGTTGATGAATTTTGATGGGGGAAAGATGTCTTTCTGCGGTAGGGTGAGGTGATAAAAAGAAATCTGCAAATCCCGACATGGGGCGTCGGAATTTGCAGATGTGTGGATGTCGGTGCTTGTTGCGATGGTGGGGCAACAAGTGGCCGTCGGTGTGGTTTCTTAACGATTGACAATCACCTTGCGAGCACCGGTCTCGCCGTTGTGAAGTGTGTAGTTCACCACATAGATGCCACTGTTGAGCGGCATGTCGGTGCTCACGCTCTGTCCGCCAAGTTGATGAATCTGCATATTGCGCACGGGGACATTGGCTTGCAGGGTACCGTTGGCTCCGATACCAAAGCGCACATCTGTCGACAAGTTGTCGCTTACTGCGTGAATGCCGGTGATGAGGTGATTCAGCTTGTTGCTACCTGCATTCAGCACCTCGTTTCGTGTCATATCCTCCTTATTCATCATGTGTACGAAGGCAATTACTTGGCAGTTGTCCCAGTTCCATCCGGAGTTCCAAGCGGCAGGTTCGAACGCTATGTCGAATGTGTTGTCAGCCTGCAGTGTCAGCGGGTCGCCCGTGGTAACGGTGTTGAATACATGGCGCTTCACTCCGTTGTGCTTGAAGCGCTCCATGATATCAGCCGGAGCACCTTCACCATCGAGTCCCAATTGTGGATACTTGTCAATAGGAAGTCCGTTCTCCACGAGATAAACCGAGAGGTAGAGGGGCTCGCCCGAAGCTGCCATCTCTGCATTGACGCGTCCATGAACGCGGCATGCCAATTGGGCATCTGTCTTCTCAACATCTACCAGCACTTCGGCCATGGCCGGTCGGGCAGTAGCAGCTACCAGAGCTGCAGTGTAGGGTGCGGTGGAGGCTTCGCTGGCTCCGAGGACAGGAGCTATCTCTCCTTTCTGAACACAACGGTCGTACATCACAGCCGGATTGTAAGTGTAGTCACTGCCGAAGAGGTACAGCAGGTCGGCATCCATGGGCTGTGTGAAAACATCGTCTTGGAAACCGGTGTGGTGTGTAACGTAGAGAACAGGTCCGTCAAACTCTTCCAAGGCTTTGTCGAGGTAGTAGATCATGAACGGACAGTTGGTGCAACGCTGGCTGGTGAACTCTTCCACCAACGGAATGCGGAGGAAAGCATCCTGAGTGATGTAGTGGTAAGATATACCATCAGCAGAGGCTTGGGTCGGAGTGCCGTTGGCCGAATTAACAGTGAGCTTGAGCCATTGTGATGCACCTGTCTCAGCACCGGCACGCACCGGCAGATCGATGATACGACCTCCGTAGGCAGGCAACGGTGTATCAAAATGAATGGTTTGTGTATGAGTGTCGGTGTCGCCTTGTCCCTCGGTTACCAGCTCCAAGGTTTCGATGGGCTGTGCCGAACGGTTGTGAATGTAGACCTTGGCGTCGAACATTCGGGAGGGAGCGATGGTGAGTGCCGCCGAGGCCACTTGGGCGTAAACGGTGTTCTCCAACTTGTCGGCGGCTTCGTCATCAAGGATGGCTTGGATGAAAAGTGTGCCACGGTCGGAGTATTCTTTCCAACCTTCGTCCTTCAATTTTATCCACGAACTTCCGGGTACTGAAACTCCGGCGAAGGAAACCAAGGGGTAGGGGGTGCCGCGCACTTCGTACACTTGCAAACCCACGAAAAGCTTTTCGTCGCCGATGGTAACGGGTTCGTCAAACATAATCTCGTTCCAGCCTTCTGCGAAATCGCAATAGGTCTTTGTGGCTTCGGCATCGGGAGTTCCGCTGATGTGTTGGATGTAGGTGCGCTTCTGACGCTTGCCGATGTACTCGGCACGCAGGAAACAGCGCACGCCTTTCACCTGATGCCCCTTGAGGCGCGCCACCACGGGGTCGGCGGCGGGGTCAAGGCAAATCAGGCCGCCGACAGATGCGTTCTCGCCGGTGCCTTGCGCTTGAATCTCTTCGGGAATCACTTGGTCGGGAGCAAAACCGTAGTGAACGGGAGTCTGTGCTGATGCTCCCCAACTGACCAAAGCTAAGAGGGAGAGAAGAATTTTTTTCATGGGAAATAAGTTTCTTTTGATAAATGGATGAATTTGCAAATTCGCAGCCGGAAAGTCGAGCCTACGAATTTGCAAATTCAGTGAACTGTGAGGATAAGTGTTACTTCAAGATAACTTTTCGGCCATCCATGATATAGATGCCACCCTTCTGAGGTGTCAGAACGCGGCGGCCGCTCAAGTCATACCAAGTGCTGCCTGTGCGGACACCTTCGGCCTCAACGCCGGCGATACCGGTGGTTGCACTCTTGACTGCGGCTTCTGCACTGTTGATAATCTGACGTTCGAGATTGCCATTCTGACTTCCGCGATTGAGGAAGGCGATGACACTCAGTTTCTCGGGATTATAGTCGGAGTAAACGTCTGTCTTGAAAGTCATGGAATAGTCTCCACCGGTTACGCTGAGCTGTTTGCCCCACATCGGAGTGAGGTTTTCGCGAATTACGTTGTAGTGAACATAACGATTGGTGGTTTCGGCTGCTTCCTTGTCGTCCCAGAACTTTTGGTCGTAGCTTTCCACTTCGTTCTCCATCAGATAGACGGTGAGGAAGAGAGGCTCGTCATCGGGCATAACTCCCTCGGCCACGTTTCCGCTGACCACGATGGAAACCTGTTCACCCGACTCGTCGATGTTGGCATCGATGTTGACACTGGCAAAAGTGGGATGCGCGAGAATGTCGTCGTAATAGCTTGTTTGCAAGGGTGTGGGGTAGAGAATTCCCATGTGCATGGGAGTTCCTTCGAGATTGACGGGTGAAGATGCATAAGCCGTGCGGTTGATGGTCATGTCGGGAACAAAAACTTTCATGGAGTCTCCCTTGACAAAATCCAGCAACATGAGGATGGCTTCGTCGGGTTCGCCAATCATGAACTTGTCATCCGTGTGCTGACAAACCACATTCATTTGCTCTTGATAAGGCTCGTAGCCCAACATGAAAATATCGTCGAAGTACGTCGGAATGTGGTAGAGATTTTCCGAAGCATAGAATTCAATCAACGGCTTGTGAGTGTATTGTTGTGCCGTCTCTTGAGAAATACCGATGAGGTGGATGGTTGTTTCAGGAATGTTGGTAGGTTCCACGCCATTCACTTTGGTGAAACGCACTTTGGTTTCGCCGGTTCCGAAGCAGAAGATGGGAAGTTTGGCCTTGCTGCTCAAGCCGATTTCAATGGCTTTGCTCAAATCGATCGTTGTGCTGCGGCTTTCTTCTCCCTGTGAAACGGTGATTTCCAAGGAGGAGATGTTGTTGGAACCTACGTTCTTGATGTTGAAGAGGCCGACGTTGTCAACTCCGGACTGCACAATCTGGTCGTAGCGTACACTGGAAATATCTATAAGGTTGTTGAACTGACCTGTGCTGTCGGTGATCTTTAACATAATCGGCATCATGCCCAAATCGCGTGAGTCGTACCAAATTTCGTCCCCATCGGCTGTGGTTTCACCGTGGAAGAGGAAACTGCTGTTCGCGATGCCCGTGGGATAGAACTTAGGAATGGAACATACGCCTTTCTTCAGGTCGGTGTAGAAACCCACACAAAGCGTATCAGTGTCGGGGATGGTAACCGAAGAGGTGAGTTTTACATCATTCCATCCAAATCTGACAGTTCCTGAGCCGCTTGCGATGTTTTCGCTGTTGAAGCTTCCGATGCGAACGAAGCAATCGTAAGTGGCGTTGCTCGCTGTATCGTCCCATCCGCAGCGAATGGCAGTGATGGTGCCGCCGATGTATTTTTCAAACAAGGCGCGAGGAAGTTTTACGCCCACTCCGACACGTGCATCTCTGTCGAGAGAAAGTCCGTCATACTCATAGATGTAAGCATCGTATGGGCAATGACCCACGTAGACGTTGCCCGCAGTGGCGGCCAATGTTTGTGTCTCTGTGCCGGCAGGGGCGGTGGCTTTGTGCGATTTCCATGGATTTTGCGCTGAGGCGTTTAGCACAAAGGCAAAGGCGAATGCAAATGCCATAATCAGTCCGGTGTAGTTTTTCTTCATAGGTTTGTTTTATTAGTGTTGTTGATGAAAAATTTGTTCGTGCTCAAAAATAGTTATATCTATTGTATGAACAAACGAGAATGCCGTTTTTGTAATCTTTCGACCGAAAAATAGCTCATTTCGTCGCAATTTTCAATGTTTTTGTAGCATTTTTCGTTTTGAAACTTACCAAGTAAATTCCTGCCGGCAGTTGTGGGAGTTGCACAGTGGCCGTTCCTCTCTTCGTGAATTGCCGGCTGATGATGCGGCCGTCCACTCCGGTCAGGGTCAGTGTGCCCTTTTCGCAATTCTGTCGGAACTTAGCGAAATGGGTGGTGCCGTCGGTGATAATTTCAAAAGCATCATCGGTGGGTGTGGATGCGATGCCGGTGGTGGTGAGCGGCGTTTGTGCGGCGTTCACCACGTGTCCGGTGTTTTCATCGATGAGCATGGCCACCACGCGGGCTTTGCTCGCATTCTGGAGGTTGCTCACGGTGAACTGATACTCGAAGTCGTAGAATTCGCCGGCCTTGACCTGTTGCGGCACGGAATTGGGTAATCCTTCGCGATGCCCGGCGATGCTCAAGGCCACATCGTTGAAGGTGAACGGAGTGATTTTGTAAGGCAAATCTTCGAAGCCGTCAAGGTTATACTCCGCATTTCCGTTCAGATAATTGGTTTGGTAATAGTTGTCCCCTTGCAAGCCGTCTTCCACCACCACAAAGGCCAATCGGTGGGAGGCTTTTTCCATATTGATGGCAAAGCGTGTGCGAGCTTTCACAGTGATTTCCTGATTTTCAAGAGAGGCCGTGAGCGAAACGTCGGCCGTGGTTTCTTGAGCTTGTTCGTCGAGGAAGAAAGTTTCAAAGCCTCCGTGCTGCATCGAGTAGTCGGCTTTTCCGTTTTCTTCAACGAGTATCATGGGCACAGCTTCGCATTTGCGATTTATCCAACCGCTCGGGTAGGAGGAGAAGAGCATTTCACGGGCATATCCTTCCACTTCCAGAATGTCATCATAGTGCACGGCTATTCCTATAAAGGTGTCGGGATATTTCTCTTTCATTCGCTCCATGGCCACAATGCCCAACGGACACCATCCGCACCACATGCCTGTTCCTTCTTCGATGACGGTGCGTTTCACGGGGTCAAAGAGAAATCCCACGACGTAGGCTTCCAATGTGTCCGGCCGTTCCCCTTCAATCTCGGTCCAGAGTTTGTAGTGCAGTGTGTCGCCCGGGATGATGGGGAATGCTTCCTCAAATTCAAAGAAGAACTTCTCGCCCGGCTGCACGCTGATGTCATTATATTCGCGGCGCAGTTCTTTTCCGTTCACCTCACAGAAAGCCACAAAATGTCCGAGCGTGTTTGCGGCGTTGGAATGCAGCCATCCTGAAATCCTGACGGGAGTTTCACCGTAGGCATGTGCGCCTAATCCGCTTGCGATTTCAAAAGCTCCCGGACTGCCGGAGACGCAGATGTCATCGATGGCAAGAATTTCTTTTGAAGTGCTGCGATTGATGAAAGCCACGTAGACATCCTGCCCTGCATAGGCTCCGAGCGAAACCTCGTGTTCGTTCCAACTGTTCACCGTCTCTTCATCGATGGTGGCCAGAGGGGGATTTGTGAAATCGTCGGGGTGATTGCCGGTGGTGCTGACGCGGATTTCGTAGGTGTCTCCCGTTTTCACATCGTTGCACACCGATTGTCCGCGCCAGGTGAGGCGTGCATCGTCGGCATAGATGCGGATGCGCCCGGTGATGAGCCAATCGTTGGCCGGTGCAACTTCGGTTCCTGCCGTCGCCTTATATTTTGATGTACTGGCGGCATAGCGATTTGTGCTTCCCGTTTCGCGCAGGCAGACCCAAGCCTGTCCTTGGTCGATGCCCTCTTGCACCATTGTGAAATGGTGGGCTTGACCGTCAAGGTCGTAGGCGGAATAATCCGTGGGGATGCCGTTGCTGAAGTCGTTTTGATGGGAAATAACGATGTCGTCTTGTGCTTGCGTCGGAACGCCGAGGCCAAGCAATGACATCAGGAGAAGACCAATGTGCGGTTTCATGAGAGAAATGAACAAAGGGGATGTGAATGTTTAAAAACAAGGCAGAGGTGGGAAAAGGCCCACCTCTGCGATAGGATTACTTCTTCAAGAATTTTCCGGAAACTGTCTGACCGTTAATGTTGGCTTTATATATATATGTACCGGGTGTCAGGTGTCGCACGTCGATGCTGTTGCCGGATACGCTGACCGGCGCCATTCGGCCGCTCAGGTCGTAAACTGCTGCTTGCTGTGCTCCGGCGGCAAAGGTCAGAGTGGAACCATTGAACTGCGGTGCGTTTGCTCCGGCTTCCACGGTCTTAATTCCTGTGGTGCTCGGGAGATCTTTCAGAGGAAATCTGTAGAGACCGCTGTTGGTTGTGCTGGAGAAGGGAGGCTCGTAAGCGGCGAGATAGACATACTTTTCATCCATGGCAAAGCCCATCGGAGTGAAGCTGTAGCCGGTGGAGTAGGGGATGCCGTTGTTGAGGGTGGCCCAGCTGGCACCTTCGTCCGGAGTGTAATAGACTCCGCTCATTCCCATGCCCACGAAGAGACCTTTGTCTGTGGCAAGCAAGGCGCGGATGTTGTTGTCGTCTGTTTCGGGACGGGGAACAGCTCCCCACACAGTGTCTGTGTCCAAAGTTTCAATGAAAGGAACTTCCGTTGTGTAGTTCATAACGCTTCGGCCACCGTACATTTTGCCATTATAAACAGTAGTTATGGCCATGAAGTTGCAGTCCTCGCGCAGCACCTCCCAAGAGTTGGTTTCCGGCAAGTAACGGAAGATGAGGTAAACACCGAAGGCGTAAAGATCGCCATTGAAGGAGGTGAGGTTATAGATGTTCTCCACGGCACGCTTGCCGAGTTTGGGATCCACTTCGCCGTAGGAGAGTGCTTCGATGTCGGTTTGGTGCCAAGTTTCACCGTTGTCTTCGGAATAGATAACGCCACCGCCGCTGAAGTCGCCCAAGAAGAGCTTCCCGTTGTGCATGGTGAGTGCGTAGGCATTGGTGTAGTCGGCATATTCGCCCAATGCGTCTTCCACGGCACGCTTGTAGCTGAGGGTTTCCCATGTTTTTCCGCCATCGTTGGAGCGTCCCACGCGAGCCTCACAGCCTGCGGCGAAAATATACTCGTCGTTCTCGACAAATATATTATATGTATAGTCGGGCGCACCGGTTTTGGTCCAAGTGGCACCTTTGTCTTCGGAAATATAGATGCCGCCGGTAAGGTCAAACTGGTAGTCGGCCATGATGAGGTTGCCGTTGCGAGCGATGTGGAAGGCATTCGTGGCCGGCAGCTTGTAGATTTGCTCCCAAGAAGCCTCTTGGGCAGAAGTGTTGATGCAAGTCATGAGACCGATGGTCAGCATGATGTTTCTGAAAACTTTGGAGTAGAAATTTTTAGTCATAAGCCTTATGGTTTTAGTTACGTTGCGTGCAAATATATGTATAAAACGGATAAAATCATAGACGAATAACAAAAATGTATGTATGGAAAAGGAAAAGACGCACCAAATGGCACGTCTTTTCCTTGAAATCTATCTTTTTGATAGTTGTTTGCGCTTTTTTAGAGCTTCGGACCGGCAGCCACGAGAGCCTGACCGGCTTCGTTTCCGGTGAACTTGGCGAAGTTCTTGATGAAGCGACCGGCGAGATCCTTGGCTTTCTCTTCCCACTGAGCGGCTTCTGCATAAGTGTCGCGGGGGTCGAGGATGTTCGGATCAACGTTGGGCAATGCTGTGGGCACAACGAAGTCGAAGTAAGGAATGGTCTTCGTGGGTGCGGTGTTGATGCTGCCGTCGAGGATAGCATCGATGATGCCGCGAGTGTCCTTGATGGAGATGCGCTTGCCGCTTCCGTTCCAACCTGTGTTCACGAGGTAAGCCTTGGCGCCCACTGCGTTCATCTTCTTCACGAGTTCTTCAGCATACTTTGTGGGGTGCAGGCTCAAGAAAGCTGCGCCGAAGCAAGCTGAGAAGGTGGGAGTGGGCTCGGTGATGCCGCGCTCTGTACCTGCCAACTTGGCGGTGAAACCGGAGAGGAAGTAGTACTGAGCCTGCTGGTCGTCGAGGATGGACACGGGGGGCAACACGCCGAATGCGTCGGCAGAGAGGAAAATCACCTGGTGAGCGTGAGGACCTTTGGATACGGGCTTCACGATGTTGTTGATGTGCTCGATGGGATAAGAAACGCGAGTGTTCTCGGTTACGCTCTTATCTGCGAAATCAATCTTGCCATCGGCAGCCACTGTAACGTTCTCAAGGAGTGCGTTGCGGCGGATAGCGTTGTAGATGTCGGGTTCGCTTTCCTTGTCGAGGTTGATAACCTTGGCATAGCAACCGCCTTCATAGTTGAACACGCCTTCTTCGTCCCAACCGTGTTCGTCGTCACCGATGAGGAGACGCTTCGGGTCAGTGGAGAGGGTGGTCTTACCGGTTCCGGACAGACCGAAGAAGATAGCGGTGTCGGTGCCTTCCATGTTGGTGTTGGCGGAGCAGTGCATGGATGCGATGCCCTTCAACGGGTTCAGGTAGTTCATGATTGAGAACATACCCTTCTTCATTTCACCACCATACCAGGTGTTCAGGATTACCTGTTCGTTTGTTTTAAGGTTGAAGACAGTGGCAGTCTCAGAGTTGAGGCCGAGTTCCTGATAGTTGTCAACCTTTGCCTTAGAGGCGTTGAAGCAAACGAAGTCGGGCTCGCCGTAAGCAGCGAGTTCTTCCTCGGTGGGACGGATGAACATGTTCTTCACGAAGTGTGCCTGCCAAGCCACTTCCATGATGAAGCGAACTTTCAGACGTGTAGCAGGGTTTGCACCGCAGAAGGTGTCCATCACGAACAAGCGCTTGCCGCTGAGCTGCTTCACAGCCTTGGCCTTGAGGTCGGCCCAAGTCTCTTCAGAGCAGGGCTTGTTGTCGTTCTTGTATTCGTCGGAAGTCCACCAAACGGTGTCCTTGCTGGCTTCGTTCATAACGAAGAATTTGTCCTTGGGCGAACGGCCGGTGTAGATACCGGTCATTACGTTCACAGTGTCGAGTTCGGTTACCTGACCTACTTCGTAACCTTCGAGGCCGGCCTTGGTTTCTTCTTCGAAGAGCACTTCGTAAGAAGGGTTGTGCAGCACTTCAACAGCTCCGGTGATACCGTACTTGCTTAAATCTAATGTTGCCATAGTTTTTTTGAGGTATTAAAAAATTAGAAATTGCTTTGGATTTGTGTGACTCCACTTTGCATGAAGTCGTAGCAAATTTACGAAAAACTTTTCTCCACAAAAAAAAATGTAGATTTAATTGCTTGACTTTTGCGCTTTTTTAGGGAAAATCAAGGTGGTGATACCACATTTGCAAGTTGTGCTTAGCAAAATGTGTGAGTGCAGGTCGAAAATGCCGCGGCTTCTCGGGAAAATCTGCAGTGCTTGCAGAAAATTCTACGAGCACTGCAGAAAAATCTGCAAGCACTGCAGATTTTTGTTCGTTGTGTGGCCGTTTTTCGAGCAAAGTGTCAGCACTTTCTTGGAGGTCTGACGGAATTGATATACTTTTGTTGGAAATTTTCAAAATCACTCCAATCATGAAGGTAATCAATCTTGGAGCCACGCATTCGGTGGTGAATGGTTATATGGCTCAGTTGCGCGATGTCGAGGTGCAACAGAACAGAACGCTCTTCCGCAACAATCTGAAACGCATAGGCCATGCCATGGCTTACGAGTTGAGTCGCACGTTGACATACTCGGACAAGGAGGTTCGCACACCGCTGGGCGTCAAGGTGGTGCCTACCTACGACGACCGCATTGTCGTGGGAACGGTGCTGCGTGCCGGTTTGGCATTTCACGAGGGCTTTCTCGATATTTTTGATGGTGCCGACAGCGCTTTCATTTCTGCATATCGGGATGAGGGAAGTCGCGAGGAAATGCAGATTCACATCGACTATCTCGCTGCACCGTCGTTGGAGGGTTGCACCTTCCTTTTGGTCGACCCGATGCTGGCTACGGGTGGCAGCCTGGAGCTGTCTTACGAAGCCTTTCTGCGGGCCGGAACTCCGGCTAAGCTTCACATCTGTTCGGTCATTGCTGCCCCTGAGGGCATAGAGCGCTTGCAGCGTGCTTTCCCCTCGGACGATGTGACGCTGTGGGTGGCCGGTATCGATGACAAACTCAACGAAGCAGCATACATCGTGCCCGGACTTGGCGATGCGGGCGATTTGTGTTTCGGACCAAAGCTTTCGGCCGACTTCTACACCAAGAAATGATAGCCGCCGGCTTGATGCGTAGGGTGATGGAAGCCTTTTGCATCTTTGTCGGCAGATTGTATAAAGAATGGGGACAGCAACTTGGATGTGCAAGTTGCTGTCCCCATTCTTTCTTATGGCAGGTTGATTTTCTGCAGTTTATTTCAGCATATTCGAAACCTTTTCCTCCAAATCCTTCACAGTGATGTCGCGTGCCGTGATGCGACCGTCGGCATTGACCAGCATGATGCTCGGAACATAGCGAACACCGAGCAGCGTCACAAGTGGCGAGGCAAAGGCGCGTCCGTCGCAGATGGTGGGGACGGCCTGCAGTGTGTCGGTTTGCAAACGCTTGTTGATGAGTTGCTTGTCGGTGTCGAGTGAGAGAATAAGCATGCCCAGTTTTTCTCCGTAGGCATTGCGCAGTCGGCGCAGCTTCAGAAACAGGTTGGGCGTGTCGTTGCTCCATCCGGCACAGCACACGATGAGGGTTGGTTTGCCTTTCAGCTGTTGCGTCAGCACCTCTCTGCCGTCGATGGTCTCGGCCCTGAAGTCGGGCAGAGGTTTCCCGACGGTGTTGACCAGCATGCCACGATAATAGTTGTCGAGCCTGAGCACCTCCGCATTGCCGGGTTGGGCTTTGCGGATAGCGTCCAGCAGGCCGAGGATGGTTTCGTCGTAACTCTCAGCTTTGAGGAAATACTCCTTCAGTGCTGCGATGGCAGCCTGTGTGCCGGCATTGTCGCGAATGAACTGAGCTGCAGCCATGCGCACGTCCGACTTTGATTTTTTGAGGTTGTGCAGCCGGAAGTCGGTGAGCAGCTTGTTGTCCTTCGTGCCATCGATTTCGGTAGCTTGCAGGTGGCCGGCATTTCCCTTCACCGTAATCTCTTTGCCCGGCTCGGCAATGATGGGCAGCTCTGAGAAGTTGGGAAACAGCAGCGTCAGTACGGTGGGCTTTGTCAGTGGTCTCTCGTAATCGAAGTCGCCGTTTTCGATTTTCAACGTATCGACTCCGGCAAACACGCCTTCGGCGCTGTAGATGTAGCACTCGGCCTGTTTGATGTTCTTGAAGCTTCCCTTGATGCGAACACGGTCATCGGCCACTCCGCACGAGGCAAGGAGCAGAATGAGCAGTAGGAGAGGTGTTTTCTGCATACGAATTCTGAAAGAAAAAGTCCCAAAACACGCATCGACTGTGTGTCTTGGGACTTCTGTGTTATGCGTTGGCGGAATTTGTTTCCGCGATTACTTGATCAGTGCTTGGAAAGCAGCGTCCTTGAAGAGCGATGCAAACTCAAGGTCCTTGGCGATGCGCTCCTTGTACGAGGGATCCAGCTTGATGGCATTGCGCAGGTTGCTGATGGCCTCGGCAGCCTTGTTGGTGCGGGCTGCGACGATGGCTTTCAGATAGCTGGTGGTGGCATTTTCAGCATTGAGACCGGCCAATGTGGAAGCAGCTCCGGCATAATCCTTGTTGAGGATCTGTGCGAGCGCAGCGCTGTTGGAAGGAGCGCTCTTCAGTGCGCTGGCGGCTTGAGCGTAGTTACCCTTCGCTACCTGCAGGTTGCCGAGCAGCTCATTGTAGTTGGGAGCTGTTGTGGCGCGTGCCAAGAGATTTTCAGCCTCGTTGATGTTGCCCTCGGCCATAGCTACGAGTGCCTTGTTCGCATACACTTCGGGAGCGTTGGCATTGAGCGAGGCTGCCTTGTCGAGGTAGGCTTTTGCGGCTACCAGGTCGTTGTCTCCGTATGCCAATGCAGCCAAGTTGTTGTAGGCACGGAAATCGTTGGGATACTGCTTGATGGCAGTGGTGTAGATGTCCTCTTTTCCGGTCGTGGTGAGTGTGGCAGCGTAGAGCAACTCTTCGAGGCTCAGCTGTGAGGGATCGTTTTTGTACTGGCTCTGGATTTCAGCGTCTGTGCGACCCACGATGTTGTAGTGGATAGTGAGGCGGGCACGACGAAGCTCGGGCAGAATTTCGTCAGCGAGTTCGCTGAATGCTACAGAGAGGTTGCGGATTTGTGCTTCGCGCTCTTCGGGATCGGGATACATGGAGAGCACACGCAGAATGGCGTCCTTATCCTGAATGTTGGAGGCTGCAACCAGTTCCTGGAAGCCTTCCCAGTCCTCAGCGGTATAGCGAGTGTTGATGTCGGCGTTCAGACCGATTTCCTTCAACTGTCCACGCACGTAAGTGGCAGAGCTGCGTTCGCGAGCTGCGGCGAGGCGGCTGTTGAGGTCGGTGGCACCATCAGGTGAGGCGTAAGCCGAAATTTCGATGTCGCCCATCTGGAGTCCCTTCTGGTCTTCCTTGATTTCGCGGAGTGTGCGGATGAAATCCTGCACCGAGGTGCTCTTCAGCTCGCTGGTACGCACCTTTGCCTGCTGGATGAGGTAGCGAATCTGCGCGCTTTTCGTCTGTGCGATGATGTACTGGTAGGCATCCGGAGCTACAGCGGTGCTTGTGCCGGACAGGGTCTTGCCGAGCAGGGCTGAGGTGGCCACAACGCCATCAGCAATCTTTACTTCGGGCACTTCCACTTCGCGCTTTCCGACTTGGGCTTTGAAAGTCAGGAATAGTTCGCTCTGCTGCATCTCGGGGATGTAGGCGAATGTGTTACGCATTGTGTAGTTTCCACCTACCTTGTAGGAAATTTCCTGGTTGTTTCCCTGAACTTTCTCGCCTTGGAAAGTGGCTGCTTGTCCCACTGCTTCGCCGCCGGCATAGCGCAACACGGGCGTTACAGTCACGATAGCTTTTTTCTTCATGTATTTCTCGGGGAAGCGACCGTTGATAGTAACGGGTACTTGCCCTGCCACAGCTTCCAGAGGGGAAGGCGTAACGGTGAAGTTGTCGGCCGAAAGTTCGCCGAGCTTGTTGCAAGAACTCAGAGCCACTGTGGCTGCGAGCGCTGCGGTAAGGAAAAATTTACTGTTCATTTGAGTATGAATTGAATGTTGGTTTTAGCTTTTATGTGTTGTATCTACAGGCAAATATAGTATGTGTAAAGGTCTTCTTGGTGGATTTGCTAGATTATTTAGTGCTTTTTGGGGAATACGGTAGTGGTTTTAACATTTACACACTATTCAGCCAATTTTCGGCAGAGCTTTCCGCCAAACAGGCAATAGATGCCGATGGTGATAAACGGCAGGCTGAGCATCTGTCCTTGGTCCAATCCGATGGCTTGCACCATTTGCATTTCCCAAGGCTCCTGCACCTCTTTGCAGAACTCCACGAAGAAGCGGAAAACAAAGATGGTGGTGAGGCAGAACCCAAAGTAGAAACCTGTGCCAACCTTCTGCTTATACCTATAATATATAAGGACACTTGCGACAAAGAAGACGAAATATGCGATGGCTTCGTAGAGTTGTGCCGGATGGCGGGCGAAATTTTCACCCAGGCCGGCGAACACGAATCCATAGTCTGTGCCGGTGGGCTTGCCCACTATCTCGGAATTCATGAGGTTTCCCAAACGAATGAAACACGCTGTGATAGGCGTTGCAATGGCTATGTTGTCGAGCACACGCATCAGGTTGATTTTGGTCTTGCGAACGTAGAGCCACAGGGCCAGCATGAGGCCCAGCGTACCGCCGTGCGAAGCCAGTCCGGCGTATCCCGTGCAGTGCCAACCGCCGTCAGGCATTTCGCGGATGGGGAGCAACATCTCGACGGGGTGTGTCAGGAAATAGCCCGGCTCATACAGCAGGCAGTGTCCCAATCGGGCACCGACAAGAATGCCGATGAAGCAGTAGAGAAACAGCGGATCGAATTTTTCCTGCGGAATGTTCTGTTGCCGATAGAGTTTGTAGACCACAAAATAGGCCAATGCCAAACCCAGGCACCAGCACAAGGAGTACCAGCGCAGTTCGAAATTTCCCAGGTGCAGTGCCACGACATCGGGTTCCCAAAGAATAGAGTTGAAAACAGGCATGGCGGAAGTTATACGTTAAAGCGGAAGTGCATGATGTCGCCGTCTTGAACGACATACTCCTTGCCCTCAACATGCAGCAGGCCGGCTTCGCGCACAGCCGATTCGCTGCCCAGACGCACGTAGTCGTCGTATTTTATCACTTCGGCGCGGATAAAGCCTTTCTCAAAGTCGGTGTGTATCACGCCGGCGCATTGCGGTGCTTTCCAACCGCGGCGGTAGGTCCATGCCTTGACTTCCATTTCGCCGGCAGTGATGAATGTTTCCAGTTCAAGCATTTTGTAGGCCGCCTTGATGAGGCGGTTGCATCCGCTCTCCTCGAGTCCGACATCCTGCAGGAACATCTGACGCTCCTCGTATGTTTCCAGTTCGGCGATATCGGCTTCGGTGCGTGCAGCGAGTACGAGCACCTCTGCGTTCTCCTCGGCCACGGCTTTGCGCACGGCTTCCACGTGTTCGTTGCCGGTAGCTGCCGATGCTTCGTCCACATTGCACACATACATCACCGGCTTGGCGGTGAGCAGGAACAGGTTGCGAGCTGCCGCCTGCGCCTCTTTGCTGTCGAACTCCACCGAGCGTGCGCTCTTGCCTTGCAGCAGGGCTTCGCGGATGGCGGTGAGCACGTCGTATTCCACCTTGGCGTTTTTGTCGCCGCCCACTTGTGCAATTTTCTCTACGCGCTTGATGCGGTTTTCGACCGTTTCCAAGTCCTTCAGCTGCAACTCGGTATCGATAATCTCCTTGTCGCGCACCGGGTCAACGCTTCCATCTACGTGTACCACGTTTCCGTCGTCGAAGCAACGCAACACGTGAATGATGGCATCCGTCTCACGGATGTTGCCCAGGAACTGGTTGCCGAGGCCCTCGCCTTTCGAAGCTCCCTTCACCAATCCGGCAATGTCGACAATCTCGACTGTGGTCGGCACGATGCGACCCGGATTTACCAACTCGGCCAGTCGGGTGAGTCGCTCGTCGGGTACGGTGATGACGCCTACATTGGGCTCGATGGTGCAAAAGGGGAAGTTGGCTGCCTGGGCTTTGGCGTTGCTCAGGCAGTTGAAGAGGGTGGACTTACCCACATTGGGCAAACCCACGATTCCACACTGTAAACTCATAAGTTGTTTCTTTGTTTTTGTTTCTGGTTGCAAAGTTAGTGCAAGGCGAGTGGAAAGCAAAGCAAAAACGTTGTTTTTAGATTTGCTTTCCCGAGCCGCAGCCTGACTTGGGCTTTGCCAAAGTGTGCAAGGCGAGTGGAAAGCAAAGCAAAAACGTTGTTTTTAGATAAGCATTCCCGAGCCTCCGTCTGATTGCGCCTTGCGGAAAAATCTGCAAGCACTGCAGAATTTTCTACAAGCACTGCAAAAAATTCTACAAGCACTGCAGATTTTTCCCCATTCCATCGGTGACCTTTATGCGTGGAGAGTCGGCTTTTTAACAAAAGGAGTGAAGAACGACGGCTGCCGGTGCGGAGGGTGAAAGGTGGGTTTGTCTATGAAATGTTGTGCTTGGTCTATTTTGTGTGCGCAGCCGCGGCAAATCCTCTATCTTTGCCCAAAAATATAAACACATGAAATAGCCTCGCAAAGGTTTGATTAACAAGGATAAGATGAAGTTTAAGAAACGATGGATGCTTGCCCTGCTTGTGGCAGGCTGTGTGTCGGCGGCGCATGCCGATCTGGTGGTGCTCGAACGAGATGGGACGGCATGTTCACTCAGTCCGGAGAAGGTGAGAAGCATCACTTTCGACAGCGGACGTATGACGGTGAGAACTGTCGATGGAACCATGCAAACCTGGGAGGTGTCAGCGATTCGCAAGTGCTATTTTGGCACTGCCCCCGAAGTGCCAACGGGAGTGAGCGCAGCCTTGGCATCACGCTGGGTGGTCCGTGGAGACAACGTGATGGTCAGCAGCGCTTCGGCCTCGGTGCTCACAGTGCTGAATGCCGAAGGACGGCTTGTGCTGATGCAACATGTGGTAGCCGGAACGAGCACGGTGAGTCTGGCCAACCTGCCGGCAGGTGTGTACCTGGTGCGAATGAATGGTAAAACCTTGAAACTGATGAAACGATGAAGAAGAGAGGATTTTTGACAAGCCTTGCAGCCGTTTTCTTCATGGTGCTGCAAGCGCAGGAAACGGTGATGATACATCGGGCAGATGGTGTGGTGTTGGCAACTCCCATCACAAGCACGGACAGCATCGACTTTGATGATGCTGCCGGCTTGGTGCGTTTTCATCTGGGCACCACAGTCGGTGCTGTAGCGATGGCAGATATCGATAGCATCACTTTCGGCACGGCTTCGTCGGACATTCGGGTGACCTATTGCGGTGCGGAACGCCCTGTGGTGGTCAATCCTTATGCTTTTCGCGGTGTGGACATTTCCGTCGTCGGTGGAACGGTGGTGGTGAACAATGCTCGTACCGACGAACTGACTTACGAACTTTCGGGGAGCGGAACGGGAGGGTTCAAACTTTACAGCGCCAAGAAGCAAGTGCTTCGACTGAACGGCCTGGTGCTTACGGGCATCGACGGACCGGCCATAAACATTCAGAGCAAGAAGAAAACCACGGTCGAACTTGTGGCCGAAACGCATAGCAGGCTTGAGGATGTCTCCACATACACTCCCTGTGGTGATGAAGACGCGAAAGGGGCTTTCTTCTCCGAAGGGCAATTGGTGTTCTGCGGTGACGGCTCGCTGTCGGTGCTTGGCCGGGCCGATCATGCCATTTGCAGTGACGACTATGTGCGTGTGGAGAGTGGCACCGTGGTGGTGGAAGGTGCTGTGGGCGATGGCGTGAATGCCAACGACCGCTTTGAGATGTCGGGAGGCATGTTACAGGTTTCGGGCACCGTCGGCGATTGTGTGGATGGTGGTGCCGGTAATGTGGCAATCACCGGCGGAACGCTCCGACTCACGGCATCGACAGCCAACACCAAGGCTCTGAAGTGCGACAGCCTGATGAACATCTCGGGGGGCACATTGGAAATTTCGCTGACGGGCAGCAGTTGCAAAGGACTCAAGTCGGCTACCGACATAAGCATCTCCGGTGGGTTGCTGACCTTTGAAGCCTCGGGCGGAGTCGTTGTGGAAAGTGGCGAAACGTCTTATTGCTCTGCCATCAAGTGCGACGGAAATATGAATATCAGCGGTGGAAATCTTCAAATCCGTCACACGGGCACTTCCGGCAAGGGTATATCTGTGGACGGAGCCTTGGAGATGACGGCCGGCGAGGTGGAAATCAGCGTGACGGGCAATGGAGGAACTTACACCAATGCTTCGAACACGAGCGACACTTACAATGCTACGTGCATCAAGGTGGATGGCGACCTGCAACTGCTGGGCGGAACGCTCCGTCTGTCGGCTTCGGGCACGGGTGGCAAATGTATTTCTGTAGATGGAGCTTCTGTCTACGGGAATGCCGATGGCGGGCCGGCGATCACGGCAGCCACTTCCGGCAGTCCCATCAGTGGAAGCTCCGGCTCGGGGGGTGGAGGCGGCGGACGTCCCGGTGGTAACTGGCGTCCCGGTGGGACATCTTCGAGTACGGGCGGAAAACCCAAGGTGATACGCGGAGAGGGCGATGTTACCGTGGAGAACGGTCTGTTCGTCTTGTCGTCTGCTGCCGAAGGCGGTGAGGGAATCGAGAGCAAGACGGCGCTTACTGTGAACGGCGGAACCATCGAGGCAAATACCTACGACGATGGTTTGCAGGCGAGTCGACAACTCGTTGTCAACGGCGGCAAAATCTTTGTAAACGCTTCAAACAATGACGGAATCGATTCCAACGGAACGCTGATGGTGGCCGGAGGAGTGGTGATTTCGTGCGGAGCGACGCAACCCGAGGAAGGATTTGACTGCGACCAAAATACGTTTTCTGTCACCGGAGGTACCCTTGTGGGCGTGGGAGGCGCAACCAGCACACCTACATCGTCCGTTACCACACAGTGCGTGGCCATCTATTCGGGCAAGGGGTCGCAAAACACCGAATACACCGTGTGCAATTCGGCCACGGGTGAGCACATGTTCAGCTTTGTGTTGCCGCGTTCGTATAGTCAGATGACGATGCTCTTCTCGACACCCGGCATGGCGAAATCGGCCGGATATACCATTTACACCGGCGGTACGAAAAACGGAGGTGAGGAGTTTCACGGCCTGACCACCGGGGCAACATTCGGAGGCGGTACGCAGGTTGCTACTTTCACCACCGGCAGCATGGTGACCACGGTGCGTTGACGCTCGGCAGGCTTTGGGAAAAATAAAAACGGTGCGCAAACACGTGAGAAAAGTGTTTGCGCACCGTTAGTGTGTAGATGTGTTTATTCCTGATTGAAAGCAGCTTCTTCGGCAGCACGGATGATTTCTTCGCGTGCCTTTTCGCTCTGCTCGGAAGCATTTTCAGCATCCTGACGAGGACGTTTCCGGCGACGCGAACGCGTGGTCGGTTTTTCGCCATCATTCTGCGCTGAGGCCTCTTGCGCTGTGGAGGCTTGCGCCTGCTTTTCCGATTTTTCAACTGCTCGGTTGGGTTTTTCCATAGGTGCCTCAGCCTGCTTGGCAGGGGGATTGGCGCTTCTCTTTCGGGGCGTCGGTTTTTTCTTTTCCGTTTCAGTCTTCCCCGGAGTGTTGGCGCCGGTATTCTCTGTGCTCTCCGCCTGCTGTGCATTGTTGTTGCGCTGTGCTTCGCGGGCTGCGCGACGTGAGCGCTTCTTCACCGGAGTTTCCGTGCGGCATTCGGGAGTGCGCTGTTCGAGACGGGCAATTTCCTCTTCGATTTCGTCAATCTTCGGGAGCACCGAGAATTCTTCGGCTCCCATGGCGGTGCGTTTCTCCTTGGCTCTGAAGATGCTGTCGAGGAATTTCGGTTCGCGTCGAAGCTTCAGCAGTGCTTCTTTGGCGGCTTTCTGCTGGCTCTCTTTCTTTGAGTATCCGTTGCCGGCGCCTGCCACAATTCCTTCGAGCACTACGCGCGTTTCAAAATAGGGATTGTTGGTGCCGGGATTGAGCGTGTCGGTCAGCTCAAAGAGTGCAGAAATTTTGTTCTTCTGACTCCATTCCAGCAGCTTGCTTTTGAAATTCACTTCTTTCTTCGCCATGCCGTCGATATCGATGAGACGGCCCAGGATGCGGCGTTTCAAGAACCACTTGCAGTATTTGTAGCCGCGGTCAAGGTAGACAGCGCCTACCAGAGCCTCCAGCGCGTTTCCGCCAAGGTGGCTGTTGTGCGACGAGTTGTTGATGTGACTTTTCACAAGCTCTTCCAGTTTCATGTCCTTGGCCAGAGCGTTCAGCGTGGTGCGTTGCACAAGTTTGCTGCGCGTGTCTGTGAGAAAGCCTTCGCGTTTTCGTTCGAAGTGATGGTACAGGATGTCGCTTACAGTGGCTTCAAGAATCGCATCGCCCAAGAATTCGAGTCGCTCATTGTTCAGCGATTTTCCGTTGCTCCCTTTGTAACTTGCTGACTTGTGTGCCAGTGCGGTGCGATAGATTTCGATGTTGTGCGGATAGAAGCCCAGAATTCGGTATAGGGAAGAGTAAAGCTCCCTATCCTTGCGGAAGGGGAGCTTTATCCTATCTATAAGATTAGCAATCATACGTGCGTCTTCTTATTCCTCATACTTCTTCACGATGCAGCAGGCGTTGTGTCCGCCAAAGCCGAACGTGTTGCTCAAAGCGGCGCGAACAGGGCGCTCCTGTGCTTTGTTGAATGTGAAGTTGAGGTTGTAATCGATGTTCTCATCGTTGTCGCCTTCTGTGTGATTGATGGTGGGGGGCACGATGTCGTTCTGTACGGACAGACACGAAATGAGCGTTTCCACAGCTCCAGCGGCACCAAGCAGGTGTCCTGTCATCGATTTTGTGGAGCTGATGTTGAGCTTATATGCGTGCTCACCAAAAAGTTTCAGAATGGCTTTCACCTCCGACACGTCTCCCACGGGGGTGGATGTGCCGTGTACGTTGATGTAATCGATGTCCTCGGGCTGCATTCCGGCGTCCTTGAGCGCGCGGCTCATCACCAAGTGAGCACCCAGGCCCTCGGGGTGAGAGGCTGTGATGTGGTGTGCGTCGGCCGACATACCCACTCCGGCTACTTCGCAATAGATTTTTGCTCCACGAGCCTTGGCATGTTCGAGTTCTTCGAGAACGAGGCAGGCTGCTCCCTCGCCCATCACGAAACCATCGCGGCTGGCGCTGAACGGGCGTGAGGCATGTTCGGGATCGTCGTTGCGAGTGGAGAGTGCGTGCATCGCAGTGAAACCTCCCACACCACCGGGGCAAATTGCGGCCTCGGCACCTCCGGTTACAATCGCGTTGGCCTTGCCGAGACGAATCAGGTTGAAAGCATCGGCGATGGCATTGGTGGAAGAGGCACAGGCGGACGTGGTGGTGTAGTTGGGACCGTGAAATCCGTAGTTGATGGATATCTGTCCGGCCGCGATGTCTGCAATCATCTTCGGGATGAAGAAAGGATTGAACTTGGGACCCATCTGAGCTCCGTTTACCGCGTAGTTTCCTATTTCCTGCTCGAAAGTGTTGATTCCTCCGATTCCGACACCGAGGATTACGCCGATTTCGTTTTTGTCAATGCCTTCTGCATCAATGCCGCTGTCGCTCACGGCTTGTTGGGCTGCGACGATGGCATATTGCTCGTAGAGGTCCATTTTGCGAGCCTCCTTGCGGTCGATGAAGTCAGTGGCTTTGAAATTCTTTACTTCGCAGGCGAATTGTGCCTTGAACTGTGAGGCATCGAAGTGAGTGATAGGGCCGGCTCCGCTGACACCTTTCTTGATGTTTTCCCATACTTCGGGAACATTGTTTCCCACGGGGGTAAGTGCTCCGAGGCCGGTTACGACTACTCTTTTCAGTTCCATAATTTTCTGTAAAAAGGTTGAGACTATTGCATACCCACAAAGGAGTGTAGGATAGAGGTGCGGAAATATCCGCGAGGCTTGCTATCCTACACCCCTTTGATGAATGAATTGGGGTCTGGTGTCAATATTATTTCGCGTTGGCTTCGATATATGCGATAGCGTCGCCTACGGTGCTGATCTTCTCAGCCTGATCGTCGGGAATCTGGATGCCGAATTCCTTCTCAAACTCCATGATGAGCTCTACTGTATCCAGAGAGTCTGCGCCGAGGTCGTTGGCGAAGCTAGCTTCGTTGTTTACTTCTGCTTCTTCAACACTGAGTTTGTCTACGATGATTTGCTTTACTTTTGCTTCGATTTCAGACATGGTCTTTTACTTTTTAGATATTAGTAATATGTTTCTTGTAAATTCTTATGGCTGCAAAAATAGGGCATATAATCAATAAAAGCAAATCTTTAAGGGAAAAAAGAAGTCATACTTGCACATTTTGACCGTAAATGTGCTTTCGGCGTGTCAGAAATCGGCGTGACAGATTGTGGGAGTGCTGTTGCCGAAGGTGGGGGATGGGGTGACGATAGTATGTTTTTGTGGTGAAATGTCGGGCTTGCGTTGGCGAAAAATCTGCAGTGCTTGTAGAATTTTCCGGAAGCACTGCAGAATTTTCTAAACGCCTTGCAGATTTTCGGTACATGCGCGAGCGAATGAGGGGGTGGGATTGGGCCAACAAAAAAGCCCTCAAAGATGTTGAGGGCTTGGGGTAGGGGAGTGTGATTGGTGGTGCTGTGTTTTCCGACTACACAAAGTCGTCACCCAACTGCATTTGGGCTTCGTTCACCAGTCGACGCACCAATGCAGGATCGTCGTTGGGACAGATTACGAGTACGTTGTCGCAGGCTGCCACCAGGTAGCCGTCGAGTCCGCGAATGACAGCGGCTGTGCCCGACGGGAGGCGCACCAGGTTGTTTCGGCTGGCGGAGAACATGACACGCGAGTCGCAAATCACGGCATTGCCATCAGCGTCCTTGTCTTCCACTTGGTATAATTCGGGCCAGCATCCGATGTCGGCCCATCCGAAGGTACATTCGCGCACCACCACATTCTGTGAATTGCCAAGAATGGTGAGGTCCAGGCTGTTGTGTGTGGTCGACGGGTAGTGCCGAACGATGATGTCAAGTTCCTCCTGCGGTGTGAGCGGAGTGTCGGCGTCGTCTTGGCGCCCCATTGTGGGGATGAGCGTCTTGATGTGCTTGTTCATGGTACGCACGTTCCAGAGGAACAGACCGGTGTTCCAAAGAAACTCACCACTGTCGACAAACATACGGGCATACTCTGCATTCGGTTTCTCGGTGAACGATTTCACCCGACACAGGTTGGCTGAAATCTCTTCACCACGCTGGATGTATCCGTATCCGGTGTTGGGTTCGGTGGCACGCACGCCGATGGCCAGGAATTCATCGTGGTCGTGTACATAACGGAAGGCGTCGCGCAGCTCTTGCTCGTACAGTTCCGTATCTACAATATATTGGTCCGCCGGAACAGCCATCACGGCAGCATCGGCATCGCGCACGGCGATATGTGCTGATGCGTGGGCCGCAGCCGGAGCGGTGGATAGTTGTACCGGCTCGGTCAGGATATTGGAGACCGGAAGCATGGGCAGCTGTTCGCTCACCAAGTCGGTATACTCGGCGAAGGTACTTATATATATGTGTGAGGTGGGTATAAAACGCGATACGCGGTCGTATGTCTGCTGAAGCAAAGTTCGCCCGGTGCCGAAAAAGTCGAGAAACTGCTTGGGCTTGGCTTTGCGACTGCATGGCCACAAACGTTTGCCGATTCCGCCGGCCATGATGATGCAGTAATTGTTGTAGTTCTCCATATCAGTAAAGATTTATGCAGGGCTAATATAGTTAATAAATGCCGGATAAAGGCATCTTCTTCTGATAAAAGAACGAAAAAACGTGCTTTTTGGTGTATCAACTCTTGTTTTTAAAGATTATTTCCTTACCTTTGCACCGCATTAACGCTTCACAGGGTTCTCCATAAGGCGTATGGAAACTTCGGTTTTGCGACTGGAGAAACGGGGAAGCACGATGCGAAGCCCAGATGGCGGAATCGGTAGACGCGCTGGTCTCAAACACCAGTGGGGCAACCCGTGCCGGTTCGACCCCGGCTCTGGGTACAACGAAAACAGGCGAGCAGATATTTCTGTTCGCCTGTTTCTTTTGTGTGTATATCGTCGAGATGTGTCACGCTGCCCTTCGGAGTGGGCTGCGCCCCTCGCATGTGAAGGCGCAGGCTTACACCATAGGCAGTGAGTGGCCGTTGATTTTTCTGTAAAGGTCGAGGGCATAAACATCTGTCATGCCCGAAATATAGTCGAGCACTGCCATGATTCGCTCGTCCAATGTGTCGGCTTTCAGTTGGTACTGGTTGGATACCTGTCCCAGGAGCAGACGGCTGTAAGCCTTGTCCGGAGAAAGCACGGCCTCGGTCATGAGTTCGAGCAGTGTGTATATGATGCGATAACCGGCGAGGTCGACATCGAGCACATCCTTCGAGCAGTAGATGCGTCCGCGAGCCACTTCTTCGCAACGGGTGTAGGCTTGGTGCAGCAGGGGTGGCAGGTGCTCGATGAGCGAGCCGGAGAATGTGCCGGCTAGGATTTCGGCTTCGTGGTCGACGAAGATACGCACGCAGGCCTGTTCCAAAGCGTTGATGACGCACGAGCGGAAGTAAACAATGCGGTCGCCGGGATCGGTGTCGGTGGGGTAGGCTTCGCGCAGTGCTTTCTGCTGTTCGGGCGTGAAGAATGCAAGTAGCAAATCGGCGGTTTCATCGATAGAAAGCAGGCGTAGCTTGTAGGCATCCTCGATGTCCATGATTTCGTAACAAATGTCGTCGGCTGCTTCCACGAGGTAAACCAACGGGTGTCGGGCGTAGCGCACGCCGCTTCCGGCTTCGGAGGGCAGGCGAAGCATTCCCAGAGTGTCGGCAATGCGGCAGAAATCCTCCTCTTCGGGAGCAAAAAATCCGAACTTCGACTTCCTGCCGGCCAGTTGCGAACTGTAAGGATATTTAGCGATGGCGGCCAACGTGGAATAGGTCATCACGAAGCCTCCCTTGCGGCGGCCGTTGAAGCGGTGTGTGAGCAGGCGAAACGTGTTCGCGTTTCCATCGAAGTGCGTGATGTCCTGCCAAGTGTCCCGGCGGAGCTTGTTTTCGCCCTCTTCATCCGGATGGAGGAGCAGACCTTTTCCCTCGGCGAAATAGCTGCGTATGGCTCGCTCTCCGCTGTGCCCGAATGGCGGATTGCCCATGTCGTGTGCCAGGCAGGCGGCCGAAACAATGGCGCCTATGGCATGAATTTCGGTCTCGGCCAGTTCGGGATGGCGCACCACGAGTTCGCAAGCCACGTCCGCACCCAGCGAACGCCCCACGCTCGAAACCTCAAGGCTGTGTGTGAGGCGGTTGTGCACAAATACGCTGCCCGGAAGTGGGAATACCTGCGTCTTGTTTTGCATTCGGCGGAAGGCAGCTGAGAATATGAGGCGGTCGAAGTCGCGTTGGAACTCCGTGCGTCGCTCGGCCAAGGGTGATTGTGAACCCTCCTTGCCCAAACGTTGGGATGAGATGAGTTGTTTCCAATTCATGGATGTGGAATATCGGGAAGTGTATCGATGAATTTGTTCGTTGCTGCAAATTTAGAACAAAATACCGCGCAGACTTGCTTTTTCGCACAAAACAACAATCAATATACGGGATTTTCCTTATTTTTGCCCATTACTTGTGTACGCGCACACGTATTATAATAATGTATAAACATTCGGTGAAAATGAAAATCAACATACTGAATCGCTCTCACCATGCCCTGCCTTCCTACGCCACACTGCTGAGCGCGGGCATGGACCTTCGTGCCAATCTGGATGCCCCCATCACGCTTCGTCCCTTGGAGCGCAGACTCATACCGACCGGTCTGAGCATCGCCCTGCCCGAGGGCTATGAGGCGCAAGTGCGGCCGCGTTCCGGCTTAGCACTGAAGAAAGGCATCGGAGTGCTCAATGCTCCCGGTACCATCGATGCCGATTATCGCGGAGAGATTGGCGTGATTCTCATCAACCTCTCGCAAGAAGATTTCGTGGTAAATGATGGCGAACGTATCGCACAGATGGTCGTGGCCAAGCACGAAACGGTGGAGTGGGTTCCCGTGGAAGAACTCGACGACACCGAGCGCGGTGCCGGAGGTTTCGGGCACACAGGTCGCCAATAGCATTTCAGAAAATATCTGCCGAAATTTCAAAAACGAACTCCCATGCTCCGTCGTTCTTCATTGTTGCAAGTGGTTGCTACGCTGGTTGCCCTGTTTCTGGCAACGGGGTGTGGCAATTATGCCGTGCGTCGTGGGCTGCCCGTGGTGAGTGAGAATTTGGCAGAGCAGGCTCGGCGCAATCTCGGATACGAGGCCCGACGCTGTTATGACGCGCTCTACCTCGAGTCGGTGCGTCAGCGCGAACGCGGAAGGTATGACGCGCAATACGACTTGCTTCATGCTGCGCTCGAAATCAATCCGCAGGCTTCCGAGGCCCTTTTTGATTTGGCGCGACTGGAGCTGTCGTTTGGCGGATACAGCGACTCGACCCACATACGCCGTGGCGACTCGTTGCTGCAGCGAGCCGTGGCTTTGGAGCCGGGCAACCGATATTACAAAGAGATGCTGGGCGAACTGATGGCCGAGCGAGGAGATTTGGATGGCGCCATAGCTATCTACGAGAGCCTGGTGCGCGATTACGGAGGCACCGAGCCGCTTCTCACACTTGTCGGCCTTTATGAGGAAAAGTCCGACTACGATGGCGCAATCCGTGCGCTCAATCGGCTACAGACTCTGGAAGGACGTACAGAGGCTTACAGTCTTGAGAAGTTCAAGATATATATTCAGAAAGGGGATACAGAACATGCTTATGCCGAGATAGAAGCACTTTGTGCCGAGTTTCCGATCGATTTGCGGTATCGCGTGCTTTTGGGAGACCTCTACCGAGAATACGGACACCACGAAATGGCTTTGGCCATCTATCGCGATGTTTTGACGATGGAACCCGAAAACTCGTTGGCGCAGCAGTCGCTGTTGTCCTACTATCTGGAGACCGGCGAAGACTCTCTCTATCGTGCTACGGTGGACGATGTGGTGCTCAATTCCAATACGCGAAGTTCGGCGCGGGTCAAGGCGATGTATACATACGCCGCTGCAAGTATGCAGAAGTTTCCCGAGGACTCCACGCGCATCCGAAATCTTTTTAATAAGGCGCTGCAATTACCCCAGGAGGATAGAGGAGTGGCTGAACTCCGAGTGGAATATGCCAAACAGATGAACGAACCTTCGGATTCGCTTGCGGCAGCCTTGAAGCGCGTGTTGGAGATAGAGCCCGACTATGGACGCTCGCGGCTGGAGCTTCTGCAACTCTTGGTGCGCCACAAGGACGATTCTGCAGCCATTAAGTTGTGTCGCGAAGGCCAGTTGTACGAACCGACACAGGTGGTGTATTATTTCTACGAGGGCATCTTTCTTTACCAACTGGATGACAAAAAAGCAGCGTTGGATGCTCTGCAGCGTGGAGCGTCTTACGTGAATTCGGAAACCTATCCCGTGGTGGCTTCCGACCTTTACAGCACCATGGGAGACCTTCTTCACGATTTCGGACGCAATGACGAAGCATACGCAGCCTACGACTCTTCGCTTGTCTACAATCCCGACAACATCCTCTGCCTGAACAATTATGCCTACTTCCTCTCCCTGGAAGGCCGCAACCTAGACAAGGCGGCCGAGATGGCACGCAGAGCTGTGCAGACCGAGCCTCACAATGCCACCTACCTGGACACGTATGCCTGGGTGCTGTTTGTGCAGCGCCACTACCAGCAGGCGAAAATCTACATCGATGAGACGCTGAAGCACCTTGGCCCGGAGGACAATGATGCCGGCTTGTACGAACATGCCGGTGATATCTATTACAAATGCGGAGAGCGTGCGCAAGCTGTGGAATACTGGAGAAAAGCACTGGAATGCGCCACGGATGCCAAGCGGAAGGCGATGCTGAAAAAGAAGATACGAAACAAAAAATACTATGTGGGGTAATCATCGTCCGGCCTTGGGTCGGGTGATAATATCTCGGAAGAAAGAAACATCTATGATGAAACTGAGAAAAATCACAAGCCTGATAGGAGCTTTGTTGATGCTCCTGCTGATCACCGGATGCCGTTCGGGAGAAAATGCTTCGAGAGGTGAGAATGCCGGAAGCCTTGCCACTTCCGCCGAAGCCTATAAGCAGAAAGTGCAAGCCAATGCGCAGACATCGCAAACGCTTACGGCACGCATCAAGATGACGGTCAACCTCTCGGGCAACGATGTCAGCGTCAACGGAACGCTTCGCATGAAGCGCGACGACGTGGTGCAACTTTCGGCTACGGTGCTTGGCATGGAGGTGGGTCGCGTCGAGTTTTCGCCCGACGATGTGCTCATCATCGACCGCTTCAACGGCCAATATGTGCGTGCCTCTTACGATCGCGTGAGCTTCTTGCGCAATGCCGGCCTCAACTTCTACGCACTTCAGGCCCTATTTTGGAACGAGCTCTTTGTGCCGGGCGAGAAGTCTGTGAGCACTTCATCCCTTCAGCGCTTCAAGAGTTCGGTTTCGGGCAGTCACACCCTGCTGCAGCTGGACGATGCGCCGAAATTGAACTATCGCTTCCTGACCATCACCGAGTCGGCCTCCATCAATCGCCTCACGGTGGAGAACAAAGAGGGTGCGCACAAGGGGCAGCTCACATGGAAGTATGATGATTTCACTTCGTTGAACGGAAAACCCTTCCCCACGCAGATGTCTGTGAACGTGACCGGTGTGGGTAAGGATGCCGGTCTCGTCATTACGCTCAGTCGACTCGAAAATGCCACCAACTGGCAGCCGCACACCACCCCCTCGGCCAAATATCAGGAGCGCGACGCCGACACGCTGTTCCGTCGCTTGCTTGGCATGTGATGCTTCGGCAAAAACAACCACTGAAAGAACAATCTCCCACTCCCATATATAATAAATATGTATCCGTCGCACAAAACTTCTACCTTCCGTTTCCTTTTGCTGGCATTGCTGACGCTGTTTGTCCTGAGCGGTGTGGCGCAGACCAATCGCAACATACGCAAATTGCAGTCGCAGCAAGCTGTGTTGAAGAGGCAGATAGCCGAGTCCGAACAGCTCTTGCGTAGCAACAAGAAGGACGTACGTTCTCAGTTGAGCAATCTGGAATTACTCAACTCGCAGATCAACACCCAGCAGCAGTATGTGGAGGGCATGCAGGGGCAGGTCGATTCGCTCGACCGCAGCATAGCCGTGCTGCAGAGGCAGTTGGAAGTGTTGCAAAGCGAACTGACGGAGTGTAAGCGCAAGTATCATCGTTCGGTGATGTATATGTATCGCAACCGATTGGTTCACAACAAACTCATGTTCATCTTTTCGGCCCACAACTTCCGTGAGATGTTTCGCCGCACGCGCTACATGATGGAGTATGCCAAGTATCAGCGTGCGCAGGGTGAGATCGTGAAACGCAAGGAGGCGGCAGTGCGCGACAAGCGTGCCGCGCTGTTGGCTGCCAAGGCAGAGAAAAATGCCCTGTTGCAGCAAGGGCGCACCGAGCAAGCCAAGCTCGAAACGCAGAAGGGCGAGCGCGAAGCCATGGTGGCCGAGCTGAACAAGCAGCAGGCGCAGTTGCAGAGCACCATCAACGAGCGTAAGAAGAAGTACAGCGCACTCAACGCTCGCATCGAGCAGCTCATTCAGCAGGAGATTGCTGCGGCCGAACGTCGGCGCAAGGAGGCAGAAGCACGCCGCAAGCGTGAACGCGAAGAGCGAGAGCGCAAGGAGCGTGCCGAGCGCGAACGGCGTGAACGTGAGGCGCGTGCCAAGAAGAATCGCCGCAATTCGGGCGGCAACAACAATCGCTCTTCGGCATCTGCGGGTGCCGGTTCGGGTGGTGCAACGGCAACTCCGCGATTTAACGCGCCCGATGATGCCGACCGCGCACTGAGCAGCAATTTTGCCGCCAACCGCGGACGCCTGCCGGTGCCCATCACTGGTTCCTACGTCATATCCAGCCGTTACGGGCAATATGCCGTTGAAGGTCTGAAGGGCGTGCAGCTCGACAACAAGGGCATCAACATCACCGGCCGGCAGGGAGCGCAGGCCCGTTGCGTCTTTGATGGAGAAGTGTCCGCCGTGTTTGCATTTGGCGGCATGAAGAATGTGATTGTTCGCCACGGCAGTTACATCACAGTCTATTGCAACTTGTCGTCCGTCTCGGTGCGTCAGGGGCAGAAGGTAAGCACGCGGCAGACGCTCGGCACCGTTGCACCCGATGGTTCCGGCAACTGCACACTCCACTTCCAGCTACGCAAAGAGACCAACAAGCTCAATCCCGAAGTCTGGATTGCTCGCTGACATAAGCTGTCGGGGGCTTGAGATATGCCACCGCATGGCGCGAATTTCTACAAGGCGTTCTGAAAATTCTGCAAGCACTGCAGAATTTTCAGAACGCCTTGTAAATTTTTGCGGTTTCATCGGGCGTTTTTGGTGCAAAGTGTCAGGATTTTCCGGTGGCTCTTCTTCGTTTCTCTACTGCTGTTTCTGAACCTTTTTCCGCCTTCTCCATTCGTGTCGACACCGATGTCGTCTCCTCACGTCCCATTTTCAGCCCTCGGCACCCAATGACTGCAGCCGTAAAATTATGTAAAATTAACCACGTTGGTATATGTGATTTCGCGCTATTTACATACATTTGCACCCTAACATCGTAAAAATTAAAGATATGAAACGTAATTTTCTTGTAATGGCAGTGCTTTTCTTGCTTGCCACAACAGCAGCTTTTGCGCAGCTTCCCTCTGTGACGCTAAAGAGTATGGACGGCAAGGAAGTCAATACAGCCACGCTTAACAACGGAGGCAAACCTTTTATCATCAGTTTCTTCGCTACCTGGTGCAAGCCCTGTAATCGCGAACTCGATGCCATCAATGAGGTGTATCCCGACTGGCAGGAAGAGACCGGTGTGAAGGTAATTGCCATCTCCATCGACCAGGCTCAGAACATCAACAAGGTGAAACCTCTGGTCGACGGCAAAGGTTGGGAATACGAGGTGTTGCTCGACCCGAACAGTGATTTCCGTCGTGCGATGGGTGTAAACCTCATCCCCCATGTGTTCATCATCGACGGCAATGGTAAGATCGTTGAGTCGCGTAGCGGTTACACCGAAGGCGGTGAGGCGCATCTCATCGAGAAAGTGCGCGAGATTCTTGCGGCCGGTGGCAACGCTGATGTGAAGCCCGCTTGCAAGAACAAGGGTGGCCAGTGCCAAGGCGCAGGTGCCGCTTGTCCCGGTGAGAAGCCCGCTTGCGGCAATGGACAGCCCGAGTGTAAGGGTGGTCAGCCCGGTTGCCCCGGCGAAAAGCCCGCTTGCAAGAATGGTGATCGCAAGTGCAAGGACGGTCAGTCCGGTTGTCCCGAAGGGAAGCCTGCTTGCAAGAACGGCGATCGCAAGTGCAAAGAGGGGCAGTGCAAGTGCAAGGATGGCGAGTGCAAGTGCGAAAAGTGCAAGGGCCAATGCAAGAATGGCGAACGTCAATGCAAGAACGGCGAGCGTAAGTGCAAGGAAGGACAGCAGTGTCCCGAATGTCCTCGTAACAAATAAGCCATTCACCGAATGACTATGAAACATTTCAAACATACACTTGCGGTGGCAGTCATGCTGACCGCAAGTTTTGCTACTGTATCGGCCCAAGAGCCCGAGGATGGCAAGAAAGTTACACTTACCGGTAGCGTGCAGAGCGATGTGCTCATACCGCAAGAGGACATCGTCGACGAACAAGGCAATGTGCTTTCCGATGATCCTGTGATGACTAACACGTACGTCGAACTCCATGCCCACAGTCGCTACGTCGATGCCGGTGCACGTCTCGAGTTCACCGAGTATCCGCTGCCGGGCTTTGAGAAAGATTTCAAGGGCTGGGGCGTTCCTTTCTATTACATTACGGGTAAATACAAGTGGGCCGAGCTCACCGCCGGATGCTATTACGAGCAATTCGGGTCGGGCCTGATTTTGCGTACCTACGAAGAGCGTTCTCTGGGTGTTGACGGAGCGTTGCGCGGAGGCCGTTTGGCGCTCAAGCCCTACAAAGGCGTCAATCTGAAAGTCATTGCCGGACAACAGCGCAACTATTGGGGCGATGATAAATTCTTTGGCGGTTACAACGAAAGCTTTGTATATGGTGGAGACCTCGAACTGAACATCGACAGATGGAGCAAGCGAATGCAGCAGAGCGGTACGTATCTCACGCTGGGCCTTTCGGCCGTGGCTAAACACGAAGGCAATCCCGAGACACCCATTCTCAGCACTCGTCCCACGGGCAACCTCAATCCTGATGGCACTCCCGAAACCGGCGTCTACAGTCTGAACGTTCCCAACAATGTAACTGCGTTCGACGTCCGTGCTTCTTTGCAAAAGGGCAACTACAACTTCCTGGCCGAATACGCCTGGAAGAGTCAGGATCCCTCGGCCGACAATGCTTACACATTCCATCGCGGAAATGCGCTCCTGCTTTCCGGTTCTTACTCCAAGCGCGGCATGAGTGTCCTCCTGCAGGCCAAGCGTAGTCAGAACATGGGTTACAGAAGTGCGCGTGCCATCAACGGAGCCTCTTCTTACCTCAACCATCTTCCCGCATTCTCCATGCAGCACACCTACACGCTGGCTGCGCTTTACCCCTATGCCACCCAATACGGCCGCTTCAGTTCCAATCAGGCCTTGCAAGTGCCGGGCGAATGGGCGTTCCAAGCTGAGGTAGGCTATAACTTCAAGCGCAAAACTCCGCTCGGCGGTAAGTATGGCACCAACTTCAAGGTGAATTTCTCGCACATCCGTTCCATTGATTTTGCTCCCGTGGCCCAAAACGAAGTGGTGGGCACAGACGGTTGGAAAACCCAAGTGTTCCAGTCCGGCAATGGGTTCGGACAGTTCTTCGGTGCCGGTGGCGAAACCTTCTACCAGGACGTGAATGTGCAGATGGAGAAGAAAATTACCAAGGATTGGAAGCTGAATTTGATGTACATGCACCAGCGTTACAACAAGAGCATAGTGGAAGGCGAAGGGGGAACCATAAAGTCGCACATCGCAATCGCAGAAGCCAAGTGGAACATCAACAAGAAGCTCACCCTGCGTGGAGAAGCGCAATACCTGCACACGAAGCAGGACGAGGGCGACTGGTGTTTCGGCTTGCTGGAGCTGTCGGTGCTTCCCTCACTCATGTTCACCGTGTCCGACCTCTGGAATTGCGGCGAGACGAATACGCACTACTACATGGCACAGGCCACTTACACCCACAAGGCTCACCGTTTGCAGGTGGGATACGGACGCACTCGCGCCGGCTACAACTGCACGGGCGGTGTATGCCGATTTGTTCCTGAGAGCAAGGGCGTAACCTTGTCTTATAACTTCAATTTCTAAACCCGAACGCACAAAGATTATGATACTGAAAAGATTTTTTCCTGTCCTGTTGGGCGTGATGGCTGTGGCAGGCTGTTTTTCTTCTTGCGACACCGTCGACGAGGCCGATCGCTGGGAGGGTCCGCTGCCCTTCGAGGTGAGAAAAAATGTTCTCATCGAGGATTTCACGGGTCAGATGTGTCTGAATTGCCCCCTGGCATCTGAGGAAGTGCACAAGTTGCAGGAAACCTATGGTGCCGAGCATGTCATTGCCGTAGCCATTCACGGTGGTGCGCTCTCCATTTCGAAGGATAATAACGGCCTGGCCACCGATGAGGGCAACGCATACGTTTCGCATTGGGGCATCGATGCGTTCCCCAATGGCAAGGTCGATCGCGGAGGTATCCTCGATTACCTATCGTGGGGCGGTGCTGTCTACACCCGTTTGCAGCAGATTTCTCCTTTGAGCATCGGGCTTACGGGAAACTACCAAGCCGAAACACGCACATACGAGGTGCAAGTTTCGCTGACTGCCATGGAAGATGTGGCCGGCAAACTGCAACTTTGGCTGACGGAGGACAACATTACGGGCTTCCAAATAAAACCCGACGGAAGCAGAGACCGCAATTATGTGCACAACCACGTGTTCCGTCAAACCATCAATGGATTGTGGGGCGACGCTGTGCAGATGTCTGCCGGCAACGAGGGTGTACATACTTACAGCGTGGAAATCCCAGCCGACTATGTTGCTGAGAACATGAACCTTGTGGCCTTTGTCTACAACGACTCCGGCGTGCTCCAGGTGGAGCAGGTCTCTGTCTGTCCCAAGGATTGATAAGCGGAGTCGGTATTGAGATACTTCAAAGGCCCATGGCGTAAGCAATTCACGCCATGGGCCTTTTTCTATGTGCTTTGGCGGAAAATCTGCAGTGCTTGCAGAATTTTTTGCAGTGCTTGCAGAAAATTCTAAACGCCGTGTAAATTTTTGCGAACAGAATGCCCGATTTTTTGTCAAAGTGTCAGGCTTCATTCCGAGGCAGATGGGCTTTTTCGTAGGCCGTTGGGTTTCCCCTTTCGTGGGAAACTCGTACCTTTGCGAAGCCTTGGGAAGCCCGTAGGCACATCTCCTGTTATTGCATAACCCCGTAATCGAAATGAAAGAAGCACTTACACTTGTGAAAGTGGGCGGTAAAATCGTGGAAAACGAGGCCTCGCTTTCTGCATTGCTGACAGACTTTAATGCCATTCACGGCCCGAAACTTCTGGTGCATGGCGGTGGTCGCACTGCTACCGATGTAGCCTCTCGGCTCGGCATCGCGACCCACATGGTGGGCGGTCGTCGCATCACCGATGCCGACATGCTCGATGTGGTTACCATGGTCTACGGCGGCCTTGTGAACAAGCGCGTCGTGGCCGGCCTTCAGGCGCGTGGCATCAACGCCGTGGGATTGACAGGCGCCGACATGGATGTGATGCGCTCGCGCCGTCGTCCGGTGGTGCTCATGGCCGATGGCACGGAGGTCGACTACGGATTTGTGGGCGACGTTGAGGCTGTTGACGGACAGCGTTTGGCCGATCTTATTCGCAGTGGCGTAACTCCGGTGCTGGCTCCGCTCACGCACGATGGCTGTGGCAGTTTGCTCAATACCAATGCCGACACCATAGCCGGCGAGGCAGCCAAGGCCTTGGCACAACATTTCGATGTGACGCTGGTGTTCTGTTTTGAGCACGCAGGAGTGTTGGCCGACCCCGACGATGAAACAAGTGTCATCTCTCACATCGGACGTGCCGACTTTGCGCGTCTGGTGGCCGACGGGGTGGTGGCCGGCGGCATGATACCGAAGATAGAAAACAGTCTTGCAGCCGTCGAGGCCGGGGTGGCACGTGTCATCATCACCCGAGCCGATGCCTTGGTTCAGACGCTGCTCCAGGATGATGAGACCTGCGGTTCCGGTTTCAAAACAGGTACAATAATCTCTTGAATAAGTAGTTTGAAATAATGAATACCCTTCTGAAAACTTCCGACCTTGCAGGCCTCACTCCCGAAAGCTTTGAGGTGATGGCCCCCGTCGGTTCGCGCGAATGTTTGGCCGCAGCCTTGGAGGCCGGCGCCGATTCGGTGTATTTTGGCATCGAGACGCTGAACATGCGCGCCCATTCTGCCAGTCGTTTCACCATAGCCGATTTGCGCGAGATAGCCACCGTGTGTGCCGAGCGTGGTGTGAAAACTTACCTCACGGTCAACACGATTATCTACGACGACGACATGGTGATGATGCGTTGCATCTGTGATGCTGCGCTCCAAGCCGGTATTTCTGCCGTCATAGCTTCGGATGTTGCCGTGTTGGTCTATTGCCGTGAAATAGGGCAGGAGGTGCATCTCTCCACCCAGCTCAATATCTCCAACATCGAGGCCCTGCGTTTCTATGCCCGTTATGCCGATGTGGCTGTGCTGGCGCGCGAATTGAACTTGCAGCAGGTACGTTCCATCTACGAGGGCATCGTTTCCGAGAACATCTGCGGTCCGGCCGGACGTCCCGTGCGCATCGAGATGTTCTGCCACGGCGCACTCTGCATGGCCGTGAGCGGAAAGTGCTACCTCTCGCTCGATAACCTGGGTCGCTCGGCCAATCGTGGCGAGTGCATGCAGGTGTGTCGTCGCGGCTACACCGTGCGCGACCGTGAGACCGGCACAGAGCTGGATGTGGACAACAAATATATCATGAGCCCGAAGGATCTCAAAACCATCGGTTTCATCGACGAAATGATGCATGCCGGTGTGCGCGTGTTCAAGATAGAAGGACGCGCTCGCAGTGCCGAATATGTGCTCACCGTGGTGCGCTGTTACAAGGAAGCCATCCGTGCCGTTTTGGATGGTACTTACAGCGATGAGAAGGTGGAGCAGTGGAATGCGGAATTGGCGCGTGTGTTCAATCGCGGCTTCTGGGATGGTTATTATCTCGGGCAGAAACTTGGCGAATGGAGTGCGCAATATGGCTCTTCGGCCACCGAAAAGAAGCAGTACATCGGCAAAGGCATCAAGTTCTACTCCAAACTTGGCGTGGCCGAGTTCCTTATCGAAGCCGGCGAGCTGAATGTTGGCGACAAACTGCTGGTCATCGGTCCTACCACCGGAGCTGTTTATCTCACGGCTGAGGAAATTCGTTACGAACTCCGGCCCGTCAGCACAGCCCACAAGGGGCAACACATCTCCATTCCCGTGCCTTGCAAAGTGCGTCCCAGCGACAAGCTCTACAAGGTGGTAGCTTCCGGCAACCCCTCTTAAAAATACCCGTTTCATCGACAAAAATCCATTAAGCATGACTCTGCTTTTCGACTTTGGCGGCGTGCTCGTCGACCTTGACAAAGAACGCTGCATCCGCAACTTCCGGAATTTGGGCTTCGACATACGTCCTTATCTCGGCACTTACGTACAGGGCGGATTCTTCGCAGAATTTGAGCGAGGGGAACTGAGCACGGCGGAGTTTTGTGAGAAAATTCGCGAAGTCTCCGGCAAGAATCTTACAGACGAAGTCATCGTTGCTGCATGGCAGAGCTTCTTGTTGGATGTGCCTGTGGAGCGTCTGGAGATGTTGCTGAAAATTCGCCGACACTACCCTGTCTGCGTGCTGAGCAACACCAACGTGGTACACTGGGACATGGCGCGCCACGACTACTTTACCTATCAAGGCCGATGCGTTGCCGACTTTTTCGACCACGTGTTCCTTTCCTGCGAGTTGGGCGTGTGCAAGCCCGACCGCGAGATATTCCAAGCCGTGTGCGATGGCGTAGGTTGCCCGGCAGCTGACATACTATTCTTCGACGATTCTGAAGTAAACTGCGAAGCCGCTCGTGCGTTTGGCATGCAAGCCCGCATCGCTCCGGCCGGCAGTCGCTGGTTTTCATACTTCGATGAGGAGGGCCGCCTTCGCGAATAGCGTCGTGGCCAATCGCTCGGCGAATTCCTAATGTTGTTACAGATACTCTTACCATGCAGATCATAGATACGTTGACCGATGCCGATTTTCGCACCCCGAAGGTGGAAATTCCGGCATGCCTCTCCGAAAAACCCGTGGCCGCTGCCATAGGTTTTTTCGACGGAGTGCATCTCGGCCATCGGCATCTGCTTGCTCAGGTGCGCCATGAAGCCGCTTTGCGTGGCCTTTCGGCGGCAGCCGTTACCTTTTCCCAACATCCGCGAAGCACCCTATGCACCGATTATCGGCCTCGGCTGATTACGTCGTTGCCGGAGAAACTTTCGCGCTTGGAGGCCGAGAGTTTGGATCTCTGCCTGGTGCTGAATTTCACGCCGTTTGTAGCTTCGCTGTCGGCACGCGGCTTCATGGAAGTGCTGCGCCGCCGGCTGAATGTGCGTTGCCTCGTTATCGGCTACGACCATCGGTTTGGTTGCGGGCGCTCTGAAACTTTCTCCGACTATGTGGCGTTTGGCCGCGAACTGGGCATCGATGTGGTGCAAGCCACGGAGCTACCTGCCGAAGGCGTCAGCGTCAGTTCGTCGGCAGTGCGGCGGGCGCTGGAAAGCGGTGATGTGAAGCAGGCCTCCCGTTTCCTGGGTTATAATTACAGTCTTGAAACACTTGTGGTGCCCGGACGAAAGATAGGTCGCACCATAGGTTTCCCCACAGCCAATCTGCAACTTTGCGACCCCGATCGGCTCATTCCTGCCGGCGGTGTGTATGCTGTGCGTGTGCGGTGGGCGAATGTGTGCTACGAGGCCATGCTCAACATCGGTTGCCGTCCCACCATTGGCAAAGCCTTGGCGCAAACGCTCGAAGCACACCTCTTTGACTTCAGCGGTGATTTGTATGGTTCCCGTCTCACGCTGGAATTTGTGGAACGCCTCCGCGACGAACGTGCTTTCGTTTCTCTCGAATCTCTGCGCGAGCAGTTGGCTTGTGATGCTGCTTGTGCAAAATCCATCCTGCAATTATGAAAAAATCCCTGCTTTATCTGCTCCTTTTTGTCGCCGCAAACGTGGTTGGAGGCGTCGTGGCGATTCTTCTGAGCAACGTTGAGCCACTGCTGAACGGTGCGCCCATTGATACCACCGGCTTGACGGTGGATGGCCGAAGCATCGGTGTGGCTACGTTTTGGGCGTATGTGTTGCTGGTGGCACTCATGGCAGTTTTGCGACTCACTCCCCATTGGCGAACCCTCCTGCCGCGAAGAGGCGGATGGCGTGCCGAGATTTCGGCCCTCATGGCGGTGGTGTTGCTGGCCTATGCCTTGACCTTCTTGTTGGCTCCGCTGAACCTCTCCGATGGGGGCATGATGGCCCACTTCGAATCCATGAAGACCAGTGTGCTGTGTGTGTGCCTGATCACCGTGTTGGGCCCCTTGGTCGAGGAACTTGTGTTTCGTGCCGGGGTGCTGCACAGTCTGTTGCAGCGCCGTTGGCATCCGTTGCCTGCCGTCTTGCTCACCGCTGCCGTCTTTGCCATAGTGCACGGCAACCCGATGCAAGCCCTGCCGGCCTTTGTGTCGGGCACGCTCTTGGGTGTGTACTATTATCGCTCGGGTGGACTGCGCTTGCCATTGATGGCACATATTCTGAACAACACGCTGGCGGCGCTGGCAATGTATTTCCCCTGGTTGGAGGGCTACCCTGCCGAGCGAACACTTGCCGAGCAGTTGACTGCAGGCTTTTTGCTGCTTTGCGCAAGCCTCCTGTGTGTGGGCTGGTGGTGGGTGCTGACTGCAAAAAGCACCGATGAAATCGATAAATACCGTAACGATGAAGATAGGAACGATTGATCTTGGGCCTCGCCCCCTTTTGTTGGCTCCCATGGAGGATGTAACCGACATCGGGTTCCGTCTGCTGTGTCGTCAACTCGGTGCAGCGATGGTTTATTCCGAGTTTGTGGCGGCCGATGCCCTTGTGCGTATGGTGAACAAGAGTCTGCAGAAGCTCACCGTGTGTGAAGAAGAGCGCCCTGTGGCCATACAGATTTACGGCAAGGACCCGGCAGCCTGTGCAGAGGCTGCTCAGATTGTGGTGGAGCGTGCGCGTCCCGATGTGTTGGACATCAACTTCGGCTGTCCCGTGAAGCGTGTGGCCGGAAAGGGTGCCGGTGCCGGTCTGCTGCAGGACGTGCCACGCATGCTCGACATAGCGCGTTCCGTGGTGCAGGCCGTGAATGTTCCCGTAACTGCCAAGACGCGCTTGGGCTGGGACGGAAGCCACATCATCATTGAAGAACTGGCCGAACAGCTTCAGGACTGCGGCATACAGGCACTGACTATTCACGGACGCACTCGGGCACAGATGTACACGGGTGTGGCCGACTGGAATCCCATTGCCGCTGTGAAGCGCAACCCGCGTGTGAAAATTCCTATCATAGGCAACGGCGACCTGTGTACAGCGGCCGATGCTCGGCGTGCTTTCGACGAATTCGGTGTCGATGCCGCCATGGTGGGGCGAGCCACCTTCGGCCGTCCGTGGGTGTTCAAGGAGATGCGCGATGCCTTGCAGGACGAACCCCTCTGTGTGGATGGTGTGATCGATAGTCGGTGCGAACCCATGTCGGCCGGTTGGAAACTCGATGTTCTCAAAGAACAGGTTCGTCAAAGCGTGGCCCGCATCGACGAATACCGCGGCATTCTGCACATCCGCCGTCATCTGGCCGCCAGTCCCATCTTCAAGGGCATCCCCGACTTTCGGCAGACGCGCATAGCGATGCTGCGAGCTGAGACAGTGGACGAGCTCTTTTCCATCATGGAGAGCACACGCGCTGTCATCGGTGGCTGAAAATGCGCGCCCATTCCCGAGAAATCTACACGGCGTTTAGAATTTCCTGCAAGCACTGCAGAATTTTCTAAACGCCGTGTAGATTTTTGCATGCTGCAAGGCCGATTTTCCGACAAAACGTCAGCCAATTCAGCCTCCATTTCTATCAAAAGCGAAAAGGATGAAAAAAATTTTCAAACATTTCTGTAACTTTGGGCAAACTCATCCGTCTTATCAATAGAGGGCTATGAAAGATTTGGACTTCAGATACGATTTGTTGCCACTGAAAGACAAGCTCTTTCGGTTGGCTTATCGCATCACCCTCCACACCGCCGAAGCCGAAGACATCACGCAGGATACCCTTATCCGCGTATGGAACAAGCGACACGAGCTGGAAGATGTCCGATCGCTGGAGGCCTATTGCCTCACCGTGTGTCGCAATTTGGCCAACGACCGCCGCGAACTGAGCGAAGCGCAAAACCTGTCGCTCGACGGCACGCCCTGCGATGCTCCCGACAATTCGCCCGAAGCCGACAGCCGCATGGAGCACGACGAACGCCTGCAGTGGGTACACCGCCTCTTGGCAAAACTGCCCGAAAAGCAACGCACCATCCTTCAGTTGCGAGACATCGAAGGACACTCCTATCGGGAAATTGCCGACATCGTGGGGGTGAGCGAGGAACAGGTGAAGGTAAATCTCTTCAGAGCGCGTCGGTGGATCAAAGAACAATATGAGAAAATCGAAAATTATGGACTATAAATATATCGAGCAACTGCTGGAACGCTATTGGGACTGCGAAACTTCCGTGGAGGAAGAACGCATTCTGCGCGACTTCTTCGCCCAGGCGGAGGTGCCGGCGCATTTGGCTGCCTACAAGTCGCTGTTCGATTATCAGCGTGCCGAAGCTCAGGTAAGCCTCTCCGAAGATTTCGAAGCCCGTCTGTTGGCTCGCGTGGAGCAAGCCGAAACTCCGGTGTGCGCTCGCCGACTCACCTTGAGCCGTCGCCTCCGTCCGTTGTACCGCGCTGCTGCCTCGGTGGCCATTGTCTCGTTGTTGGGACTGGCTGCACAGCACTCGTTCGAGCGCTCGGCCGCTCCCGAAGGGTGGGACTACAGCGCTGCCGGCTACTCCGACAGCTATAACACGCCTGAGGCAGCACTCGACTCCTGCATCAAGGTGCTCGAATTCGTGCAGGACGGCCTGAAAACGGCTTCGGCCGATTCGGCTCGCCATTCTGCGGGGGACGCAGGCTTCTCTAAAATATCGGAATAATGAGAAAGCTGACACTCATTGCGCTCCTTGCGTTGCTGACCGTCACCGTGGTTCAAGCCCAACGCGAACAGGATTTTGCCTCACGCTTTATGAGCCTCTACGGCGAGGATGCAGCACTCTCGTGCAACACTGTGAGCCCCACCATGATGGGACGCATCGTTCCGCTCACCAATGACAGCCTGCCGGCTTTGCGGCAAGTGCTCTCGCAAATCAAGAGTATACGCGTGGTGATGCCGACCGCCGAAACCCACATGCCGGACCTGATGGACAAGGCCGAGCAGTTGGCACTCAACAACCGCCGCCGCTATAAGCCCTATGCCGAGACCGAAGGCAGAAGCATCTATCTGCGAAAACGTGGAAAGTATGTGGTGGAATTTGTGATGATTGCAGGAAAATCGCCCAACGATTTTGCCGTTGTCAGCATCACCGGAAACATGACGGAAAGCTTCTTCAGCGAACTGATGAAGATTTGACGAAAACAAGAATACAACAGAAGCAAAGATACATGAAGACGGCTCCGAAACGCGGGGCACACAAGTAAACCAACCATTGCACTATTAAAACACACCTACGGGCGCAATCCCCACAAATGCCGCCCGAAATCGTCCGGCGGGGCGATGCAAAGATAAACAGGGGAGCCTGCCACGCGGCAAGCTCCCCTTTATCTTTTTACACAGAAATCTGCGATTTCATCGGGCTATTTGAATACCACAGCAAAGGGGTGCACGCCGGCATCGTAGCGTTTCACCAGTTGGCCGTCGGGGGTGTAACGATAGATGTAGCCCGGAGAGTTGTAGTCATACTGTGCTCGGTCGCTCGTGATGTAGATGTGGCCATCGGCAGGGCATACGGAGAGACTGATGGGCACAGCCGGCAGGTCGGTGAGCGACAGCATGTTTTCGCTGAGCACCGTGCCATCCTGTGTACTGTATGCCTTGTATTTCAGCGTGCTTTCGTTGGTTGTGTAGTTGGTATAATTATAAATGGTGTATAGCGTATTGTCTTTTATCGCAATGCTTGTGGCCGGAACGAAAGTGCTTGCCGAGTTGTCGGGCAGGATTTTCCACACTTCGGGCTTCACTTCGGAGATGCCCATGCCGTAGTTGCCCTGACACACGGCGAAGACGTTGCCGTCGGCATCGGCTTGAACGATGTTGGGATTCATTCCCACCTTGATTTCAGCCTGCTTGGAGAAATCGGAAGTGCTCACACGAACCACACGAAAGCCATTGGCATATTCATTATTGTAATTGTAGCCGTCGGAGATGGTTACGTAAACACTGCCATTGGCGGTGCAGATGCCGGCAGGGTTGGGGCCTACTTCCAGACGCTCTTCGTCGGCTTCGAGCGTGAGGGTGTCGATGCGGGCCAGGTATCCATCGTTGCACGAAACGTAGACGTATCCGTCGGCAGCGCAGATACCTTCGGGCGAAGTGATGGCTATCTGCTTGACAATGCTTCCGGTGGCGGCGTCAAGGCACCACACGAGATTGCTGCCGTACATAGCGACGTACAGCCGCGAACCGTATACCATGCCGGCCTGTGGCGTGTCGCCCAGTTGCACTCCATTGGCTTGCATGAAGAGTCCGGAAGTATAGGCATCGGTGCTGAAGTTGAGGAAGTCCAGTGTACCGGCGATGCCGTCGTAGATGTTACCTTGGTTGAGCACGAAAGCTCCGGCCGTTCCGGTGCCTACGGGTTCGGTGGGTGGGAGGTGCATTTCGTCGTCAGAACAGGCGTTGAAGGTTAAGGCCGTGAGCAGTGCGATGACTGCGAGTTTGAATTGTTTCATGGTGTGTTGTGTTTTTTTTGAGTGAATGTTTCGGGTGAGTACTCACTATGTTGAAATTCGCGAATGCTTTTTAGGTAATCAGAGGTTGGCTCGCAGGGTCAGTTTGTAGGCTCGGCCGGGCATGGGGTAGCGTCGCACCACTTCATACTGCGCATCGAGGGCATTGATGAGGTCGGCCCGCAGGTCGAGGCGCAGTTTGCCCAGGGTGAAGGACCGATAGAGTGCAAATCCCAATTCGGCGTAGGCCGGCAGACGTGTGCCGGGCAGATGCTCGTGGGTGCTGTAGCGCCGGCCCGATGCCGTGCAGCCGATGCTCAGGTTGACCCAGGGATTTTCGTATGCCACTGTCGTGCCTGCAGTGTGGCGTGGCATGTAGGCCGGTTGCTTGCCGTAGGACGCGGCACTCGGGTCGGTGCGATCGGTGGCGCATTGCAGTGTGTAGGCCAAGGTGAAGAAGATGTGGTGTCGGCGGGCAGCATTCCACCGGCTGTTGACCGAGAGTTCCAGACCGCCGCCCCGCACACGTCCCATGTTGATGGTGCGCCACACGTAGAGGTTGTAGGGCACGGACGTGATTCTGTCGTCGATGCGGTTGTAGTAGCCGTCAGCCGTGAGGCGCAGCGAGGGCCACCAAGTGCTTGCCGGTGTGGCAGCCAGCGTCAGACCGGCTCCTATCTGGCGTGTCAGTTCGGGCCGAAGGTCTTGCGAGCCGAGGTGATAGTAGTAGGACTCGGCAAAAGTGGGTAGGCGGAAGTTCTCCTTATAATATATACGTGTGTAGAGTGCTGTGCTGCTCTCGTCCCTCGTGGCTCTCCACACCACGGCTGCCTCGGGGGTGAACCGGTGAGCATTGCGTGCAGCCTTTGTTCCGTCGGGCGTATGGTTGAAGTGCAGGCTGCCCGTCAGGCGTGCGGTGGCCTTCAGTCGGCCGGCTTCGTAGCGCACGGAGAGCGCCTGCAGCCAACTGTGGCGCGCTACGCCCGAGCTCGGCATGTTGCTGCTCATGTTTTGATAAGCATAGTCGGTGGCGTAGGCCGCGCTCCACGCCCCTTTGCTCCAAGCTCCGCCGCCTGTGGCATACCATTCGCGCTGCACGTAGTGCTGTCGTGAAGCTCCGCCCGGGTATTGTGGGTCGATGTCGGCATAGCGTGAGGCTTGCCAGTGGAACTTGCCGGCTCCGAAAGCCTGCCATGCTCCTCTGTGATAATTCCATACGCTTTGTGCCGAAGCTTCCTCTTCTTCCAAGTGCTCGTTGTTGTTTTCGGTGTAGAGCACCACTTGTCCGGGCAGCCTGCGGTGGTTGCTGTAGTAGGAGGCCTTGGCTGTGAGTTGCGAGTGGGCGAATCGGTGCAGCAGATTGGCTTCGGTGCTCCACACCTGCATTCGGCTGTTGGCTCTGCGCTCCCGTGTGGTCTGCGTTCCGTTTTTCAGCGTAAAGGGGTAGTCGTTTCGGGCATGGAAGAAGTCACCGCCCAGTGCCACCTGTGTGTGGCTGCCGGCTCGTTGTGTGATTTGAAATGAAGGGCTGATCATGCCGAACGAACCCTGCGACAAGGCGGCTGCCAGATGCGTACCCTTGCGCAGCGTGCCGGCGGCGGTCGACTGCAGGGCCACGGTGGCCGATGCAAGGTTGCGCACCGGTGTGAGCAAGCGGTCGTTGCCGGCAGCGGTGAGAGTTATGGCAGCAAGATTTTCGAGGCGAAAGCGTCCGATATCCGTTTGTCCTTGTCGAGCGTTGGAGACGGCCAACCCATCGTAGGTGACGGTCGTGTGTGCTGCGCCGAGTCCGCGCACCGAGACGGTTTTCAGTCCTCCGGCACCGCCATAGTCGCGCAGGTTTACCCCGTTCATGCGTCGTAGGGCGTCGCTTGTGGTGGTGATGGCCATTCGTCGGAATGCGGTGCTGTCGAAGCGTTGTGCAGGGATGGCGGACGACACTTCGGTCGGGCGGCGTGAGGTTGCAACGTGGGCTTCCGGCAGCAGCCGGGTGAGGCTGTCGGTGGGCTGTTGCGCCAATGCAGATACACTGCAAAAGCAGACAACGGCCATTGCTGCTATGGCAACAATGGAGCGAAGATGTGGCTTCATGCGATATAGGAAAAAGATCCCGATATGTACCGGCGCCCTTCCTCGAGGACGCGAGTCGGAAAGTGTTGGCAGCGGCAGGTCTTCTGACTTTTCCCCGCTCGACACGCCTTCCCGGTGCAGCCGCCAAGCGTTTGGCTGACCAGTGGCTGGATATGTGTCGGCGAAAATGGGAATTACAGCAGCGGGACTGTACGGGACTTGCACCCGTTTCCCTTTTCATCGCTCTCCCAAGGGGAGATGGCGAACCGTTGCGGCGACAAAGGTAAGGCAAACGGGATGAAGGACCAAGGGAAAGTCTTGCTTTTTTCTTTTCTCCTCCGAGATGAACTTCCGCAGAGTGCTTCTAAACTTTTTCACAATGCTTGTAAAGTATGTTTCAAGTCTTGCAATATATATATATATCAAGCCTTGCAATATATATCTCAAGTCATGCAATATATATTGCAAGGCATGAGATATTCTTTTGCTGCGCTCCCGGGAAAGTCTTTGTGCTTTTTGTGATTTTTTATGAGGTACTCAGACAACTTATGTAGGCGGAAAAGCGTACCTTTGCACCCGAAGAAAGAATGTGGACAGATTTGGCTGCTTGCAACCACGGTAAAAAATGCTAAAACATACGGCCTCAGTGTGCGGCCGCGGCATTGTCAAGCGGGGCGTGTGCCCCATCGTTTTCACTCAGCCTTTTCTCGAAATTCCATGTTCTGCCTTCGATTCTCGGAGACAGATTGTTTTATTTATACCAACGATAGAAAGAAAATGGGATACTTGTTTACATCCGAATCAGTGTCTGAAGGACACCCCGACAAGGTAGCCGACCAAATCTCGGATGCCGTTCTTGATGAACTGCTGGCTTTCGACCCTAATTCGAAAGTGGCTTGCGAAACGCTGGTAACCACCGGACAAGTGGTGGTGGCTGGTGAGGTGAAATCGGAAGCCTATGTTGATCTGCAGGAAGTGGCTCGCCGCACCATCCGTCGCATCGGCTACACTCGCGCGGAGTATAAATTTGATGCCGAAAGCTGTGGCATCTTCAGCGCCATACATGAGCAAAGTGCCGACATCAATCGTGGCGTGGAGCGCACCGACCCCATGAGTCAGGGAGCGGGCGACCAGGGAATGATGTTTGGGTATGCAAACAACGAAACCGATACCCTAATGCCCTTGCCCCTTTCGCTGGCACACGACATCCTGATAGTGTTGGCCGATATTCGTCGCGAAGGAAAACAGATGCCGTATCTGCGTCCCGACTCCAAGAGTCAGGTAACGGTGGAGTACGACGACAACAACCGCGCCGTGCGCATCGATACCATCGTGGTAAGTACGCAGCACGACGACTTCGTCTCGGCCGATGAAGCCGGCTCGCAGGAAGAAGCCGACCGCCTGATGCTGGAGCGTATCCGCAAGGACGTGATCGAAGTACTCATTCCGCGTGTACTGAAAGAACGTGTGCACACTCCCGAAGTGCGTGCCCTGTTTGAGAAAGGCGAGATAAAATACTTTGTGAACCCCACCGGAAAGTTTGTCATCGGCGGACCGCATGGCGATACGGGCCTGACCGGCCGCAAAATCATTGTGGATACCTACGGAGGCCGTGGTGCTCATGGTGGTGGGGCTTTCTCAGGAAAGGACCCCTCGAAGGTGGACCGCTCGGCAGCGTATGCAGCTCGCCACATTGCGAAGAACATGGTGGCCGCAGGAGTGGCTGATGAGATGTTGGTACAGCTGAGTTACGCCATCGGAGTGGCCGACCCCATCAGTGTATATGTGAACACTTACGGCACTTCCAAGGTGGCGCAGAGCGATGGTGAGATAGCCTGCAAGGTGAGTGAAATCTTCGACCTACGTCCCCGAGCCATCGAAGAACGTCTCAAGTTGCGCAACCCCATATACGAAGAAACGGCCAGCTATGGCCACGTGGGCCGCGAACCGCGCACCGTAACCAAGACCTTCTGTGTGCGTGGCGGTGAGCCTCGCGTGATGGAGGTTGAGCTGTTCACATGGGAGAAACTCGACTATGTGGAACAGGTGAAAGCCGCTTTCGGAATTTGATACCGCCTCCGCATTCTTTGAGAAGCAAGATGAAAATCACAGTTTATAGTGCCTCGAGCGGACAGGTCCCCGAAGTCTACTTGCAAGCAGCGCAATCGCTGGGCCAAGAGCTGGCGCGGCGCGGCCACACGCTAATCAACGGCGCGGGCCGCACCGGCCTGATGGGCCGCACGGCAGAGGCTTGTATGGAAGCCGGAGGCCGGGCTGTAGGTGTGATACCCGAGTTTATGGTAGAGCAAGGTTGGCACCACCAAGGGCTTTCCGAGATGATTGTTACCGAAGATATGCATCGCCGCAAGGAGACGATGGCTTCGCTCTCCGATGCCTGCATTGCGCTGCCCGGTGGTGTGGGAACGATGGAAGAACTGCTCGAAATCATCACTTGGAAGCAGCTGGGGCTATACTTGAAGCCCATCATCGTACTCAATGTGCAAGGATATTACGACCCTTTGTTGGAAATGATGAGTCGCGCAGCCGATGAGCGATTTATGAGGGAGCAACACTGCAATATATGGTGTGTGGCTACAGATGCGGCAGAGGCTGTTCGCCTGGCTGAGACCACACCGCTCTGGGATAGCAGCGTGCGCAAATTGGCTGCGCTGTAAAGTCGAAATAGGATGTAGGATATGTGGCAGTCGATGAAAGATAGTGTGCAAGTGGTGGCGCCGGTAGCAGATACCGTGCGCACTTCGGCCGTGGCTGCCAAACCACAGCGGAAGACTGTTTACCAAGTCATTCAGAGCTTGCCCGAAGATGCTACGCCGGCACAGCAAGACTCGGCGGTGCAGGCATATTTTCGCATCAAGGACTTCGTATGGACAGACAGCACACGCGGTGATTTGCCACTGGGTTCGGAAACTCGTGAGGAACTTATGCGCAAGGAGATAGATGTGTATAAACTTCCGGGTACGCCTCGCTATGATTGGAAAGTGGAGGCTCGGATTTACGAACCGCAGGGCGTGGCCGGTGATCCGCTTCCTTATCGTTTTCGCTCCGACGACTATGTTTCCGGAACGCTCATCCTGAGTTTCTTCTTGGTGGCATGGGTGATTACACATTCGTGGCATTTCCTTGTGGGAAGCATCAAGGACTTCTTCTATACCCGTGAGCGAGAGAATATGTTCGATTCGCGTACCGACAGCGAGCTTCGCGGGCAGTTGTTCCTCGTCTTCCAGACCTGCTTTGTGCTCGGCCTGCTTTTCTTTGACTATACACAGGAACGCATGACCGAGGTATTCAATCTGGTGTCGCCTTATCAGATTTTGGGCATGGGTGTAGGCATTTGTTTGATATATTATGTGGCGAAGCTCCTGCTGTATGAATTTATCAATAGTGTGTTCTTCGACCATCGACAATCCACCCGTTGGCGTGAATCCTACTTCCTGTCGATTTTGGCACTCGGTCTGCTACTTTTGCCGGTGTCTCTGCTGGTGGTATATTTTGATATAGGATTTTCCACACTCACATTACTCTTCTTTTTAGTCGTGGTAAGTATCAAAATAATGCTTTTATATAAGTGTGGAAGCATCTTTTTCAAATACAGGTTCGGTGGAGTGCATTTAATTTTGTACTTTTGTGCGCTCGAAATCCTACCTGCACTTGTGCTGTGGCGAGCCTTGACTTTTGCCAACAACTGTTTGTTGACAGTCGGACTATAGAAAATTACAAAAGCTAACTATAGATGATTAAGAAAATCCTGGTGTCGCAACCGCAACCGACATCTGAAAAATCTCCTTACTTTGACATTTCCGAAAAATATGGGGTGGAGTTCGTGTTCCACCCGTTCATAAAGGTCGAAGGGCTTAGCGCGAAAGAATTTCGCCAACAGAAAGTTCAAATCCTCGAACATACAGCCATCGTCTTCAACTCCCGACATGCCATCGACCATTTCTTCAATCTCTGCAAGGAGATGCGCATTGCCATTCCTGCGGACATGAAATACTTTGCCATATCGGAGACGGTTGCGCTCTATATTCAGAAGTATGTGCAATACCGTAAGCGTAAGGTATCGTTTGGCTCGACAGGTAAGTGGCCCGAGCTTATACAAGTGATGGCCAAGCATAAAAGCGAGAAGTACCTGATTCCGCAGAGCGACGTTCACACCGACGAAGTGCGCACGCTGCTCGACGCGAAGAAACTCAAGTATACGGAATGCGTGATGTATCGCACGGTTTCCAATGCTATCTCCGAAGAAGAGATGCGAGGCATGGACATGTTGGTGGTCTTCACGCCGGCCGGTGTACAGTCGCTGCAGAAAAATTTCCCCGACTTCAAGCAGGATGAAAACATCAAGATAGGATGTTTCGGAAAGGCTACAGCCAAGGCGCTGTCGGAAGCAGGATTTCGCATCGACGTGGAAGCACCTTCGGAGAAGGCTCCCTCGATGACGGGCTGTCTGGAACTATATTTGGAAGAAGCCAACGCATAAGCCGATAGGCTGTGGGAATGCTCACTCCCCCAATGCCGAAAGCCGGAAGCAGAATTCAGAGATGTCGATAAGGCATCAGGAATTTTGCTTCCGGCTTTCGTTTGTTTTTACTCCACCTTTTGCCGGCTCTCATGGAGCGCAGGACGGGCTTCGGCTTGGGAATAAAAGAAAATCCGTGGCCTTTCTTTGTATTCCGCTCACCTTGCACTACCTTTGTCTGGTAATAAGAAAATCATCCCTCCATGAAGCAATTTGCTTTCCCCAAAGCCGAGCATTTGTGCCTGCAGCGCGAGATCGATGCTCTCTTTGTTCCCGGTGTTCATTCGGCCGTGGCCTTTCCGCTGCGTGCCGTGTTCCGAACCGTGGAGTGGGAGAAGGGGCCGGCCGTAAAGGTGCTGTTGAGTGTGTCGAAGCGGAAGCACAAATTGGCCGTGGACCGTAATCGTGCCAAGCGCCAAATCCGTGAGGCTTATCGCAAGAACAAGCATTTGCTGCTTGCCTCGTTGCTTCCCGGTGAGAGCGTGCACATTGGCTTCCTTTGGTTGGCGGACGAGCCGATGGCTTCGGCGGTGGTCGAACGGCGCATGGTGGGATTGTTGCAACGCATTGCCGAAAAAGTAGCTCAAAGCCGATGATACGCAAAGTCTTGACGGGGCTGCTCGTAGCTCCCATACGTTTTTATCAACGCTTCATTTCCCCCTACACGCCTCCGGCTTGTCGTTTCACACCCACGTGTTCGCAATATGCGGTTGAGGCTCTGCGAAAGCATGGCCCATTGAAGGGGTTGTGGCTGGCCATTCGCCGATTGTTGCGATGCCATCCGTGGGGTGGAAGCGGTTACGACCCTGTTCCCTGACGAGGTTGTGGTTTTTCTGCATGGTGATAGAAAAACGAAAAGATGTTGTTCACGGATTTCCATACACATAACATGTCTGCTCCGGCCGGTAGCGCCATTGTGTCGTTGCCGCTCGAAATCCTATTGTCTCCCGAAACCTTTGAGCCATCGGATGGTGCATCCTATTCTGCCGGCATTCATCCTTGGTGGACCGATGGTGATGTCGACAGGATGTTTGTCGGATTGTCTGCGCTGGTCCGGCATCCGCAGGTGGTGGCTTTGGGCGAATGCGGGCTCGACAGACTGCGCGGTGCATCGTTGGAGCTGCAATGCGCAATCTTTGAGCGTCAGGTGGAGATGGCTTCTGCACAATCTCTGCCCGTAACGATACATTGTGTGAGGGCTTTCGGCGAACTGCTCCGGCTGCACAAGCGACTCAAACCGGCAACGGTATGGACGGTGCACGGCTTTCGCGGTGGTCCGCAGTTGGCCCGGCAACTGTTGACTGCCGGTATGGATTTGAGTTTCGGCCTGCACCACAATGCCGAGAGCCTTCGCATCACACCGGAGCACCGTCGGCACTTTGAGACCGACGACAGCGGGGTTTCGCTGGCCGAGGTGCTGAGGGCTGCCGGCCTCTGACAATGTTTGCTCTCGAGGCGGAGAAATGGCCGATGAAATGGCTGAAAACTTACAAGGCGTTTAGGATTTTCTGCAAGCACTGCAGAAAATCCTAAACGCCTTGTAAGTTTTGCCCCAAAGCCTGTGGAGACTTTGGGGCAAAAGGTTTGATTTTTTCGAAAGTGTTATTTGACGATGTGCTTGCTACCGTTGATGATGTAGACGCCGGCCGGCAAGCGCAGGATTTGTGCCTTTGTTGCACCTCTCAGCACGCAGAAGCCGCTGATGTCGTATACGTTGGTGGCGGTCTGCGGATTGATTTCAGCGGATGCGATGCCAACGCTTGCTCCGCTGAAGGTGGCAGTGAATGCCGCGCTATGATCGATGCCGTCGGCTGTCTGCAGGTTGTTAGCCGTCAGTACGATACTTTTTGCTCCGGCTACTTCAGCAGGCACGGGGATGAGGAGGATGTATGCGCCGGCATAGTCGGAATCGGCTGTTGCAGTGAACTCGTTGGTGATGTGCGTCTTCTCGTTTCCATCGGCATCGGTGTAGGTGAAGAGGAAGCCTTCGTGCTTCACTTTTTCGTAGTTTGTAACCCACAATTCGATTTCGCTCACTCCCTCAAGGCTCTTGCCGGATGCGGGAGTGAACTCGCTGATGATGTCGACGCTGATTTCTTCGTAGGGCATTGTGAAACCGAAAGCTCCGCGTGAGCCTTGTGCGTCATTGAAAGCAAAGCTGCCATCGGCTGCACGCACATCGGAAAACTTGATATATATATCAGAGAAAACTTCTTCGTATTCCACCATGTCGCGGTGGCGACGCAACTTTCCGCTTAAGTCGACAGTGATGGTGTTGCCGACTACGGTGTAGGGGATGAGTTCGGAGTAGTAGTTGTTTCCTTCGATCTCAGTGCTTCCATATCCCAATGTGGCCACGGCTTTATCCTCTCTGCCTTCATGCGAGAGCAACTCACCGGAGAATGTCAGAGTGATGACACTTGCCGGGTCGCCCGGTATCCAGTAGGACAAGAACTTGTTGCCATTGATACCGGTGGTGGAGGTGAGTGTAATAGGTAGTGCTCCACTCACAAACTCTATTTCGGCTGTTCCATCTGTGCCATAGATGACGGTTTCATCGGCGGCCGAACGTACGTTCTTGAAGCGCAACACAAATTTTTGCCCTTCGGAAAGTGTGCCGTCTTGCATGAGTGATAACACTGTGGCTTTGGCATCGATAGCAGCTGTAGCTCCGATGATATTCATGGTTACCTTCTTGGCTGTTTCGCCTACGACGATTTCTGCGGCATCGGCTCTGAAGGCTCGGTTGAATGTTACGCTGATTTGACCTCCGTCACCGAGGTTGAACACAGAGCCTTCGGCAGGTATCACCTTGGTGATGGTGACTTCGGGTGCGTCTTCCATGCTGAGTTTCATCACGCCATCGGCCATGCAGAACACTTTCTGGAAGTAATAAGTAGTGCCTTCTTCCACATGGATATCGTAGGATTCTCCTGTGCCGGTGAATTGGTGTGTGTAGTCGATGGCATTAGCAAATTCGGCATCGCTGTATACGCTCATCAGGCAACCGTTGGTAGCATTGACCGTGAGGGTTCCGCTTTTGGGTGCGGTGAAGTGTCCTTCGTAAGTGCTGAAGTCGCTTTTCAACTCATATTCAGTGTTTAGTTTCATCTCGCCGAAATCTATGGTGGCGGCGTTGACCGTTTCGGCTGATGCCATGATGCAACCGATGAGAAGGAGGCACAAACGTCCGCACAGGGAGCGGAAGTGCAGGTGTTGGGTGTTGATGGTTTTCATGTGTGTATATGGTTGTTATTGTTGTCAAGCGTGATGTGAGGTCGGCTTGTTTATGTGTGTTAGTTGAGCAGGAGTTTTTTGATAAAGCATCCCGATGCGGTGGTAACCTTTGCGATGACCGTGCCCTTGTAGCCCTGTGTGGACAGGGTGAGTGTACCTTGTCCGTTGGTGCTTGCAAGGAGTGTTCCGCCATGGGTGTAAATCTGCACCTGCGCTGCTTCGCTTGTCTGCACGGTGACGGCATTGCCATTGGTGCGGAGGGTGGGGGCGTTGTAGGTAGTCTGAGTGATGCCCACAGGGTCGTAGGCCTTCACAGCACATTGTGCAGCATTGACCACGCGGCCGGTGTTGGCATCGATCATCATCACGACAACGTGCAGTTGGCTCGGGTCTGTGATGTTGCCGGGCAGCTCGGTGGTGATGTCAGCGCGAACTTCCTCACCTGCCGTTACGTTGGTCGGGATGTAGCCTCCGGTTCCGTTGAAGGTCAGCCCCACAGTGGCGCGTGCCACATGGTTATGATAGAACGGGTAGGTGGTTCCTGCCGACAGGCTTCCGCCTTCGCCCCATTCGCCCAGGTCGGGATCGGAGATGCCACCAAACGTGTTGCGCTGGTATCCCTTGACATTGTCTTCCAGGATGACGGCGAAGAGGTTGAGGTTCAGTTTTTCTGCCTCCAAGGCAAACTTCACGGAGCACGGGATGACGATGCTGGTGGAGTCGGCGTTATAGCTCGCCGTAGCCGATATTTCTGCATCGGCCGGCACTGCCAATTCTTCCTGAACAAGGTCCAACCACAGTTTGTCGCCGTTCACACCGCTGAAACCGTAGTCGCCTTCCACCGAAATCATGGGCGAAGAAACAACACCGCTACGGTTGATGATGCCACTGGGAGCTGCGCTGAGACCGAGGAAGGCATTGTAGGCTTCCAGGCCGGTTCCGAGATTGTCGCCCGTATAGGTGTGCAGGGCGATGGGGATGAACTGAGCACCGAATGTGTTGCTGATTTTCTCGATGGCCAGTTTGCCCAACGGACAGTTCACGCAGCCTTGTCCGGTCATCTCTTCGAGAACCACGCGCTTGGTCGGCTGGAATTGCAGGTTCTTCACCGATGCGTTGATGGTGTTCTCGGTGTTGTTCAGGCGCACATCGATAGCGTAGGCATTGTTTTTGCCTTTTTCCAGAGGCAGGGCAACGGGGAACTCAAAAGCATACACATCACCCTTCTTTAGGCTCAGATTCTCTTCCGAGAGGGTGCTCACCGTCTGACCGGCAGCATTCTTCAGCGTGAGTTGCACGGACGAATATGTTTCGGCCTCGGTGTCGATGGCAATGCGGCCCTTGATGATCAGGTTGTCCTTGTTGATCACTGAGGAAGCATTGTCCAATGTTACGAGGAACGGGATATTGTGTGTAACCTCGACATTGTCAATCATGATGGCACTCTGCGCTTCGTTTTCATTGACGAAGGCGATGTAGATGTTCTTGCCGGCAAATTGGCGCAGGTCGACGGAGTATTCACTCCACTCTCCGTCAATGGCATCTTCGGTGGCGCCGGGTGTGAGTCGCTCGTTGAACACGGTGGTTCCCTCGGAGCGCATTTTCTCTACGATGGAGGTGTTCAGCACATTGTATACGTTGTTGCTTTCCCACACGATGATGCGCAGCATGTCGGTAGCCGCGTTTTGGTAACTTTGTCCCTTGAATTTTAGCACGCACAGGTTGTCGGGGATAAACACCTGGGGCAGCACCATCCAGTCGTCCGACTTTCCTGCAGGTTCGTAGCACGAATGCGAGCAGGCTGCCATGTCGGTGCTTGCTGCGTTGTCGCGCACCAGCGACCAGGGATAGTTGGTGGCGTCGGCAAATCCCCACGATTGCATAGTGCTGTTGGGCATGTTGCAGTCGCCTTCGTAGAGCATGAAGTTCATGAGGCCGTTATCAAAGTTGTCGTAGAAGAGCGTTTTGTCGTCGAACGAAACTTCGCGCTCATAGGCTCCGATATAGTTGAGCACGATCTCCGAGTTTGCATTGTTGCCGGCCAAATCTGTGATAGCACCGGCCGGAATTACCACCTTGTAGCGAACATCCTTATACAGATATTCGGTGGTGGCAGGATACACGGCCACCTGTTTTCCACCGTACGACATGAGCAGACGGGCGCAAGGCTCTGTGTCGTCGCCTTGATATAGATTGGCTTGCACGGACTCTGCAATCATCACATCGGTGTCGAAGGTCAGCACGATGGGGTTGGCCGAATAGTCTATTTGGGCAAACGCGGCTTCGTTGGCCGGATAGACATTTGTCATCTGTACGGGCATGTCTGCGCGTCCCATGTATCCGATGTTGATGTCACGGTTGTTGCGTGTCTCGTCTCCGTCGATGCAGATGCTTCCGGCCGGGATGTGCAGTGTGTAGGCCTTACCGTCTTCCAGGGTTCCCTTGCGGAAGGTGATGTTTGCCGACTTCGAATTTTTCTCGGCACTGAATCCCACTGATGTATAGACGGTAGCACCTTCGGCATCGCGTATCTCGACGCAATTGGCAGCACCAAGAATCTTGATGTTGCGTTCGAAAGAAATCTTGATCTTTTGCAGTTTTGAGAGGCTTGTACCGGCAGTGGGTGAAACGGCATATTGACCCAGCAGATCGATGTCTGCGCAAGTGCTCACGAAGGTCTCGGGAAGTTCCAGCACGTAGCTGCCTTCGATGTCGGCCATGACGGCCATTTTACATCCGTTGTCAGAGATCGTCATCGGCGTTCCGGTGTTGGCATAACCGGTTTTTGCAGTATAGTCAATGCCGTATTTCTGTTTCAGAATCAGGTTGACACCAAACCAGTACTGCCCTGAACGAACACTCCAGTCACGATAAGGATTGGATATCGGCGATGCGCCCATCACGTTGCCTTGGTTGTCAACCACCCATCCGCCTTTGTCGGCATCCTCGGTGCCATCGAATAATGTAAATTCTCCGGTGGCGACATTCATCAGATAGGGGGCTTCATATTCCGTACCGAAGTCGCTACCTTCCACGTCCTTTACGACGTGCGCATTACCCGTTACCCACAATCCGTTGTTGCTGAGACGGGCGTTCGAGATGTGGCTCATGTAGTCGGCCTGTGCTTCCCAAGAAAATACGGGGTCGTCCTTGAATCCCACCATGCGGTAGCTATCGTTCTCGGTGTTATAAACATAGTAGCAGATACCGCCTGCATACTCGGCCATTGGCAGGTAAGAGAACGACATACATCCCAGAATGTTGCAGCCATCGGCGGAGATACTTACGAAGCGGTTTTGTCCCTTGTCTTCGTGTGCCATGTCTTTGGTGGGAATGCCCGGAGTGGCTATCAGCTCGCCGGTGGCGATGTCCCACAGTGCTTGCGTCTCTTTGTATAGGTCTGCGCTATAAGTCAGCTTTCCTACGGCATATCGTCCGTCGGGGGTGATGGCGAACACCACGCCTCCGTCTGCTTCGTCGCCGGTGCTCAGCAGCGTGTAACGGCCGGTGGCTTTGCTCCAGTAAGCGGGTTTTTCATTCAGTTCGCCCACCACGATACTTCCGTCGTTGCTCACATCGTTGGCGGCTGCGCTGATGATTTCCGACTCGTCGTAGGCTGATGTGAGCAGTGTGCTCTCTTCAGTGACGAGATTGATGAGGCGCGGTCCGGTACGGAAGAGCGAATTGGCCGCATTGGTGGCGTCGGCTGCAGCCCACAGTCCGTTGTCGGACATGCTGTTGATCAGCGCGTTGTCATCAAACTTGAAAAATTGGAAATGGGGTTCTCCTTGCGCAAGTGCAGTGTTTGCAAAAAATGGAGCAAGGAATGAGAAAAGGCAGAACAGAATTCTTTTCATTTATAAGATGGTTTTATGTATTTGCAAAATGCGTAAAACGGTTATACGGACAGCATGTTGAGATAATTAAACACGCTGTTCATAATAACCGTGCAAAGTTACGAAAAAAAGCCTTAAGGTGTTGAAATCCTGTGAGGATTATAGCCGCATCTACGTTTTGTGTTGTGAAATATGCACTTTTCAGCCCAAAAATTGCAGTACTTGCAGATTGTATTCCAAAACAGCCTTGCTGACATAGGATGGATATGAAAATCCCCACTAGCACCAGCGGAGCGGTTGGCGTTTGTGGGGTTATAGGAAAGTGGGACACCGCTATGTGTATAATCAGAGTAGGCGTGCCGAGAGTTTCTCCAACATATCGCGTGTCATGTTGTCGAGATTGTACTTGGGGCACCAGTCCCATTCCTGACGGGCGCAAATGTCGTCCAGGCTATTGGGCCAGCTGTCGGCATTTTTTTGCTTGAGCGGTTCTACCTTGTACTCCATTTGGAAGTCGGGTTTGTATTTTCGGATGGCCTCGAAAATTCCTTCAGGGTCAAAGCTCATGGCTGCGATGTTGAAAGCATTGCGGTGGATGAGGCGTGTAGGATTTGCTTCCATGAGCATGACGCACGCTTCAAGGGCGTCGGGCATGTACATCATGTCCAGGTAAGTTCCGGCAGCAATGGGGCACACAAACTTTTCCCCACGCACAGCGCTGTAGTAGATGTCCACGGCATAGTCTGTGGTGCCGCCGCCCGGTGGAGTTACATAGGAGATGAGTCCGGGAAAACGTACGGAACGCGTATCTACGCCATACTTCTTGTGATAATAGTCCGAGAGGAGTTCGGTTGTAACTTTGCTCACTCCGTAGATGGTGATAGGACGTTGGATGGTGTCTTGCGGTGTGTGGTTGCGCGGGGTCTCAGGACCGAAAGAACCGATAGAACTCGGCGTGAACACGGCGCAACCATTCTCCCTGGCAATTTCAAGAATGTTCCACAGACCGTCCACACCGATCTTCCAAGCCAGCATAGGCTTCGACTCGGCTACGACCGAGAGCAGTGCCGCCAAGTTGTAGATGGTGTCGATGTCGTATTTTTTCACTACGGCATCAATGCCTGTGCTGTCGGTTACGTCACACACTTCAGCAGGGCCGCTTTCTTTGAGTTCTCCTTTGGGTTCTGCCCCTTTGATGTAGCCGGCCACAACGTGGTTGTTACCATAAATGCTACGGAGTTTCATGGTCAGTTCAGAGCCGATCTGTCCGGTAGCACCGATTACCAAAATGTTTTTCATGGCTGTAGGGTTATGAAAATAGCTTCTTTCTGTTTCTATGGCAAAGGAATACTTTTTTTCAGAAATTCGCCACAAACTTATTGATATTTTCAAAAAAATACGTTCCTTTGCCTACAACGCTACACCCATGTCCGAAAAGCCTTTGGTTATGGGTGGTTTCGGCTGTTGCTATGCCCTGTCTCGGGCGACAAGGTCGGGCGTTGAAAAAGATACTTCAAACTTATTAAAATATATTTCACATGTACGGTAAAATGCAACAGCATCTCCAGCAAGAACTGGAGGCTATCAAGGAAGCCGGTCTGTACAAATCAGAGCGACTCATCGAAGGTCCGCAACAAGCAGCCATCAACGTGAGCGGTAAAGAAGTGCTCAACTTCTGCGCCAACAACTATTTGGGACTCTCCAACCATCCTCGCTTGGTGCAGGCAGCCAAGGACATGATGGACCGCCGTGGTTATGGCATGTCTTCTGTGCGTTTCATCTGCGGAACGCAGGATGCTCATAAGGAACTCGAAGCTGCCATCTCACGCTTCTTCAAGACCGAGGATACCATTCTTTATGCCGCTTGCTTCGATGCCAACGGTGGTGTGTTCGAGCCGTTGCTCACTGCTGACGATGCTATTATCTCTGACGCGCTCAACCATGCTTCAATCATCGATGGCGTGCGTCTCTGCAAGGCCAAGCGTTATCGCTACGCCAATGCCGATATGGCCGACCTGGAGCGTTGCTTGCAGGAAGCCCAAGAGCAGCGTTTCCGCATCATCGTTACCGATGGCGTGTTCTCAATGGATGGAAATGTAGCTCCCATGGACAAAATTTGCGACTTGGCAGAAAAATATGATGCCCTCGTGATGGTGGACGAAAGCCATAGCGCCGGTGTTGTGGGTGCAACAGGTCGCGGTGTGAGCGAGTTCTACAACACTTACGGTCGTGTGGACATCTATACCGGTACGTTGGGTAAAGCCTTCGGTGGTGCTATGGGTGGTTTCACTACCGGTCGCAAGGAAATCATCGACATGCTGCGTCAGCGCAGCCGCCCCTACCTATTCTCCAACTCCTTGGCTCCTGCCATCGTAGGTGCTGCGCTCGAAATGTTCACCATTCTCGACGAGAGCAACGAGCTTCACGACCGTTTGGTGGAGAACGTGGAGTATTTCCGCACCAAGATGATGGCTGCCGGCTTCGATATCAAGCCCACACAGAGTGCCATCTGTGCTGTGATGCTCTATGATGCCAAACTTTCGCAGGACTATGCTGCACGCATGCAGGAAGAGGGCATCTACGTAACCGGCTTCTATTATCCCGTAGTGCCGAAGGATCAGGCTCGCATCCGCGTTCAGCTGTCGGCCGGACACACTCGCGAACATCTGGACAAGTGCATCGAAGCCTTTATCAAGGTGGGCAAAGAACTGGGTGTGCTGAAGTAAAAACAGATAAGCCGTTCCGAAATCTTCGGAATGTTTAATACAAAAAGCCCCGCCGGGATGAAAATCTTGGCGGGGCTTTTTGTATGCCGTAAGACGCGGTGTCGATGTGGCAATGCCGAATGTGGAATATTATGCCCGGGACTTGCGCATGGCGAGTGCCTTGTTTTCGGCTGCTTCCATTATTTCGCGCTCACCCGGTCCCTTGTCGTCGATGCCGCACAGGTGCAGGATACCATGGATGATGACGCGGAAGAGCTCGTCTTCGTATTCAGCACCTTGCTCCTCGGCGTTCGATCGAACGGTGTCGAGGCTGATGAATAGGTCGCCGCTGATGCGATTGTCTTCGCAGTAGTCGAAGGTGATGATGTCCGTGTAGTAATCGTGGTTGAGGTATTCGCGGTTTACCTCCAAAATCTTCTCGTCGTTGCAGAAGATGTATGCGATGTCGCCCACGCTTTTCCCGTATTCGGCAGCTACGGAGCGAATCCATGCCGTCACTTCACGGCGACGCAGGGTGGGCATCTTGATGTCGATGGCTTGATAGGAAATCATGCTTGTTGTTGATGGATTTTTCTTCGATGAAATGGGGCTTTTTCTGATATAGCTCAGATGTCTCCGAATACAGACTTGACAGTTCTCCGCTCAGAATAGCGATGGCTGGGTGGGGTCTGTGCTTCTCAGGATGTTGCGTCCCAAGTGTTCGTAAGCCAGTTCGGTCACCTCGCGCCCTCTCGGTGTGCGGCGGATGAAGCCCTCCTTGATGAGGAAAGGCTCGTAGACTTCCTCCAATGTTCCGGGGTCTTCGCCGATGGCGGTGGCAATGGTCGAAACTCCCACAGGGCCACCTTTGAACTTGTCGATGATGGTTGACAGAATCTTGTTGTCGATTTCGTCAAGGCCGTAACGGTCGATGTTGAGTGCTTCCAGGGCGAAGCGAGCTATTGCGATGTCGATGCGCCCGTTGCCTTTCACTTGTGCAAAGTCGCGCACACGGCGCAGCAGTGCGTTGGCGATACGCGGTGTGCCGCGTGAGCGTCCGGCTATCTCGGCAGCGGCTTTGCTGTCGATGGGCACTTGCAGGATGTCGGCCGAGCGGCGAACGATGCGCTGCAAGGTCTCGGCATCATAGTATTCGAGGTGAAGATTGATGCCGAAGCGGGCACGAAGCGGAGCTGTGAGCAGACCGCTGCGTGTGGTGGCACCGACGAGGGTAAAGGGATTCAGGTCGATCTGAATGCTGCGGGCAGCCGGTCCGCGGTCGATCATGATATCGATGCGATAGTCTTCCATGGCGGAATAAAGGTATTCTTCCACCACAGGAGAGAGTCGGTGAATTTCGTCAATGAAGAGCACATCGTTCGGCTCGAGCGATGTGAGTAGTCCGGCCAGGTCGCCGGGTTTGTCGAGCACAGGGCCGGACGTAATCTTGAAGCCTACGCCCAGCTCGTTGGCAATGATGTTCGAGAGCGTTGTTTTGCCAAGTCCCGGAGGGCCGTGCAGCAGTGTGTGGTCGAGCGGTTCGCCGCGATATTTCGCAGCTTCCACAAATACACTCAGGTTTTCCACCACCTTCTGCTGTCCGCTGAAATCACCAAAGCGCAAGGGGCGCAAAGCGTTCTCAAAGTCGCGTTCGGAGGCTGAGGGAGTGTGTTGCTCAGACCGTATGTCAAACGTATCTTCTTTCATGGGGAGCAAAGGTAAAGATTTTCCGCCAAATCTGCGGCTTTGCCCCGACAAACCTATGATGCATGTCGGCATTTGCCACCTTCTGCCCGAAACACCGTTCCGGCCATACGATGATGCGGCCGGCTTGGCACAAAAATCTGCAAGGCGTTCTGAATTTTCTACAGTGCTTGCAGAATTTTCAGAACGCCTTGCAGATTTCTCGTCCTTGGGCAGGGACTGCCGAGCAGTGCTTCCGTCCTTGTGAAGAGAGGCTTAATACTTGTGCTCCTCTTGCTCCAGCTCTTCGTGACTGAGGGGTTGGCGGTTCATGATGCGCCAGGTGTAAGCGATATAGGCCAGCACGAAGGGAATGAAGAGCGACACCACAGCCATGACCCGTAGGGTGAATTCGCTGCTGCAACTGTTGGCCAGTGTGAGCGAACTCTGCACATCGGCGGTCGAGGGATAGTAAGCCGTGTGGTTGAATCCTGCAGTCAGCAGCAGGGCCAACACGGTGAGCACAGTGCCGATGCCGGCCGGCCAAATGCCTCGGAGATAGTGCGAGCAGAAGAGGGATTTTCCCAGGCCGAAGAGCACCAATGCCACACCCACCAGCAGCAAGGCGGCAATGCCCGGCATGGCCATGAGGTTGTGAGTGTAGAGATATGCACACGTTTCCATCTGTTCGGTTTCGGGGTTGCAGGCGATGCCGTCCTTGCACAGCAGTCGTCCGGCAAAGGTCAGAAACAGCACCACGAAGGCTATACCCTCAGTGCGCAATCGCCGTTGGAGGCGAGGGCGCAGTTCGTTGTCAGAGATGTTGTTGATGAGATAGAGGATGCCGAGTGTGCGTGCCAGGAACAGAATGGTGAGTCCGGCTACGATGTTCCAGGGGTTGGCGAGTGCTTCCAGCCCGTGCCAAGCGTTGTCCCAACGACTGATGACCGGACCGAGGCCTTCACCTGCCAAAGCTCCCTTTTCCACCACGAAGTTGGCCCCCTCGAACAGGGTGCTCACGGCCACTCCCAGCAGTAGCGGTCCCATGACACCATTGAGTACCAGGGCATAGCGATAGCCGTTGCGTCCGGCGATGTTGCCCGGCTTCGATTGGAACTCGTAGGCCACGGCCTGCAGAATGAAGCTGAAAAGAATCAGTATCCACAGCCAATATGCGCCGCCGAAGCTGGTGCTGTAGAAGAGGGGAAAGGATGCGAAAAATGCGCCGCCGAAAGTCACGAGGGTGGTAAAGGTAAATTCCCACTTGCGTCCGGTGGAATTGACAATCAATGCTCGCTCGGCCTCATTGCGACCGAGGACGAAGATCAGGGAGTTGGCTCCTTGCACAAAGAGGAGAAAGACCAAGAGGCCGGCCAGGAGTGAAACCAGAAACCACCAATAATGTTGAAGCAGACTGTATGTAATCATGATTGCTGACTGTTACGTTTTTTTTGAAATGCTGATGAAGGTTTTGAGATGAGGTGAAAAACGATGAGGCAGTGCTTATTCGGTTTTCTCCTCCGGTCCTTGCTTGATGGCACGGCACATGATGCGCACCTCGGCGGCCAGTAGCGCAGTGAAGAGCACGGCGAAGAGCACGAAAGTGGTTTGCACCGAAGCCGTTTCGAGTTGCGAAACGGCAGTGCCCACAGGCAGCATGTCCTGAATGGCCCACGGCTGACGTCCCACCTCGGCTACGATCCATCCGGCTTGGCCGGCGGCATATACGAGCAGGATGCTCCACACTCCGAGGTGCAACAGCCAGCGGCGTTGTTCGAGCAGGCCACGCCGTTCGTGCCACAACACGAGCACCAATACCAGCAGCAAAGCCATGCCCGCACCTACCATCACGCGGAACGACCAGTAGACAATGGGGATGTTGGGCACAAGTTCTTCGGGATGGTCGATGTATCCGTAGCCGAAGTACTTCACATTCTCATCAAACTGTCGGCGAGCTTCAGCTGCCTGTTCCGGATGGTCCTTGAGGTTGGCTCGCAGACGACCAAAGGCTTCAACGGCTCGTCTGCCGCGTTCCATCTTTTCAGCAGCCGACAGGTGTGTTTCGCCATTGTGCGAATATCCGTTCAGCAGGTCGTTGATGCCCGGCACGTAGCCTTTGGGGTCGTGGGTGGCGAGGATGGAGAGCAGCTGTGGCACTTCCACACCCGGCACAATGGAGAATGCAGCTCCTTCACCGCCCTGCTGCAGCCCTTCGGCGGCAGCCAATTTCATCGGTTGGTGTTTGGCTATCTCGATGCCCGAGCGGTCGCCGGTGTAAATCACGGCCAGGGTGGCAAAGAGGCCGACGGCACAGGCCACACGGATGCTGGCTAGGGCCATACGCTTGTGACGACCCTGCAGCAAGTACCAGCAACTCACGCCCACGGCAAACACGGCACCGGTCATCCATCCGCTCATTACGGTGTGGAAGAACTTGGTGACGGCCACGCCTTGGAAAGCCACGGCCCAGAAGTCCACCATCTCGTGCCGCACGGTCTCGGGGTTGAACACCATGCCTACAGGATGTTGCATCCAACTATTGGCTACCAATATCCACCAGGCCGAAAGCGTGGCACCGATACCGGTAAGCCATGTAGAGGCCAGGTGAAAGCGACGGCCCACCTTGTTCCAACCGAAGAACATCACGGCAATGAAGGTGGACTCCATGAAGAAGGCTACGATACCCTCAATGGCCAGCGGTGCACCAAAGATGTCGCCCACCAACCATGAATAATTGCTCCAGTTGGTGCCGAATTCAAACTCAAGGATGATGCCTGTGGCCACGCCGATGGCGAAGTTGATACCGAAGAGGCGCATCCAGAATTGTGCGGTGCGCTTCCAGAAATCGTCTTTGCGGATGACGTAGAGGGTCTCCATGACCCCCATCACCACAGCCAGACCGAGCGTGAGAGGAACAAAGAGCCAATGATAGCACGCTGTGAGCGCAAACTGTGCTCGCGACCAGTCGACAAGCGATGCTTCGATAAGTTGGAATTGTAGCATAAGTGTTATCGGTTTTTAGAAGATAGTTTCAGATGAAGGTTAGAATATTCTGCGGTTTCATCGGAGAAGTTCGCGCCCCACGGCCTCTTGTTTCTCCTGCTCGGTGAGACCGGATAAAGCCGGTTGGAAGAAGAAAATTCGCAGGACAAGAAACATGATGGCCAACTTCAGTAGGATGATAAGCCAAAGCGTGCGCCCCCAGGTCATAGCACGAAACCCTTCGTAATAGAAGCGCCAAACGCGAACCAATGCATTTGCTTTTTTGCTCATGGCAGAATCGGATAAAGGTTTCAACGAAACGTGTTCGTGGCAAATGTATATTTTTTGTCGGGCTTCGGCAATGCTTTTGAGCGTTTTTATACTTTCGAAGCAGAAAGCATAAAAATCTTCTTGGTGGGTATATGTATAATAATAGGGTATAAAGTGTGTGATGCAGGCAGTCTCTGTATATTCAGAAACGTGCCTATTCTCGAATAAGCATCGGCAACAATCGGCTGATGCCTTCGCGGATGGAATGAAGCCCGAAATCGTTGGGCGAAAGATCTTTGGGACGACACCAGAAGAGTTCGGCGGCATCGTCATTGGGACGAAGCGTTTGGCCGGGCTTGAGTTTTACGAGAAAGAAGGCATCGGTGGTGTGCACGTCGAAGCCGGAAAAACGATAGACGTTGGGCAGAGAGAACAGATAGCGCTCCAAGGTGGCTTCGGCACCGGTCTCTTCACGCACCTCGCGCAGACAGCCTTCCTCAATGCTTTCTCCAGGGTCCACGAAGCCGCCGGGCAGGTCGAGTGTGCCTTCAGCCGGCGGAAAGGCCCGTCGGGTCACCAGCAATCGCCCATCTTCATCCAGGATGACAGCCACCGTGGCGGCCGAGGCATTGTGATAGAAAACGAAACCGCAGGCCCGGCAGCGCTTGGAACGCTCGTCGTTCTCGCAGAAAGCGTCCGAACCGCATCGCGGACAATAACAGAACAAATGGAGAGGGTGGGGCATGGCGAAGGTTTTATAGGTAAATCAGTGTGGAAAGCCTGTCGGGGGCATAGACCTCGGCGGCCGTTTGTTGCACATCGGCGATGGTGATTTCGTCGATGCGTTGCAGGATGTCGCTCACATTGCGGTGGATGTGGTAGTGGGCATAGGTCTTGCCGAGTGCCAAGGCATAACTCTCGGAAGCATCGCACGAAATGCCCACCTGACCTTTCAATTGCTTCTTGGCTGCTGCTAGTTGCGTCGGTGTCAGTGGAGCGTCGATGAAACGGCGCAGTTCGCGCTCCACCAGGCGACGACAGCGCTGCACGTCGTGAGTGTCGCAGCCGAAGTACACATTCCACAGTCCGGTGTCGGGATAGGAACTGACGTAAGAGTCGACGGAATAAACGAGGCCGGCTTTTTCACGCAGTGCCATGTTGAGACGTGAGTTCATGCCCGGTCCGCCCAGCATATTATTGAGCAGCAACAGGGCAAAGCGTCGCGGGTCGCTGCCGCCAAAGGTGCGAGCCCCGATGAGCACGTGGGCCTGGTGCGTGTCGCGGTGGCTCTCACGTGTTTGGGGTCGGTAAGGCGGAAACTCTGAGCCTGTCGCGAAATTCGTATTTAGCAGAGACTCATTTTTTGCGGTTTCATCGGACAAATCGGCGGTGTGCTTCTCCACAGCCCGAACCTCCTTGTGAAAGTCCAGATTGCCGTAGACGAAGAACACGGCATTCTCCGGCCGATACCACTTTCGGGCAAAGCGCAGCGCATCTGCCGTGCGGTAACTGCGGAGGCGCTCGGCCGTCCCCAGGATGTCGCGGCCCAAAGGCGAACCGGCGAAGACCATAGCCTCGAATTCGTCGAATATCAGTTCGGACGGGCTGTCCAGATAACTGTCAATCTCGTCGCAAATCACCTCCACCTCGCGGTCGATTTCGTGTTGCGGATAGGTGCTTCTGAATACGATGTCAGTGAGCAGGTCAACAGCTCTGTCAAAGTCGTTGCGTAGCACGGTGGCATGATATACCGTCTCTTGCTTGTTGGTAAAAGCATTGAGATCGCCGCCCACCCGTTCCAGACCATTCGCAATGTGGAACGAGCGTCGACGGGCCGTGCCCTTGAAGCTCATGTGCTCGATGAAATGTGCCATGCCGGCATCGGCAGCCTCCTCGTGGCGTGTTCCGGCTTTGACCACATATCCGCAGTAGACCACCTCCGAGTCTGCGTGTTCATGAATGATGCGCAGCCCGTTGGACAAGGTGTGCGTGTGGTGAGTAGGGGTATGGAGAGATGTCATGAGATGCTTGTGTGAAAATCAAAAACCGCATTCCTTTGTTCAACGACGGAAGTATTTGCCGATCATGGGCAGTCGCGACAAGGGGAAGTCGTGATAGAGAATATGTCCCACGAAGGCTGCCACAATCACGGTGTTGGCCAGCAGCACCGGGATACCGTTGCCGACATAGTGTCGCACCACCAGCATGGCTGCATAGCACAGAGCTGCCAATGCCACATACACGGCGATGCTCTTCAGTGGGTAGCGGATGGGATAGTAGCGTTGGCCCACCACATAACTCAGCACCATGGAGGTGCCATAACCGGCCACACCGGCCCAGGCACAAGCCATATATCCGTGGGTAGGAATGAAAATCAGGTTGATGGCGATGAGCACGGCGCAACCGGCACCCGAGAAAACAGCGCCCCAGATGGTGCGGTCGATGAGTTTGTACCAGAAGGACAGATTGAAGTAGACGCCCATCATGATTTCGGCAGCCATGACGATGGGCACCACGCGCAGACCTTCCCAATAGTCCGGCGCGATGATGCGCTTCAGTATGTCGATATAGCCTACCACCAGCAGAAATGCCAACAGCGTGAAGATGATGAAATACTTCATGGCCGAAGCGTAGGTGTCGCGGCTGTCTTTTTCCTGGCTCTTGCTGAAAACAAACGGCTCGTATGCATAGCGGAAAGCTTGCGTAATCATGGCCATGATCATGGCAATCTTTACACTGGCCCCGTAGATGCCGAGTTGCACCTTACCCTCTTGTCCCGGCACCACTTGGGGGAAAATAATCTTGTCAGCCGTCTGATTGAGGATACCCGCGATGCCCAAAATCAGGATGGGCCAGGCGTATTTCAGCATCTGCCGCAGCAATTGCTTGTCGAAAGTGTAGCGAAATCCTGTCAGCTCACGGGCGAAGAAGAAAGTGATGAGCGAAGTGCAGAACAGGTTGATGGCAAAGGCATAGCCCACACCGAAGTCCGGACTATAGATGCAGGCCACGGTGTCGTGCCATTCGGGCTTGGCGTAGAGGGTGGGGAGCAGCAGGAAGTAGACGAGGTTGAGCGTAATGTTCAGGATGATAAACAAGAGTTTGAGCGCAGCAAACTTTATCGGCCTGCGGCGGAACCGCAAGTAAGCGAAGGGAATGCACTGAAAGGCATCAATGGCCACACATACCGCCATCATTCCGACGAATTCGGGGTGAGCGGCATAGCCCAGCATGTCGGATATCGGGGAGAGTAGTCCCAATATAGCCGCGCAGAACATCACTCCTACGTTCCCCACCGTGATGAGGGTGGTGGAGTAGACGCGCATTCGCTCCGCTTCGTCGGTGGTCTTGTTGATGAAGCGGAAGAAGGTGGTCTCCATGCCGAAAGTCAGGAACACCAGCAGCAGAGCCACATAGCTGTAAATCTCGGTGATGACCCCATAGCCGCCACTCGAAGCAGCAAGCTGAGCCGTATAGAGTGGTACGAGCAAGTAGTTGAGAAAACGCCCTACGATGCTGCTCAGTCCGTAGATCGCGGTCTCTTTGGCTAAGGATTTCAGGTTGGCCATGATGAAGTGTCTGTATCAAGGATGAAACTTTCAGAAAGCACAAAGGTAATGCTTTCTCGTTATGCGGTGTCTCAATGTCGGCGCAAAATAATGACTGTAAGTGCAAACCAACGGATTATAGATGTTTTTATCCTCTGATTTCCAGCCTTCGGACAATCCGGATGGGGCTTCGCCCTTGAGGCAGGGGAGATGCCCGAAGGGCAGAGGGGTATGAACAGCCTGCAGAGTTTTTTCAACAGATTAAACAGAGGAAACGGCCTGAAGGGCCGGCAAGCTCTCAGCTCCAGGGCAGCGCCCCGAGTATATGTAACGACGATGAATGCGCCCTGCAGGGGCAAAAGCAGTATTCCCGAGGTGGCTTACATAGGCTTTTGCCCTTACAGGGCGCATGGCGAATATGCTTTGCATTCTTAGGGCGTTGCCCTAAGTTGAGGGCTTCTTCCCCTTTCAGGGGAGTTTTCGGGATGGGTATGGAAATCCGGGGAGAGCATACGTGAGGGTATTCCGTCTACTCATACCTCCTCCGCTTCGCTCGTCCTCCTACCTTAGGAGGACAGCCCCGTCCGGATGTTTTTTTCATTCGATTGTTTGTCAGCAGGCGAACAGACCGGATGGGGCTTCGCCCCTGAGGCTTGGGAGATGCCCGAAGGGCAGAGGGGTATGAACAAAAACCGACAACAACAAAAGCCATGTCATCAATTTAATCTGTTGACAATTTAATCAACAGAACACACAGATTAAACAGTTGTCTACGGGAAACGTGATGCTTCAGCCTCGGATTTAGCGAATTGACAATAATTAGTAATTCAGTCCAAAAGCCCATAGCGGAACAACATTCAGATATCCCACCTCAATGTCATCCTTGACTATATATCCTTCCGTGCTGTCGGCAATCTGTCGTTGACCCTTTTTCTTTCCTCCAACTTCAAAAGTGCGTTCTCCTATTAGGAAATCAGCCTTCGGCGCTGCAATCACATCGTTGTTGACGCGCATCTGATTAATAAAGAACGTTTCACGGAGATTGCCGACATCTGTCGCCTTGTTACCTAAAATATAAGCCAGGTTTGTGTTGTCTATATACACTTTATCAACCTTTCCTAATCCGCGTATGCCTCCGGTTTTGTCGCGCAGTTGAGTAATCATTCCGGCCTTTTCCATGTATAACAGATAGTCCCCCAGCTGATTACGACTCACGCCAATCAGTTCTGCCAACTTGGTCATTATCGGCTTAAAAGGTACACTCTTTGAAATAATCACTAACAGTTGGCGTAATTTACGTCCTGTTGAAACATTCATCATAGCATACTGCGGAATGTCATCTTCCATAGTTTGATAAATCACCTGCTCCAGTTTGAGCTCATAATCATCGTCGCTGCCAAAAGGATAATAGCCTCTTTTCAGGTAATCGGCAAATAGAGGTAACGGATGAGCCACCCCGGGTATCTCGACCTTGTGTGTCAAAATCTCATCTATCGAATAAATCGGCGCATTTACCTGATGAAATAAGTATAGATATTCTCTGAATGACAATCCTTGCATCTCGTAGATGGGTGCCCTGCGACTAAGGTCCGCCACTCCCTTATAGATATCCAGAATTGAAGAACCGGTGAATATCAACTGCAAATCAGGGAGGGTGTCATAAATCTGTTTTAGCTCACGTGACCATCCAATATATTTATGTATTTCATCTACCAACAAGTGCTTTCCACCCTGTTTTACAAAATTGTTAGCCAAATCCACCAACGTGTGATCCATAAAATACAGGTTGTCTGCTGAAACATACAAAGTCTGTTCAATGGGTAGGTACAACTTAATATGTTGCAGAAGCATCGTGGTCTTTCCTACACCACGCGGACCGACGAGGCCAAGCATACGTCCCGACCATATTATCCGGTCGTACATGTAACGAACGAAATCAGTGTCTACTGATTTTATCAGCTTGTTGTAAGTATTAAACAACTGCTCCATAACTTTCTAGATCTTTGACGCACTGCAAATATACACCTTTTGCACTACAAAAGTGCAGAAATGGGCCTTTTTATGCACTTTTGTAGTGCAAATCTATGATAATAAGTGCAAACCAACGGATTATAGATGTTTTTATCCTCTGATTTCCAGCGTTCGAACAATCCGGATGGGGCTTCTTCCCCTTTCAGGGGAGATACCGGGTGGGTATGAACAGCCTGCAGAGTTTTTTCAACCGATTAAACAGAGGAAACGGCCTGAAGGTCCGGCAAGCTCTCAGCTCCAGGGCAGCGCCCCGAGTATATGTAACAACGATGAATGCGCCCTGCAGGGGCAAAAGCAGTATTCCCGAGGTGGTATACATTGGTTTTTGCCATTTGCTCATACCTCCTCCGCTTCGCTCGTCCTCCTACCTTAGGAGGACAGCCCCGTCCGGATGGTTGCCGCTCTCGACCATTCTTCAGTATTCGGGCTTTTGCCCCTGCAGGGCGCATGGCGAATATGCTTTGCATTCTTAGGGCGTTGCCCTAAGCTGAGAGCTTCTTCCCCTTTCAGGGGAGATACCGGGTGGTATAAACAGCTTGCAGAGTTTTTTCAACCGATTAAACAGAGGAAACGGCCTGAAGGGCCGGCAAGCTCTCAGCTCGGGGCAGCGCCCCGAGTATATGTAACGACGATGAATGCGCCCTGCAGGGGCAAAAGCAGGATTCCCGAGGTGGCTTACATTGGCTTTTGCCATATATTCATACCCCCTCCGCTTCGCTCGTCCTCCTACCTTAGGAGGACAGCCCCGTCCGGATGGCTGCTGATCTTCTAAGAATTGGGGAGCTCCCGAAACGGGGGAGGGGTATGAAAAACATAGAACGAGCAATAGTTCCAACAAAAATAAACAAAGCGGGGCGGCCTCTCTGTGAGACCGCCCCGCTGCTGTGTATGGTTGGAAAGACCGGAAAATAGAATTACCCAAAACTATTTTTACCCACCGGTCTTTCCTGAACCCGGGTTCATTTATTCTTCGTCTTCAGCTGTCCATTCGTCAGCGCTCCAGCCACGCTTTTGGCTGAGCTGACCAGCACCACCGGCATGTCCTTTGTTGATGTCAAGGGCAGATGCTGCTACTACACCTTCAGAAAGGATATTGATTTGCTCTGCCTTAGGAGCTACATAGATATTTTTCATATTGTTCAGTGTCTTAGTTTATTTTACGTATACTTTCTTACCGTTCACAATGTAGATACCCTTCTGCATCTTGGCTACGCGGCGGCCGCTGAGGTCGAAGATAGCAGCGTTGCCGTTTTCGCCTACGATAGCATTTTCGATACCGGTAGTTTCACCGAAGCGGAGGCCCTTAACACCAGAACCTGCGGGCAGGTTGAGATAAGCCTTGAATCCGCTTACGTTTTCGCCAGTGAAAGGATAGAAACCGATTCCGTCAATAGCTTGCAAAGTGAACACTTCACCTTCTGCCGGTTTGGCTGTTGTAACAATAGTTCCGCTGAGGGCATTGCCTTCGATGGCTGCAACATCAGTACCAATAGCAAAGTTGTATTCGCCTTCTTCTGCTTCCAGAACAACGCCGGTGTTGGCAGGGATAGTTGTCTCAACAGCGTTGAGGGTAAGAATATCTTCGTTTACAGTACCAGTGTATACCTTAACTTCTGCAGGAATTGTGAGGGCTACAGGAGCATAGAGAGTGGCGTATCCGGCTGCAGAAACAGAAACGGGGAGAGTTTCTACTTCTTCAAGAGCCCAAGCTGCGTTAGCATCGTTTTGTCCATAAGTAAGACCACTCCAGTCTGACAAGCAATAAGTGTCTCCGTTACGATAAAGTGCGTAAGCACCTACTACTTCAGTATTCTCACTAATAGTCCAAGCTTTACCTTCAGAGCCAGCAGCATCCATTCCGTCATACTGATTCAAAGCGTAGCCACAGCCATAGCTTACAAGCGTATTGTCTTCACCAAGGTAGATAATGCTTCTGGCTGCATCCTTTTCTGCTACGAGTTCCATACCTGTTGCATCTTCTTTAGACTGCCAGTATTTACCCTTCTTGGCATCATCATTTCCGTTCATGCTCTTTACGCGGTAGAAGCCGGCTGTAGGCATGTTTAACTTAAATGTTGAAGCACTCTCAGTGATGGCTGAAGTGACAGCAGTGATGTCTGCAATATTCATTGTGGCAACTTCAACAAGAGATTTAGCTTGGATAGCTTGTGCATTTGCAATTGCAGTAAGGAATGCATCCTTGTTACCTGTGTATTGTCCAATACCTTCACCAATTTCTGCATTCACGTACTTAGCCTTAGCTGTAGCTGCTGTTTGAAGATCTGAAAGAGCCGCAATATGTTCGTCTGTCAGCTGATTAAGTTCATAAGTAGAACCAATGTATGTAAACTTATGCGCAGAACCAGATGCTGCACCCGTATCACCGTAACGTGTGATTAATTGATTAGCGTTCTGATAGTGAATTGGAGAATCATTACCTGTTGTATAGAATAAGAAGATACCATCATCAGCAATACCTGTACCTTCATTCTCACCGGTTTCTGTAATCTTTATCGAAGAAGAGCCCCAGAAACCATTACCTGTACCTACATTGTAAATTCCTACTTCTTCAATAACACCTACTTCAGTAGCAGTCATATCCAAAGCCCACCACATAGTCTTATCATAGACATTAGTAGCCTTAAAGTAATGTGTGTTTCCCTTAGCATTTACGTTTCCAGGATCATCATAGATAGATTTACCAGCTGCGTAGGAAATTACACCGTCAATAGTAAATACGGGGAGGTTCTTAGACTTCTTGAATGCAGCAATAGCAGCTTCTACTTCTTCTACAGTTTTAGCAGTATTTCTAGCTTCTACAAGATCGTTGTAAGCAGCAGTGGGATATTGACCGAGTTCGGGAACCTCTGCATAGTCGTCAGCAGTAAGGTTGTTGAGGATTGCTTGAATGTCGGCAGTTACGTCAATAGTATTGATATACCAACGTGATGCATCCTCATCACCATCATAATTGATAAGCTGATTACCTACCCAGTTACTTGCATGCAGTGTGCCTCCATTAGACTTCATTTCCACCAAGTTGTTGGTAGCATCAATGATTTCGAAAGTATAAGCAGCTACCGGTTCTGCAGTAAGCGCACATTCACCGGCAGGAGCACCCATGTAAACACTATTCAATTCGTTATACAGATAGAATGACACACCACCGGCATGACGGAGGCTCCAAATAGCATTGTAGTCTTGATTGTCGGCACCGATAGCCTTACCTGCATTCACGTCTGCAGACACCCAAACACCATTACGTCCTGAGTCTGTGGCCTTTGTCTGGAAAGTAAACATCTTAGCAGCCACAGCGTCTGCAACATTAACCAATTCGGCGTCAATTGCTGCGAAAGTAGCAAAATCAGTAGTAGTGATATTGTCAATGTTTGCTTTAGCAGTATTAATCAGGGCTGCATCGAACACAACAGAGAGTGTTGCCCACTGGTCCAAAGTTTCAAGAGTGTTGGTCTTATAAGTTGCGATCAAAGCTGTGAAGTCAGTAACTTCCTTTACTTGCCATTCAGAAGCACCACCATTGTCCCAACGTACCAAAGTGAATCCACCTGCCATGTGTACAGACTTACCATTTGATGTCAACTTAATCTTGGCTTCTGCGACTGTAGCGCTCGCGTTTACCTCCAAAGTATAATTACCTGCACTATTTGCATCGGTTGTTACAGCTATTTCTGTACTATTACTCTGAGGTTCGCAAAGGTACTTACCTGTATAGGGGTTGAACACCTTGAGTGTTCCATCGTTATTGCTTACAAACTGCCAAAGGCCTGCGGGACTTGCCAAAGTTTCTGTACCTACAACCTTTGAAGTCGCCATTTCCATAAATCCTTTAGCACGCTCAGTGGTAAGTGTTTGAATAGAGAAGTACTTACCTTCAAGCGCTGCATAAGCGGCTTTCTTATAATCAACAACTTTAGCGTTGATAGCTTCAATTGCAGCATTAAGACCTGCGATAGAGTTATTTTCAGGAGTAACAGCATTGATAGCTTCTTCGTATGAAGTTGTTGCAGGATAAATAGTTGAAACGAGCGCGTAATTCTGAATTTCAGCAATTGCAGCAGCCTTTGCAGCAGGAACGTCAATTACGGAAGAGAAGTCGGTAACCTGTTCAACAACAAAGATAGAACCAGCATCGTTTGAATAATAATCAGTTATGTGACTCTGATATGCATCGTTAAGAGCATTCCAACCCGTAAGATTTGCTTCTTTTGTAATATGCAAACCTGTAGCTGGTGTATTCTTTGCATCTTCATGCAAATACCAAACAACGCCATCTGCTGTCCAAGAGTTATGGCTTGAAAGGAGATTCGTTGTTTTATAAGTATGAATCTTTACTGCCGTAAAACCTTCAGTTGCTTCAACGTTAGCAGCAGTAAAATAGAACAAAGTAGCAGCACTTGTTGTTGTAGTCTGCGTCATCTGAGCTGCATCACCAACATAGTTCATATACTTACCAGAACGTGTGTTCTTAATTGTATACCACACAGGATTATCCGTATCCGTGGTAAGTTCAGGCAAATCTGTTGGGCCTGCCCATGCTGTTCCCACAAATGCGCAGAACAGCATCAAGAGAGAAGTAATTTTTCTCATAAATTTGTTGTTTAAGTTAATTATAAAAAGTTGTTTGTTTCCTTTTTTACTGTAGGGGTGTTGAGGTATGGGTACACTTCACCCCAAAGTATAATGCGCGACAAAAGTAGGTAAAGGGTTAATAAACGCCAAATGGGGGGGGTAAAAAAATGTTAAAAGGGTTTAGAAAGTTAGAAAACGGGCTCCCAAGATGCTTCTTGGTTTGCAAAAAGAGTGGGTCGCTTTTCTGTTTTCTTGTTTTGCAGGATTTTCATACCCTTCACCCGTTCAGGGAGCTCCCCTGTCTTGGGGAGCAGCCGCTCTCCGGATTGTAGTCCTTCCGGAGTTCTATTGGGAGACTTGTTCGGGTGGCGGCAAGTTTACGCGCGCGCGTGCGTCAGGCATTTTTCGCGTTTTTGTTGTCATTCTGCCATTTTTACCCTGCAACATTTTGGGTGATAGCGGTTTGCAGAGTGGCAGATGGGGTGTTTTTACTGTCACTTATCTGTCATTTTGTTGCCATCTTTCTCCATTTGCCCTGTTTTTATTCATCAACAGATTGCACAGATTACACGGTCTTTCGTATTCTGATTAGGTCTTTGAACACGAATGGCACGAATTTAACGAATGGCTTATGTTGAGTCAACAGGTTACATAGTATCTTCGTGCTACTCGTGTAATTCGTGTTCTGATTAAATCAACAGATTGCACGGATTACACGGTCTTTCGTATTCTGATTAGGTCTTTGAACACGAATGGCACGGATTTAACGAATGGCTTTTGTTGAGTCAACAGGTTGCATAGTATCTTCGTGCTATTCGTGTAATTCGTGTTCTAATTAAATCAACAGATTGCACAGTTTTTTTGTGTTTTTGCTGCCATAAGCGTTATCCGAACGTTCCGAAGCGAAAACAAAAAGGCCATCGAGATATTCGATGACCCAGCGTGATAGAAAGAAAATAGGGAGGAGCTATTGCTCTTCCCTATTTCTATTTCTTTGAAACCAAAGGTTCTCTTATGCCAACTTATTCACGTGAAGCATGATGCTTGATTTGATGTTAGCAGCCTTGTTCTTGTGAATGATATTGGTCTTGGCAAGCTTGTCCAGCATTTTCTGAACTTTCGGCAGAAGTTCCACCGCAGCCGCCTTGTCAGTTGTGGCGCGCAACTTGCGTACGGCATTACGCATAGTCTTAGCGTAGTATCTGTTGTGCAGTCTGCGAGTCGCCGTCTGACGAATTCTTTTAACTGATGATTTGTGGTTTGCCATTTCTAAGTGTTCTTTTTGTTTTTTGTAGCCCATGGGAGAATCGAACTCCCCTTTCAAGAATGAAAATCTTGCGTCCTAACCGATAGACGAATGGGCCCTCCGTTGAAATCCATAAGGCTTATGGGTTTCGTTTGCGAGTGCAAAAGTATGGCTTAATTTTGAATTGGCAAAGCCTGCAATGGAATTTTTTCAAAAAAAATGAAGTTTTTGTGTCTCTGCAGTGCTTTTACGGGGTTTTATGTCTAATTTCGCTTTGTGTAGGCGGTCTCCCGGATGCCGAAAGTGTGGCGGACGGTGCGCCTATATAGTATATATATATTATATGTGTAGTGCCGATGCAGGTGAAATCGAGAGGTGTGGTGCTTCGGATACAGAAGTACAACGATGAGGCTCAGATTGTGGATGTTTTCACAGAGCAGGAGGGGCGTGTGGGGTTCCTTGTCAGGATATCACATTCGCGTCGCAGCAATGTGAAGAGTTCGCTGTTTCAGCCGCTCGCCTTGGTGGAGTTGGAGTGGAGCCATCGTGCCGGTGGTGGGCTGCAACGCCTGAAATGGGTCAGTGCCTTGCCTCTGTCGTCGGTGCCGTATGATCCCTACAAGGCATCCATTGCGCTTTTCCTGGCAGAGTTTTTGTCGTATGCCGTGCGTGAGGAGCAGGATTCGCGTTGGCTCTTTGCTTATGTCATTCACAGTGTGGAATGGCTGGATACTTGTGCCGGCAATTTCTCCAACTTTCATCTGGTGTTTCTGTTGCAGCTCTCCCGTTTTTTGGGTTTCTATCCCAATCTTTCGCTTACGGAGGAGGCCGAGTCGGTGACCGAGGGTGCTTATTTCGACCTGGAGAGTGGTTGCTTCACCTTGTTGCGTCCACAACATTCTCATTTTGTGGAATCGCGCGAAGCGCATTTGCTTCCATTGCTGATGCGTCTGCGCTACGAAACGATGCATCTGTTGCGTCTTTCGGGGGTGGAACGTTCGCGCTTGTTGGGGGTTATCAATGAATACTATCGTTTGCATATCCCGGGGTTCCCGGAACTGAAGTCGATGACTGTTTTGCGCGACTTGTTTGGCGCAGAATGAGCCGGAACGCCTTGCAGGAGGATTTTTCTGTGTCGGTTTTGTGATGTGGGTCGCCATAAAGCACTAAATTTGCTCCCAAATCATAAAAACAGAAATACGTATGAAACTTTTACTTCTTGGTAGCGGAGGCCGCGAACATGCCTTGGCTTGGAAAATCGCCCAAAGTGCGAAAGTAGACAAACTGTTTATTGCTCCCGGTAATGCGGGTACGGCCGCTGTGGGTGACAATGTGGACTTGCGTGCCGATGATTTCGAGGGCATCGCCCGTTTTGTAATTCAGAGCGAGGTCGACATGGTTGTCGTAGGTCCGGAGGACCCGTTGGTGAAAGGCATCTACGATTATTTCCAGGGTCATCCGCACCTGTCGCATCTGCCGGTGATTGGTCCGAGCAAGGCCGGTGCCGTGCTCGAAGGTTCGAAGGATTTTGCCAAAAGCTTCATGATGCGTCATGGCATCCCCACCGCTGCTTATCGCACCTTTACCGGTGAGCAGGTGGAGGAGGGCTGCGAATTTCTTGCCACGTTGCGTCCGCCCTATGTGCTGAAGGCCGACGGTCTGTGTGCCGGTAAGGGCGTGCTCATCCTTTCCACGTTGGAGGAGGCGCAAAGTGAGTTGCGCGAGATGCTGGGCGGAATGTTCGGTGGTGCTTCCTCGCGTGTGGTGGTGGAAGAATTCTTGAGCGGCGTGGAGTGCTCGGTGTTTGTGCTGACCGACGGCAAATCCTACAAGCTGTTGCCCGAAGCCAAGGATTATAAGCGCATTGGCGAGGGCGATACCGGGCTGAACACCGGTGGCATGGGTAGCGTTTCGCCCGTGCCTTTTGCAGATGCTGCATGGATGCAGAAGGTGGAAGAACGCATCATCCGTCCCACCGTCGACGGACTGGCAGCCGAGGGCATCGACTATAAGGGCTTCATCTTCTTCGGTCTGATCAATTGCGATGGTGAGCCGAAGGTCATCGAATACAATTGCCGCATGGGCGACCCCGAAACCGAAACCGTGATGTTGCGTCTGAAGAGCGACATCGTGGACCTGTTCGAGGGCGTGGCGCAAGGCAACTTGTCGGAGCGCACCGTGGAATTTGACGAACGCGCTGCGGTGTGTGTGATGTGCGTCTCGGGCGGTTATCCGCAGGCTTACGAAAAAGGCTTCCCCATCACTGATGCCATGGTGGAGGGTAGTGTGGTGTTCCATGCCGGAACCGCACTCAAGGATGGCCGGCTCGTAACGGCCGGAGGTCGTGTGATAGCCGTCAGCTCTTATGGCGCCACCCGTGCGGAGGCTTTGCAGCAGTCCATGAAGGGCGCGGCGCAAATTCAATTTGAGAAGAAGTATTACCGCACAGATATCGGTGCGGATTTGTAAAGCCCCCGGACGCTCGGCCTATATATATAATAATGTATAGGTCCGAGAATGTGGAGCACTAAAATTTGAGAGTATTTTGCGAGAAAGGTCGTTCCGTTGTCGGGTAGCCGAGAGTACATGGCTTTTGCCCTTTGCGCTGTTGCTGCTTGCTGCGTTATGGTATATTCCGGGCGCAGGGGGTGGTGCTTTGTGGGGTGGCTTGTTGGCAACGTGTGTTTCGGGCTATGTGATTATCGAATGGAACAACCGCAACTCGTTGCTGCGTGTCCGCTCACGCATGAGCAGCAGTGTGTTCTTCCTGCTGATGGCCGTGTGCCCCTTTCTGCATCAGTGGAGTGTGTACATGGTGCCTCCCGTTTGCCTTGTTTTGTCCTTGTGTCTTCTATTCGAGACCTATCAGCGTCCGCGGGCCGAGGGCTACACCTTTCACTCATTTCTGTGTATCGGGGTGGGAAGCATGTTCTTTCCACCACTGTTGCTCTCCGCCTTTTGGCTATATTTCTCCATGTTGGTGCACCTGCGCTCGTTCACTTGGCGCACCTTTGTGGCCGGGATGCTGGGACTGCTGCTGCCGTTGTGGGGGTATGTGGGATGGGCCATCTGGCAGAACCGGTTGGACGTGGCACTGTCCGAACTGAGCGAGTTGTTGGTGTTCGTGCCACCCGTGTATCCTCCGTTACACAGTCCGCAGGTGGTGAGTGCTCTCTTTGTGCTGGCATTGTCGCTGATGGCCGTTTGGCACTATGTGCGCACGGCCTACAACGACAAGATAAAAATCCGCATGTACTTCTACACCATCATCTTCCAGGTGTTGCTCTATGCCGCTTTGCTGGTGGCGCAGCCCCAGTGGGGTGATGCCGTGTTGCGCGTGTTGATGGTGGCAGCGGCCCCCCTTGTGGCCCATCACCTCACGCTGGGACGTGGTTTCAAGGTGAATTTGTGGTTCTATGTGGTGTTGGCCTGTTGGTTGGCGCTGGGCATTTACAATCGTTTGTAGCATGGACGCTCTTATTCAACTGCTCATTGATTATGGCTCCTTCGGGATGTTTGTTGCCGCCTTTCTGGCCGGCAGTTTCTTCCCCTTTAGTTCGGAAGTGGTGATGACGGCCCTGTTTTTTGCCGGCACCCCCGCGGCCGAATTGTTGGTGTGGGGCACTTTGGGCAACGTGCTTGGCAGTCTGTTCAATTACGGCGTGGGTTCGTTGGGGCGTGAGGAGTGGATCACACGTTATTGCAAGGTGTCGCCTGAGAAGTTGGAGCGCGGCCGCAATTATGTGCGGCGTTACGGCCCTTTGGCCGGATTGTTGGGCTGGGTGCCCTTGTTGGGCAGCGTCGTAACCGTGGCCTTGGGCTTCATGCGTGCCAATATCTATCTGTCGATGCTCTATATTGCCATTGGTAAGTTTGTTCGTTACTGGTTGTTGCTCTATGCGTTGCAACAAGTGTAGACTTAATGAAATTTGAAGAAGAAGATGAAACATCTCATACCCCTGTTCTTGCTTTGTATCCTGGGAATGGCGGCATGCCATCGGCCGTCGGCAGCCGACCGTCCGCAGGTGGTGGTCAGCATCGAACCGCTGCGCCACTTTGTTGAGGCTGTGGCCGGTGAGCGTTGCGAAGTGGTGGCGCTGGTTCCCTCGGGAGCTTCGCCCGAGACCTACGAACCCACACCCCGTCAGCTGGTGGCCATGAACGATGCGCTGATCTACTTTCGCGTCGGGACGCTCGGTTTCGAGCGTACGCGGTTGGAGAAAATCCGAGAGAATGCTCCCGGTGTGCGGATGGTGAGTCTGTCGGACGGACTGACGCTGCTGCCGCACAGCCATGGCGATGCCGCTGCCGATGGCGAAGACCCGCATGTGTGGACCTCGCCCCTTAATGTGCGCACCATGGCGACGAAGATACATGCAGCCCTGTGTGAAGCCGACTCGGCCGGAACGGCTTATTACACGCAGCGCTTGCAGGCCTTTGTGCAAAGGGTCGACAGCCTGGATGCCGCAATCAAGACCTTGCTGCAGGATTGCCCCAATCGCACCTTCCTGATACAACACCCGGCGTTGGGATATTTCGCTCGCGACTACGGACTGCACCAGCTCAGCGTGGAGCACGAGGGCAAGGAGGCCGGAACGGCGCGTGTGGAACAGCTCATCAGGGCCTGCCGTGCCAAGGGTGTGCATACCGTCTTCGTGCAGCCCGAACACCGGGGGAGAGTGGCGAATGCCATTGCCCGTGAGGCAGGTGCCGAGGTGGTGGAGGTCAATCCCTTGTCGTACGAGTGGGAGGCCGAGATGATACGTATTGCTAAAGCGTTGGCCGATGGATGCTGAGGTGTTGATGTCGCTGAGAGGCGTGCGGATAGCCTACGGCGCACATACGGTGTTGCGTGATGTCTCGATGGATGTATGTGCGGGACAGGTGTGGGTGCTCACGGGGCGCAATGGTGGCGGCAAGACGTCCCTGCTCCGCGTGATGGCCGGTCTGCTGTTGCCACAAGCCGGTGAAGTGTGCCGGTGCGAGGGGCTGCGTGTGGGCTTCCTGCCGCAAGCCGGCGAGATGGACCGCACATTTCCCATCACGGTGAACGAGGTGGTGAAGAGCGGTGTCCGACAGGGCTTTTTCCCCTCACGAAAGGAACGCGAGGCTTGCGAGGCAAAGTGTGCGCAAGCCATGGAACGCCTGGCGCTGACCTCGCTGGCGGATAGCCCCATCTGTGCGTTGAGCGGAGGACAATGGCAACGCACCCTGCTGGCCCGCGCCATCGTGGACCGACCCCGACTCCTGTTGCTCGATGAGCCCGAAACCTATCTCGACTCCGCAGCTCGCGGCGGACTATATGAGATGCTGAACACGCTGCGTGCCGATTGCTCCATGGTCATCGTGAGTCACGACTCCGGCATCGTGCGTGCCCTGCCCGGTGCGCAGGTGATGGAGGTGGGCGAATAGCATAGCCGACTCCCTGCCCGAAGGCTTGCCGACGGTGTGCGTGTCGCTCGTCGGCTGCTTGCTGAGATGTTGTATCCTTGTCTTCGGCCGTTGCCGAAGCGTTGTGTAAAAACTTGTTCTGTACATAGACCGACCGGATGGCACTGCTCCCTCATGGCAGGGCTGTCTCGCGTCGTGGTGAGGAGCGTGAGCCCTCGGGTTGCCCCATGTCTGTTTTCCCCAACGGCGTTTGTGCTTTTTTTGCAAGCACTGCAGATTTTTCTGCAAGCACTGCGGAATTTTCTGCAGGCCTTGCAGGAAAACTGGCAGGCCTTGCCACTTTTTTGGCACGGGATGCCACTTTTTTGGCAAGCCTTGCCACTTTTCAAGAACCCCCTCCTTCGTTTTTACTCAAGCCTTGGCTGATTTCTTCCGTCTCGTGTTGCTTTTCGAGGGTTTGTTGCGCGCTCTCCGTCGGTGTTCGTGGCGAAATGCCTACCTTTGCTGCCCGTGAGACCACGCATCGACTACGATTTCAGAATAGAGACCGACCTGCTGCTCCTGACCTTCGGACCGGGGCGGTTGCCGCGTGCCGTCGTGAGCAGTGCGCCCGGACGCGAACACATTGCATTGCCGGCAGGCATCGACTTGGACAGTGAGACTGTGCAGCAGTGGCTGTGGCGCGTGCTGGTGGCTGCGTTGCGCCGACAGGCTGAAGCCATCTTGCCCGAACGCCTGTCGTGCTTGGCCGGAACGCTGCGCTATCATCGGGTAACCATTAAGGACATTCACACGCGGTGGGGCAGTTGTTCGTCGCTGGGCAACATCAATCTGTCGCTGTGGCTCATGCTCGCCCCGTCGCACCTTGTCGACTATGTGCTGTGCCACGAATTGACCCACCTGCGCGAGATGAATCACGGCCCCCGCTTCTGGGCTTTGCTGGACGAAATGACCGGTGGCCGTGCGCGGCAGCTCGAACGCGAGATGCGCCATTTCGGACACGAGAAAAGCCTTTTTTTGAGTTGTAAAGTACCAAAAGGTGGTGTTTAAGTACTATTTGCATGCTTTTTCCGGCCTTTTAGGATATTTCACAAGAAAACTTTTTATAGCTTTGTGGTGTTTTAGAAAATTAAACGTAATTACACAATAATATGAAACCAGCTAACGGAAAATTAGGTGTGATGTGTGTGGGCCTCGGTGCCGTAACCACTACCTTCATTACAGGCGTGCTGATGGCGCGCAAGGGTCTTGCAAAGCCTGTCGGCTCAATGACGCAGTATGACAAGATTCGCGTGGGTCGCGGAGCAGACAAGAAATATCTGCACTACAGCGACATCATCTCTCTGCCCTCGCTCAACGACTTGGAGTTTGCAGCCTGGGACGTTTATCCCGCCAATGCTTTCGAGAGTGCGGTGAATGCCGAAGTGCTTCGTGCCAAGGATATTCTCCCCGTGGAGGACGAACTCAAGGCCATCGTTCCGTTGAAGGCAGCTTTCGACAAGAATTATGCCAGCCGCTTGGATGGTGACAACGTGAAGGATTGCGCCACTCGTTGGGAGATGGTGGAAGAACTCCGTAAGGACATCCGCGACTTCAAAGCCGCTCACAATTGCGACCGCATCGTTGTGATTTGGGCTGCCAGCACTGAGGTGTATGTGCCGGTGGATGAGCAAGTGCACGGAACGCTTGCTGCGCTCGAAGCTGCCATGAAGGCCGACGACCGCGAGCACATCGCTCCTTCTATGTGCTATGCCTATGCTGCCCTGGCCGAAGGCGCACCTTTCATCATGGGTGCTCCCAACACCACCGTGGACATCCCGGCTATGTGGGAAATGGCTGAAAAGACCAAGATGCCTATCGCAGGTAAGGACTTCAAGACCGGACAGACCCTCGTCAAGAGTGGATTTGCTCCCATCATCGGCACACGTTGCCTCGGCCTGAGCGGATGGTTCTCTACCAATATCCTCGGCAACCGCGACGGACTCGTGCTCGACGAGCCTGCCAACTTCCGCACCAAGGAAGTGTCGAAGCTCTCTACGCTCGAGAGTATCCTCGTGCCCGAAGAGCAGCCCGATCTCTACACAGACTATTACCACAAGGTGCGCATCAACTATTATCCGCCCCGCAACGACAATAAGGAAGGCTGGGACAACATTGACATCTTCGGATGGATGGGTTATCCGATGCAGATCAAGATCAACTTCCTCTGCCGCGACTCTATCCTGGCTGCGCCCCTGATGCTCGACCTCGTGCTCCTCAGTGACGCTGCCGCCCGCGACGGTCGTTGGGGCATACAGCGCTTCCTGGGCTTCTTCCTCAAGAGTCCGATGCACGACTACACCAAGGACGAAGTGCCTGTGAACCACCTCTTCCAGCAGTATGTGATGCTGAAGAATGCCATCCGCGAGATGGGTGGTCTGGAAGCCGACGAAGAAATCGACTAAACCCCTGTTGCCGTTTGGCAAACCTTGCATAAACGCTGCCCCCGCTTGCTCACAGAGTGAAGTGGGGGCAGTGCTTTTGTGCAGAGCCGGGCGGTTCCGCAACACAGACTTTGCATTTTTGTTCTTTATACCTTTTATTATATACATTAAGAGCCGGTGTCGCAGGAGTTTGGAAAAAACTTTCTACTTTTGCACCGAAAACGGAGGGAGGCCTGTGAGTTTTCGGTGAGAATGCTTCGGGTCGCCTGTTCATTTGTTATTTGTATGTTCGGAAAACGTTTTTTACTATTCTTCATAGCAACAACAATGGTCGTCGTCGGGTGGGCGCAAAGCATCACCGGCATTGTGACCGATGCCAAGACCGGCGAGCCCATCCCCTTTGCCAATGTAAGATTTGAGAAAGGCGGCGGTGGTCAGACAGACACCGACGGCAAATTCTCGCTCCCCTTCAAGGCCGGCCGCATCTATGTGTCCATCATCGGGTATGACACGAAGAATTTCAAGGTGAGCCAGCCCGGTCATCACCGCGTGAAGCTCGAACCCACTGACCTATCGCTGAACGAAGCCGTCGTGACGGGGCGAAAGGACAAATACAGCCGCAAGAATAATCCGGCCGTGGAGCTGATGCGCAAAGTGATTGCGGCGAAGAAGAACAGCAATCTGAAAGAACACGACTACTATAGCATCGACCGATACAGCAAGTTGACGCTGGCTTTCAACGAGATGACGGAGCGCGTCTTCCAAGAGGGAGAATTCAAGAAGTTCGCTTTTCTGAAAGACCATGTGGAGACCTGCAAGGAGACCGGCAAGCTGATTTTGCCGCTGTCGGTGGATGAAGCCGTAACCCGACACATCTATCGCAAAGACCCCGAGGCGGAGAAGAGCATCGTGTTGGGCAAACGCAACACCGGCGTGAACGACCTCATCAATACCGGTGACATCATGAGCACCATGTTGCAGGATTGTTTCTCCGACGTGGACATTTACAAGGACGATATCCGCTTGTTGCAATATCCCTTCACCAGTCCCATCTCCTCGAAGACGGCCATCAGCTTCTATAGGTATTTCATTGAAGACACGCTACAGGTGGAAGGTGAGAAGTGTATACACGTTTCGTTCACGCCCAACAATTCGCAGGACTTCGGTTTCTCGGGCAATCTGTACATCGTGGCCGACTCCACCTACCGTGTGAAGCGCGTGCAGATGGGTGTGCCGATGCGCACAGGCATCAACTTCGTGGAAGGAATGGATATCACGCAGGTCTACGACCAACTTCCGACCGGTGAGCAGGTGTTGATAAAGGACGACATGATAGTGCAGTTGCGCCTGGCCAAGTTCATACAGAAGTTCCAGGTGCGCCGCACCACCGAATATAGCAATTACGATTTCTCGAAGATACCGGACAAAACCTTCCGCTTCAAGGGCAATCAGGTAACTGCCGCCAACGCTATGATGCAAGACGAGGAGTTTTGGCAAGAGCATCGTTCGGAAGACCTGACAGCATCGGAGGACAAAATGTCGCTCTTCATCAAGCGTCTGGAGAGCATCAAGGGTTTTAAGCCTGTGCTGTTCGTGGGTAAAGCCTTTATCGAAAACTTTGTGGAAACATCGGTAGACCCCAAACATCCCAGTAAGGTGGATATAGGTCCGGTGAACACGATGATTTCGCAGAACTTCGTCGACGGGCTTCGCCTCCGTGCTTCTGCGCAGACCACGGCCAATCTTCACCCCCATATCTTCCTACGTGGCTATGTGGCTTACGGATTTAAGGATCATCGTTGGAAAGGCCTGGGTGAGGTGACCTATTCTTTCAACAAGAAGGCCTATCTTCCACGCGAATTCCCGGTGAACAACCTTACCTTCACCTATAATCGGGATGTGATGTCGCCCAGCGATAAGTTCATGCCGACGGACAAGGACAACGTGTTCACGTCTTTCAAATGGACGGATGTGGAGCACATGATGTATTACGAAAATTTCACGCTGAAGTGGGATCGCGAATGGGAGAACGGTCTGCGATTTAAGGTGCAGTTGCGAACAGAGGAAAACGAGCCCACGGCCTCCCTCTTCTATCAGCCGCTCATCGCAGGTTCGGGCCCGATTAATGCGGGGCATCTCAAGAGCATTCGCACCACTGACCTGACGGCTTCACTGACCTATCAGCCGGGTGCCAAGTGGGTGAACACAAAGCAGCGACGCATTGCGGCCAATCACGATGCTCCCATCTATAGTCTGAGCCACACCACCGGAGTCGAGGGAGTGCTTGGCAGTGACTATACCTACAACATGACGGAAGTCGGAGTGTATAAGCGCTTTTGGCTGAACTCTTGGGGAAAAATAGACGCCAATGTGAAGGGTGGCATACAGTGGAACAAAGTGCCCTATCCGCTACTCATCATGCCGGCCGCCAACCTTTCGTACATCATCGAGGACAACACGTTCAACCTCATCGATAACATGGAGTTCCTCAACGACCGCTATGCTTCGCTCATGGTGTCGTGGGATATGAACGGTAAGCTCTTCAATCGCATTCCTTTGCTCAAGAAACTCAAGTGGCGCGAGTTCATCGGCTGTAACGTGCTGTGGGGAACGCTGTCGAGCAAGAACAATCCTTTCCTCGAGAAGAATGCCGGTGATGCAGGCTTGTTCTATTTTCCCGGCTCGTTTGATGCCGAAACGGGAGACTATCATTATCTGTCGCACGTGATGGACAAGAAAACGCCCTATGTAGAAGTGGTGGCCGGCATCCACAACATCTTCAAGCTGTTCCACATCCAGTATGTTCACCGCCTGACTTATGTGGACCAACCCGGCACGCAGAAATGGGGCATCCGCTTCATGTTTCGCGTAACATTCTGACGAAAAATCAAGAAAACATCGACAAAAAACAATCATCCGGAGGACAAAAATCCTCCGGATTTTTTTGTGTTTCGAGAAGGATAAAATCTTTCCGATGAAAGCGTTGAAAAAAAGCGCAAATGCCGTTCAGAATGAAATCTTTTGCGTATCTTTGTTCCGTTATAACGACATAAAAATTTCAACTATTATATGGAAGAAACAGCAAAGCATGGTGCGACGTATTCCGCCAGTAATATCCAAGTCCTCGAGGGACTTGAAGCTGTGCGTAAGCGTCCGGCCATGTATATTGGCGACATCAGCGAAAAAGGACTGCATCACTTGGTTTACGAAACCGTGGACAACTCCATCGATGAGGCCTTGGCAGGATTTTGTTCAGACATCGAAGTAACCATCTGCGAGGACAATTCGATTGTGGTGCAGGACAACGGACGCGGTATCCCCGTGGACGAGCATCCCAAAGAGCATCGCTCGGCGTTGGAAGTGGTAATGACAGTGCTGCATGCCGGTGGTAAGTTTGACAAAGGCTCCTACAAGGTGAGCGGTGGTCTGCATGGCGTGGGTGTATCTTGCGTGAACGCACTCTCAAAGCGCATGTTGTCGCAGGTATATCGCGATGGAAAGATTTATCAGCAAGAGTACGAAAAGGGACATCCCCTCTATCCGGTGAAAATTGTGGGTGAGACCGACCGCCGAGGCACTCGCCAGCAATTCTGGCCCGATGACAGCATCTTCTCCACCACGGTTTACAAATACGATATATTGGCGAACCGTATGCGCGAGTTGGCTTATCTGAATGCCGGAATCACTATCAAACTCGTGGACCTGCGTAAGGACGACGAGGGAAACACTCGCGAAGAAGTGTTCCACAGTGACCTGGGATTGCAGGAGTTTGTGCGATACATCGACTCCAGTCGCCAACATCTGTTCGACGATGTTATCTATCTCAACACCGAGAAGAACAACATCCCCATTGAGGTGGCAATCATGTACAACACCTCTTACAGCGAGAACCTCCATTCCTACGTTAACAACATCAACACCATAGAGGGCGGTACGCACTTGGTAGGTTTCCGCCAGGCCATTACGCGTGTGCTCAAGAAGTATGCGGAGCAGACAGCGGCCAAGCAGCTTGAGAAAGCCAAGGTGGAAATCACGGGTGAGGACTTCCGCGAAGGCCTTACGGCTGTAATCTCTGTCAAGGTGGCCGAGCCGCAATTTGAGGGTCAGACCAAGACTAAACTCGGAAACAGCGAAGCGGCCGGTGCCGTAAATCAGGCCGTGGGCGAAGCCCTTTCTTATTATTTGGAAGAGCATCCGAAGGAAGCCAAACTCATTGTCGACAAGGTGATACTTGCGGCTACGGCTCGTGTGGCCGCTCGCAAAGCTCGTGAGAGCGTGCAGCGCAAGAGCCCGCTTTCGGGTGGAGGTTTGCCCGGAAAGCTGGCCGACTGTTCGTCAAAGGATCCTGCAGAATGCGAGCTCTTTCTGGTCGAGGGTGACTCGGCCGGCGGTTCTGCCAAGCAGGGACGCAGCCGTGCCACGCAAGCCATTCTGCCCCTCCGCGGTAAAATCCTGAATGTTGAGAAAGCCATGTGGCACAAGGCCTTCGAGAGTGATGAAGTGAACAATATCATTCAGGCGCTTGGCATACGCTTTGGAGTGGATGGCAACGACAAGGAAGCAAACATCGAAAAGCTGCGTTATCACAAGATAATTGTGATGGCCGATGCCGACGTCGATGGTAAGCACATTGCCACCTTGGTGATGACACTCTTCTATCGCTACTTCCCGCAGCTCATCCGCGAGGGCTATCTCTACATCGCCATGCCGCCGCTCTACAAGTGCAAGAAGGGCAAGGTGGAAGAGTATTGCTACGACGAGATGCAGCGTCAGCGCTTCATCGACAAGTATGGCGACGGACAGGAAAACAGCATCACCACGCAGCGATACAAAGGTTTGGGAGAGATGAACCCCGACCAGCTGCGTGAAACGACCATGAACCCTGAGACGCGTCTGTTGAAGCGTGTTACGATTGAGAATGCGGCAGAGGCCGACTATATCTTCTCGATGCTGATGGGCGATGAGGTAGGTCCGCGTCGCGAGTTCATCGAGCGAAACGCACATTACGCAGATATTGATGCGTAATAGAAAAAAACAAGCAAGTGCCACTGGCAGTTGAAGTGCTTGCAAAGAAAAGCAGAAAGCCGTCCGAGGATTCGGGCGGCTTTCTTTGTATTTTTTTGTGGCTAATGGAATAGTGTGAAGTGCTTCGAAAACGCTTCCGTACGCTTTCGAAGCATCGGTCATGCTCAGAAGGGGAAGAGCAGCGGCAGTGCCACAATCATCACCAGGGCGATGGCTATCTGCAGCGGCAGCCCCACTTTGATATAGTCGATGGGCTGGTATCCGCCGGCCGACATCACAAGCGCATTGGGCGGGGTGCTGAACGGGGAAGCAAAGCACATACTTGCGGCCACGGTTACGCCCATGAGCAGAGGTATCGGGTTGATGCTCTGCTCTATGGCAGCAGCCATGGCGATGGGTGCCATCAGCATGGCTGTTACGGTGTTGCTGATGAAGAAGGTGAGAATCGAAGTGGTGAGATAGATGGCGGTGAGCAGGGCATAGGGGCCTAAATCACCGATGGCTCCGACCAAACTTGAGGAGATGAGGTGCGATGTTCCGGTCTTCTCGAGTGCAGTTGCCATGGGCAACATGGCTCCGAAGAGTACGAGGCTCTCCCAGTTGATGTTCTTGTAGGCTGCTTCAACGTTGCGCAGGCATCCTGAGAATATCATGAGTACGGCTGCAGCTACCACGGCCGTAACCGGTTCAATGGGGATGGATTCCACTGCCATCACGATGACCATTGCCAACATGATGAGGGCTGCCAGGGGGGCTTTGTGGTCGAGCGTAACATGGGCGGCCTGTTCCAAGGGTTGTCCCAACACCACCCAATCGTTCTCTTGTGCCAATCCGGAAATAGCTTTCCATTCTCCCTGCACCAGGATGATGTCACCGGCATGCAGTCGTACGTCTTTCAATCCTTGCAGGAAGTATTGGTCGCGGCGGCGTACGCCCAATACGTTCACTCCATATTTCTCGCGGAAGCCGCTTTCCACGACCGTGCTGTTCACCAGATTGGACGATTGCATGAGCAGTATTTCGGCCATCCCTACGTTGTAGAAGCGCAGGCTCTTGTCCTTCTTGTTCAGAGGAACGGGCTTCAGCAACATTTCGTTGGCGAACTTCTGAGCGCCTTCCTCGGGTCCGCGAGCATAGATCACATCACCTTCGGCCAAGGGGACGTCGCTGACGGCATATTGTTCGATTTTTTGCAGCAACTTGTTGTTGGAGCTGGTGCGGCGTATCTCTATGACGGTGAGCCGATACAATCCGTGCACATTGAGTTGCTTCACTGTTTTTCCAATAGCCGGCGACAGGTGGCTCACGCGCAGGCCTGTCAGGTTGTCGGTGATGCGGTATTCCTGCGCCAGCTCGCCCAGCGACTTGTTTTTCTGCTTGGCTGTCTGCTTTCCGCGACCTTTCAGGAAGCGCCCGGTGAGGGGCACAAGCACGAGGAGGCCAACAGCAATGCAGATGAGGCCTACCGGTGTGAACGAGAAGAAACTCAGCGGCTCATAGCCGGCGTTGATGAGCGAGTCTCTGACGATGAGGTTGGGAGGTGTACCGATGAGGGTCAGCATGCCACCCATACTGCCGGCAAAGGCCAGGGGCATGAGCAGTCGTGAGGAGGATATGCCGGCTCCTTGTGCCATACTCACCACAATGGGCAACATCAGTGCCACGGTGCCGGTGTTGCTGACAAAGGCTCCGACGGCGGCCGTTGCCAGCACCACAAGGATGAGGAGCTTCTTCTCATTGTTGCCTGCTAAGCCGACGATATAGCTACCCGTCTTCTTGGCCAGGCCCGTGCTGAAGATGCCGCCACCTACGATGAAGAGGCCGGCCATCATCACCACGATGGGATTGGAGAAGCCGGAGAGCGCTTCCTCGGGGGTGAGGACACCGGTGAGTACCAAGGACAGGGCGGCGCAGATGGCCACAAGGTCAGAGCGGATGCGACCCGAGACAAACAGAATGGCAGACAATGCCAGAATAATGAGAGTGACAGTCATGTGATATGGGTGTCTGAATTTTTGTGTAAAGTTAGTGTAAAATTTCAGAGTAACGAAGCCGCACGCGCTGCGGAAATCGCTTTTTATCAACCTTTTTTATATCATATACATCCTTTTACGAATGTTAAATAGTGCTTTCGGACGGATGTGCATCGGGTAGGTGTGCGCAACCTGTGGATAACTGTTGTCTTGCATGCTTTCTCGGCAAATGTGCAATAATGCTTTATATTGTTGTGTCATAGGTGGTTAAGTTTGTTGTGGGCGCGCTGTCTTCGGGGCGCGGTGCCGGGGCGTCTACCCTGTGGATAACTATGCAAAAAACGCCGTTTCGGACTTCTCTGAAAAAGTTAAAGTGGTGATAATAAGCAGGAAAGATTTTTCGGTCGGGGAGAAAATGACTACCTTTGCACCGCAAACATCGCAAGGGGGCGTGTGAGAGAATGCGCCTGTTCCGACAGACCTTGCAGAAGCCTTGGGCTTGTCGGACTCAACAAATCTTCCTTTTTTTGTTGCTCTTGTGGAAAAAGTAAAATATGAAGTATAGAATATCATTTATTGTATCTGTTCTTTTCTTTCTGGCCTCTCAATTTATCTTCGCCCAAATGCAGGGAGGCGCATCCTATTACGCAAACAAATTTCATGGTCGCCGCACCAGCAGCGGTGCTGTTTATCACAAGGACAGCCTGACGTGTGCGCATCGCACTTTGCCTTTCGGGACGCGGTTGCGCGTTCGCAACACTCGCAATGGCAAGGAGGTGGTGGTGAAGGTGACGGACCGAGGTCCTTTCTGCAGAGGCCGCATTGTAGACTTGTCATTGGCAGCCGCCAAGCAAATCGACATGCTCCGTGCCGGTGTGGTGAGAGTTGAGGTGACGCGTCTCGAAAACGACACCCTGAGTTGTCCGGTTTCGACACCTGCCGAGCCACAGCAGGATACACTCGCAGTGAGCACTGCCATGGGAGATATGGCTGCGCTGCTGAATCTGAAAATAGAGGGATTGATGCCGCTCTCCGGTATCGGTGTGCTGAAAGCTCCGCGCAGCGGTGTGGACTATTTTGCCCACATTGCCCGACCTCACTATTGCATTCTGAACCATCATTATCTGGCCGGAATTTTCAGAAAGTCCCAACATCAGGCAATCTATCAGGGGTAAGAAACATTCCCCCGTGTGTGATATGTTATGGCAGTCCGACGGGAGCGGACGCAAGCCGAATGACAATCTTGGAGCATGCAGAGCGCGTGCTCCAAGATTGTCATTTTATGTCTCCTGAAGCCTGCCGTTGAAGTGCGTGTAGTGTGGGCTTTTTGCCCACAACGAGTCCCTCGTTTTCTGCAGTGCTTGCAGATTTTTCTACAAGCACTGCAGAAAATTCTACAAGCACTGCATATTTTGCGCCGGTGCTTGCGGCTTTTTCTTATTTCGTCGGAAAAATTTGGAATACAGAGAAAAAGATGTACCTTTGCCTACGAAACACAGTTAATAAGGGGTATAAGAAGGAATTCCCGCAGCGCAAAGATGCCGGGAGTTCTTTCAGTTTTTTACTGCATCCTCTGAAAAACACGGATTGCCCGTGTGCACAAGTGCGGCAACGAGGTGCAGGAAGCCCGATGGTGTTTGCAGAAACCATCATTTGATATCAAAAAACAAAAAAGTAAAGAATAAAGACATTATGGCTTACATGACACAAGAGGGCTACGACAAAATGGTGGCCCAACTCCGTAAGATGGAGACCATCGACCGCCCGGCAGCTTCGGCAGCCATTGCCGAGGCACGCGACAAGGGAGACCTGTCGGAAAACAGTGAATATGATGCTGCCAAAGAGGCGCAGGGAATGCTGGAAATGAAGATCAGCAATCTGAAAGCAGCCATTGCCGATGCCAAAATCATCGATCCCGCCATGCTGCGTACCGACGTGGTGCAGATACTCTCCACTGTCGAGATGCGTAACACGAAGACCGGAATGGTGATGAAGTATACCATCGTCAGCGAGAGCGAGGCCAATCTTCGTGAAGGCAAAATTTCATCGACAACTCCTATTGCGCAAGGTCTGTTGGGCAAGAAAGTGGGCGATGTGGTGGATGTGAAAATTCCGCAAGGCACCATCAGCCTCGAGATTCTCAGCATCAGCATCGACTAAGTGGCACACCGAAAAACATTCAGCGCATTATGACAATTTTCAGTAAGATTGCAGCCGGCGAAATTCCCTCCTACAAATGTGCGGAGGACGAGAAGTTTTATGCCTTCCTCGACATTAATCCTGTAGCCAAGGCGCACACTTTGGTCATTCCCAAGCAGGAAGTGGACTACCTGTTCGATATGGACGATGCATCCCTGGCCGAGATGACCGTGTTTGCCAAGCGTGTGGCCAAGGCCATCGGCAAAGCGTTCCCATGCCGCAAAGTGGGCATGGCAGTGCTGGGCCTGGAAGTACCCCATGCTCACATCCATCTCATTCCGCTTCACAGCGAAGGCGATATGGACTTCCGGAAGGAGAAGTTGCAGATTCCGGCTTCCGAAATGCAGGAGATAGCAGCGAAGATACTGGCGGCCTTCGAGTAACGGTCGTATCTTGTCACGTCGGACACAGCACGAGAGAACAGAAGAGTCTCACCCCGATACGGAGCATGGGAAACGGTACGTCGAGTGCCGCTTTCTCATGCTCCGAGTGCTTTTAAGAAGTTATTTGTAACCCGATAAACACATCAATATACGCATGAAAAACATTTGTTTAGTTCTCATTGGCGGTTGGCTGTCGCTTTCCGCTTTTTCACAAAACACGGTGTGGTTTGACCAACCCACCTCCCTGAAAGGCCGCGCCACGTGGTATGGTGGTCATCCCGAGCGCTTCGGGCCGGACAACAAACCTGTGAATGCCGGTGAGGGAGCCTACAACACAGACCCCGAATGGGAGAGCAGTTCACTGCCATTGGGCAATGGCTCCATCGGTGCCAACGTGATGGGCTCGATAGCCGTGGAACGCTACACGCTCAACGAAAAAACGCTGTGGCGAGGCGGCCCCGGTACGGCCAAGGGCGCAGCCCACTACTGGAACATGAACAAGCAGTCGGCGCACTTGCTGCCGGAGATACGTCAAGCCTTTGCCGATGGCGATCTGAACAAGGCTTCCCGACTCACGGCGCAGAACTTCAATAGCCCTGTCCCCTACGAGGCAACCCGTGAGCCCGAATTTCGCTTCGGCTCGTATACCACCCTGGGTGAACTATGCATCGAGACCGGACTCTCTCCCGACAACGTGAGCGGCTATCGCAGAGCCTTGTCCATCGATTCGGCAGTGGCAACAGTTTCGTTCGATTACGAAGGAACACACTATGAACGCCGCACTTTCATCTCTTACCCCGACAATGTGATGGCTGTGCGCTTCAGTGCCGACCGCAAGGCTGCGCAGAATCTCCGCATCGCTTACGACAAGAACCCCGTTTCTGAAGGATGCTTTTCGCAAGAGGGCGATGGTGGTTTGGTGTTTCGCGGAACATTGGACAACAACGGCATGGCTTATGTGGTGCGGATTGCCGCTCGAGCCAAGGGTGGGGAAGTGCGCTGCGAGAATGGAGCCATCGTGGTGAAAAATGCCGATGAAGTGGAGATTTTTCTCACAGCCGACACTGATTACAAGCCTAACTATGACCCCGATTTCAACGACCCGAAAGCCTACGTGGGAGTTGATCCCGACAAAACCACACGGCAGTGGATGAAGCGAGCCTTGCGCAAGAGTTGGGACAAACTCTTCGTTACGCACTACAAGGACTATGCTGAACTCTACGGACGGGTGAAGTTTAATTTGGAAGGTCCTTCTTCCAACCTTCCCACCTATCAGCGGTTGAAGGCCTATCGTGAGGGAAAAGAGGACAGAGGACTCGAAACACTCTACTATCAGTTCGGACGTTATCTGCTCATTGCTTCGTCGCGTCCGGGCAATCTGCCGGCCAATCTGCAAGGCATCTGGCACAACAACGTGGACGGTCCGTGGCGTGTGGACTACCACAACAATATCAACCTTCAGATGAACTATTGGCCGGCCCTGTCGACGCATCTTGAGGAGTGCGCAGAGCCGCTGACCGACTTCATCCGTCTGCTCGAGAAGCCCGGTCGCGTTACAGCCAAGGCCTATTGGGGCGCGCGTGGTTGGGCTGCCGGAATTTCGGCCAACATCTTCGGATTTACGGCACCCCTGGAGGGGATGGATATGTCGTGGAACTATAATCCGATGGCCGCTTCGTGGCTGGCTACCCACCTGTGGGAATACTACGACTATACGCGCGACGAACGCTTCTTGCGCGAAACAGCCTATCCACTGATGAAGGGATGTGCAGAGTTCTGTGAAGATTTTGTGTGGCGCAAGCCCGACGGTGTTTATACCGCAGCACCTTCCACCTCGCCCGAGCATGGACCGATTGACGAGGGAACCACTTTCACACACGCTGTAATCCGTGAAATACTGCTGCAAACCATCGATGCGGCCAAGGTGTTGAACGTCGACGCCGATGCTGTGGCACGATGGCAGGAGGTGTTGACACATTTGGCTCCTTATCGCATCGGGCGCTACGGCCAACTGATGGAATGGAGCCGTGATATTGACGACCCCCAAGACCAACATCGACACGTCAACCATCTCTACGGACTTCACCCCGGACACACCATCTCTCCGCTCACCACGCCCGAACTGGCAGAGGCTTCACGCGTCGTGCTCAACCATCGCGGTGACGGAGCTACGGGATGGAGCATGGGATGGAAACTCAACCAGTGGGCGCGTCTGCATGACGGTAATCGTTCGTACAAACTCTACTCCAATCTGCTGAAGAACGGCACGACCAACAATCTGTGGGATGTGCATCCTCCTTTCCAGATTGATGGAAATTTCGGAGGCACTGCCGGTGTTACGGAAATGCTGCTGCAGAGTCATGCTGGCTGCATACATCTGCTCCCCTCGCTTCCCGACGCGTGGGCTGAAGGTAGCATCAGTGGCTTGCGTGCTCGTGGAAATTTCGACGTCGACCTCGCATGGGCTGGTGGTCAGTTGACAGAAGTGAAAGTGCTGAGCCAATCAGGTTTGCCTTGCGTTTTGCGATACGGAGAAGATGTGTTGAAGTTTGAAACCAAGAAAGGCAAGACCTATCGTGTTGCTCTGAAAAACGGAAAGTTGAGTCTTAATTAACTATAAAGCTTCGGCGAGCATCAGCCCCCATATCGGTGAGATGCTCGCCGAAGCTTGAACTTTCTGAAAACTTTCAGCAAGAACAAGAAAGCAATAAAAACTCTTCAAACCTTGGTGGTATACGTAAAAAATACTATTTTTGCATCGAGCAAACTCAAAGAATGCTCGTCGGACTTGTAGCTCAGTTGGTTAGAGCAACAGACTCATAATCTGGAGGTCCTTGGTTCAAGCCCAAGCTGGTCCACAGAAATGTAGAAGCCGCACATGCTGAAATGCTTGTGCGGCTTTCTTGTTTATAAAAACAGCTCCGAGCTTCTTGCGAGGCTCGGAGCTGTGGTTTGTTTGGGTTTTCGCTGTTGTGCAATCAGTCTTCGATAAGGTCCTTACCGGTCATTTCTGCCGGCTGCGGAAGTCCCATGATGTGCAGGATGCTGGGAGCTACGTCAGCCAGGACGCCGTTTTTCACGCGTGCGTTCTTGTTTTCTGTCACGTAGATGAAAGGAACGGGGTTGAGCGAGTGGGCTGTGTTGGGAGTGCCGTCGGGATTTACCGCATTGTCGGCGTTTCCGTGGTCTGCGATGATGATTGTTTCGTATCCGGTGGCGTTGGCTGCTGTAACCACTTCGGCTACGCATTCATCCACAGCCTTCACAGCTTTCTCGATGGCAGAATAAATGCCGGTGTGTCCCACCATGTCGCCATTGGCAAAGTTGACTACGATGAAGTCGTATTTGTTTTCCTTGATGGCTGCCACGAGTTTGTCTTTCACTTCGTAGGCCGACATCTCGGGTTGCAAATCGTAGGTAGGCACTTTGGGAGAAGCTACGAGGATTCTCTCTTCGCCCTCATAGGGGGTTTCGCGTCCGCCGTTGAAGAAGAAGGTTACGTGTGCGTATTTCTCGGTTTCGGCAGTGTGCAGCTGCGTGAGTCCCTTGCTGCTGAGATATTCGCCGAGTGTGTTTTCGACATTCTCTTTGGGGAAGAGGATGTGCACACCGGTGAATGAAGCGTCGTAGGGGGTCATGCAGAAATACTGCAAGCCGGGGATGGTGCTCATTCCGGCTTCGGGCATATCCTGCTGTGTGAGCACCACGGTGAGTTCCTTGGCGCGGTCGTTGCGATAGTTGAAGAAGATCACTACGTCGCCCTCTTTGATGGTTCCGTCGACGGAGCTGTTGTGGATGGGAAGTACGAATTCGTCGGTTACCTCGGCATCGTAGCTTTCCTGCATGGCCTGTACCATATCGGTGGCTTGCTTTCCTTTGCCGTGTACCAGCAGATCATAGGCTTCCTTGACGCGTTCCCAGCGCTTGTCGCGGTCCATGGCGTAGAAACGGCCTACGATGGAGGCGATGGCAGCTCCGTTGGCGTCGCACACGCCTTGCAGCTGTTCAATAAATCCCTTGCCACTCTTCGGGTCGGTGTCGCGACCGTCCATGAAGCAGTGCACGAAAGTTTTTTCCAGGCCGTATTCTTTGGAGATTTCAAGGAGCTTGTAGAGGTGGTCGAGTGATGAGTGCACGCCGCCATCAGAGGTCAGTCCCATCAGATGCAGTGCTTTGCCGTTTTCCTTGGCATAGGTGTAGGCGGCTTTCACTTCGGGATTTTCGAGAATGCTTCCGTCGGCGCAGGCACGGTTGATTTTCACCAGGTCTTGGTAGACGATGCGTCCGGCACCGATGTTGAGGTGTCCCACTTCGGAGTTACCCATCTGTCCGTCGGGCAGACCCACGTTTTCGCCGGATGCCTGCAATTCGGAAGAGGGGTAATCGCGATACAAACTGTCCATGAACGGTGTGGGTGTGCTGTAGATAACGTCACCTTTGGTGTGGTTGCCATGGCCCCAACCGTCAAGAATCATGAGGAGTGCTTTCTTTCCCATAATGTGTATTTATTATTAAATGTGAACCTTGTTGTAAGCATATAGGAATACTACGCAGCGAAAATACACATTTATTTCCGAAAACTGTCTTCTTGGGGCCAATCTTCGTGCTGTTGCATGGTGCAGACGGGCTTTCGGGTGGTAAAAGGCAAGTCCGCCTATCATTTTTTTCGACATTGCCACACGGCCACTCCAGCCCATACCACGAGCAGCAAGTGTAGTAGCATAGGCATTTCGGCCGGCATCACAGCGAATGTGCAGGCAATCTGTGCATGCAGCAGATGCAGGGCGCGTGTGGGCGGAATGTTTTCCTCGAGCAGGTGGCTGTAGAACTGAGCCAGCGCAAGCACTGCGCGGTTGTTGGTGAGGGAGAACGAACGTGCAGGAGTTGCTGCTTGAATGGCGGAAGTGTTCATTTTGTTCATCGTAGTGTCTTTTAATGGTTAACGAGTTGCCATGTGGCTTCTCGCGTAGGTCAAAGGATTACGATGCAAAAATCCGCCTCTTTTGTGACAGCCGATGTCAATGTTCGTATTTCTGTGTTAAATCTTTTACTCGGGCGTTGAGCCAGGCCGAGAACTCCGGCGAATCGACCACTTCGATATCGTCGAAGAGTCCGAGCACAAAGCGTCCCACGCCCTTGAAGCTGCACACCTGTGTGTCGAGCAGCCACCGGCCGTCATTGTGCAGCTGGATTTGCTTCTCGGCTTCGGGATGTTCCTCCAGCAGCAGGCTCATGGCCAGATAGCCCAAGAGCAAGCGTACGCGGAAACGGCGTTCGCCGGAGAAGTGGAACAGGTCGTAATAGAAGGGTTGGTGTTTGTCCTTGTTGCTCCAGAGCAAATCAAGCAGGTCCACACGCTTGGCGCGACTTATCTTGAACGTTTTGTTCATGCCAGTTTCCAACTCATAGCAGCGCACCTCGCTGTTTTCCGATAGGAAGAGGTAGGGTTCGACAATGCGGTCGCGCACTTCGCCACTGTTGGGCGAGGTGTAGTCGCGCAGTATCGCCACGCGCTCCAGGGTGCATGCCTTGTAGAGATTGCTCAGATTATGGGCAATGAGAGCGTCGACGCCATGTCGGGCCAGCACCTTGAAGTCGTAGAGCGAAGCCAATTTTTCGCGCAACCGACGTATCTGTGGTGACGTGTCATAAACGGAGTTGAGCACCTGGTTGATGGTCATGGCCTCGTCCTCGCTGAAATGTGTGTATTCGGTGATTTGACGGAAGAAGGGGGAGTTGTGGTCGATGCGATACTTTGTGCCCTCCTTGATAACGATGAAGCCCATCTGACGGAACGCGTCGATGTATCTGTATATCGAGCGACGGTTCATGCCGAGCAGTCGGCTGATGTCCTCCACGGTGTATTGCTTGTTTTGCGCCAGCATCACCATGAGTTTCAGTTGTCGGTCGAATTTTTCCAGTTCCATAATCTGTGTGTGACTGTGTGTTTTGTGTTGAGAAGTTTGTGTTCTCTTGATTTAACGGAGTACAAAGATAACCCCAAATAGGTTATCCGACAAATTTAGTCGGGTGATAATTCCTCGATTGCGGCCTCTCGGGGATCCGTCGGCTTCGGCCGAAAACGAACAAGGCGTTCCGAAATTTCTACAAGCACTGCAGAAATTTCGGAACGCCTTGTCTGTTTTGCCTTGTCGCGGAGGCGGATGGTCAGGCCCGAATCATAGTTCTTCGCGCCACTCCTTGAAGGGATGCACGCGGAGGCATGAATTGTAGAAACGCCGGTCGCCCGTTACTTCGCGCCCCAGGAATTCCGGTCGCTCGTAGGCTTCGTTTTCGTCCGAAAGTTCCACCTCGGCCATCACCAAGCCCTCGTTTTCACCAAAGAATTCGTCCACCTCGAAGGTGTGCTTTCCCACCGGAACGAGCCAGCGCACCTTGTCGATGATACCGGGTTCGCAGATGCGTAGCAGGGAGAGCGCTTCGTCGAGTGTGATTTCCTTTTCAAACTCATAGCGCGACAATCCTCCGGCCGTCGATGGTCCCTTGATGGTGAGGTAGCCTTGGCGGTCGCGGATGCGAACACGCACCGTCCGTCCGCGCTGACTGCTGATGTAGCCTTGGATGATGCGGCTGTGGGAGGTGGCGCAACTCTTGTAGTCGCCTTCGACCAGAAATTTGCGCTCTATCTCGATGCCCATACTCGGCTTATGCTCCAACGAGGAAGTAGTAGCCCACCAGGAGAATCACCATGGCGGCAATCAGTCCGATGAAGATACCGTTGACCACACGGCGTGCCTGACGTGCTTCGCGCTCACTGCGAGCTTTGGCTTTGGCTTTATGTTTTTTGCTCATAGCTGTAAGGTTTTAAGGATATAAGTTTTTTTGATTTGTAGTAGTCAGTAGAAATATGCTTAGGCCTCGGCATCTTCGCCGGAGAACTCCATGAGATACGCCTTGATGAATCCGTCGATTTTTCCGTCCATTACACCGCCCACGTCGCTCGTCTGGTGTCCTGTGCGATGGTCTTTCACGCGGCGGTCGTCGAATACGTAGCTTCGAATCTGGCTTCCCCATTCGATTTTCTTCTTTCCGGCTTCGATTTTGGCCTGAGCCGCTTTTCGTTTCTGCAAGGCCCGGTCGTAGAGTTGTGAGCGGAGCAGTCGCATGGCGTTTTCGCGATTTTCGAGTTGCTTGCGGCTCTCCGTGTTTTCGATGAGGATTTCTTCTTCCTCGCCGGTGTCTGGGTCTTTATACTGATAGCGAAGACGTACACCCGTTTCCACCTTGTTCACATTCTGACCGCCGGCTCCTCCGGAGCGGAACAAGTCCCAGCTGATCTTTGACGGATCCACATACACCTCGATGGTGTCGTCCACAAGGGGAGTGACGAAGACGGAAGCGAAACTGGTCATTCGTTTGCCCTGTGCATTGTAGGGCGAAACGCGCACCAAGCGATGCACACCGTTCTCCGACTTCAAGAAACCGTAGGCCATTTCTCCCTCAATCTCCATCGTGACGGTCTTGATGCCGGCCTCGTCGCCTTCCTGCAGGTTGGAGATGATAACCTTGTAGCCCTGTGCTTCGGCATAGCGCATATACATTCGCATGAGCATCGAGGCCCAGTCCTGACTCTCTGTGCCGCCGGCTCCGGAGTTGATTTTGAGCACGGCATCCATGCTGTCCTCTTCCTGTCGCAGCATGTTCTTCAGTTCAAGGCCTTCCAGTGCTTCCATGGTCTTGGCATAAGCCTCGTCCACCTCTTCCTCCGTTACCATTTCGTCTTTGTAGAAGTCGAAAGCCAGTTCCAGTTCGTCCACGAGGAGTTTCACTTCCTTGTATCCGATGATCCACTTTTCCAGGCTTTTCACCTTCTTCATCTGCTCCTCTGCGCGCTTGGCGTCATCCCAGAATCCGGGATCCTGCGTGCGGAGTTGCTCTTCTTCGAGTTGTATGGTCTTTGCGTCGATGTCAAGGTAGCGATGCAGGGCTTCTGTGCGATCCTTCGCCGCCTTGAGTTGTTCAATGGTTATCATGTGTGTTAAAAATTCTTTTTCGGCGCGAAGGTACAAAAAAACTGCGACCTACGCCCCTCTACACGCCTTTCATGCCTTCGGGGTGTGTTCCTTCTCGGCTTCGGCATATATCTTGTCGATTTCGGCAGCATAGCGTTCGTACACCACGCGGCGTTTCACCTTGAGCGTGTTGGTGAGCTCGCCATTCTCGATGCTGAAGGGTTCGGTCAGGAGCAGGAAGCGCTTAATCTTTTCATAGTGTGCCAAGTCCTGCTGCAATGTTTCGATGCGTTCGGCCAGCATCTTCAGCACGGTGGGTTCCTTGCACAGCACATCGCGGCTGCCCACCAAGATGCCATGCTCATTGGCGTATTGTTCGAGCAATTGATAGTTGGGTACAATCAGTGCCGACACAAATTTTCGCTCATCGGCCACGATGACAGCCTGCTCGATGTAGCGGTCGATGACCAGCTTCGATTCGATCATCTGCGGTGCAATATATTTTCCGTTGCTGGTCTTAAACAAGTCCTTGATGCGCTCGGTGAGGAACAGTTCTCCATCCTTGATGTATCCGGCATCACCGGTGTGGAACCACCCATCGGCATCGATGGCCTCTCGTGTGGCATTCTCCTGTTTGTAGTAGCCCGGTGTGATGGTCTTTCCGCGCAGCAACACTTCGTTGTTCTCGCCGATTTTGATCTCCAGTCCGTCGATTACGCGTCCCACCGAACCCGGAGTTACCACCTGCTCGTTGCGGTCGCACGACACGGTGGCCGTGCTTTCGGTCAGTCCATACCCCACCACGATGTTGAGACCTGCGGCATGCACAAAGCGTTCTACCTCACGCGGCACGGCAGCACCGGCTGTGGGGAAGAAATTGGCACGCTCCAGCCCCAGCTGCTTGCGTAGCAACTTGATGACGGTACGATTGAAAAACTCGAATTTCATCCGCAGGCTCAGCGGTGGGGTGATGCCCTTGGCCTTGTAGTCCTCCCAGTAGCGACCTCCCACATTCAGGGCCTCACGGATGAGCTTCCGCAGCACCGGACTGCCGTTCTCCATCTTGTCGAGTACAGCTTGATAAACTTTCTCCCAGAATCGGGGTACGGAGCACATACATGTGGGATGCACCTCCTGCATCGATTTCTGCACATCGAGCGGGCGCAGGTTGATGGCAAGGCGTGCACCTTCGGTGAGGCAATGGTAGGACCAGGCACGCTCGAAGACATGTGTGAAAGGCAGGAAGTTCAGAATAACATCCTCTTCGTTGAGATTGAGCATCATGTCGTGCACGCGGAAAGCTTCGTAGAACATGCCGCACGTCAGAATCACGCCCTTGCTATTGCCGGTGGTACCACTGGTGTAGAGGATACATGCCCAATCGTCCATCGTCGCCTCCTCCTGTCGGCGAGCTCTCTCGGTGGCATGCTCGGCCTGTCCGAGTTGCAGGAATTCATCGAAATAGATGGACACCTGGTCCTGCTTGTTCTTCTTGACCTTTCGGTCGAAGATGATGATTTTCTCCAAATTCGTACAGAGCGAAATGACGCTGAATGCCGTGTCATACTGTTGCTGCTCTCCCACAAAGAGGAAGCGCACGGCTGCATCATTCATCATATACGATACCTGTGCGCCGCTGCTTGTGGCATAGAATGGGATGGTGACGGCTCTCACGCCATAAGCTCCGAAGTCCGTATAGAGGCATTCCGGCTTATTCTGTGAGAAGATGGCAATATTTTCCTGCACTGCCACGCCCAAGGCCAGCAGGGCATGCGATACAGCTGTCACCTTGTCGGCAAAGCTGTTCCACGACACCGGAACCCATACGTTTTTTTCGTAATCACGATATTGCAGCGCTGTGCGTTCGCCGTAGCGTGCTGCCTGCTCAGGTATCAGTTTTGAAAGATGTGCATTGTTTTGCATAACTCTTTACGTTTGGTTTCAAATTAAGAGGACCGGAAACATCGCAACAGCATAACGCATCTCCGTTTCCTCACTTACATTATGGCAAAGGTATTGGTTTAATTTGAAACTAACTGCATCCTTTTGCCGATTTTTGGCTGTTTACGTATGTTTTTGCCTCAAATATAAATTCATTATACTTCAAACCGAAGCGTCCTCGAGCACAACCTTTAATGTAAAATTCAAATTCATCTTCAGAAAAAAGACTATGGCGATTATGGGTCGATGATTCTAAATTGTATGGCGACCGCGTATTGAATAGCACAAATGCCCCACGATAATAACGGCATACTCTTCTCATATTTTCTGTTGGAATATAACCTTGATATTCTTCTCCGCTTTCCCATACTTCATATGGGGCATAATCACTTGGAGACAATTCAGTCAATTCTTCATCTGCTTCAGTCGCATCAAGAGGGATATTGTTCAAATAAATAGGCTTAATATCATCATATGAATCAAGTCTAAAATAATTCCACTCAGCATCGTTTCCTACAGAGTAAAAAGTCAAAGACTTTGCTGGGAATAGACATATATACCCCATATCAATTTCTATAAACCTCTCTTCTGTATGCTTCTTAGCACCTTTATAATGCATTCCACCACGTGGTAAAAACACATACGCTAGACTTTTATATTTACAAAGGAAATTGAGTATATCAACAATATCTTCCTGTTTTGTCCAAACAACTTTATATGGAACGGATTAACACGGTTTTAGTGTAAGTTTACGCTTACTATCTGTGATGTCCGGGTAATTCGTGCCTAAATAATTGTTGGTGTTTTGTCTGCTCTTGAGCCCCGATTATATTCCAAGAATATAAGCCAACGAACCGATGCTGAT
>JAFTXN010000006.1 GCA_017461605.1 Bacteroidaceae bacterium
GATGCGCTACCAAAATGCTTCCGGAAGATATGCCTTGCTCAACAGTTTTCTTAACCGATTTGCCAAAGGACGCGACAAGATGATTCATTATCAGAACATCTCAGATGTGAATATTCTGTTCAATCCCCGATATAAGACTGATACGGCAAACAGTTTCATAGACGGGCTCATCACCTTTACCGCCAATGGACGGCGCATAGCAATCATTGTGGAAAACAAAATCTACGATGCACCAGACCAACCTGAGCAGATACGCCGCTACATCAACCACATGACAGAGGACGAAGATGTGGATGTGAACAATGTGTGGGTGTTCTATATGACGGGCGATGGCAGTAAGGAGGTTGACGTAAAGAGTTATGGTGGGAACTGCGAGGATGACAGTGTTGACATTGGGCGTCGCTTTGTTCCACTTGCCTACAACAGTGGCATCGTTAATTGGTTAAAGAACGACATCCTCGAGGCGCGAATCTATCCCGAAGCGTTGACTGCTGTGGTTCGTGCCTATGTGGAGTCCCTTGAAAAAGACATGTTCGCTGAAGACAATTCTGACACTTGGAGAATGGATATGTTGTGCAACCGCGTGATTGATCATCATAATCTGAAAAAAATGAGCGAGGAAGAGTGCTTCAGATTGTATGCCTTCCGCGATGAGGTGTCAGAGGTGCGCCACCAAATGCGTGAAGAGATTGCCAATGGCCGCGAACAGAACATGCGTGCTGTTGAAAATCTGTATGAAGTATGCAGAAGGCTGATTAAGAAAATAGAGCAATTGGCTTTCGGCAAATTTGAAGAATGCACTATAGAATTGCTGAACGAAGTGTGGAAAAAAGAACTGAAAAAGCGTGGCGGTGTCCAATGGACAGTTGGGCATCGGGGAGTTGGTGGAGATAATGGATTCCTGCAGGTACGGTTGGGCAACGAATGGGAATCTGCTCATTGGGAATGGATACGTGTGAGTACTGCAAAGATGTTTACGGATACGGAATACGCTCTAGAACTTCATGTAGAACGCAACGTCGCATTGGCCAACGAATGGCGCAGTCATTTGCAGAACAATGCTATTCTGCTCCCGAAGGATGCAGCACTGGGAAAGGACTGTACGAAGACAGTCCTCCGTTACAAGATCAAAACTGCCAAACCCATTGCAAAGATGAAAGAAACGGAGTTGAAGGAACTTCTGAAAAGTATCTATTTGGAGAAACTGAACTATTGTTGCAGGATGCTGGTCAATGAGTTTGGTGTATATACTTCGCCTCCGATGACTGGTATGAAATACACTGATGCACATTAAAATAACAAAGTTAATAACATAATAACACCTCACGATGTAGAGGCAATCGTAATCCGAATTATGGCAACTTATATATTTACAACTTACTGGGTTGAAGGCACGAAGGAAGCCATTCATCAGCTTCATGATGCCATAGCCAATGCTGAAGGTTGGACCAGTAAAGCATTTGAAAATTTAGGAATCAACACCGAGGGGAAAGAAGACGAATACTCGGGGTGGTTCCGTGCAGAATGGTGTCAACCGGAAGTGGAGGATAAGGACGATTATAGCGTATTGAAATTTGAAGAGTATTATCCTTGGGAACGCGGCACAATGATGCCGGACCTTTTTGAAGAAGAACGCTTTGAAGGGAAACTCACCCACCTTTATTATTATGCCGAAGAACGTGATTCGGGATTGTTTCAGACTAACGATGAGGAAGGGAAATACTTTCCCAACCGCCTTGTCATCTCTATGCCTCCTGAAGACGAAGACGATGAATGGGTATGGATTTATGCCAAGGATGAGGCCGACGCGGTGAGACAACTGCATGAGCAAAACTTGATACCTGAAGCATTGAATGATTTTGCGTCCATAAAGCAGTATGTAGATGAAAAATTTGGTGAGGATAGTTTCGAGGTAGCAACAATCGATGAGGTCTATCATCCTTTTGCAGACTTCATGTAGTAGATAAAAACTTTGCAATAAGATATGTTCAGCGAATACTGGAAAGCCAAGGCCGCAAAGCGGCGCAAGGCGCGGGCAGCGGTAGCCAAGCGCTTTGCCGATGAGCATGCGCAGCTGGAGAAGATACGCAAGAAAGTGTTTACTCCTCTGGATTATAACAATACATTCAGTTTCGAAGACTATAAGGTAGCACACCTTGTGGTGCAGAACCCTATTGCTGAGTGGGAACAGATGAAGTTCCGTTTCTCGGAGAGCGGTCTGCGCGAAGCCATGGCTGCCGAGGGAGCCGATCTCTCCAACTTAGCGATGAAAGTGAGCAAGAAATCAATTGTGGGTGTGGAGGCTCCATGTCCCCAAAACCGATGGGATACCCATCATTACATAACTGCGAAGATATACGACAACGAGAGGGCACACCACGCCTGGCTGAAGAAGGTGTATGCTATATGCACCGATATGGAGACCGTGCGTATCACCTATGGCGGTATAACGATGACCATCAAGCGATACAGCAAGGAGGGTATGCCTTTTGGCTACTACGAGCTGAACCCTTGCGAGCAGCTGACCAAAGCTGCGATGATGATGCAGGAAACCGATTTTAATATGCTCAACGTGGCAACCCTCTTGATGGAAATGGACGCTGAATGGGAGTTGCGCCAGGAGGAGATGAACTATTATGCCAAGCAACTGCGCTTACGTGGCATGGAGGCTGCCGTGACAGACGACACCATTGATTTCACACTTTGGGACGACAAGAAACTGGAGCAGAAGATTCCTGAATATGTGACCAAGGATTATCCGTTGGATAAAATCATAAATCAGGTGTTGCGCCCCTGGAAAGCGGCTGTCAGCAAATGTTTTGAAAGAGCAACGGAGCGCACGTTGAATGAGGAGGTGCAGAAAATGGCAGACTTCAGTTCTTCGAATCAGCAGAAATTTAATCGCTTCGTGGAGCAGATACTATGCCCCTACTTGCAAGAGGAAGGTCTGCATGATGTGATAGTGAAAACCCACGGCAGCAAAATCACGTTGACCTATCAAGGTTGTCAATGCAGTATGCATGCAATATACGGCATTGGTATTGTGTTCTGCCCCAATACGCACTATGAAGAGATTTCCATCACGTTGCGCGCTTCCACCACTCCTATGAGTATGATAGGAGCATACTTAAAGCAGATGCCGGCTCTCAATAACCGTGTAGATGATTGCCTGGTCAAGGTTATCAATCTTTACCACCGTCAGTTGCTCAAAATTGAGGAATATTCCAATGCGGTGCAGCACTTGAATCTATTGATTGCGGAACATGCAGGCAAACCTGTGGCACGCTTGCTGAAATATATGCGATGGAACATTGAACCATTGCTTTCAAGAGAATCCCGTTTCCATTTATCAATCCCCTCAATTAAGGTGACAGGGGATACTTCCTTCAACTATATTGAAAAGAATGTATATATGGGATGGAATACTCCCGCACAGGATGTGCTCCGCGAGCGATGGGTTGATGCCGAGGGCAGAACGGTCTATGTGGCAGACCCAACTACCACAGATGCGCAGGCGTGGAAAGAGGAGCATAAGGGACTGCCTTTTATTGAGAAATGGAGCATGCCTCTAAAAGATTTCGTGAAGCATTACAGTCCTGGCTCTGCCACAATGATTTCCTCTTCCGATTTTATTGAAGAAAAAATTGTAAAATAACAATATAGCACTTATGGCAATAGCAATAAACAGTAAAGAGTTGGAGACCCTGCTGGAGGTGACTCCCTCATGGCAAAATATTATGCTGACGGGCCGACACGGCATTGGCAAGTCGCAGATCCTGACAAACTATTTTGAGGCGAAGGGCATGCGCGTCGTAGCGCTGTTCCTCGGTCAGATGAGTGATCCTGGCGATTTGCTGGGACTTCCTACCAAGGACGAAGCAACGGGAAAGACCACCTTCATGCCTCCATATTGGTTCCCTGTGGACGGACAACCGGTCGTACTTTTCCTCGACGAACTCAATCGTGCACGCCCAGAAATCTTGCAAACGGTGATGGACCTTGTGCTCAACCGCAAACTTGCCGGACGTCTCTTGCCCGAGGGAAGTCGCATCATCTCTGCCTGTAACGATGGCGATGAGTATCAGCTCACCGACCTCGACCCTGCACTGGTGTCGCGCTTCAATATCTACACCTTCCGTCCTTCAGTAGAGGAATGGTTGTTGTGGGCAACACGCAAGGGACTGGACGAGCGCGTCATTAACTTCATTCAAACCAACCCCGAACTGCTCGACCGCAGTGGCGACACTAAGGAGGAACAGGGCCTTGAGAAAGACCCCGACCGCCGCGCTTGGGAGAAGGTGGCACACGTCATGGAAAACATCTCCGACCCGAAACAGGTTCACCAGAAGATTGTGGCTGGCATCGTGGGTGTGCAGGCGGCAGCCAAATTGTTCCTTTCTCTGCAGAAGGGACTCCTCACACCACAGGAACTGCTTGCAGACTTCAAGGGTGCCAAGCGCGAGTTGGACAAGTATCAGTTGCACCAATTGTCATTGGTAAACGACACCCTCTGCCGTTTCTTCGAAACCGACCAGATTGAAACAATGGAGCGCACGCTGGTGCGTGATAACCTCAAGGCCTATCACGACTACCTGTACAAGGGTAACCGCGAGGCTTATGCCCACTTCGTGTCGCTCATCGATGGCACCAACTATAAGAAGATGCTCATCTTTATCAATAAGGAGCTGCCCAAGACCTATAAGACGGTGGTAGAATTTATCGCTACACTATGACGGCCCGCGAACGCATACAGAAAGAGGTGGAGCAGTGGTTCCTCACCGAACCGGTGTTCTTCACAGTCTATTGCAGCCATCGCCTTGTGATGAATGCCAATATGCTGTGTCCGCTGCGCTCGGGCAAAGGGCGTATAGAGTATAACCCGACCATCATAGAGGCTGTGCCCGATACCATGTTGCGAGACCTAATGCGTATAGAGGTTATACGCATATTGCTGCAGCACCCCTACGCCCGACAGCCTATGGGCTGCCCATCCATTGTGTTGCAGAAGGCAAGCGACCTGGTGATTTCGCCAGCCTATAACCTTGCGTGGGCGAATCTTTCCCACCCCGAGGATTTTGACCTGCCCACAGGACAGAACTACGAGTGGTATGCCATGCGCCTAAACGAGAAGGCTATTCATCGTCATGGAGATGCACCTAACGAGGGTAATTCTGAGGGAGAGCAGGGTGAAGGAAGTTCTCAAAATGCGGAAGAAGAGCAAGAACAACAGCAAGGGCAAGGTGACGGTCAAGGCGAACAGCAAGAGCTGGATGAGAAGGCTGTCCATCAAGATGGAGATGCACCCTGTAGGGATAATTTTGGAGGACAGCAAGGTGAAGGGAGTTCTCAAACAACGGAAGCAGAGCAAGATCAAGAACAAGGACAGGGTGGCAGCCAACAAGGCGAAGAGTCAACAGACGACGGTCAGAGCAACGAAGGCGATGATGTGACCAGTGCTTCTGACAAGCCCTCTTCGGAATATACCGACCTGTGGGAGGAGGACCCCTTCCAGTCGCGCATGATTACCGATATCGTGCAGAGTTCATCGCAATGGGGCAGTCTGCCTGGCGATATGGTCGAACTCATCAAGAAGGCAGCCGAGGGTAAGATTGACTATCGGGGAGTGTTGCGCATGTTCCGCAGTAGCATCCTGACACAGAAGCGCCGCCTTACGCGCATGCGTCCCAGCCGTCGCTTCGGATTCGAACAGATGGGTAGCCGCTACGACTTCACCACGCGCCTGCTCATCGCCATCGATACCAGCGGGTCAGTAGGCTCGGAGGAACTGGGGCGCTACTTCCGCATCATCACCACCTTCTTCAAATATGGCATTCAGGAAATTGACGTGCTGATGTTCGATGCCATGGTGCAAGGCAAACTGATGAGGCTGACAGAGGCGAAGAAGAACAAGCAAACATTTGAGGTAAAGGGGCGTTGTGGTACCGACTTCCAAGTTCCCATTGACTATGTGGCAGCGCATCCCGATTACGATGGCCTCATCATCCTGACTGACGGCGAAGCCCCCGTGCCTGAGGTTCCGGCTTTGCTTCGTACCAAGATTCTTTGGGTGATAGACAATTCCGAGAGTTTCTACAAACGTCATTATGAAGCCTTTCGCAAGACAGGGCGCGTATGCTGGATGGAACTTTAATACAACTCCGTTTTGAAATACCCCCCGATTATTACCCACCGCCGCTTTTCTTATTATATTTGCGGTACGAAATGAAAATCGTAAATAATCAGAAACTGTACCGCTCTGACAAACATTGTCCTCCCTAAAGGAATTACGAGAATATATTTTGATACCTTCTAGGTTGTACAAGGCTTACAAATGTCATTATTCCTGATGGTTTGTGGTGGATAACTTGAAGTATGCAAAGCAATACCCCGTGCTCTGCGACTAAAAATAGCTTTAGACCGACGATTATGGCATCCTCATGGGGGCCATATTTTTACTTTCATTTTCAAAATAAAAAGATTTCTTATTGATATAAGGACTCACGTCTAATATCCAACATAGCACTGAGTAATACCACATAAGGCAGTTCCAAATGGATGTGAATTCCTATTACATTTTTAAGCATTAACGGAGACTCTCCATTAGCAAGCACTTTATGCTTGCAGCAAACGACAGAATTTGATGTTTTATGCGGTTGACTTATTGATTGACATTTTTCCTCTACACCATGACCTGCCGATTTGCAATAAATTTGATTTGATTATTTACGAAAAGATATCATGATATCGCACGCACATGCGCGCACACGCATCATGTATTTTTCATTTTTACTGCCCTACTGCCACCTTTATGTTCCAAACAGATGAAGCATAAGCAATTAGAGTATGGCAGCAACTATGGCAGCAACTTACTACCTGCCATAATGTCTGCATCCTGCACCTTTTCTTTAATCATTAGGAATTCTCCTGCGTTTCTTGTAGGACAGCAATGAAAAAGTGCGCAAAAACAATTCTTATATCATTCCGAAATAGAAATCAGATTGCTTCCCGCATTTTTTGTTTACCTTTGACAACATTATAAATTCAAAAAAATTATTACAAGACTCCATCACACCATGACCCATACGAAGGAGCAGCCTAATATCGGTTGGATAGATATGCTACGAGTCATAGCGTGTCTTCTTGTTGTGTTCTCACATAGTTGCGATCCTTTTGTCGCCCATTTCGATGCAAACAGAGAAATGTTTGTAACCGGAGTGATGTATGGCAGTTTGGTGCGTCCATGCGTCCCTCTCTTTGCTATGATAACAGCGGTTCTGCTACTGCCTGTAAAACCAACGGCAACGCTTGGCCCATTCTACAAGAAGCGTATCGGACGCATCATCGTGCCACTTGTTTTTTGGTCGATAGCTCTACCACTGATGGCATACTGCTATTTCACAACATTCCACCCTGATACAGCCAATCCACAGCTTTCTGTCGACGACTATACAGCCACAACCTTGCTACAACGGCTATACAGTTTTGTTTTCAACTTCAATTTCGACACCACACCACTCTGGTACTTATACATGCTCATAGGGTTGTACTTCATAATGCCCATCATCAGCAGTTGGCTCACACAGGCCTCCCAAAAGGACATCAAGACTGTGCTCTGCCTATGGGGAGTCACACTCTTCATTCCATACATCAAAATGGTGGCACCCATCCTCGGTTATAGTGGCAACTACGGACACATGGGCCTTTTGGGTGAATGCGATTGGAACGTATACGGCACATTCTACTATATATCCGGATTCGTCGGTTACTTAATACTGGCCTACTACCTGAAAACATACCCATTAAACTGGAGTTGGAAGAAGATGTCGGCTATATGCCTGCCTATGTTTGTTATAGGCTATGCGATAACTTCGGTCGGATACATCATAACAAATGAGTATTTCCCCGGTAATTACGCCTACCTCGAAATACTGTGGTACTTCACCGGAATAAACGTGTTCATGATGACCTTTCCCGTTTTCGTCGCTGTTCAGAAACTGAACATCCGACCTCGAAAGTGGCTCTCAAAGGCTGCAAAGCTCACTTTCGGCATCTACCTGTGCCACTTCACATTCACATTCTTCAGCTACGACCTTTACGACACTCCCACCCTGCCCTACACCATACGCATATTGCTTGCAACAATGACAACCACAGCCATAAGTGCCTCCATTGTATGGGTGATGTCAAAGTGGCGAATAACCAAAAAACTCGTCCGCTGACGGGGCTGTTAAAGCAACGTTCATTCAGTTAAACCACAATATACACACATGAAAAGAGCATTACTATTATTCATTGCCCTCCTGCCATTATTAGCCTCGGCACAATCAAGATTATATAAGGGCAACAGCACTTACAGTAGCGACATTATCTGTACCTACGATGGCAAGTATCTCTATGGTGGCAACAGCACATACGGTAGTGACATCTTGCTCACCTATGACGGAAAGCACCTCTATAGTGGCAGAAGCACATACGGCAGTGATATACTGCTCACCTTCGATGGCAGATACATCTATAGCGGAAACAGTACCTACGGCAGTGACATCTTGTTCACTTACAACGGAAAACATCTCTACCGTGGCAAAAGCACATATCAAAGTGACATTCTGCTTACCTTTAAGGGTAAGCATATCTATAGGGGTAACAGCACGTACACGAGCGACATACTATACACCATCAGCGGAAAAATTCCTGTCGCCGTGATTGTTGCGTTACTATAAAACAATGCGCACACATGAAAATTGCGATTTACACTTCCGACACCGAAATTGGCAATTGGGCCAAAGAGACACTTGAAGAATTCGGCCGTGGCATGCATATCCGCGTCCTCTCATGCCATGACAAAGAGGCTCTTTCACACAACTGGTCATATATCATCACGTTCGGAGAATGCGATGCGGATGTTCCTTCCGAAAAACAACATACCCGCTTCCCCATCCCAGCCAACGAAGAAGAGCGCATGGAGTGCAGACGTCGACTATGGGCACTCTATCGTGACACACTGCGCGACATGATCGGCGGCAAATGCAGTTGCGGACTCTTTGACGTTTGCCACTGCCATTAGCCTACATCTGTAACAAAGCGCATACGCGTAAGCACATCGGAATCATTATGACGATTGGGGGATTACGAAAAAGATAGGGGAACACCTTTCGGTGTCCCCCTATCCTCTCCTTTGTGATTCCGTAGGGATTCGAACCCTAGACCCACGCCTTAGAAGGGCGTTGCTCTAATCCAACTGAGCTACGGAACCAAAAGTGATGCAAAAGTAATGCTTTTTGAAAAATTGACAAAGCGGCTTGAGCATTTTTAGCCGAAATCCATGATGGGTTTGTCGCATTTAGGTGCAACCAACAATAATTCGGCTTGTTTTCAAACTGCTCCGGAGAGATACCAGCTGCTTATACGGCCTGCACTTCGGCTTCCTCCTGCTGCAACTTCACTCCCATATATTCATAGCGGAAGCTATTGCCACGCACCGATGGGAATTGACTCCGCAAATCCACATCCTGACGATTTTTCAAGTGATTGATGATTCTGTCGTAACAGTGCTGTCCGCTTTCGGCCCACACCAAGGCTGCAAAACGTGTATCCTGATATTGGAATTTACCGGTACCGGGAATCTGAATTACTCGCTTGAAATTCAACTCTCCTCTGTACCAACCCAATTGCACCATCGAGAGCTGTGTGGTACGCTGCTCCTTACGCACACCGGCCTCAGTAACAGGTATTACGTCCTCCTTGCGGTTGTTCTTAAATTCCTCAAGCGTTTGCGCCGTTGTCTTGATCATTATGAAGTAAACGCGCGGACGAATTTTGTAACGTTTGGGATAGGGAATCTCGCTTTCTGCATAACTGCGCACCTCGTTCACCATTGCTTCGGTGATTTGTATTTCGGGGATAGAAGCCAGAAAATCGAGCACTTCTTCATAATTGGTTGCTACGGTGTCGTAGTCAAAATACCGAACGTATATATTCATTGTTTAGTTCGCTTCATCAGGCTCTGGGCCTTGAGTTAAGGTATTCGTATAAAAAAAGAATTTTCTCACACGCACAACTGAAAAAGTTGGAACGTGAGAGAAAATTAGAGCGGAAAACGAGACTCGAACTCGCGACCCCAACCTTGGCAAGGTTGTGCTCTACCAACTGAGCTATTTCCGCAGATCTTGGTGAGGAGAAGGAGACTCGAACTCCCACGTCACAATTGACACTACCCCCTCAAAGTAGCGCGTCTACCAATTCCGCCATCTCCCCATTTAAGCTTTGAACCCATAGTGCCCAGAACAGGACTCGAACCTGCACGTCTCTCAACACTCGCACCTGAAACGAGCGCGTCTACCATTCCGCCACCTGGGCAAAGTTCTTTCTTGTACCAATATGTGAGCGGAAAACGAGACTCGAACTCGCGACCCCAACCTTGGCAAGGTTGTGCTCTACCAACTGAGCTATTTCCGCATTTAGAGGGGCGTTTTCTCTCAAACGCGGTGCAAAGATACGACTAATTTGAAAACCTGCAAACTTTTGCCTCAAAATTTTAGAAGATTTTTTCAGACACGGGCAAACATTTGTTACATATCCACACCCCTTCCGAACATATAAAACTCTTTGTCTCTAATCTTTACACAACAAATCGGACCATGAACGTCCTTGGTGAAAAAAAATTGCTTACAGCCGGCACTTCAGAAGAACCGCAGGCATAAAAAATCTGCACGGCGTTTAGAAAATTCAGAAAGCACTGTAGAATTTTCTAAACGCCGTGCAGATTTTCTCGAAAAGCCTTTCGGTCTTCATGTGGGGTGATTTCCCCCTCTCCTACCCCTATTGCTGCTTTGAGCAGGGCAAGAAGCGCAATGAGAGTACTTGCAACTGCCAACTGCGCACCACGTAATAGAAACTGCCCACCAAGATACCTATCAAGGGATAGGCCCAATAGAAATAGCCGGGCAGTGCCGATGCATCGCCCATGATTACGCCCATCTCATTGTAGGTGGCATTGCATTCGGGGATGACGTAGGGCATGGCAAACATGAGGGTCAGGGGCATCATCACGGCTCCGGTAATAAGCAGCAACATCAGTACGGAACTCAGCCTGCGTGCCTCTGTCTTCACTACTGCCACATACGCTTTCGGTACCAATGTGCGGTGATAAGCAAAGTGGTAACGGGCCACGACGGTCCATAGGAGGAACAGCGCCAACAACAAGGCCGGTACAACACTCCACCACGAGGCTTTCAGCAACAGCAGGAGGACTCCGGCCGATAGCAGGACCGTAATCACAAACGACATCGCGTCAAACAGCAGAAGCCTGCGCCACTTGCCGAAGATGTCACGACGTAGCTTGACCGCACCCGATGGCCATTCGCCATTCGTCGCATAGTGTTCGGTCTGCGACATAACTGCTGCTCGCCACAACACACAGGCCACCCACCACAGCACACCGGCAGCGAGAGGCACCACCCATTCCACCATGGTGGGTGCATAAAAATCCCACACCTGTGCAACCTCTTCGCCGGAGCTGACCAGAAGATGCATCGGGAGTAACGTTTCGCGAGCCACCATGCCACACATATATATAAATAATGTAAGACCGATGCCGGCCAAGAGAGAATAAAGCGCCATGCCACGGAGGTAATTGCGCCGGTAAAACACAATCGTTTTCCACGCATCGGCAAAGCAGCGCTTCGTACCACGCTGGTCGGCTCGTGTGTCTACAATTTCGTTTGTTGCGTTATCGTTCATTCTTGGTTTTCTTTATTTTCCTGTTTACGCGAGCAAAGATAAGGAAAAAAGCACTACCTTTGCTTTATGTCTGACAACTTAACAGTGAAATGGGGCTTTATCGGTTGCGGAGAAGTGACCGAGAAAAAGAGCGGTCCGGCCTTCAACATTGTGGAAGGCTCGCAAGTGGTGGCCGTCATGAGCCGTAGCAAAGAGAAAGCGCGTTCGTATGCCGAGCGACACAACATCCGACGTTGGTATACCGATGCTCAGGAATTGGTGGACGACCCGAATGTCAATGCCGTGTATATCGCAACACCACCCAGCACACACGCCACCTATGCCATCATGGCGATGAAGAGCGGCAAGGCGGTGTATGTGGAAAAGCCTATGGCCAGCAACTATGAGGACTGCTGCCGCATCAATCGTATCGCCGAGAAGACGGGTGTGCCCTGCTTTGTGGCTTACTACCGACGCTTTCTGCCTTATTTTCAGAAGGTAAAACAACTCATCGCCGACGGAGCAGTGGGCAATGTCATCAATGTGCAGATTCGCTTCGCCGTGCCACCGCGCGACTTGGACTACAATCGCACCAATCTGCCCTGGCGCGTACAGGCCGATATTGCCGGTGGCGGATACTTCTACGACCTTGCTCCTCACCAAATAGACTTGCTGCAAGAGATGTTCGGCCCCATCATCGAAGCCGAAGGATACACGGCCAATCGCGGCGGACTCTACGAAACAGAGGACAGCGTGAGTGCCTGCTTCCGCTTCATGGGCGGACTGCCCGGTTCAGGCTCCTGGTGCTTCGTGGCACACGAGTCGGCCAAGGAAGACCGCATTGAGATCATCGGCGACCGGGGTTCGCTGAGTTTCTCCGTGTTTACCTACGCACCCATCATGCTTCACACGCCGCAGGGACGCGAAGAGATTGTGGTGGAAAACCCTCAATACGTACAACTGCCCCTGATTCGCGAAGTGGTGAACCACCTACGTGCCATCAGCGTCTGCACCTGCGATTGCGTCAGTGCGACATCTGTCAATTGGGTGGTCGACAAAATTCTCGGTAAACTATAACACTAAGCTTTTCACCTATCTGCAAGTATCATGCGTCACTTTGTGCTTGTCATCACACTGATCATCGTTTCTGTCTGTGCCTATCCGCAAGTCGCAGACAGCACCCGTGTGTCCGAAGCAAGCATCGACACATTGTCCGCAAGTATCACCGACAGTGTGAGTACATCCAAAGACACCACTTCGCTCAGGCAGAAAATCAAGAAAAAAGCCAACATCTTTGCACGCTTCATCAAGAGCTTTGACGAATACGACACCACCTACATCAGTCCGAACTATTACAACTTCACGGCCATGATGCAGAACACCAACTTCTATCAGGTGTATCGCCTGCAGGCCACCAATGCAGCCGGACACACACAGTCGCTGCACATATCCCCCACCCCGAGTTTCAAGGTCGGACCTTACATCGGTTGGCGATGGATTTTCCTGGGTTACACCTTCGACATCGGTCATCCCAAATCGGCCACCAAAACAACCGAATTCAACCTCAGCCTTTACAGCTCGATGTTGGGCTGCGACCTCGTCTATATCCGCAACACCGGCGACTTCACAATACGCAAGGCCAGCGGCTTCGGCGAAACGGCCGATAGGCAAGCGAAAGGCATGGAGTTCTCCGGGCTCGATACCTACACCACGAGTCTGAATGCCTACTACGTATTCAACCACCGCCACTTCTCATACCCTGCCGGCTTCGCCCAGAGCACAGTGCAACGCAAGAGTTGCGGTTCGTGGATCCTCGGATTCAGATTTGACAAGCAGCGCACCATGTTCGACCACACCCAACTGCCACACATCCTCACCGGCAACGAGCCGGGGGCAGAAACACCGCTGATTGACGAGATGAAGATTGCCAAACTCGACTACTTCAACGTGAGTGTCAGCGGAGGCTATGCCTACAATTGGGTCTTCGCACGCAACTTCCTCCTCTCCGTATCGCTGGCACCGAGCATCGGCATCAAGAAGATGAAAGGCGAGCGCCTCAGTGGCAAAGAGTTCTGGAGCAACATCAAGAACTTCAATTTCGACTTCATATCGCGTGCAGGTATCGTTTGGAACAACACACACTGGTTTGCAGGCGCTTCCTTTGTCGGCCATCTGTACGACTACCGACGCGACCGAATCAGTCTGAGCAATTCCATCAACTACTTCAACGTCTACGTAGGCTTCAATTTCAACCGAAAGAAGCAATACAGAAAGTAGTAAAACACCCTGCCACATTCCTCTCCTCCATGCACAATCAACCATCCTCCACTCTCGATATCGAACAGCATCCTTTGCAACCATTCTTGCCCGAAGCAGCGCGGTTGCTGATGCTTGGCAGCTTTCCGCCACAGCAGAAGCGATGGAGCATGAACTTCTTTTACCCCAACCTGCAGAACGACATGTGGCGCATCATGGGCCTGCTCTTTCATGGCGACCGCAACCACTTTGTCGACACTGCGGCACGCAAGTTCCGCCAAACCGAGGTCGAGCAGTTTTGCACCGAGCACGGCATTGCTCTCTACGACACCGCCACGGCCGTACGCCGGTTGCAAGGCAATGCTTCCGACAAATTCCTGGAAGTGGTGCAACCCACCGACATAGCCTCCCTACTCGATGCGATGCCACAATGCCAAGCCATCGTCACCACCGGACAGAAAGCCACCGACACCCTGCTGACACAATTTCACATGGAAGAGCCCAAAGTCGGAGCGCACACTCTGTTTTCGCACAAGGGACGCACCATTCGCTTCTACCGCATGCCCAGCAGCAGCCGAGCCTATCCATTGGCATTGGAAAAGAAAGCAGAGTTCTATCGCAAGATGATGGAAGAAATCGGAATGCTTCAGGACAACAGCCGAAACACTTCGCACCAATAGTTCTCCCAAGAAACAAATACGATAAAAGCATATAAAAAAATCGGGGATAGAGCACACTGCAACCCATCCCCTATTTCTTATATTGGTCAATAGACATCAAGAAGCTTATCACGCACAGACAGAAACCCGTATAGCAAAAAGCGATTGAACCATCAGCCATTCATAAAAACTCTCGGCGAACACCACATCGATGTTCGCCGAGCGTCTTGCTATAAAAGCGTTATGCACTTTCTGAAGTTATCTGCCTGAGGTTCCGGACAGACTTCCACCATCTGAAGCTTCCCAAATACCATTGGCTCGACGCTTTTGGCTCCATTCCGTCTCTGTTTCCTCATCACGAAATGACATTTCAAGCATCACCGTGCTCTTCATTTGCATTTCGAAAACAGCCACTTCAGGAACAATATATTCTTTTCTAATCATCTTCTGAACGTTTTAATTATTTGATAAAAACTTTCTTGCCATTCACAATGTAGAGGCCTTTCACAGGAGAAGCAACACGACGACCGCTAAGGTCATAAATCACTTCTTCGCGCAAAGTCGGAGTGACTTCCTCAATGCCTGTGGCATTTCTGAAGCTGAATATCAAAGGCTGAGTGGTATCAACGTCGTCACCGCTGACACGAGCGCGGAAACCGCTGAGGTTCTTACCTACATACTTATAGAAAGCAACACCACTTTCATTGGCCAAAGAATAATATGTTTCGTCATTTCTCAATTTGGTAAACACATCACCCTTCAGCACATTGCTTTCATCGCATTCCAATTCCGAATCTGTAACCCAGAAGTAATACGTAGCAGCTCCGGCTGCGGTTCTAAGCACAACTCCCGTGCCGGCAGGGATTACACCATCAAGCGGAGTCAGCACCAACATGCGTCCTTCCACCACACCGGTGTATGCTTCAACATCTGCAGGGATGCTCAGAGCTACGGGAGTGTAAAGAGTAGCATAAGCATAGCCATCACCACCATTGTTAAACTTAACAGGAAGCTCGGTTACCTCTTCGATCATCCAAGATGTGGCTTGTTGCTTGTAGCTATTCTCAACAAGAATGCCACCATCCACAGTGAGGTATCTGTCTGCCCAACCATGAATGCTCATACCTTGGTCGGCTTTCAGGAAAACCATCTCGGGATCATAGCTGGTCTTAAACGTAAACGTGTTGTATCCATCGGCCGGATTTTTAGTGTTACAATGGCCATACACAAATCCGAAGCCACTGGCATAACCGACCAAAGCTTTATCATCTGTGTAGTAGAAGATATTGTCAATCTTGTTGGCAGTCAGAGCCGTAATTGTTCTTCGGGTGTCGTCCTGCATTTGCTTATCGTTCAGATAGAGGTCGTCACCACACTTGAACATATAGAAGCCCGGCTTGACTTGCTGGTAGAGCAAGCTACCTACTTGGTCAAGAACATCCTGGTCGATGGCAACTTCGCTTTTCGCAAATTGGAAAGGCACACCACCATCTCCGGCTTGATAATAAGTGATGACAGGTCCTACGTAATTCGTGGAGATTGACATCGTTCTGCCTGCACCCTTAATGTGGAAGTAGGGAGCATCCAGGCTCTCCATAGTGATAGCCACCGGAGAGTCTGAGAAAATCCACGTATCACCATAACTGCCGTTACCCTTCGAGTTGGCAAATTGAACCTTTCCGACATTGTAAAGATAATACTCACCGGTTTCTTCGTCTAAATAGAAGCCCCAGAGATGGGAAAGGTTGTTCTTGTCGGCTGTTCCGCTATACCACAGATAATCAGAAGCGTTGTGAGCTTCATCTTTGGCCGTTTGATTATTATCGTATACCAAAGAACCACGCTCGTTAGTCAACGTGAAATAACAATCAGTGGGGAAGAACACCTTCTTTTCTGCGTTATCAACAGTCGTCATCGCATCGGTAAGCAAGGCAGATGCCTCAGCCAATGTTGTGTTGTAGAGACCGCCGTAAACGGTGTTGTACAGATTCTCTGTGCTCACGGCATCTGCATAACCGGGAACACCGACATTGGCCTGATAAGCCGGCTGCATCACCTCCTCATATCGGGCATTGACTTCATCGATAAGCTCTGCCAACTCTTGAGCAACCTCATTGAAAGTCACGTTCCAACGTGAAGCGCCATCGGCAAGGTCGTTATAGTTGATTGTTTTGTAATTATGAGACCAGTCACCCAAATGCAGCATTTGGTCGCCTGTCACAAAAGCCATCGCATGCTCTTCTTCATTATATACTTTATATGTATAACGTGTGGCACTCGATGCATCAGCTGCTGCGACACCGGGATTGCCCAAATACTTACCGGTGGAAAGACTGTAGAGGGTATATTCTCCATAACCCTTGTGCGCCAGACGAAGATATTCATTGGTTGTCTTTTCTGTGGCATCAAAGCCGATGATTTCAGAACCGGCTTCGTTTATTCCCAACACTTTGCCGGAACGATCGCCATCGGCCTTGTTGGTAAACTTGAACACCGTTCCGTCCAACAGTCCGGCGAGTTTTTGACGTCCCCAAACCCATGATGCAAAATCTGAATTCTGAGCAAACGCCTCACCGATTTCGGGGCAAATGGTCCAAGGAGCCCAGAGCTTCTCCAGCTCATCCTGAACAGGAACGAGACTGGTATCAAAATCGTCGAATCCCAAAAGCACTTCATGGAAAGTCATCACAGAGCCATCTGCACTATAAGCTCCGGTGTGATCCCATTTCGCCAAATATCCATTGCGGTCGTTAAGGAAGTCTGCTCCCGTGCCATGTACACGGATAAACCATTGTCCCTTGTCCAGTTCTGTCGTGGTATCATATTCGTGCAAAATGAGGTCGTAACGTGTGGCATTGGCAACTTCCTGCATGGAGGTGCGAGCATTTTCCTCAGAGCCTACAGTCTGCAAAGCATAATCCACTCCCCATGCACGATTATAGAGAAGGTAACCATCGGTCTCGTTACCCACGATACACCACAAACCGGCGGCATCCGTCGAACGTGTATCATTCGTGAGTGTCAAATTGTTGTTCCAATCTGTATATGCCGGCTGTGCACTAATGATATTGTAGTAGCTATCGCCTTGGTTAAGGGCATACCAAGTGGTATTTGCGGCCCATGTGCCATTTTCAGGGGCGTCCGAAATTTTCAAACGGCGACTGGCACCCTCTACGACTATGGTACCGGCATTGTTGTCCAAGTTGTGTCCGCCCTCTTCGGAATTACAAACAAAATAACGAAGCGTATATTCTCCGGGAGGAACATTCTCCAACGTGTACACATAGTCCGAAGAATACTCTTCGCCATTTCCGGCCATACCAAGGTGATAGTCGAAAAGGAAAGCGACACCCTCTTTATTCACAATGTCCACACCGAAGATGTTCAAGCGGTGTATACCTGCATCGTACTTAAACGTAACTACAACATTGTTACGCTGATTAAGCTTGATTGCAGTCTCTACACTATACACCTTATGCTCACCACGGCCGTAGCCTTCATGAGATGTGCTGTTAAGCATTGCGTTTACTGCTTCCGGATATACTGTCACAGCACCGGCATTCCAGAAAAAGTTTCCGGTGGGATATTTCTGTATAAACCCAAGGTCTTGAGCTATGGATTTAACTGTAGAAACAAGGAAATTGGATCCTGATGACCAACTATAATTTCCTGATGTGAAAGAGCCTAAGTAGTAACATAAATAATAAATGTATGTGTGTTCATTTGCGACATACTCGAAAGTGAAACGCAACGCGTTTCCAGCAGCATTAGAAGTCAGATCAAAATAAGCCGCTTCATCACTTAGGCTGATGCTTGCGGAATTGGCTGTATGGTAGATGTATTGTCCTGTACCCACGTTCTTAATGGCGTAAGAGATTTTGAGACCTTCAATCTTGGGGTAGATGTACCACTGACTGTTCAAATTCTCATCTCCTTCCTCATTGTCCACCACTTTGAGTGCTCCATCAACAATGGATACCCTTTTGTTGGCATCGGCATTCGCATTGAGGTAAACCGGCACTTCCATGTAATCACCCGAAACCGCGAAGGGGAAGTTCACATTACCATATATTATGTTGTTTGCTTCATCGTAATGAACATTTGATAATTCACAGCCATAGGCCTGGCCATCGGTAACAAATTCGTAGAAGTCGCTCCAACCACTGTGTACCCCCGTTATCGTATTGCCACCTTGTCCCGTCAACTTCACAGTGGCATTCTCCACGTATTTGGTAGTGCCATAAGTTTCCAAAACCTTATACACTTTGAATGCGGCATGTTCCTCAAAGTCGCTCGGGCGAGTTGTGGCCTTTACAGAAGTCAAGGTTGCTATTTCCTCGGCATTAGGTCTGACAGACAAACAATATCTTTGCCCGTTCGCAGCCAACGAAGTGATGTAAAAACCATATTCTGTATACTCAAAGTTAATAATGGCGGGATCTCCATTTTCGGTGGTGGTCGTTGTCATCGAAGATTCGCCAAACAGCCCCACATAGCAGGGAAGGCCGGTCACTATGTTGTGAATTGTCTTAAGTTTGAAGCCATCGTTGGCATTACCCTCGAGTGTGAACATGGCCAATCCCATGGCGCGTGAATCCATTGCCATCGTGTGGTAATTCTGTCCTGTCGTTGCATCACTGTTGATGATGACATACTCACCCTCTTGATTGTACTCCGTTGCTTCATGATTGTGCTTAATGACAACCTGCATACCGTCTGTTAAATCCGAGGCACTTGTGATTTCCTCCATAGCCGTGATTTCCGTGGGGAAATCAAAATACCCTGCATGCTGTGCCCTGACTCCCATAGGGATGAGCACCGCCGCAATAATAAGAGCTATTTTTTTCGTGTAGCGCATAAGTTATGTGGTTATTGATTTATTATTTCGTTTATCCATTGATGTTTTTTCGGGTGTAATGGACTACAAAGTTACAACGTAAACATATTTTAGCAAATTGGGGGGGTAAATTTGCCATCTTTTGTTGTTTTTTAACCACAATACATGACAATTGACAAGTATAGTTTTCAAAGAGCATGGTTGGTAGATGAAATTAGGGGATTGGCACGAAAAAAGGAGAGCTTCCCACACCATTGGGAAGTTCTCCTTTTATGTAGTTTTCACGTCGCCCGGCAGGCTCTTAATCTCGAGACTTGCCTCCAAATGAGTGCTTGCGGCGCGATGGCAGTCTGAACGTTATCAGAACTCGGGGTCGGGCGTGATGAGCTTATAGCCCTTGCCGTGAATGTTGATGATTTCCACGTTTTCGTCCGCCTTGAGGTGTTTACGCAACTTAGTGATGTAAACGTCCATCGAACGGGCGTTGAAATAGTTGTCATCGATCCAGATGGTCTTCAGCGCAAAGTCGCGTTGCAAGATTTCGTTGGCGTGTGCACAGAGCAGACTGAGCAGTTCGCTCTCCTTGGTGGTCAGTTTGGTTTGTTCCTCCCCGCGTGCCAGAATTTGCTTTTGCGTATCAAAGGTGAAGCTACCTATCTTGTAGATCGTGCGTTCACGGTTTTTCTTACCACGAACACGGCGCAGGATGGCCTCGATGCGCAGCGTCAACTCCTCCATGCTGAAGGGCTTGGTGATGTAGTCGTCGGCGCCAAGCTTGAATCCGGCGAGCACGTCCTCCTTGAGTGTTTTTGCCGTCAGGAAGATGATGGGGGTGTCTTCACTGGTCTGACGGATGTCCTTGGCCAGCGTGAAGCCGTCCTTCTTAGGCATCATCACGTCGAGCACACAGAGATCGTACTTGTCCTTGAGGAAGGCTTTGTAGCCGGCTTCTCCGTCGGTGCAAAGTTCCGTATCATAGCCTTTGGCTTGCAGATATTCGCGAAGCAACATGCCGAGGTTCTCATCGTCCTCGCAAAGCATAATTTTCATTTTGTCGTCCATAATTGTAGTTTTAGATAGTTGGTAATGTTATTACGAATTTAGTGCCTTTGCCATACTCGCTCTCGGCGTGTATGGTGCCTTTGTGATTGCTTATCACGCTCTTGACGTAGGCCAGTCCGAGTCCGAATCCTTTTACATCGTGCACATTGCCTGTCGATACGCGATAGAAACGGTCGAAAATCTTCTTCAGGCTTTCCTTTTTGATGCCGATACCATTGTCGGCCACGGTGATGATGATTTTTCCGGGTTCGTTCTTCGTGCTTACTTTCAGCAACAAATCGCGGTCGGGATGTTTGTATTTCACGGAGTTGTCCATCAGATTGAACAACACGTTGGTGAAGTGCATTTCGTCGGCGAATATATTGTCGTGCTTAGCATTGAGTGAGGCTTCAATCTGGCCGCCCGAGCTCTCCACCTTGAGGCGGAAGGTGTCGACCACATTCTCCGTGAGTTGATTGACCGCCAATTCTCTTCGCTTGAAGGAACCTCCTTTCTTGTCGAACAAGGAAATTTGCAGCACTTTCTCCACTTGGAAACGCAGACGCTTTGTCTCGTCGTTGATGATGTTGGACAGGTGCTTATACATGGCTTCACTCTTCTTGACCGACGGGTCTGCCAACATCTGTGCAGCCAGCGAGATGGATGATATCGGGGTCTTGAATTCGTGTGTCATGTTATTGATAAAGTCGTTCTTGATCTGAGTGAGTCGACGCTGCCGGAAAATGGTATAAATTGTGAAGATGAATATCAGCAACAGCACGAAGGTCAACACCAGCATCGGCACCATATACATCACTCCGGCCCACATATATCGCCGCATCTCCGGGAAGTGTACGCGAATGATGCCCGACTGCGCCACCGGATCATTGGGAAAGAGGGTTTGCGTGTAGAACACCTCGTCGGGTTCTTCGGTATAGTCCGAGCAGCGATATATCTCGCGGCCGTCCATAGTGGTCACGGAGAAGTGATAGTCCAGATTGATGCCGTTGTGTCTGAGCTCGGTCTTAATCACACGGTCGAGCATGCGGAAGTCCAATCGCTCTTGCAGTGACTTGTAGCCGGTCTGCGACAACATGGACAGCACCACCTGGTCCAAGAGTTCGCGCTTGTAGACATAGTGGTCGCGCACGGCTTCGCGCATGCTCTCCTCGGCACTGGTGAGCAGCTTGGTGGAGAAATGCTTTCCGGGAATTCGTCTGCCGGGTTTTGGCATTGCCAGCGACACTCTCGTCGAATCGTGAGTCTGCGTCATGCTGTCCTCAGCAGCTCGCGCTTCTTCTTCCGCCTTCAGGGCTCTGCGTTCCGCCGGACTGAGCACTTTCTGAATCTCCTCTTCCAGTCCTCGTCGGGTTTCGCCAAGTTCCATCACACGCGAGGCGGCATAGAGACTGCGGTTCACAGATTCGTCAAAATGCCCACGTCGCACACTGAGCACCTCCTCGAAGTATTGCGACTGAAGATAGAGCAACGCCAGGAACGTTACGCCCATCACTATAGCAATTAACCAAATCGTTGACTTTTTCATAATCGCAAAGATAGGGCGACTGAAAATCTATTCCTTAAAATTCGGCCTTATTTATTTAATTTTCAGTATTTATTAACGCTGTTTGAAAATGTTAATTACTATTTTGATAATTATCGAACGCACTTTATAGGATTCATAAGCACCATATCGGTTTAACAGGTGGGCTTTGATAAAAAGTGACAGGCCTTGCCAAAAAAGTGGCAAGGCGTGCCACTTTTTTGGCAAGGCCTGCCACTTTTCCTGTGACGGGAGAAGAATGCCTGCAAAAGCGTACAAAAAAAAGCCCGCAGCACTGCTGCGAGCTTTCATGCGAATATCGGGTTCTGTAAACCTATGGACGGAGTTTACTTGATGTAGTTGTAAACCTTGAAGTTGGTAATGTGGCTCTTGAACTTGCCAGCCTGCTTCAGCGGGAACACCAGAGTGGACTGATGATAGAGCTTGCTCTTGCCATCGTAGCCATAGCGTGTTTGTGGCTTGAGTTCGTCCACAAGCTTGCCGTTCACGATGAGACGTGTGAGCTTGTTGGTACCCTGGATGGTCACATCAGCTGTTTCACCACTGCGCGGTGCCCAACGGAAGTTGTAGTGGAAGCCGTCGCGGATGTATCCCATGAGTCCGGTAACGGGATCGGCCAGATAAACTGTGGCATTGTCGCCGGCGAAGAGCACTGTGCCGGGAGTTTCCTCGCAACCTTCGATGCGGAAACTGATGGTATAGTCGTAACCGATTTCTTCCAAAGATGTGCGCATGCCGGGCTTCACATTGTCGAGTGAGAGTACGCAGCTCTGAGGCTTGCCGTGACGTGCCAACTCGTTCACACCGGGCGCCTCGCTGAGGGCCTTGCGCTGACGGTTGTAGTCGGCATAAGGCAGACTGGTGTGCTGACCTGTCCAGCACTTCACTGCGAGTGTCTGCAGGGCAGGCATGATGCGATGGTGTACGTCCTTCACACTGATACCGTTGACATGGTCGTTCCACACGGCAAACATACCACCGAGGATGTCGGGATCGTTTTCTTCAAACTGATGACCGCCGATGTTGGCAGGCGTCCAGTGTTCGTAGAGATACTGGCAGTTGAGGTAGTCGTAATAGTAACCGGCGGCAGGAACAATGTAGACAGCACCGTCGGGGATGCTCACCAGCTTGTAGCCCTGCTGCTTCATGTCAACCGGCTGGGCATAGGGGTTGTGCCAAATGTTCATCACCACGTTGTCGCTCTTCACGGGAGTATCACCCTTGGCATGTGTGAGCGCACCCCATACCATGGCTTGCTTACCGAAGCTCTCGATGTGGCGGATGTAGTGGTCGGTGAAGGCACGGAACTTCTCAACCACTTCCTTCTTGGCATTGGAATACTCGTCCGTACCGATGTTCACACGCGGGCCGCGGAAGACGGGGTTCGGGCCTTCGAGATATTCTTTGAAGAGAGCGTCGAGGAAGGTGTAGGTCTCGGGATTGAACAGGTCGAGGTGGTCCATGCCGTAATCCTTGCTGGCGATTTCGGGCTTATAGTGTGAGAAAGCCAACGAGTGAGCCGGAGCATCGATTTCGGGGATAATCTCCACGTATTGCTGCTCAGCGTCGATCTGGAAATCGATGAACTGCTGCTTGGTGTAGTAGCCATCGCGTGCTGCAAGGCCGGGGTATGTTTCGCACTCCAAGCGGAAGGCTGCCTGCGTCTTGTTCCAGTCGTTGTCAAAGTATTGACGGAAACCGTTGTCGTTAAGGTGAACCTGCAGTGTGTTCATCTTATAGTAGGCCATGGCCTTCACGAGTTTGTGCAGATAGTCGATGGGGAAGAACTTACGACCCACGTCGATCATGAATCCACGCAATTCATACTCGGGCACATCAGTGGTAACACCGCAAGGCAACTGGCGATTGTCGTTCTGCTCAGAGATTTGAAGCAGTGTGCGTGTAGCCCAAAATGCACCCTTTGCCGTGTGTGCCTTCACGTGAGCTGTCTTTCCGATGTTGAGGTTGTAACCCTCCTTGCCCAACGCTGCATCGTTGGTCAGTTCCATCACGAAGTCGCCGGGGCGTGCTTCCTTGTTGACAGCCACCTTGAGCTTCTTGCCAAACATTTCGGCATAATCGGCTGCAAAGGCCTTGGCTACGCGCTGCAGTTCCGAATTTTCACCCTTCACCACCACGCGACCCTCGGGAGCAAAGAAGCCTTCGCCACCCTGCCACGTCTTGAGCTCGGGTACCACAAACGGCTTTTGGTTTTCGGCATACGCCGTTGCCGAAGCCACCAACATCATTGCGCAAAGGCAATAACGTAATAATAACGAGATTTTCTTCATAATAAATAAGGAATTAAAAAGTGAATACTATGATTTCTGTCAGTTGTTTACTTCTTGCCATAATCGTCATCCACCTTGATGAACCGCGCCACGACGAAGGTGAGCGGCACGAGTGCCACCACAAGGATGAAGAAGTTGAGGTAGCCCATCTGCTGCTGCAACCAGCCGGCCACCATGCCCGGCAACATCATCGAGAGTGCCATGAAGCCGGTGCAGAAGGCATAGTGCGCCGTGGACGAAGGGCCTTGCGAAAAATACATCAGATAGAGCATGTATGCCGTAAATCCGAAGCCATATCCCAACTGTTCCACGAAAACACACGCGTTGACCCAGAAGAGATTTTCGGGTTGGAAGTAGGCCAAGATGATATACACCACATTGGGCAGACTGATGCTAAGCACCATCGGCCAAAGCCATTTGCGAAATCCGCCAACGCTCACAGCCACTCCGCCAAGGATACCTCCCAAGGTGAGACCGATGACACCCACCGTGCCCTGCACCATGCCAAGCTCGGACGTGGTAAGGCCCAAACCGCCCTCCGAAGCTTGATCGAGCAGGAAGAGCGGACAAATCTTCACCAATAGGGCTTCGGGCAAACGATAGAGCATCATGAAGCACAAAGCCACCACTATGCCGGGTTTGGCAAAGAACGAACGGAAAGTGAAACCCATATCTAAAAAGGGAGAAACCGAATGTGCAACAGCGTGGTCGGCTTTGGGACGAGGCAGCACCAAGAGATGATAAGCATAAAGCAGAAAGAAAAGACCGGCCGTGGCATAGAAGGTAATGGCCCACGCCTTTACCGGTTGACGGGTATAGACTTCCATTGCTCCGGCAAACATCACAAGCAATCCCTGACCGGCAATCATGGCGATGCGGTAGAAGGTGCTGCGAATGCCGACATAGAGTGCCTGTTCCTTCTTGCTAAGACCAAGCATATAAAATCCATCGGCAGCAATGTCGTGGGTAGCACTGCTGAAAGCCATCAGCCAGAAGAATGCGAGTGTCCATTGCACCGCCGAAGGCAGACTGAGGGTGAAAGCCACTCCGGCCAAACCGGCACCAATCACCAACTGCATCATAACAATCCACCAACGCTTGGTGCGAAAACGATCGACAATGGGACTCCAGAAGGGCTTGATAACCCACGGCAAATAGAGCCAAGAGGTGTAAAGCGCGATGTCTGTGTTCGAAAGCCCCAACCGCTTATACATCACCACGGCTATCTGCATCACAATGACGTAGGGTATACCTTCTGCCAAGTAGAGAGAAGGAATCCACGTCCAAGGAGAAAATATCTTTTTGCTAAGTTTCATTTTCAGAAGTATATATAGGTTTTTATACGCGCTCCTTTGATATACATTTAATATATACGCGTAATCTCAGCCCCACGATAGTAGTGCAGGAGTATGCTGTCATAAGGGAAACCTTGGTCACTCATCACGGCCGCACCGATTTGGCACATTCCGACGCCATGCCCCCACCCTGCTCCATGCAACACAAATCGCATGGGGATGCCATCGCGAGCATCTTCCTTATCGACTACAAAAGCCGAACTGTAGAGGTGGGTCTCTGAAAGAGTGCGGCGTATCTCTAGTTCCTTGCCTATGGTGAGGGTACGCTTGCTACCTACGATTTTCAGTTTGGAGAGATGTCCACCGGGACCGCGCTCCACAGGAACGAGGTCGATAATGTCGCCGAAGTCTTCTTCACGTTTGCGACTTATCAGTTCGGCCAACTGTTCCTGCGAATACTCCACACGCCAACGATAGAAGTCGGGGGTTTCGCGGTCGTAGTCATTGAGCACTTGCGACAACAGTTCGGCAGAAGGGGCCTGGCAGAAAGCCGGCGGTGTGTTGCGTATCCACTGTTCGGCCTCAGCTTCAGAAGTGATGCGCTGTGGGGCTTCGTATTCGCCGGCCGTATCCCGAACGGCCTGCAAATAGCTTTCATCCTTGTTATCCCAACAAGTGGAATACTGCTCGGTGATGCCACCGCAACACTTCGAGAAACGAGCGTCGCACAAGGCTTCGCCATCGGTCAGCACCATACCTGAAGTGGCACGAACAGCTTCGGCAACAAGGGGCGAGGTGGCACGAGTAATGCCCTGGTAGCGCTGACAATGGTCGTCGGCGCATACATCAAACAGGGTGTGGTCTTCACGATCGTACCAACGGATGAACTCGTCTTCCTTACGGACAAAAGAGAAGAAACCGCCACCGCCATGTCCGCCATTGTCGATGCGACGTTTCATCTGTGCCAACAACCAACTGCGTGACACAACAGCGTGTGCCTTGAGCAACTCGAGCGATGACGTGGCGCTCATCTCCGAACTGATAACGCTGACCAAGTATTCTTCCACCGGAACATGATTGATGACCACCAATTTGTCTTCATCCACCACAATGTGCAACGTTCCGGGGAAAGTTTGTGCCTCACGACGATTCCAATGGAAGTCCTTACCAATGGCTACATTTTCCAGTCGGAAAGTAGCTCCCGTTTCTTCCATCGGTACAAAGGTGAGTTCGCTATACAGATTGTCGTTCCACAGAATGCCTCCATCACGACACTCCACATGCTGTGCACCTTCGGCCGTGATACCCTTGGCTGTGTATGGAACATTCAAGAAGAAATCCACGCACTCTTCATGCATAATGCCCACAGACACGATGGGTTCCTTGTCGAGCAGACACTTGCCGGATTGCTCGGAAGCATTGGTGCGATTGTCGCGCACTCGGTGCAACTTGCGAACAATTTGCGCCATCTCGGATTCGGAGAGCGACACCTCCTTCAGGATATTCGCAGCAGCCTTGCTCGTAATTCGCTCAAAGTCTTCCTCTCTCGGTGTAATGATGAGGCCTCCCATATCCAAGGCTCCGGGACTCACGAGCAGCTGGTTCTTGCCTTCGGCATGGTAGCAATCGGGACGGTGCTTCTTTCGGGGAAAAAGCACAAAGATGATGTGATCTTCCTCAATGGGTCCTCCCTCCTGGCGCCAAGCCAAGAGGTTCATATCAGGTTCCTCCTGTCCTTCATCACAGGGGAGTGTGTCTATCAGTTTACGCAGCAAGTGATAATCGCAATCGGTGCGACAACCACGAACCACAAAGGCCGGACAGGCATGGTCCTTCAGCAAATAGATGCCTACATTGGCGTTGACATACCCCAAGTCGGCCAAATCGGCCTCTTCGGTAGCATTGAGGGGATAAATCTTTTCCAGATTGTTTTCGTAGTATTTCCAATCGCGCTCAATGGGCACAATGCCGCGCTGTCCGGCTTGCAGATGCGCATGGTCGGGAGCTGAAGCCCCACAACGTGCGCCGTTGTAGAACACGAGATAGTCCTTCATTTCCCAAGCCATACGCCCGAATGCCGGGAGCAAGGCCGACAGGAGCTGCGGACGATGCCGACGTGTAGGGATGGTGAGGTGTCGCGGCAAAATGGGGAAAGGATTGACCAAAACGTGATAGCTACCCTCTATGCTCCAATCTGTCTGCTCTGCCGGTCGGTTGCGGTCACAGAGAAAACAAGGACGGGCTTTAAGAGTGCGCTTATCTATCTTGGCACCGGTAGACACAATGCGCCGAGGATTGAACTGCACCACCATCTCATGGTCGCCCACCTGAAGGGTACGGGTACGTATTTCATCTAACTCGGCAAAACGCGTACTGATTTCCTCCCATGATTTCAGCTGATGTTCAAAGAAAGTATCGACATCCTGCTGCGATACTTTGCGATTGCGCAAACGATTGATTTCCTTGCGAGCCTCGATTTCAAGCGTACGCAAGCGATCCTTATATAGATTGTTCTTGTTGATCTTATCAATAGGCAAAGCCGCATCTGAGTTGCCATCCCAACGACGGCAGAGATACAGCTCATCATAGATGCGCCCAATGCGGAAATGACGTGATATGGCCAAGCCGAGTGCATAATCCTCCCCATAAGACGTATTGGGGAAGCCGACCTTCCGTAACAGGGCTGTAGAGAAAGCACGCGGTGCACCCAGTCCGTTGATGCGCAGTGCATTGTTTCGTCCATTATCGGCTGTCCATTCACGATGCGCGATGAGACCCGGCGGAAGAGTTTGCAAATCGAAATCTACCATACGATAGGAACCTATCACCATGGCGGCACGCTGCTTACGGAAGGCTTCGACAATACGCTGCAACGTATCAGGACCGCTATATAGATCATCGGAATCGAGTTGCACTGCATAGCGTCCGCAGGAAGCATGGCGTATGGCATAATCCCAGCATCCACCGATGCCCAAGTCCATACGCGAGGGCTGCAACAGCACCACACGCTCATCTACCAATGCTTGCACAGCTTCGGCGGTACCATCAGTGGAATGATTGTCCACCACGATAACATTGTATGCGAAGTCTGCCTGTTGTTCCAAAGCACTCTTTACTGCATCAACGATGGTGCGCACCCGATTGCGCACCGGAATGATGACACTCGCCTCTACAGGATAAGTATCGTTATCATTGGGTAAATCATCAAATTCATCGGGTGCCAGCCACGCCCCGATGCGACGCAGATGTTCGGTACATGCTCGCTCGTTCTCCAACTGCACTTCGCGATTGGCCGGGTTGACATAATCAAATTGCTTCTCACCACTCTTACGCAAGTCGGTCTCCACCTCTGCATACAGCAACTCGTTGAGATGGAATATGCTTCCCTCACGGCTCAAGAAAAGTCGCAAGGCATAAGGTGCAGCATAACGATAGCGTGCTGAAACCTCGGAGGCCACAAACTGCTGTAAACTGTCAGTACGCACCAACCAAAGTCCGCCAAAATCGAAGTCGTCGCGCACACTACCCTCCATATAGTCGATTTTCGGCGATGGCTCTTGCGTTTCGCCTTTCACACTATAGTGATCGGCATACACCATTTGCGCACCACTATCATTGGCACATTGCAACAGACGCTCCATGCAACGATAGCCGGGAGCAAAGTCTGTATTACGTAAAAAGAATGCAGTGTAATAAGAGGAGGCACGCTGAGCTACTGCACGCAACAGCTTGGAATGACCAAGCGAATCGGCACGAAGCGTAAGGCACTTCTCATGCAGCGGAAAGTCAAGTTCATCTTTTGATATCAAATGTATCGTTGCCACACATTCGTCAGCAATCAGCAACGCGAGGGTCTCACGCATCACGGCACTATCCTGCCATGCCAAAAAGATATCTATTTTTCGGTTTTTCATATTTAGGTCTTTTTAAGGCCGATAAATAGGAAAGGAGGAGGCACAGCAAATTTTCCACGCCCCACTTCCAAACTCTCATTATCTATGTCGCTATCGACAAACACACAACTCATCACTTTGCGTGCGTTTCCGACGCTATTCCGGTACAAAGATAGTGAAAGGTGAGCGTAAAGTTTGAAAGTGAGCATGCGAATTTTCAAAAACTTTACCGAACCGCAGCCTATCTACTCTCAAAATGAAAAGTCGCGCATCTGTCGGGCACTTTTTCAGCCTCATAATATTTTAATATGTACGCGCACACGAAAGCATATCTGTTATTATCCGGAATTTATTACCCAAACTCAGAATTTGCGTCAGCATAGTAGTATTTTCAAGCACAAAACCACGAAGCCCTATTATCTGCTGTAAAACATCAAAAAGGCATAAGAAAATACCATTACTTTACATTTAGAAATCTGATTCATATTTATAAATTTGCAGTCCCAAATCATAGAACTATGCAAGAAGAGTACAAAGACATTATCGGATTTCAGTTTCCCATAGAGGACAAATCAGAGAGAATTATCAAGGTAATCGGTGTTGGCGGAGGTGGTGGAAACGCTGTGCAGAACATGTGTAAAACTCAAATTCACAATGCCTCATTCGTAGTGTGCAATACGGATAGTCAGGCATTGGCCAATTCAAAGGTACCGGTGCGTATACAACTTGGCGAAACCGGTCTGGGAGTAGGAGGTGTGGTGGAAAAAGGACGGCAAGCAGCCATCGATAGCAAAGAGCAGATTGCTCAGATGCTGGACGACGGAACACAAATGGTGTTTATCACTGCCGGTCTGGGCGGAGGCACAGGTACAGGCGCCGCTCCCATCATCGCACAAATGGCTCGTGAACGTGGCATCCTCACTGTGGGTGTTGTTACACTGCCATTTGTTCACGAAATGCCTGTACGCATGCGGAAGGCCCTGGCCGGACTGGCTGAGCTCAAAAAACATGTTGATGCGCTACTCGTTACCAACAACGAACGACTGTTGGAAATCTACTCCGAAAAGGAGATCACTTCTGAAGAAGGTTTTGCCAAAGCGGATGAAATTCTGACCACTGCCACCCGTAATATCACTGAGATTATTACACGTATGGGCATCGTGAACCGAGATTTCTGCGATGTAGAAACAGTCATGAGAGATAGCGGAAATGCGATCATGGTAGAAGGAAGAGCTTCGGGCGAACATCGCCTGCTCAAGGCGTTTGAGAATGCACTCTCCACCCCACTGCTGAACAATATTGAGATTGAGAAGGCCAAACGCATGCTCTACATCCTATACACCTGCGATGACAATCCGATAATGCTAAGCGAACTCAGAGAAATCAACAAGTTCATGGCACAACTCGCCCCTGATGTGGAAGTGCTATGGGGGCAATATCGAGACAACTCATTGGGCGAAGATGTGAAAGTCAGCCTCATTGCCACAGGCTTCGAACGCGAGTTTATTGACAACAACACAGATGACGAAACCAAAGACGAAACCATTGAGAAGCTTTGGGAATACTACTATGGAAGCAAGGAGAGCACCCCGGATCCCAAGCCTGTCATCAACACCACAACAAGCACAACCGAAGATACTGATAATCAAACAGAAGAAGCTGTTGCCCACCTCTCTAAAATAACAACAAGCGCGCCCAGTACTTCCACAGAAAGCAGTTTTGATGTTCCTACAGACGAAAAGAGCAACACATGGAAAGAGCGCTTGGAAAGATACCGCGACTACCTGATAAAAATAGTTGAACCCAACTAACCCACTCCCTTTTCTTAAAATCAAGAGCCGTGCATCGTCCCACACTCAAAGTCCAAAAATTCACATCAGCCGTTCGCGCAAACAAAAAAGCACGAACGGCTTTTTGTTTTCCCTTGCATTTTTTCTACTGAGCCAATAATACTTGTCGGGCGAACCTTGCTCACTCCTTTCCGCTACGCTCAAAGTCGTGATCAAGGGGAACTGTTGTTGCACTTCTATCTTGACAGTATGGATATATTCTCTGGGGTCACTCTCCGAATGTGCAGGATTAGCCTCTGTTACATTAAACTCCATAGCTCCGAATATGGTAGGTGCTTTCGATGAGGAAACATATTCTACAGCCAAACTATATATTCCCATTGGTACAAAAGATAGCTATTGGTTAAATTACGATTGGTGGAAATTCAGTGAGATATTGGAAATAGAAACTTCCGGCATCAGCCAAGTGGAGACTAATAGCGGAACGGCAAATGGCAAAGCCGTTATCTACACCTTAGACGGCCGAAGAGTGGAAACCGAAGTGCAAAATCTTCCTGCCGGAATATATATATCATCAATGGAAAGAAAGTAATGTTGGAATAAACATCTCAACTTTAGAAATGAACTGTAAGCCGCTCCTCAACAGGGCGGCTTACTTCTTAATACCTAAGCTATTTGTAATAACAGAACAGGATTAGACAACACGATGACATAACTAACGTTACAAATGTTGCGACGAAAGTCGCATAAATGCATAGTGAAAAACAGTTTATACTTTACCACTCCGCATGTTTAATCCTCAGTTTTATCTGCCACACTGTCACTTTTCATTCTCAGCAGTTTGATAATCAAACACTTTGAAAGTGAAAGATGGGGTGACAGATGCAAAAACATCTGTCACTATTGTTAGAGATGAATGAGTGCGTGCAGATTTCTGAAATTGCAACACCGAGCGTTCGCGCTTGAATGTAGGCATACAAAAAGTGTCCCGCATGGATTTTGCGGGACACTTTCAATATTTTATCAGAAGATGATTATGCTTCTTCTTCCACAGCAGCCTGTGCAGCGACTAACGAAAGCTCATAATCAGCGGCTTACAGGTTTAGTGTAAAGTACTGGCACCTTAAATCCGACACATTCTGCGCGTTTTTACACGCTCGCAACGTTTTGGGGGAGCAGAATTTTCATTTATATGTTATTATTTCTATTTATGGGTTAAGCAATTGCGGTAAACAGAAATTTTTTCTTTATATACATTTCTATCCGACTCTGCCTCAAGCATTACTTTGTACACAGAGAGAATGAGGTTCCTCCTACTATTGAAGAAATCAAGCAAAAGGGAAGTGTCTTTACACTTTTCAATAAGATTGTGATCTTCAAAAACCTTTAGCTTGTTGATATTAAGAATCCTGTCGTCAGCAATATCTTTTCTGAAAAAGAAAGGAGTGTCACCTACTTGTTCGTAGGTCCAATAACCACTGAAATCTTGTAACAACCCTTCAATCTCGCGTGGTAAACCGTTTTCAGTAACAGGCTCATCGTAGTACAGCTGAACATTACAGGACATCAAAGCATTATATGCCTCATTGTCTATAGGTTTAACAGAAAACTGTTCACCAAGAATGTCATTGATTTTCTGCAGACGTTCTACGGGAATATTCTTCCTTATGTAAATGCCTTTGATGTCTGCTTCGGCATTCCCATTTTGCTTCTTCTCAGAGACAAGGGGAATACCACCACCTTTGCCTGAAAATACAGCACTGAAATCGCTGACAAGCTCTTCGTTGGACTTATGGCGTTTTTTCTTATAGCCCTCTATGGCGGCATTTACAGCCAGCCTGAGTGAAACATACACCTTACCTGAATATACATACAAATCGTCGAATGGCAAGTATTTGCAGAACGTTTTGTCTGGTGTGCGCCAAGCATTCGGAGAATAAACAAGATATGGTTTTGCACCATTTTGCGGACCAACTATTGCGCAATCGTTGACTTTCTTCAATAATACCAGTGGTTTGATATTACCTGCCAGAAACTTGACTGCCTCTTTCATTGCCTCAGTAGCATTGAACAATTTGCCCATTGATGTTACCGAATAGAGTGGTTCATCCAGTTTCGCTTCAATAGCCTTGTTGATAACTCTGCGATTGATGGCATCTTCCATAAAGGTTTTCACCAGTTCTCTCTCTCTTGAACTAATGGCCATGATGGAAAGCTCATTGCCAGGAGCCTGTGATTCTGCATCGGGCATAGCGGGTAGTTCAAGGCAACTGACATATTCCTTTAACATTGCTTTCTTGTCATCGTCCAAGCTTTCATCATTCATCAACGGCTCTATGATATAGCTCAGAATATCCTGATAGCAAATATGGATGTAGTGGGGACAAGTGGGTTTGTATTTAGTGTCCAAACCATAATAATTCTCCATGTCGCGAAGAGATTGGGGAGTCAAGTATATAAACAATTGGAAGGGGCGTTCGTATCCACCATTGTCACATTCCTCGAAATAGCGAAGCGTCTGAGAATCAAACTCGGAACTATTGACTTTATTCTCAATGAATATCTCTAGCGTGTTTCGTCCCGCTATCGGTGTTACCAATTTATACCTAATATAAATATCTATACGATCGTTTTTATCTGTACTAATCGTGTTATTGACATTGTACAATTTCTGATACTCCTTAACAGACAGTTCACAAACAGACGTGGCATTTTCAATCAAAAGAGAACGTGTCAGTATTTGTTTCTTGAGATGCTCATTGATCTCTGAAGTTTTATTTTCTTTAGCAGACCTGTAAAGAAGTAAATCCAAAAAGTGAAATAGAGTTGATTCACGAGATTGCCCCTTGAAGAAATCTCCAGATAGCAGTTCGGCAATGAAACGACTGTGAACACCCTCGTTTCTTGTCTTACCTATAACCTCAAAAATGTTTTTCTTGCCTATATAGTCAAGGAGTTCCGTATTTTTTGAAATGTTCCTATTAAACATTGTCAAAAGATCTTCTGCTGACAAGAAAATTTCCTTGCCTTCTTGTTTCATCGAGCTAAATAATTCAATTGTGTTCATAAGACTGTATAGATAACTGTTTTATACCCTATTCAAATATAGATATTTTTCTCAAAAAGTTCAAATTCCTGCCAGTTAATTAACAAAAATTAAATACTTTCAAAGAACAAACAATACGAGGCAACTACTTGTTCGCCAAGTACCTGCCTCGTTTTCACTAATTTTCAGCATCTATCGATTATTCCTCTACAGCAGCCTGTGCAGCAGCAAGGCGTGCGATGGGCACACGGAACGGAGAGCAGCTCACGTAGTTGAGGCCTACCTTGTGGCAGAACTTCACAGAGCTGGGTTCACCACCGTGCTCACCGCAGATACCGCACTTCAGGTCGGGACGCTGATGACGGCCCTTGTCGACAGCCATCTGCACGAGTTGACCCACACCGTTTTGGTCGAGCACCTGGAAGGGGTCTACCTTCAGAATCTTCTTCTCCAGGTACACGGGCAAGAAGTTGGCGATGTCGTCGCGGCTATAACCGAACGTCATCTGAGTCAAGTCGTTCGTACCGAATGAGAAGTATTCTGCACGGCTGGCAATGCGATCGGCAGTGAGGGCAGCACGCGGGATTTCGATCATGGTACCTACCTTGAATTCGATTTCCATTCCTTCTTCAGCGAAGAGGGCAGCTGCTTCGTCGCGGATTACCTTCTCCTGAGCCTCGAATTCATAGAGGATACCGGTGAGGGGCACCATGATTTCGGGATGAGGATCGTAGCCTTCGCGCTTCAGTTCGATGGCTGCGCCGAGGATAGCACGTGTCTGCATTTCGGTGATGCAGGGATAAGTGTTTCCGAGACGGCAACCGCGGTGTCCGAGCATGGGGTTGTGTTCGCACAAGCTTTCAACACGCTGCTTGATATATTCTACGGTAACGCCCATAGCATCCGCCATTTCCTTCTGACCCTTTGCATCGTGGGGTACGAACTCGTGGAGAGGAGGATCGAGCAGACGAACGTTCACGGGATGTCCGTCCATAGCCTTGAAGATACCCTTGAAGTCTTCCTTCTGAATGGGGAGCAACTTTGCAAGTGCCTTCTTACGTCCTTCAACATCTTCTGCCAAAATCATTTCGCGCATTGCGACAATCTTGTCTGCGTCGAAGAACATGTGCTCTGTGCGGCAGAGACCGATACCTACGGCACCAAACTTGCGAGCCACTTCGGCATCGTGCGGAGTGTCGGCATTGGTGCGTACAACGAGCTTGGTGTGCTTAGCGCAGAGGTCCATCAAGTCTGCGAAGTCGCCGGAGAGTTCGGCAGCTTGTGTCTTGATTTCGCCTTTGTAAACGCTACCATTGGTACCGTTGAGCGAGATGTAGTCGCCTTCCTTGAGAACAACGCCGTCGATTTCTACAGTGCGGTTGTGATAGTCCACATTGATTGCACCGGCACCACTCACACAGCACTTACCCATACCGCGAGCCACCACAGCAGCGTGGCTGGTCATACCACCACGAGCGGTGAGGATACCTTCGGCTTCGGCCATACCGGCGAGGTCTTCGGGAGATGTTTCGATACGAACCATGATCACCTTGTGACCATCAGCGTGCCATTTCACAGCGTCGTCGGCGAAGAACACGATTTGTCCGCATGCAGCACCGGGGCTGGCGGGGAGACCGCGAGTCAGTTCCTTGGCCTTGGCCAAAGCTTCCTTATTGAACACGGGGTGCAAAAGTTCGTCGAGTTTATTGGGTTCGCAGCGCTTGATGGCTGTCTTTTCGTCGATCATGCCTTGACGGAGCAAGTCCATAGCAATTTTCACCATGGCTGCACCGGTACGCTTACCGTTACGAGTCTGGAGGAACCAGAGCTTACCTTCCTGAACGGTGAACTCCATGTCCTGCATGTCGCGATAGTGTTCTTCGAGCTTGGTCTGCAGAGCGTCCAACTGCTTGTAGATTTCGGGCATGGCTTCCTCCATAGAAGGATAGTTGGCCTTGCGATCTTCTTCGCTGATTCCCTGGAGTTCTGCCCAGCGGCGGCTACCTTCGAGAGTAATCTGCTGCGGTGTGCGGATACCTGCCACCACGTCTTCACCCTGTGCGTTCACCAGCCATTCACCGTTGAACAAATCTTCACCGGTAGCAGCGTCGCGTGAGAAGCATACTCCGGTAGCCGAAGTGTCGCCCATGTTACCGAATACCATGGCCTGAACGTTCACAGCAGTACCCCATTCTGCGGGGATGCCTTCCATCTTGCGATAGAGGATGGCGCGGTCGTTCATCCAAGAGTCGAACACGGCGCAGATAGCACCCCACAACTGTTCGTATGAGTCGTTGGGGAAGTCCTTACCGGTTTGAGACTTCACGGCAGCCTTAAACTTAGCAACCAGCTCCTTCAAGTCTTCCACTTCAAGCTCGTTGTCGAGCTTAACGCCCTTAGCTTCCTTCACCTCTTCGATGATAGCTTCGAACGGGTCGATATCTTCTTTGTTGACAGGCTTCATGCCCAACACCACGTCACCATACATCTGAACGAAGCGGCGGTATGAGTCCCATGCGAAACGGGCGTTGCCGGTCTTACGCACGATACCTTCGACAACGTCGTCGTTGAGACCGAGGTTCAAGATGGTATCCATCATACCGGGCATTGAAGCACGTGCACCCGAGCGCACCGAAACGAGCAGCGGATTCTCAACGTCGCCAAACTTGCTGTTCATCAGCTCTTCCACATGATGAATGGCCTGTTCTACGTCGTTCTTGAGCATAGCCACCACTTCCTGCTTACCAATGGCAAAATAGTCATTGCAAGTATCGGTTGTGATTGTAAAACCGGGAGGCACGGGCACTCCGATGAGGTTCATCTCAGCCAAGTTGGCACCTTTACCGCCCAACTCGTTGCGCATGTCGGCGCGGCCTTCAGCCTTGCCGGCACCAAACAAATAAACTCTTTTTTGGTTTGCCATAATTGATAGAAAAATTTTACGAATTGAAATATGCGCAAAAATAACATCTTTTTGGAAATGCACAAAGTGTTAGGAAGTAATTTATGGCCCAACGCTCGTTTTTTTCACTCCTTATCACAGGTTGCGGCATCCGACGAGGAAAAATGAAGCACCAAGCGGTGCAGCTTCACACCCATTTCGCTGATTTTCTCCGGGCTTGATATAAAAACTGGCAGGCCTTGCCAGTTTTTTGGCAAGGCTTGCCACTTTTTTGGCAAGGCCTGCCAGTTTTTGCAAAACGCCTGCTTTTCATCTTATATATACGCGCACGATTTTCGCCAAATGCTTGCAAATAATTTGGCAGTTGGACTGCATGCGCTAACTTTGCCCCTTGTATGAACAAATTCAAGCTTAAATCTGCCTATCAGCCTACCGGCGACCAGCCCGAGGCCATCCGCCAACTCACGGAGGCCGCGCTCGATGGTGTTCCGGCGCAAACCCTGCTTGGCGTAACGGGTTCGGGAAAGACGTTCACCATAGCCAACGTCATTGCCAACCTGAACAAACCGACGCTCGTGTTGAGCCACAACAAAACGCTTGCGGCGCAGCTTTATGCAGAGTTCAAGGGGTTCTTTCCCGAGAACGCTGTGGAATACTACGTGTCCTACTACGACTACTACCAACCCGAGGCCTACATTGCATCAACGGACACATACATCGAGAAGGACCTGGCCATCAACGAGGAAATCGACAAACTGCGCTTGGCCGCTACGTCCGCCCTTCTCTCCGGCAGGAGCGACGTGATTGTGGTATCGTCGGTGTCGTGCATATATGGTATGGGAAACCCCGCCGCATTCTATGAAAATGTTGTAGAACTGAAAGTAGGGAAACTATTGGCGCTTAACGCTTTATTAAGACGTCTCGTGGATTGTCTATACGTGCGAAACGACTTGACTCCGAGAGCCGGAAACTTTCGCGTGAAGGGCGACACGGTGGACGTATTCCTGGCCTATGCCGACCATGCCTTGCGTGTATGTTTCTGGGGAGACGAGATAGAAAGCATCGAAGAAGTGGATGCCGAAACCGGTGTGCGCTTGGGAAGTTTTGACGAATACAAAATCTATCCTGCCAACCTCTTTCTCACCTCCAAGGAGACACAGGAGGCAGCCATCCGAGCCATCCAAGACGACTTGGTGGAGCAGGTGGCAAAATTTCGTGCCGAAGGCAAGATGCTTGAGGCCAAACGGCTGGAAGAGCGCGTCACATACGACATAGAGATGATTCGCGAGCTGGGACACTGCAGCGGCATCGAGAACTATTCGCGCTACTTCGACGGACGCGCCCCCGGCACACGCCCTTACTGCCTGCTCGACTTCTTCCCCAAAGACTTCCTGATGGTCATTGACGAAAGCCACGTCAGCGTGCCGCAAATCGGCGGAATGTATGGCGGCGACAGTTCGCGCAAGGACAGCCTGGTGCAATATGGTTTCCGCCTGCCGGCCGCCAAGGACAACCGTCCGTTGCGCTTCGACGAGTTCCGCGAGTTGGTTCCTCAGGTCATCTACGTCAGTGCCACTCCGGCCGATTACGAACTGGCGGAGAGCGGTGGCGTGGTGGTGGAACAGGTGATACGTCCCACCGGATTGCTCGACCCGATTATCGAAGTGCGCCCCACGGATTTTCCCGTCGACGACTTGATGGAGGAAATACAATGCACACGCAGCCGGGGAGAGCGCACACTTGTCACCACACTGACCAAACGCATGGCGGAAGAGCTGACCGAATATCTGCTTCGCAACGGGGTGAGCACGGCCTATATTCACAGCGATGTTGACACCCTGGAGCGAGTGCGCATCATGGACGACCTGCGCCGTGGCGTGTACGACGTGCTTGTGGGAGTGAACCTGCTGCGTGAAGGACTCGACCTGCCGGAAGTGTCGTTGGTTGCCATCCTCGATGCCGACAAGGAGGGATTTCTGCGCTCGCACCGCTCGCTCACGCAGACCGCCGGCCGCGCCGCTCGCAATGTAAACGGACGCGTCATCATGTATGCCAAGAACATCACTGCCTCGATGCAACTCACCATCGACGAGACCAACCGACGACGCATCAAGCAGATGAACTACAACATCGAACACGGCATCACCCCCAAGCAGGCCCAAAAGCAGGGAGAACTGTCGGAACTGGCCGGGCTGGGAAAGAACGCTTCCGGCACATCACAGGCCACAGGCAAGAAAGCCTCCCCCACTCCGACACTCGCAGCCGCCGAACCCGTGGTGGCATACAATGCAGCCCCGAAGGAAGAACGCATTGCACGCCTGCGAGAGATGATGACACGTGCCGCCGAGCAGTTCGACTTCATCACGGCCGCACAGCTGCGCGACGAACTTTTGGCACTCGAAAACGCATAACCCATCTCCTTACAAGCCTCCGGAAATATCACCTATATATATAATAAATGTATGGAAGGCATCAGCAAAGACATACTCACACAACAGCGACAGCGCCTCCGCCTTTTCATCAAACGGTGGATGCTGCCCATCTCCATGCTGACGGGAGCGGCAACCTATCTGATATATGCACAAATTCCGCTGCCCAACCAGTGCCGCCACATGGTGGGAACTGCCGTTTCGGTGGTGCAACCGCTGCTCATTTTTGCCATGCTGTTCGTTACGCTCTGCAAGGTGGATTTGCACCAACTGCGTCCGCGTCGCTGGCATCTGCCGGCATTGCTGCTGCAAGTGCTTCTGTTTGTTGCCTTTGCCCTCGTTCACACACTGACTGCCAATGCTGAAATTCGCATTGTGCTCGAAGCCGCCATGCTCTGCCTCATCTGTCCCACGGCCACGGCGGCCGCAGTTGTCACGCAGAAGCTTGGAGGTAACGCCGCCGCACTCACGGCCTACGTCATGCTGATCAACCTCATCACTGCCCTGCTTGTGCCCATCACTGTGCCGCTATTGCAAATTGGCGAGGAAACGATGCACTTTGGCAGTGCTTTCCTGCAAATTCTCATCAAGGTCTTCCCACTGCTCATCGGCCCTTTGTTGGCGGCCATGCTGGTTCGCAAGTTCTGTCCGCGCTTCCGACAGGCCGTCACGGCTCGTCGCGATCTGGCCTTCCACATTTGGGCCGTTGCATTGGCACTGGCCATCGCCATGACGGTACGCAGCCTTGTCAACAGTGATGTGCCGTTCACGGTATTGGCCTCCATCGCCCTCGTCTCCCTATTGGCATGCGCCCTGCAGTTTTGGATGGGTCGCCTCATTGGGCACCGACATGGCAGCACGGTAGCTGCATCACAGGCCCTCGGACAGAAAAACACGGTGCTGGCCATTTGGATGGGCTTCACCTTTTTCACACCCGTCACCTCGCTGGCCGGTGGTTTCTATAGCATTTGGCACAATGTGTACAATGCTTTCCAGCTACACAGACACGAGAAGCTACAAACCGAAAATTGAGTTAAGTTCTTCCACCTATCACATAAAAAAGACGGGACGTCACTCCGAGATTTCAGAGTCGCGTCCCGTTTTTCATGATGTTGCGACATATATTTACCATCGCAATCAGGACGGGCTTACACCTCAGCTGAGTTTGTGTATCACCAATCCGCTACGCAGTTTAGGCTCAAACCAAGTAGCCTTCGGGGGCATGATGTTTCCGCTGTCGGCGATGTTCATAATCTGCTCCATACTTACGGGATAGAGCGCCAAAGCCAGCTTCATCTCGCCGCTATCCACACGACGTTTCAACTCGCCCAAGCCACGCAGACCGCCTACGAAATCAATGCGCTTATCACTGCGCAAATCCGTGATGCCCAACTGCTTGTCAAGGATTAGGCGACTGGAGATGTCTACGTCCAACACACCGATGGGGTCATTGGGGTTGTAAGTTCCCTCACGGGCTGTGAGGCTGTACCATGTGCCTTCGAGATAAAGCGAGAACTCGTGCATGGCTTGCGGACGGTATTCGTCCTTTCCCATGTCCTTCACACAGAAATCTGCTTCCAATGCTGTCAGGAATTCCTGCGGTGTCTTACCGTTCAAATCGGTAACGACGCGATTGTAGTCGAGGATGGTGAGTTGTTCTGCCGGGAAGCAAACAGCCATATAGAAGTTGTATTCTTCCGAACCCGTATTGTTCGGATTTTGCACCGCTTTCTCAGCTCCCACACGGGCTGCAGCAGCCGAGCGGTGGTGTCCGTCAGCAATATAGAGCGCATCCATCTTGCCGAACTCCTCAGTAATCACTGCCTGATCGGCCTTGTCGGCAATCACCCACAGCTGATGACGGAAGCCATCTATGGGGGCAATGAAATCGTATTCAGGTTGGCCGGCTGCGTACTTGTCGATGAGTTGCAGAAGCACCTCGTTGTGCTTGAAGGCGAGGAACACGGGTTCTATGTTAGCATTGGTCTCACGCACGTGACGCATTCGGTCGTCCTCCTTGTCGCGGCGTGTCAACTCATGCTTCTTGATGACATTGTTCATATAGTCATCGGTGTGTGCGCACAGCACAAGGCCATATTGGGTCTTGCCGTTCATGGTCTGCGCATAGAGGTAGTAGTTTTCCTCTGCATCCTGCACCAACCAGCCTTCGGCTTGGAATTTTGCAAACTGCTCTGCACCGCTTGTATACACACGTTCGTCGTATTCTGAACACTCCGGTTCGAAATTGATTTCGGGCTTAATGATGTGGTAAAGCGACTTCTCATTGTCGCCGGCCTCTGCACGGGCTTCGTCACTGGAGAGCACGTCGTAAGGACGGCATTCCACTTGTTCCACCAAGACTTTGGGTGGACGCACGCCACGGAATGGTTTTACTCTTGGCATATTTCAATTTTTTAGTGGCTATACAATTATTTACTTGTTCACTTGGAAGCGTGTGCAACCGTCCTTGAAGAATCCCACAATTTGGTTGGCGGCTGCCAGACCGGCATTGATATTGGCCTCGGCGGTCTGCGCACCCATCTTCTTGGGAGTGGCAAAGTAGCGATCGCCAAGTTTCTCCACGGCCTCGGCATGTGCATCCATCATCAGGTCGCTCACATAACGCAGGTCGGTACGCTCAGCCATGGTGGCTATGAGTTCGGCTTCGTTGATCACTTCCTTGCGAGCTGTGTTCACCAGCACGCCGCCTTTCTTCATGCTGCCGATATATGCAGCTCCGATGCTGCCGCGTGTCTCGGGCGTGGCGGGAATATGCAGACTGATGACGTCGCATGTACTGAAGAGCTCGGCTTGACTGTCCACCACTTCGAAACCTTCGGCGCGCACCTTGTCGGCGTCGATAAAGGGGTCGTAAGTGGCTACGTCCATACCAAAACCTCTGGCGATGCGTGCCACGTTACGCGATACATTACCGAAAGCCAAGAGACCGAGTTTCTTTCCCATAAGTTCGGAACCGGATTTTCCGCTGAAACGATTGCGAATGCTATATACCAGCATGCCAAACACGAGTTCGGCCACGGCATTTGCATTCTGTCCGGGGGTGTTCATCACCACCACGCCGTGAGCTGTGGCAGCCTCGAGATCCACGTTGTCATAACCGGCGCCTGCGCGTACCACAATTTTCAATTCCTTGGCAGCATCGAGCACTTCGGCATCTACTTTGTCCGAACGTATGATCAGGGCGTTGGCATCAGCCACTGCAGCAAGCAGTTCTGCCTTTTCGGTGTATTTTTCCAAGAGGGCGCATTCGTGTCCTGCGCCTTCGACAATCTCTTTTATTCCATTCACAGCGGCAGCTGCAAATGGTTTTTCGGTAGCTACTAATACTTTCATGGTTTTCAGATATGGTTTGTTGTGATTATTGATATTGAAAAAGGAGAGCACGACATGATTGTTCGGTTCTGAAAGTGCCGCGCTCACATCATTGCTCTCCTTATGGTTTCATCCGTTTCCGGTTTATGCTTTAGTGCTGTGCTTCAAATTCCTGCATGCAAGCCACGAGCGCTTTCACGCCTTCGAGCGGCATTGCGTTGTAGCAGCTGGCGCGGAATCCACCCACATCGCGGTGTCCCTTGATGCCCACCATGCCTTTCTCTTGTGCGAATGCAAGGAATTCTTTTTCCAGGTCTTTGTATTCGTCAGCCATAACGAAGCAAATGTTCATCAGTGAGCGGCTATCCTCGCGGGCTGTTCCACGGAACATCTTGTTGCGATCGATTTCGGCGTAGAGGAGTTCGGCACGCTCGATGGCACGACGCTCCATTTCCTTCACACCGCCTTGCGCCTTGATCCACTTCAGCGTTTGCAGTGCGCAGAAGATAGGAATCACGGGAGGCGTGTTGAACATACTACCCTTGGAGACGTGGGTGCGATAGTCGAGCATCGTGGGGATGGGACGTGTCACCTTGCCCAGGATTTCGTCTTTCACAATCACAAACGTCACGCCGGCCATTGAGAGGTTCTTCTGCGCACCGCCATAAATGAGGGCGTATTTGCTCACATCGACGGGGCGGCTGAAGATGTCACTCGACATATCTGCCACCAGGGGCACGGGACTGTCGAGGTCCTCGCGGAGCTCTGTACCATAGATGGTGTTGTTTGTGGTGATATGGAAATAATCTGCATCTGCCGGCACGGTGAATTCGCGTGGTATGTAGGTGAAGTTGTCAGCAGCCGACGAAGCCACTTCCACTACTTCGCCAAACAGCTTGGCTTCTTTCAATGCTTTCTTTGCCCAAACGCCGGTATTGAGATAGGCGGCCTTCTTTTCGAGCAGGTTGTAGGGAACCATGCAAAACTCCAGGCTGGCGCCACCACCCACGAAGAGCACGCTATAACCCTCGGGAATACCGAGCAACTCCTTGAACAGTTCCTGGGCTTCGTCCATCACGGCTTGGAAGTCCTTGGTGCGGTGACTCATCTCCATCAGAGAGAGACCCAATCCGTTGTAGTCGACACATGCTTCAGCCGTAGCTTTCATCACTTCGGGAGGCAGGATGGAAGGACCTGCGCCAAAATTCCATTTCTTCATGATAAAAAAATTTTATATGGTTTTAAGGTTGTCTCTGCAAACTTAGGAGAAATTATTAATGTTGCAAAGCAAACCGGAAGTTTTTTCGCAGAAACATTCCATGCCTCAGTAATTCCACGCAGCGCATGATGTCAATGCTCAAGAAAATGCGCAACATCATACACCCATTGCAGGAAAATCTGCAGTGCTTGTAGAAAATTTTGCAGTGCTTGTAGAAAATCCTACAGGCACTGTAAATTTCTGCTCATTTGAAGCCCGTTTTTTGAACAAAGTGTAAGGCCGACCACGACAGGAGTGCAAAATATCGAAACAACGGACAGCACAATCGAGAGAAAGACGTAAATTAGCCTCGAAAACAACTACAAATTTCTGCAACATGCTGACACTTCCCTGCGCCAAAATCAACATCGGCCTATATGTCACGGCAAAACGCCCGGATGGATATCACGACCTGGAGACCGTGTTCTACCCCATCCCACTGCGCGACCAACTTGAAATCACACGGCTCAACAATCCCGCCGACACCTACTCACTGCGCGTGAGCGGCAACCGGATAGAGTGTAATCCCGAGGACAATCTCGTCACGCGCGTCTATCGCAGTCTGCAACAGGAGTTCGAACTACCTCCGGTGGATGTATTTCTGCGCAAAAACATCCCAACCGGTGCCGGACTTGGAGGCGGTAGCAGCGATGCCGCTTTCATGATGCAGGCACTCAACGAAGAATTCGGGCTGAACCTTTCGGCATCGGAAATGGAGCGACGCATGTCAACCTTCGGGGCCGACTGCGCTTTCTTCGTCAGGTGCCGACCGTCCTACGCCACAGGTATCGGCGACGTGCTCACACCGCTAAATCTCTCACTGCGCGGATACTATCTTCTGCTTGTGAAACCCGACGACTTTGTTTCGACACGCGAAGCCTATGCCGGCGTCCGACCGGCTTCACCACGCTTCGACTTGCGTCAGGCACTGAACCGGCCGGTGGAAACATGGCGAGAGACCGTCAGCAACGACTTTGAGAAAAGTGTATTTACCACGCATCCCAACATTGCAGCCATTAAGGAAACGCTCTACGACATGGGAGCCGTCTATGCCAGCATGTCGGGCAGTGGCAGCACGGTGTTCGGATTGTTCCGTCGCCCCGTGGACGAAGCGCACAAGGTGTTTGAGGATTGCTTCGTCTTTACGCAACAGCTCAGCTTATGATCTATTACTTTTCAGGAACGGGCAACAGTCTTGCGGTGGCACAAGGGATAGCCATGGTCACCGGACAGCAACTTTCAGACACCATCGAACCTACCCTGCACGGAGAGGACGACGATGCGGTAGGCTTCGTATGCCCTGTATATGCATGGGGCATTCCGCGCACCTTCAAGCAAACCATCACCCGATGGATGGAATTGGTAAACACTGGGCAGATATCCACCCCCGACTACATTTTTCTGGTTCTCACATGCGGTGACGACATCGGTATGACCGACAAGGAAGTGGGCCGACTGCTGAAGAAAAGCAACTTCAGGCTTGATGCATGTTTCTCCGTCGCAATGCCCAACACGTACGTCTGCCTGCCGGGATTTGACATCGACTCGGAAGAACTGCAGCAACAAAAGCTAAAATCTGCCAACGAACGCATTGCGGAAATTGCCCGACACATCCATTGCCGAACGCGCCGGCTGACTCAGGTGGTACGCGGTGCCGTTCCTCGCCTCAAGAGCTATGTGTTGCGCCCTCTGTTCAACACATTTCTGACCGGCGACAAGCACTTTCACACCACCGATGCCTGTAACGGGTGCGGATATTGCCAACGCATCTGTCCCATGCACAACATTTCTGCAACCTCCGACGGAAAACCCCAATGGAACGGGCAATGCGCAGACTGCTTGCGCTGCTATCATCTCTGCCCCCGACACGCCATTCATTATGCCGGACGCACCCTGCAAAAGGGGCAATACCATCACAAAGCGCTCCACACAAAACCGGGCCACCACACGGATGGACAATAATGCGGCAAGCAGCCCTGAAAGATGGACAAAACCATTGCTCGGAACACATCAGAAAATCCCAAACGGCTCTTACCACCCAACCTGCCAAATCCTCATTTTTACATACACTAAAAAAGCCGACCTCGCTACGATTCGTCGTAACGAGGTCGGCTTTCACTTTGACCTTTATCCTTTTTCCTAAAGTTATTTCTCCATCTACAAATCCGAAAACCGCCGAAACAACAATGCATGGTGCTTACATCTGCACCTGCTTCAACTGGAAGCCATGCATGATGCGACTCCGATCGACATCACCACTCACTCCGGGAATGCTTCCCTTGCAAGTGTATTGCCACATGATGTAGTCGGTTCCATCGTTAAGCGTCGGCTGATCCTGCTGATAGCGAGCAATCATCCAATGATAGCCCTTGAAGCATCCGATAAGATAGTCGTTGTAGAAGTTGTGATAGGTGTAGAGCAACGGCTTCTTGCCATAGAATTTCGTAACCCCCTTGATGAAATTCCTAAGGTCGGAAATGAATTTCTCATGACTCACCTTGCCTCTTGTCTCAATGTCGATGATTGGCACCAGGTCCTGCTCATCTTTTCTCACATTGGACGTAAGATTTTCCAACTGTACACGCCAATCAATGTTGGGGCGGTAGAAATGATAGCTTCCCACACTCAAGCCTACACGGCGTGCTTCCGCAAGATTGTACTTATAGGTGCGGTCCACATAAGTGGCTCCCTCGGTTGCCTTGAGGTAAGCGTAAGAAATGCGGTCCGAACCTGCCACTTTCTCCCAGTCGATGCTACCCTGATAGTGTGACACATCAATTCCCTCACGGTGCTTCGTATTGATGTGACCTTGGGCTACCATTGCTCCCATGGGACGCGCACAATGGGTGTCGCGCTCCATACGCGTCGGCATAGCATCGGGCTCAATCACCGCGAAGGTGGCACCCGAATTGTGCAAGCCTTTGTTTTTCCGGCGGTCGCCGGCAGTCGCCGAAACTGCAAACAGGAAAGACAACGTAAGGAGCAAGATTTTGGCCAATGTGTGGGTCATGCGAAAGGAATGTATTTTCGTTTGTGGGAAATAATATCATTTTGTTGGGTGGCCGACAGCTAAATAGCTTCAAGCATCGCTATCGCTTCTACATTCACCGGAGAGAATCTTATATAGGGAGAGACCTATTTTTCAATACTTCAGAATCTGTCCCGGGCGCAAACTTGAATTCGAGCCAAGACGATTGGTGGATTGCAAGTGGCTCACACTGGTACCCAAGCGGCGTGCGATAGTGGACAGAGAGTCGCCACGTTTCACCTTATAGTAGTGGTTGCTGCCGGAACGGCGTTCACCACTTGATGCCTGTGCAGACGAAGGTTTCACCTCCGCGGAAGCAATGGCATCACCGCGAGAGGAACTACCGCTACGGTTCTTGCGGAAAACGTAGAAATCACCGGTAACATCTTGTGCTGCGAAGTCGAACAAGAAGGCAGGGTTGATGGGTTCGCCGCAAAGGCGTGTTTCGAAATGCAGATGCGAACCAAACGAACGGCCGGTGTTTCCGCCCAAACCGATAGGCTGACCTGATTTCACCACATCATTGACACGAACCAAATGCTTCGAGAGGTGAGCATAGACAGTCTCCAATCCGTTGCTATGGCGAATGACTACGTAATTTCCGTAACCATTGGCTTCGTATTTCACAATGCGGATTTTGCCTTCGAAAGCAGCATAAATCGTATCACCGGTATAGACCTTAACATCAATACCCTTGTGCATACGTTTGAAACGAGGACGATAGCCAAACAGGCTGGTAACCTTACGACTGGTGGTAGGCATGCTGAAGCCTCGCAAATCGATTTTGAAAGTTTCGGGTACGGAGGAAGAAGGATAGCAATGAGCCCTATCGGTATTCCAAGTGGAATACAAATCGGAAGTGCGCATCACAGCGTCTTCTCTCTCAAGAATACGTTCTAACGTAATGGAGTCAACAGACTTCATGCGGCGATCGACCGGCGACTGACGTGCCATCAAATCTTGCGCAAGCACTGAGACAGATCCGAAACATATAAAAAGACCGAGAACAAACGTTCTGATGTGTGAATATTCCATGGGTTCGTGTTTTTACGGGTGCAAAATTACTAAATTATAGCGCATTATGCAAACCTGCCAACGCCCTTTAACCTTCAAAAAACCTTAACGAAAATATCCGAAACTTAAACGCGACCTATCAAAACAGTACAACAAATCACATAATCACATTATAAAACAACGCATTATGTATGCACAAACACATATATACAGAAAGCAAATTCCCTTAACAGAAAAAGCATTTTCCATCCCCAACTTTTAACACTTTGAAGACTTTCTCCATCACACGGAAATGCAGCGCGAACTTTTCCACTTCATCATCAAAAAAATCTGCAAGGCGTTTAGAAAATTCTCCCGTGCTTGTAGAAATTTCTAAACGCCTTGCAGATTTCGCCGCCTCCCATTGCGGAGATGCAACAACGACTACAGCGATTGCTGCTTACTCACCACATCATCCTCGCGTATGGATGATGTTACTGAAGATTTGTCGCAACACTTCCTGCGAAGTGCATATATCTTCATATTTCAAACCTTTCAACGATTCCTTCAAGGTCAGCAACGCAATGCGTTGCGCCTGGTCTTTCAGCTCGCGTCCTGTGTGCGTGAGATGCACCGTGTTACTTCTGCGGTCGTCACGTCCCTTGATGCGCATCACGAGGTGCAAACGCTCCATGGCGCACAGCAAGCGCGTCATCGAGGGCTTGTCCTTGTACGTAGCCACACAGAGTTGCTGTTGCGTAACACCATCGTGCTCGGAAAGATGCATCAAGATGATGTATTGCTCGGGGGTAATATTGAGTCCTCCGGCACGAAAGTTGCGTGCCAGATTGTGATTGATAGCCGCCGAGACCTTACCATTCAAAATTGCGAAAATCAAACGAATATCAATGTTCAAATTTTCCATGAAAACGTTGCAAATTTGTTTGTCGTGGCGAAAATAATCAAAAAGGCGTGCTCCAACAAATAAAAGCCACGGGAGTTCACATAAATTTAGAAATCAGCCCCTTTAAATGCTTTTCCAAAAAAAACTCATTCGCCCTACCGAGAAACGCATAAGCATTTCATCAAACAATAAAACAAACGCACACCTACACACTATGCCACAACCGGTTACAAAACACATTACAACGTATTTTCTCCACATTGCACGAATGGCAAAAAGCACACACTGTCTGCACGCTTACTGCCGCACGTGTTTCAACGTCATTTCCAGAATGTTGCAACACACGGATGGCAGTAGGGCAACAAATCACTCAAAAATCCTTGACGCGCACACGCGCGAACGCGATACTTTTTATATATAGGCCCAGACAGCCGACACGCTTCACAATACAATCCACGGAACCCCATCAACCAACAGCAAAATGAAAATGACATAGAGAATTTCACCACAAAAAGTAACGATTTTATGATAAATTTAGAATAAAATAGCGGCAGTGCCTGCATTCTTTCTTACCTTTGCGCTCTGAAAAATCTGTAGCAACATTATGCAACGTACCAACATCTTCCGCGGCATGGGCATAGCCCTTGTTACTCCCTTCAAGTCGAATGGTTCCATTGATTGGGAAGCACTTGAATCACTCGCAGCTGCACAAATCAACAGCGGCGCCGACTTTCTCTGCGTGCTAGGCACCACTGCCGAAACTCCTTGCCTCTCAAGCGAAGAAAAAGCCGAAGTGATGAAACGTGTCAAGCTGGTGACAGCCGGACGAATTCCCTTGCTGTTGGGATGTGGCGGCAACAACACACGTGCCGTCTGCGACTATCTGCGCACAGCCGACCTTACCGGTTTTTCAGGAGTGCTCATCGTTTGCCCTTACTACAACAAACCCTCACAGGAAGGCCTCTACCGTCACTTCCGCGCCGTGGCCGAAGCCTCTCCCCTCCCCGTTGTTCTCTACAACGTACCGGGAAGAACCGGTGTAAACCTTGAGGCAGATACCACTTTGCGTATCGCGGCTGCCAGCAAAAAGGTGGTGGCTATCAAAGAAGCCTCAGGACGCGTGGAGCAAATCAGTCATATCATCCGTCAAGCCCCCGACGGCTTCGAAGTGCTCAGCGGCGATGATGGGCTTACCCTGGACCTCATGCAGAGAGGAGGTGTGGGAGTAATCTCCGTGATTGGGAATGCATACCCAAGAGGATATAGCGACATGGTGCATGCTGCGGCAGCAGGTGATTATGCCACTGCGAGAAAAATCAATGCGGCACTTGAAGATATGTACAAACTCATGATGGTCGATGGCAACCCTGCCGGCATCAAAGCACTGCTCTCTGCGCAACATCGTATCAGCGATGAACTGCGCCTGCCGCTTGTTCCGGCAAGAGTGGAGACACACGACGCCATCAACGAAGCACGTCGAAAACTTACCGGAGTGGTTGCAGATTTCTAATCTACTCCACGATTATCCTGACTTGACATAATCGAAATCTATTCCGAACTTCTATTATCACACCATATCAAATAGATTTCATCATTGACACCATACAAACATGAGCAATCGTCTGTTGCTCATGTTTTGTTTATTCGTTGAATTACTCCGCACTGCTTATCTAAAAACAATGACAACTCTAAATAATATGGGAGGCGGTTCGGGCGTGCGAAGTCAAAAAACAAGTTCTTTCAATTCGCATGCCGCTCACCTTTCACCATATTTGAATAATATGAGAGGCGGTTCGGGCGTGCGAAGTCAAAAAACAAGTTCTTTCAATTCGCATGCCGCTCACCTTTCACCATATTTGAATAATATGGGAGGCGGTTCGGGCATGCGAAGTCAAAAAACAAGTTCTTTCAATTCGCATGCCGCTCACCTTTCACCATATTTCCGTAACTTTGGGCCGCAATAAAGGTTATTACCACTATGCTGACAAAAAATAAGCAGAAGTTCATACGCTCCTTATCCCAAAAGAAAGTCCGCGATACCGAAGGGGTATTCTTGGCAGAAGGGCCCAAGGTGGTGGGAGAACTGATTGAGAAATTCAAGTGCCGTTACCTATTGGGGACATCTCAGTATTTGGAAAGCAGTTCGGCCGAACTCGTCCGCAGTTGTGCGATGAGTATTTCTGAAATTATCGAGATCAATGACACACAGTTGTCTCAACTGTCTCTGCAAAAGACGCCACACGATGTGATGGCGGTGTTTGAACGGCCGAAAGAAGAGGAATACGATATCTCACAGTGGAAAGAAATCCCCACCCACTCGTTGGCACTTGCACTCGACGATATTCAAGACCCTGGAAACTTGGGCACAATCATCCGGTTGGCAGATTGGTTCGGCATAGAGCATATCTTCTGTTCGCCTGCCACAGCCGATGCATTCTCCCCCAAAACAGTGCAAGCCACCATGGGCGCTTTGGGACGCGTACATTTGCACTACACACCGTTGTCAGCATTTATTCAACAACTGCCGGAGGGTACTCCCATCTACGGAACGTTCTTGGATGGAGAGAGTCTGTATACGGACAATTTGACATCCCATGGCCTTATCGTAATGGGCAATGAGGGCAACGGCATATCGTCTGACATCGATGCACTATGCACGCACCGTTTGCTCATTCCCAACTATCCAATCGGACGTTCCACCAGCGAAAGCTTGAATGTGTCTGTGGCAACCGCTATCATTTGTGCAGAATTTCGTCGTAAAATGTCTATATAAAATCTCTCCCAATGAATATGCTCCTACTACATACCGCAGCCTTGGTGACAGCATCTGTCGCCATGTGGGTGTTGTGGGCATGCCGTTGGAGAGACTACCGACTCCCGAAACTTTGGGGAAAGAAAAATTCAGAAGCACACGAAGAAAATGCAACCTCTGCTGCTATCCACGAAAAAGCCTGCTCGATTATCGTTCCGAGCCACAACCAAGCGGAATATCTTGAGAAAAATCTTCCGCAACTGCTCACACAAGATTTTCCGGTCGGTAAATACGAAGTGATTGTGGTAGACGAAATTTCAACTGACACCACCCCACAAGTGGTGGAGCGTCTACAACAGGAGTATCCGCATCTGCGCTACACTTACGTACCCCACTCTGCCCGCTTTGTTCCATTAAGAAAATTGGCCATCACCCTGGGAATACGTGCCGCCCATAGCCCCTGGGTAGTCATCACGCTGCCCGATTGTCAACCCTCCGGTTCCAAATGGCTGGCCACATTGACCGATCACTTCAGTGAGGATATTGATTTTGTGTTGGGCTATGCCAACTACACTGACGATGGAAGCCCATACGCACGCCGAGCCATCATCGAACGACTGCATCAGCAATTGTCCTATTGGCAATCCGCCCGACGTGGGAAAGCTACCGGTGGCGATATTTGCCAACTGGCCATACGCAAAGCACACTTCCTGCAGAACAAAGGCTATGCCCACCATCTGCATCTGCCTTTGGGTGAAGGCGAACTCCTCGTCGACACTTTGGCACTTCCTCACCGCAGCATCTGTGTGCTTTCTCCCGAAGCCACAATGCTCCAAGAGTTACCCACACAACCATTACTGCAGAACCATCGAGTGCACCAGTGTGAAGTGAAACGGCATCTCAGCCGACGTGGCCACTGGTTTGAGATGCGCAAAACTATTGCCACATGTAGCATCTTATTCTTCGCTCTCTCAATTTTGTCCGGTGCACTACTGAGCCTTTGGCAGGTACTATCAGAAAACCACTATGACACTCGCCAATTGATGTTCGACATACCGACCATCATACTCCTTTTCCTCTCCATCTTCATCCCGTTGCGGTTACACCGCACTTGTACGCAAACTTTGGGCGAGCGTTCTTTCGGTTTCTATCTGCTGCACCACGCATTGTGGCAACCACTCCGCCAATACGGATATAGATGGCAGCGCTGGTTAAGCCGAAAGGAATTTGTGCGCAAGGTGTGATTACATCTTTTATTGTATGACATTCAAATCCATCTTAATGACACAACAAAATAATTTTACAGAATATAAACTAAGGAAGTCCAATAGCAATCCTCTCAAGGGTTTCCGTTGCCCTCTGTCACCTGCTAAAAGATGCTAAGGCTGTTGGCAAATTCATAGGGATTTTATAAATTTGCAGCCAAATTATGCTTATGAGTTATCGTGCATTGACTGCCATTTGTGGCATCGCCTTGTGTATGCTCGCTGCTTGCAGTGACTACAACAAGGTACTGAAGACATCGGACTACGGCTTGAAATATGAAGTAGCCAAACAGTGTTACGCGGAGGGTGAATACAACCGCGCTTCGGTGCTGCTACGTGAAGTCATTGCGATGCTCAAAGGTACGGAAGATGGTGAAGCCAGCCTTTTTCTGCTTGGAATGAGTTCGTATAAAGCAGAGAACTATGACGCTGCAGCTGAAGTCTTCAAGAAATACTACGAAAGCTATCCGCGTGGTATCTATGCCGAGGAAGCACATTTCTACTCGGGACTCTCGCTTTACCACAACACCCCCGAGCCCAAATTGGACCAGACGGCAACCTATCAGGCACTGACTGAATTTCAGAATTTCTTGGAAGAATATCCCAATAGTTCCTACAATGAAGAGGCACAACGCCTCATCTTTGACTTGCAGGACAAACTTGTGGAAAAGGAGTACCTGAACGCAAAAATGTATTATGACCTTGGGGCGTACTTCGGCAATTGCACCAATGGCGGCAGCAATTATCAAGCTTGTATCGTTACTGCACAAAATGCCATTAGCGACTATCCTTTCTCTTCAAGACGCGAAGACTTCGCCATCTTGATACTTAAAGCAAAATTTGACTTGGCTGCACAAAGCGTACAAGAGAAGCAAGAGGAGCGCTACCATAACGCCATCGATGAGTATTACGGATTTTGTAACGAATATCCCGAATCGAAATTTATGCCACAGGCCAAGGCTATGTATGAGAAGGCTAAACGATACGTAGAGAATTGAACTGAGCCACCAAAAGCGCATCTTCTAATTTCCTAAAAGCCTACTTTCATTTTCACCAAGGCCTATCTAATTTCAGCAAGAAAGAATAAAAATACACATATAATATATATATAATAAGCTATGGACTACAAGAAAACCAAAGCACCCAACAACACTGTTACGCATAACCTCATGGATTTTTGCGAAGAGACAGGTAATGTTTACGAAAGCGTGGTAATCATGTCGAAACGCGCCAACCAGATTTCCGCAAAGATGAAAGAAGACCTTTCGCGCAAGCTGAAGGAATTTGCATCGGGCACTGACAATCTGGAAGAAACGTTCGAAAACCGCGAACAGATTGAGATCTCACGTTACTACGAGACATTGCCCAAACCCACGCTCATCGCAGCCGAGGAGTTCAGAAACGACAAGATCTACTTCCGCAATCCGTCTAAGGAAAAGGACAAAATCAACAACGAACTCTTATGATACAACGTATCCAGAGCGTCTATCTGTTTCTAGCTGCGTTGTGCTCAGCGTTGTGCTTCGGTCTTAACTTTGCCGGATGGGAGAATAATTCTCAGACCATAGGCATCAATGCTTGCAGAGTGGGTGGCCATTGCTGCGAAAGCGTCGCCGGTCATCCTTGGGGCATCATGTTTTTCACAGTGCTCAGTGTTGTTTTGTCGTTGTGGGCCATATTCACTTATAAGAATCGCAGAAAACAAATGCGAATGGCCAAAGCCGTCATTTGGATGGTATTGCTCAACTACATCGCGATAGGCACGTATACTTACACCTACTTCACGCGCTTGTCTGCGGGTGCCGCACTTGATATCCAACCGGGTATTGCATTGCCACTGCTCACAGCCATCTTTGCCTTCTTGGCCTATCGTGGCATACACAGAGACGATGAACTGGTGCGATCGGCAGACCGAATTCGTTAAAGGAGAAGTATCATCACAAAACAAGCATAAGCATGTCTCTCAACAAAGTAATGCTGATTGGCAACGTGGGCAAAGATCCCGAAGTGCGTTACATCGAAGCCGGTGTAGCTACTGCTACCGTAAGCCTCGCTACCTCCACTCCCGGATATACACTGCCCAGCGGCACACAGGTGCCCGAGCGCACCGAATGGCATCGTGTTCTGCTGTTTAGACGCCTGGCAGAAATCGTGGAACGCTACGTACACAAAGGCGACAAGCTCTACATCGAAGGTTCCTTGCGTACACGCAGTTACACTGACAAATTGGGAAAAACGAAATACGTTACCGAAATTTGGGCTGAGAATATGGAAATGCTGACACCGCGTGCTGCCTCACAAACTGCGCAACCGGCTACTACAGCCCCCACTACATCGACAGCATTGCCAAACGAAGATGATGATAAGTGCCCCTTTTGACACCCACAAGAGCACATGACAGATACTAGGAGTTTATGAGTCTGTTCGGAACAAAGTATTCCCACACAGTCTCTTAAACTCCTAAACATTTTACATCGGACATACGTTCTGTACCAGGACTTTTATCCTATCGCACTCCTCTCCCACCTCACTCTGTCCCCAAACAAGCATACTTCCAATGCCACTGCTGAAACACATCACACTGCCACACTTTCACTTTGCCCTTTGGGAAATAGAGGAAACAGAAGAGGGACTCTTGGCCCTACTGCCCTCATCGCTCCGTCAACATTACGACCAACAATTGCAGACACTGAAGCACAACAGACGTCGCACGGAATGGTTGGCAGCACGAGTGATAACGCATTATTGTATGGGTATCACAACTCCCATCAGCTATCACGAAGACGGCAGCCCTTTTCTGGAAGAAAGCACCCTGCATATCAGTCTGTCACATTCGGATAACCGAGTAGCCGTAGCAATTGCAGAACATCCCGTGGGAGTAGACATCGAATTCATCACCGAGAGAGCCTATCGCCTGCGTAGCCGTTTTCTTACTCCGGAAGAACAAGTAAAAATGTCTTTCACCCTCAACAACACCGACGAAACAACCGGCTGTGTTTGGGCATGGAGTGCCAAAGAAGCTGCATTCAAGTATTTTTCTCAAACAAAGCCACTAAAACTACTGACAGACATCTGTTTAACAGGAGTAAGAGGGAACATCATCACCCTACAATCAATGCATGAAGATGTATGCTCTACAGCCGTATTCACACACGATGGTTTTGCCATTGCCGTAACATTGAACAAAGACGCGACAACAACCTGCGAAAATCTTCTACGCGCTTTTCAGTAAGAGGATACAATAAAAAAACGTTTTCTTCGTTTTCTTAAAGATATAAAACGCCAAAATAGTTTTCAACCATGATTGAATATATTCGCGGAAACATCGACGAACTCACTCCCACCGAAGCTGTCATCGAAGCACACGGAGTGGGCTATCTGCTCAACATATCGCTCAACACCTACTCGGCATTGCAAGGCAAATCAGAAGGCAAACTTTATGTCTATGAATCCATTCGTGAAGATGCCTACCAGCTCTTTGGTTTTTTCAACAAGGCCGAACGAATGCTGTTCATACAGCTCGTCAGTGTTTCGGGAGTGGGTGGTCAGACGGCTCGCATGATATTGTCCGCTTTCACACCCGCCGAGTTGGCCAACATCATCCGTACAGAAAATGCCGGAATGCTGAAGAGTGTAAAGGGCATTGGTCCCAAGGCTGCTCAACGCATCATCGTAGAACTGAAAGACAAGATTTCGTTGGAATACGAAGTCGGTACAGACCGCAGCAATGCATCTGCGGAAATCGGTGCTCCTCGCGAAATCGTGGAAGAGGCCGTAGCAGCACTTACTATGTTGGGATTTCCGCCTGCTCCTACTCAGAAAACAGTGCTGCACATCGTCAAGGAAAATCCCTCATTGAGTGTCGAGCAAATCATCAAGGCCGCCCTGAAAATGCTCTAACTTCAGAGGAAAACCATAACCTTATATCATGTTTCAGAAACCCTATCGCAAAATCTACGTCCTCTTCTGTGCCGTGCTGACAGTTTTGTTAGCATCGGCTACGCAGACACGCCGTCATTTTGCCCTTGTTTCCGAAACACCCCAAAATGAGGCTCCACAATCCTCCATCACACCACCGACCACAAGCGACACACTGAAACCGCGTTTCAACGTGGCCACCACCACTGTGCAACAAGAGGATGAGCATCCACACTCCGCTGATTTGCGCCAGCCCGAGAACCTGAAAACCGAAGTCTACTATGATGAAGTGGCCGGTGTGTACCGCCTCGGCACAAAGTTGGGTGACGACTTTTTGGAAACACCTTTCCTGATGTCACCCGAACAATACAACGAGTGGGAAATGCAACGCAGTCTTCGTTCCTACTTCCGCGACAAAAATGCGGAAGAATATAAGGCCAAAGGAAAGGACAAGTTCGACTTCACCAATATGCACTTCGACCTTGGCCCTGCCAATAAAATTTTCGGTCCCGGCGGTGTACGCATCACTACACGAGGTTCGGCCGAACTGAAGATTGGTGCCAACACTCGCTTTGTGGACAACCCATCATTGGCACAGCGCAACCGTCGCGTGTTTGGCTTCGATTTTAATGAAAAAATCAATCTTAGCGTCACCGGTAAGGTGGGCGACAAGGTGAACCTCGATTTCAATTACAATTCTGAAGCCACTTTCAATTTCGACACTCAGAATCTGAAGCTTCGCTACGAAGGTAAGGAAGACGAAATCATCAAGCTCATCGAAGCCGGTAATGTTTCGATGCCCACCAACTCCTCACTCATCCGCGGTGCCTCATCTTTGTTCGGCATACGCACCGATTTGCAATTCGGCAAACTGAAGTTGCAAACAGTGATTTCGCAGAAGAAATCCAGCAGCCAAAGTGTCAGTTCCAACGGAGGCGTTCAGCTCACAGACTTCGAATTTTCGGCAGCCGATTATGAGGAGAACAAACACTTCTATCTCGCCCACTACTTCCGCGACCATTATGACGAAAATATGGCGCAGCTCCCCAATATCCTCTCCGGTGTTACGTTCAACCGCGTCGAGATTTGGGTAACCAACAAGACCGGAGCTACTACCAATACGCGCAACATTGTGGCTTTTGCCGACCTGGGTGAAAACAACAAAATTGGCAACAGCATGTGGCAAGCCGGTACTTCGGACGTTCCGGAGAACAATGCCAACAATCTATATACCACATTGACAACTCAGTTGGTCGGAGCCAGAGATATCTCACAGGCCACTCCAATACTTGATGCCACAGGGATGGAAGGAGGAACCGACTACGAAAAATTGGAAAATGCACGTTTGCTCTCCCCCTCCGAATATACCCTTAACAAGAGCCTCGGTTACGTTTCGCTGAAACAGACATTGCAAACCGATCAAGTGCTTGCCATCGCTTTCGAATACACTTATCGCGGACAGACCTACCAAGTGGGAGAATTTTCCACCGATATCAAAGACAACAAGTCCGCACTGTTTGTCAAAGCACTCAAGAACACGGCTTGTACACCCAAGATGGCCAACTGGCACTTGATGATGCGCAACGTCTACTCCCTCGGAGCTACTTCCATACAGAAAGAGAAGTTCCGTCTTGACATCAAGATACTCAGTGATACCACAGGTGTATATCTCTCTTACCTACCCGAGCCCTTGTTGAAAGACAAGAAAATCATTGCCTTGTTGGGCCTGGACCGTTTGGATAACAACAACAAACACAATCCTAATGGTTATTTCGATTACGTAAGCGGTTACACCATCGACCCGAGCACAGGCCGCGTATTCTTCCCCGTGGCCGAACCTTTTGGCGAGTATATGCGCAACGCTATCGGCAGCGATGCAATTGCCGATAAGTATGTGTATGAAGAGTTGTACGACTCCACGAAAACCATCGCCAAACAAATTGCAGAGAAAAACAAGTACGTGATTTCCGGACACTACAAAGCAACACGCAACGATGAGATCCAGTTGGGTGCCATGAACATTCCGCAAGGTTCGGTGGTGGTTACTGCCGGCGGACAAACGCTTTCGGAAGGTTCGGACTACACCGTTGATTATTATTCGGGCATCGTGCGAATTCTCAACAAGAGTCTTTTGGATGCCGGCACTCCCATCAACGTAAGCCTGGAGAGCGATACCGATTATGGTATGCAACGCAAGACTATGTTCGGTCTGAACTGGCAATACGATTTCTCAAAGGACTTCCAAGTGGGTGGTACATTTATGCACCTGGGTGAGAAGCCGCTTACCACAAAAGTAGCCATGGGAAGCGAGCCAATCAACAACACTATTTGGGGTCTGAACTTGGCATGGAAGAAACAGAGTCAATGGCTGACCAACCTGCTTGACAAAATTCCGCTACTCGAATGCACAGCTCCCAGTAGCATCAATTTCACCGCCGATTTTGCACAACTGATTGCCGGTAAGAACAAGGGAGCACAAGGCAATGCTTCCTACATTGACGACTTCGAGAACACAAAGAGCGAAATCGACATCAGTATTCCATCTGAGTGGGTGTTGAGTTCCTGCCCCTCACTCTTCCCCGAATCGAAATACACCAACGATGTGCGCTACGGCTACAACCGTGCCCGTTTGGCGTGGTACTACATCGACCCCTTGTTTACCCGCCGTTCGTCTTCGCTCACACCCGGACACATCAAGAGCGACCTCAAACAGCTGTCCGATCCCTACGTGCGCGAAGTGTATATGAATGAGCTGTTCCCCAATAAGCAAATCAACTATCGGGAAGCCAGCACACTGAATGTGCTCAACTTGGCCTACTATCCCGATGAACGTGGTCCCTACAACCTTGACCCATCGCTCGATGCCAATGGTCGGCTTTCCAATCCGCAAAGCCGATGGGGCGGAATGATGCGAAAGCTGGAAACAAGCGATTTCGAAACTTCCAACATCGAATATATCGAATTTTGGCTCATGGATCCGTTTGTCAAATCGCGTGAGAATGGCACAGATCTCAGTGGAGATTTCTACATCAACCTGGGAGAAATCAGCGAAGACATTCTGAAGGATGGCAAGAAGTTTTTCGAGAGCGGCATGCCCATCGATGGCGATCCTATGCTCTATAGCGAGACGGCTTGGGGACGTGTGCCCAATCAGAACAGCATCACATACGCCTTCAACACCTCTTCCGGCTCGCGCCAACGGCAAGACATTGGTTACAACGGTCTTACCAGTGAAGAAGAAAGCACTTTCCCTGCCTACCAGTCCTATCTGAACCAAATCAAAGGCATTGTGCGCCCCGAGGTGTACGACTCCATTTTGGCTTCGCCCTCCGGTGATAAATACCACTACTTCAGAGGCTCTGATTATGACGAAGCACAAGTTTCCATCCTCAATCGCTACAAATATATCAACAACCCCAACGGAAACTCCGTTGACTCCGAGCATTCGCCGGAGAAATATAGCACGGCCTACAAGACGACGCCCGACGTCGAAGACATCAACCAGGACTACACGCTCAACGAATACGAAAAGTACTTCCAATATCGCATTCGCATCTCACCCGAGGCCATGAACGTGGGACAAAACTATATTGTCGACAAGCGTGTAACGAGTCCCACCCTGCGCGACGGCACCTCTCCCGAAGTCACCTGGTATCAATTCCGCATACCTGTCAATCAGTACGAACAACGCGTGGGCGGCATTAGCGACTTCAGCAGCATTCGCTTCATGCGTATGTTCATGACAGGTTTCAGCCATCCTGTGGTGCTCCGATTTGCCACGCTGAATTTGGTACGCGGCGATTGGCGCGACTACGAACAAGCACTCTATGTAGGAAATGCTCCCGATGTTAGCGGAACACTGAGCGTATCTGCCGTCAATTACGAAGAAAACAACGAAAAGCTGCCTGTCAACTACGTAATACCTCCCGGCATCAGCCGTGTCATTACACCGGGTCAGGAGCAGATACTCCAAAACAACGAACAGGCATTGTCCATCACCGTCTCCAACCTTGCTTCAGGAGACGCACGAGCCGTGTACAAAAACACCCAGCTCGACCTGCGCCGCTACAAGCATCTGCAGATGTACACCCACGCCAACAGTTTGCCCGAAGCCACTGAAGTAGCTGATGGTCAAATCAGCCTCTTCGTTCGCTTGGGTTCCGACTACAAGAGCAACTTCTACGAATACGAAATTCCCCTCACCATCACTCCCGAAGGCCAATACTCATCCGGCGGAACGGGCCCCATGTCTGTATGGCCCGAGGAGAACATGCTCGACATCGACTTGTCGTTGCTTACTGACATTAAGCGAAATCGTAACAAGCAGAAGTCGCTCGGACTGGCTTCGTACTCACAAATCTACTCCGAGTACGACCCACACAAACCCTCCAACCGCATCAGCGTGATGGGCAATCCCTCGTTAGGCGAAGTGCGTACCATCATGATCGGCGTGCGCAACAACTCACGCAGCGTGCAGAGTGTAGAAGTTTGGGCCAACGAACTGCGACTGCAGAACTATAGCAACAATGGAGGATGGGCAGCACAGAGCACTCTCAACATCCAACTCTCCGATGTGGCCACCGTCAACCTGAGCGGCCACCTCGAGACCAACGGATTTGGCGGACTGGAGGAAACGGTGGATCAGCGACGCGATGACGACCTCTACCGCTTCAACGTAACCACCAACGTGCAGGCCGGACGCTTCCTGCCCGCTTCGGTCAAGCTGCAGGCTCCCATCTATTATTCTTATTCGAAAGAGAGAAGTGTACCGCGCTACAATCCGCTCGACACAGACATGTCTATGGACGACGCCCTTGATGGCATGACAGACGAACACGAGCGCGACTCACTGCGCAACATAGCTGAGAAAGTGGTCGTCAATCGCAACTTCAGTATATCGGGCGTGCGCTTCAACATATCCACGAAGCGACATCCCATGCCTTACGACCCGGCCAACTTTACCTTCAGCTACGCACACAGCAATCGCCACACCACGGGTGAAACCACGGCATGGGAGAAGGATCTCAACTGGAAATGGAATCTCAACTACTCTTATTCGCCCAATTTCAAGCCCTTCGAACCTTTCAAGAAAGCCATCAAGAGCAAGAGCAAGTGGTTCCGCATTCTCAAGGACTTCTCGCTGAGCTACGTTCCGCAGAACATCACCTTCAACACCGACTTGGTGCGCGATTACTATGAGCTTCAGGAACGCGACATGGAGAACCTTGAGAACACCACCCTGCCGCTCACTTGGTCGAGCGACTTCCTGTGGAACCGCAACTTCAGTCTGCGCTGGGACTTGACCAAAGCCATGCACTTCAACTTCTCATCCGGCACAAACGCCGAAGTAGAGCAACCCTATACGGCCGTCAACAAAGAGCTCTACCCCGATAGTTATTCTGCTTGGAAGGACTCTGTGTGGACGAGCATCAAGAACTTGGGCCGTCCCCTTACCTATCAGCAAAACTTCGACTTCTCCTGGGAACTTCCCCTCAACAAGATACCGGTTCTCGACTGGTTGACGGCCGATGCCAAATATGCCGCCACTTACGGATGGACACGCGGAGCAGAGCTGGCCACCGGTGCCAACATGGGACACACTATCAACAACTCGCGCAACATCAATGGAAATGTGCGCCTGAACCTCGAGACGCTCTACAACCACATTCCGTTCCTCAAGAAGACCAACCAGCGCTTCTCCTCCAACAAGAGTGCGCAGAGCAAACCCAAACCCAAGAACTTCCAGAAAGAAATACGACTGAAGACCGACACCACGACCACACTGACCCACAACCAGCGCAACAAGAAGGTGCGCGTCGTGGCCATTGCTGCCGACGGCAAGCGATATCCGCTGAAGTATCGCGTGGTCGATGCCAACAACATCCTCATTCTCAATAAGGACACTGCCAACCTCAAAATCACTGTCAGTCCTCGCAAACGCAAGGAAGACCAGTTCTGGTATGAAGCGCTGCAATACACCAGCCGTGCTCTGATGCTTGTGCGCAATGTCAGCGTGGCCTATCGCAACACAGCCAACACGTCACTGCCCGGCTTCCTGCCACAAGTGGGCGACATCTTGGGCCAGACCAATCTGCCGGCCGGCTTTGCCCCCGGACTTGATTTTGCCTTTGGTCTGACCGGCGACGACTACATTCGCCGCGCTGCCGACCGCGGATGGCTGTTGTGCAGCGACAGCATCATCACACCGGCCACCTATGCCACCTCCGAAGACCTGCAAATACGTGCCACATTGGAGCCTCTGCGCGACCTGAAGATTGACCTCAATGCAAGCCGAACGCTCAACAGCACACGCAGCATACAGTATATGTACGACAACATGCCGGCCACCGAAACCGGAAGTTTCACCATGACAACCATCAGCATCGGCACAGCCTTCCAGGGTACCGGCTCGGCCGACAACGGTTACAGCAGCAAGAGCTTCAGCAAGTTCTTGAACCTGCTCGCTACCAACCGTGATCGTGTAGAACAGCAGTTTGCCAATGCCACCTACCCCAACGGAACTGCACTGGCCGGTCAGACATTCGACCCCACCAACGGAGGTGTCGGCATGTACTCGCCCGAAGTGATGATTCCCGCCTTCCTCAGTGCTTATGCCACAGGCGGCAACTCGCTCGACATCTTCCCGACCCTGAAGCGCCTCCTGCCCAACTGGACCCTCAGCTACAGCGGACTGGCCAAGCTGCCGCGTATCAAGAAAATCTTCAAGAGTTTCAACATCAACCACTCCTACAAGAGCATCTACACCGTAGGCTCTTACAACACCTACACCGGTTTCATGGAATACATGGGAGGTCTCGGCTTCATCAACGATGTGGCCACCGGCATGCCTGTTCCCTCATGCCCCTACGACATCAGCACCGTCTCCATCAACGAAAGTTTTTCACCGCTCGTAGGTGTAGACGTGACCCTGCACAACAACCTCACAGCCAAGGCAGAGGTGCGCCGCACCCGTGTGCTCACCCTCAGCATGACCTCACAGCAGATCACGGAGACTCGCTCCAACGACATTGTCATCGGCTTGGGATATAAAATCACCGGTTTGGATCTCTTTGCCCCGAAGAAGAAGGTGAAGAAAGGAAAGGGTAAAGGCAACAATTCCACCGAGGGCAAAGGCAGCAGTTCCTCAAGCCGTGGTTTCTCCAACGATTTGAACCTGCGCTTCGACATCAGTTTCCGCGATCAGTCGGCCCTCAACCGAGACATCATCACTACCCTCACACAGGCTACCGGCGGTAACAAAGCCGTGCAAGTGTCGTTCTCAGCCGAATATGCCCTGAGCAAATATCTCACTCTGTCGGCCTACTACGACCGTCAGATGAACAAGCCACTGCTCACCTCCAGTTCCTACCCCATCACCACGCAAGACTTCGGCATCAACTTGAAGTTCATTCTCAACCGATAAGCCGACATCGGCTGCTGCACGATGGGCAAGCAGATGTCGCTCACAGATTTTCCCAAAGGCTTTGCCCGACATTCAGTTGCGGCAAAGCCTTTTTTCTTCCCCCCATCTCATGAAGACTGGCAAGCACCGGAAATTTGTCGAAATGGAAAATGTTTTTAGCCGACCTCGTATTCAAATTATCACATCGGGCCAGCCAACTCCGATGTCGGATGAATAGTTCACGCATCCGCCCGTTGCACGTTGCTATGATAACACATAAAAAAGGGCTGCGCATCCGTCATCACTTGCCATTGCGACAAAGACGAATGCGCAGCCTTTCCGGAATTCTTATTCCGCTATTTCGTTACATCTGCATCAGGTGGAAAGCGGCCCACGCGCAGACGTACGCCAACACGGTGGTATAGACAGCCGTGAGCAGTGCCCATTTCCATCGGCCACTCTCATGGCGGATGGCCACAATGGTGGCGATGCATGGGAAGTAGAGCAACACAAAGACGAGATAAGCCATGGCGGCCGCCGGCGAGGTGGTGCGAGTCAGCTGCTCCTGCAGATGAAGCATGGCCTGCTCTTCGTCATCAGTGTCGACGCCGGTCCCTTCATCCGCATACATTACGCCGAGTGTACTCACCACCAGTTCTTTAGCTCCCACTCCCGAGAGAATACCCACAGACATCTTCCAGTCGAAGCCCAACGGCTCAAACACGGGTTCGATGGCACGCCCCATCTGACAGAGATACGACTCCTGTTCCACCACCTCCGTGGTTGCAGTTCCGTCAGTCGAAGACTCTGTGGGACGGGGGAAGTAATCCGCCACCCAAACCAAGATGGAGAACGCCAGAATGATTCCTCCCATTTTGCGCAAGTACTGACGACCTTTCTCCCACATGTGGCGGAGCGAGCTCTTCAGCACCGGAATGCGATAAGGCGGCAGTTCCATCACAAAGGGCAGGTTGTCGTGGCCGGGCAGCGCACTGCTGAAGATACGCGCCATGAGGGCGGCCAGCAGAATGCCCAGGGCATACAGCCCCGTCATCACCCACGCTCCGTATTGCGGGAAGAAAGCTCCGATAATCACCACGAACACCGGCAGACGTGCCGAGCACGACATGAGCGGAAGCACAAGCATCGTCACCAGACGGCTGCGCGGATTTTCGATGGTGCGCGTAGCCATCACGGCCGGTACATTGCAACCAAATCCCATAATCATCGGGATGAAGCTCTTGCCATGCAGCCCCACACGGTGCATCAGTTTGTCCATGATGAAAGCGGCTCGCGCCATGTAGCCCGTATCCTCAAGCAAGGAGATGAGGAAGTAGAGTATCAATATGTTGGGGAGGAAAACAATCACGCTACCCACACCACCGATGATACCATCACAGACCAAGCTCTGCAGAGGTCCTTCAGTCATGTTGGCCGCTGTGAATTCGCTGAGACGGCCCACCAACCAGTCGATGGCCTGCATGGGATATTCGCCAAGCACAAAGGTGGCTTGGAAGATGAGGAATAGCAACACAAAGAACAAGGGGAAACCCAGAAAACGGTTGGTCACGAGTCGGTCGATGCGAGCCGTGCGGTTATGGCTCTGCTCCTGACCATTTCCGGGAGTATATGTTTCACGCAATGCTCCGGCTATAAATCCGTACTTCGCAGCAATCAGTGCGTCCTCGGGCGCTTCGTTGAGTTCCTCTTTGATGCGCTGACGCTCGGCATAACGCAACGAAATCAGCTCGTCGTGATTGGGCAGTGTCTCCACCAAGCTATCAATATCGGCATTGCCTTCGAGGAAATTGATAGCCAAGTAGCGCGTGGAGTACTTGGAGCGCAGATGCAGGTTCTTCTTGAAGGCGGCTTTCAGCAAGTCGATGCTCTGTTCGAGCTCTGCACCATGATTGACATGAATGTGGCGCGTGAGAAAATTGGGTGCAGTAGTATCGCTTGCAGCAGTGGCACTGCCTACTCCCTCGTTGTAGAGAGCAATCACAGTGTCGAACAACGCCTCAACACCACGCCCTCCGCGCGATTGCGTCGGCACCATGGGAACACCCAGCAGCAATCCAAGCGTAGCATGATCGAGTTTGTCGCCTCGTTTCTCCACCTCATCATACATATTGAGTGCCACGACCATGCGCAGGTTCATGTCGATGAGTTGTGTCGTCAGATAGAGATTTCGCTCCAAGTTGGCAGCATCGACCACATTCACCACGACGTCGGGCGTTTCGTCCGTGAGCTGTTGACGCACAAAGCGTTCCTCCGGACTGTAAGCCGACAGCGAATAAGTTCCGGGCAGGTCGATAAGCGTGATGTCGTAACCCGCATGCTGAAAAGTGCCTGTGCTCACGCCAACTGTCACGCCACCATAATTGCCCACGTGTTCGTGAGCACCGCTGGCCACATTGAAAAGACTGGTCTTGCCACAGTTGGGATTGCCGACCAATGCCACGCGGATGGTACGCCGTTTCTGCTCCGCCATCTGCTCCATGCGATGCTTCAAGTTCTGCCAATGTTCCTCGTGATCGGACGCATCGGGCTTCAGCGGGCTAAGCGTCTCGGCCGCCTTGTCGGTCAAACCCTCTGCCTCGCTCTCACCAATCACCTCCACAAGGGCTGCTTCTTCGCGACGCAAAGATATTTTGTAGCCCATGATTTCATATTCGATGGGGTCCAGCAACGGCGCATTGAGCAGCACTTTCACGCTTTTGCCACGCACAAAGCCCATTTCTGCAATGCGCTTGCGAAAACCACCATGGCCGCCGGTCTTCACAATAATGGCACGTTCGCCTGTTCGTAAGTCGGATAATTTCATTCGAAAGCTATATTTGTTTATCTATATGCCTCGGCAGAAATCAGTCGAGGCCAAATGCTCGACAAAGGTAGGCATACATTTTTTCTTATACCCTCACAACAAGTGGTGATTTTGGGTATAAGAATACAGAAAAGCGCTTCAAGAGATGTGATAAGCAGTGTCCAGACGGCTAAACGCGACCCATATCCCTGCCCTATTCTTCCTCGCTCTGCGGCTTCAGAGCGTCGGGGCGCAGATTGCCTTGCTCGTCAAACAAGCCGTAGGTGGTGCGCAGCACTCTGAACTCCGTGCGACGATTGAGCGCATGACACACTTCCTGCTGCTCGGGTGTGAGCTTCATGATATAGGCCTCGGTCAGCGTATCTCCCTCATGCAAGAAGGTGTGTGTCTCCGTGAGTTTCTTGTTCACCACCTTGGGCACCGTCTCACCATATCCACGCGGTGTGAGTCGGTCGGCCGCAATGCCATGCTCGGTGAGATAACGCACCACACTCTCTGCCCGTCGTTGCGACAGGCGCAAGTTATAGCTGTCATTACCTCGCAAGTCGCAGTGCGCCCCCAGTTCGATGGTTACGTGCGGGTTCTCCTTGAGCAACGCCGTGAGTCGGTCGAGTGCCTCGCGAGAGTTGTCGGTGAGGTCGGCCTTGTCGAATTCGTAGAACACATTGCGCACCAACACCGGAATGCTGATGCTGGGCAGCGGAAACTGCAACACGTGTTGATGCTCCTCTTCCAAACTGTCGGCACGCAGTTCGCCGCGATAGTTGAGGTATCCCTTGCAGGTGGCCAGGAACAGATAATTTACCCCGGGTGTTACGGGCTGTTCGAACGAGCCGTCCGAGCGCACCGAGAGTTTGAGATTGGTTCCATCGTCGCCCACCATATATACCTGGGCTTCGGGCAGTTCGTATCCGTCCTGCTCGTACACCCATCCTTTCACCGTTTGCAGAATTTCGGGATAAGAGAAACTGAAGAGTTTGTCCCATCCGCGACCTCCGGTGGTGCGGTTTGACGAGAAAAAGCCTCGGTTGTAAAGTCCTTCAAAAGTGATGCCGAAGTCATCACCTTGCGAGTTCATCGGTGCCGGAAGGTGTTTCACATCCCAACGCCCCATCACCGTGTCTTCGGTAGCACGATAGAGGTCCAAGCCGCCCATGCCCACACGTCCGGTCGAAGAGAAATAGAGTTCGCCTGAGGGACGGAAAGCCGGAAACATCTCGTCGCCCGAAGTGTTGATGCTTTCGCCCAAATTTTCAACCACTCCCACACCATGCTTGCCCCCGATGGAAGCACGCCAAAGGTCCAAGCCGCCATAGCCACCGGGCATATCGCTGACAAAGTAGAGGTAACGGCCGTCGGGCGACACTGCAGGATGTGCGTAACTCGACAGCGTGTCAGCCGTAATCTTCAGCTGAGCCGGCTTGCCCCACGCGGCCTCACTGCGCTGCGAAGTCCAGATTTCGGCCATGCGCGGATATTGCGGGTCGGTGCGGCACACGGTAACATACATGGTTTTCCCATCCGGGCTGAACGAGCATGCTCCTTCGTCAAAATCGGTGTTGAGTCCTCCCTCCACCATCTCGGGAGCTTTCCAACGCCCTTTGTCATCCTTCTTGGCAAAGAACACATCACCATTACGCCCTCCGGTGATACCGCTCAGCTCTGAGCCGGTCACCGTGTTGCGAGTGGTGGTGAAATACACTTGCATCGCAGCATCCTCGCCCAACAATGCCGGACAGAAATCGGCACGCGAACTGTTGAAAAGTCGGTCGAGCTTCACCGTGTAAGCTGAGCCGCGCTCCTTCATCGCAGGTGCCAACCGACACGAGGCAATGCCACGCTCTGCATCAGCATCTCCGGGATGTTGCTCCAGGTAGAGGGAATAATACTTCTCCGCCGACTTGTAATCGCCCATCGAGCGCTGCATCTCGCCGATGTAGTAGTAAGTGAGCGTGTCAGTATACTTGTAACGCTCTGCCGTGCGATACGAGCCCAGAGCGCGAGCCACGTTTCCATAAGCGCGATAACACTCTGCCATCTTATAGGCCAGTTCTCCGCGACGTGTTTTCTCGGAGGCCGGCACACGCCCGTAGGCCCTCTTATAATGCGTGGCGGCATCGTGATACTCACCCAGGGCCAATGCGGCATCTCCGCGCTTCACGCTCTTCTCCACACTGCCACACGCCACTGCCGTCAGCACGACGGCAACCACTATGCTGAAACGGGCCATACGCCCGACGATGTTCATACTATGCTTCTTCATATTTCTATATATAACCGCAGAAATCCTATTTTATTGTTTCAGAAAACGAAATTATGAATAAAAAACTTAACATTGTGGCGAGAGAAAAGAAAAAAGCCTACATTTGCGTTGCAATGCCGTGGGAAGGGTCGCAACACGCACCCTCATCCTCCCAACAGGCACATTGCAAAACGTACAACAAACTCAAACTAACCCAAATCGATATGAAACAAATCATCAACGGACACATCCTCACACCCAACGGCTGGCTGGAAGGCGGCAGCATCGTGGTGGAAAATGGTAAAATAGTGGAAGTAACTGCCGACAGCACTCCCCGCGACGGAGCAGAGATTATCGATGCCAAGGGAGCACACGTGGTGCCCGGCGGAATCGAGATGCACGTTCACGGTGGCGGTGGCCGCGACTTCATGGAGGGCACAGAAGAAGCCTTCCGCGTGGCTGTCGACGCTCACATGCAGTACGGAACCACCTCCATCTATCCCACTCTCTCGTCAAGCACCGTGCCTATGATTGAGGCCGCTTGCGAAACCTGCCAAAAGCTGATGGACGAACCCGGAAGCCCCATCCTGGGTCTGCACCTCGAAGGCCCGTATTTCAACATGGCACAAGCCGGCGCCCAAATCCCCGAATGGATCAAGGCACCCGTAGCCGAAGAATACGAACCGCTTTTGGACAAATACCCCTGCATCAAGCGTTGGGACAATGCCCCCGAGCTGGAAGGCTCTATCCCCTTCATCAAGTGCTGCGTGGCACACGGATGCCTGCCCTCCATAGCCCACACTCGCGCCAAGTACGGCGAAGTGAAAGCCGCCAATGAGGCAGGAATGACGCACGCCACCCACTTCTACAACGCTATGCCGGTGGTTTACAAGAACCGCGAGTTCAAGGAAGCCGGTACCGTGGAGAGCATCTTGGCCGAACAGAACATGACCGTAGAGCTGATTGCCGACGGCATACACGTGCCCCCCGTAATGCTCCGTATGGTCTACCAAATCAAGGGTGTGGAGAAGACAGCTCTCGTTACCGATGCCCTGGCCGGTGCTGCGAGCAACGAAACCACAGCCTTCGACCCGCGCGTTATCTATGAGGATGGCGTTTGCAAACTCGCCGACCGCTCAGCCCTGGCCGGCAGTATTGCCACGATGGACCGCCTGGTACGCACCAGCGTGCAGCAAGCCGGAATTCCTCTGGCCGATGCCTGTCGCATGATCAGCGAGACACCGGCTCGCATCATGGGAGTGCTCGATCGCAAGGGCACACTCGAAGCCGGCAAGGATGCCGACATCATCATGTTCTCGCCCAATGAGCAACTCGACCTCACCTTTGTGATGCAGATGGGTCGCGTGGTGAAAAATGAAGTAGCCTGATGCACCTCCGGCTTCGGCCGAGAACAACATACCGCAGCGGACAGGAGTGAACAGACAACCCCTGTCCGCTGCTTTTTTATGCTTGCACCGATCTGCTCTCCCGATGCCGTGAAATCTGCAAGGCGTTTAGAAATTTCTACAAGCACTGCAGAAAATTCTAAACGCCTTGCAGATTTTCGTGCTTCCCGGTTGAAAATTTTTTACTTATAATTTAAATCAACAAAGCACATTTATTAACTGGCTACTATAAACTTACAAAACTAACACACGATGACGCGTGTATTTTTTAAGCGGAAACATTGTAACAAAATGCCTTCTCATGTGTTATATTATTAGAGGCTCGTTCCATTTCAGCCTTTGATAAAATTTCAAATACCACACATCATGAGAAAACCACTATCTATCCTTATCCTCGCCACAGGCCTGCTGTTATGCCAGGCACTGCCCACAGTTGCCCAAAGCATGAGAATAAAAGTGAAAACACCCGGCACGCTGGCCGAGCGCATCAAGGCAAAAAACAAATACGCCATCACATCGCTCAAAATCAGCGGAGCACTCAATGGCGAGGACATCCGAACCCTGCGCGACCTCTGCGGTCGCGACACCTTGGGAAAAGAAACGCCCGGCCGCGTCAGCTATGTGGACTTGCGTGACGTTACGTTCGTGCCCGGCGGACGTCCGTATTTCTATGCCGACCGCAATTATTCTGTCCGCTCGGCCCACTATTTGCCCGATTGCCTCTTCGATAAGTGCAACAGCTTGGAGAGTGTTGTGCTGCCCGAACACACCGATACCATCGGAATGTACAGTTTTGCCCATACCGCCCTGCGCGAAGTGCGTGTGCCGGACGATTGCATGGTGCGCATTCACGCTTTTTACAATTGCCGGCAACTCACGCAGATAGAGCTTGGCCGTATGCCACACACCGACTTCATGTTTTCCGATGCCTTTGCCCAATGCGACGCCATCCGCAGGGTACGCCTTCACGACATCGACTACGTTGGCGGAGGGTCGTTCTGCAATATGCCTCACTTGGAGGCCGTGGACTTTCGTGGCACGGTGGGACACATCGATGGCTACGTCTTTTCCGGCAATCCACGACTGAAAGCCATTCGCTTCCTCGGGAATGTGATCAACACCGGTGGCACACAGTTTGTAGCCGACTGCCCGGAGCTGACAAGCGTGGAGTTTTGCGGCGTGGTATTCAACACCTATTTCGGAGCCGGGGTAAACACTCCGCAATTCAAGGCATACACCGTGAGCGGCGTTGTGCTAAATAGCGGAGTGGAAGCCGAACTTCCTGCCTCCACCGCCGCCGAACGAGCCGCCTACAAGGACTGGGAAACGTCCATCAAGCAATCGTGGGAGTGGGTAGAACGTTGTCTGCAAAGCAACAACATCTTCATGATACGCGTGGCCTGGAACAGCAGCGAAGCCATCCTGAACGCGGCACGCGAACAGGGATTCACGGAAATGGCTGACCTAATCAGCGAAAAGCGTAGCACTCTGAACACGGATGGCGGAAAGACCTACTTGGAGATACTCCGCGAGTCTGCGCCATACGTTGCCGAAAACGAGCGCACCGATTTGCCAGCGTTCAAGTATGCCGACGTTTCCGACAGCCTGCTGCAGCGCACACGCCGATACTTCAACACCGACAGCATAGCCGGCAACGGAGACGACATCAGCCGTATCAAGAATTTGCTCTCGTGGGTACACAACAACATACGGCACGACGGCAGCTCGGGGTGGCCTAATTGCCATTTCAACGCCGTCGACCTGTATGAAATCTGCCAAAGAGAAAATCGTGCACTCAACTGCCGATTTATGGCCATCATGCTCAACGAAATGCTACTCTCGGTAGGAATTCCCGCACGCTACATCGGCTGTCAGTCCAAGCACTACGCCACCGATTCGGACAGCCACGTGATATGCATCGCTTGGAGCGAAAGCCTCGGCAAATGGATATGGGTGGACCCCACATGGGAGGCCTATGTGACCGATGAGAACGGCATATTGCTACACCCCGGCGAAGTGCGCGAGAGGTTGCAGAAGGGGCTGCCGCTGGCAGTCAATGAGAATGCTAACTGGAACCACAAGAACCTGACAAGCACGGAGAAATATCTGGAGAACTATATGGCCAAAAATCTCTACATCATCAGTTCGTGCACCACGAGTCAGAGCCAAGCCGAAGGACCGGGCAACAATCCGCAAACACCGCAGATAACACTCGTCCCTCAAGGTTTCAAATTCGGAGGACTGACAACGACTGACGACAGTTACTTCTGGCAACCGCCTTACTGAACATAGATTCTCACACAATGCAGATGCAGACTCCGGCACACTCGGCGTCTGCATCTGTGCTGTTTTTAGGGCTGACTGTCGGCATTTGTACCTTCCGACAACTCGCTTCTGCGTGTTTGGGCAGCGCTGTCGGATGTTGTTCCGTTAATTTTTGCTAACTTTGCAGCCGCTTCTGCAAATTTCGGAATACAATAATAATACATACACTTATGAAGAAGACCATCGTAGACTTGTTCGAGGCGTCTGTACGCCAATATCCGAACAACACCTTCCTACTTGAAAAAACCGGGAAAGCCTTCGAGCCGACCACCTATAAGCAAGTGAAAGAGCAAGTATACCGCCTCGGTGCCGGCCTGCAGGCGCTGGGCGTAAAGAAAGGCGACACCATGGCGTTGCTCAGCGAAGGCCGCAATTTATGGGTCATCGGCGAGTTGGCCATGTTCTATGCCGGAGCGGTGAACGTGCCTCTGAGCATCAAGCTCGAGGAGAGCAACGATTTGTTGTTCCGTCTCGTGCATGGCGACGTGAAGTTCATCATGGTGAGCGGCCAACAGCTCAAGAAGGTGCGTCTCATCAAGAATCAGCTGCCCGAGGTGCGCAACATCATCGTGTTCGACGAACAGGAGAGCTACGAAGCCGGCGAAATTGCCCTCAGCGAAGTGCTGAAGATGGGTGACGAGTTCCTGAAGAAGCACACCGAAGACGAATTTCTGGAAGTGGCACGCTCCATTCAGAATGACGACTATGCCACCATCACCTATACCAGCGGAACCACTGCCGACCCCAAAGGCGTGGTGCTGACACACCGCAACTACACCGCCAACGTGGAACAAGCACTCACGCTGGTGGACATCGACGAAACATGGCGCACACTTATCATTCTGCCCCTCGACCACTGCTTTGCACACGTGGTAGGTTTCTACATCATGATGTCGGTGGGTGCCACTGCCGCTACCGTACAGGTGGGTCGCACACCGCTTGAAACACTCAAGAACATCCCCGGAAACATTCGCGAAGTGAAGCCTCACTTCATTCTGAGTGTGCCGGCATTGGCCAAGACCTTCAAGAAGAACATCGAGCAGGGCATCCGTGCCAAGGGCAAGAACACTGTAAAATTGTTCAACCTCGGTATGCGCATCACGCAAATCTATTACGGTGACAGCAACCTCGACTCCAAGGGTGTGCGCCTGCTGCTGAAACCTCTCGTGTCGCTCTTCGACAAACTCATCTTCAGCAAGGTGCGTCAGAACTTCGGTGGCGAACTCCGCTTCTTCATCGGCGGTGGTGCTCTGCTCGACAAGGACTTGCAGAAGTTCTACGTAGGCATCGGCATTCCCATGTACCAAGGTTACGGACTCTCCGAAGCCACTCCCGTCATCTCCAGCAACGGCCCCGAGCTCTATCGCTTCGGTTCGAGCGGCAAGTTGGTAAAACCCATCGAGCTGACCATTTGCGACCCCGACGGCCGCGAGCTGCCCACCGGTGAGATGGGCGAAATCGTGGTGAAAGGTGAGAATGTGATGGCCGGCTACTGGAAAAATCCGGAGTCGACAGCCGAAACCGTACGCGACGGTCGCCTCTACACCGGAGACCTCGGATATATGTCGGCCGAGGGTTTGCTCTATGTGAAAGGTCGCTTCAAGAGTTTGCTCATCTCGAGCGACGGCGAGAAATACAGCCCCGAAGGCATTGAGGAAGCACTGGTGGAAAAGTCTCGCTACATCGACCAGGTGATGCTCTACAACAACCAGTCGCCCTTCACCACTGCCCTCATCGTGCCCAACAAGGAGCAATTGCGCCGCAAGCTCTCACAAAAGGGGCTGACGCTCGACACGGAAGAAGGCCGCAAGGCAGCGTTGCAGAAGCTCGAATCAGAAGTCAACAAGTTCAAGCGTGGCGGCGAATTCGAGGGAATGTTCCCCGAGCGCTGGCTGCCCAGCAACTTCGCCGTGCTGGCTGAGCCTTTCACCGAGCAAAACCAAATGATCAACTCGACCATGAAGATGGTGCGCGGCAAGATTGAGAAAGCCTATGCCGCCCGTCTGGAATTCCTCTATACGGCAGAGGGAAAACAACTGCTCAACAGCCAAAACCTTGACGCACTGAAATAACAGACACACAGCATGAACACACTGAGATCGTCCATCATGTCGGGCATCGCCATCGGCATTGCCGGCATCGGCTTCCTTGCCACACGCGACATCGTGGGAAGCGTGCTCTTCTCCTTCGCACTCATCACCGTGGTAAGCTACAAGCTGAAGCTCTACACCGGTACCGCAGGTTTCATCAAGCGCAACGAAGTGCCCTATCTGCTCTACGTGCTTGCCGGCAACCTGGTGGGATGTTTCATCATGGCCCTGCTGGCACGATGCTCCCCACTCGAGCTGCAGGCCTCGGCACAAAACCTGCTCGAAGGGCGCTTGGCCACCGGCCCGCTGCGCGGCGGACTGCTGGCCATCGGCTGCGGATTTATCATGACCACGGCTGTGACCTTTGCGCGTAAGGGCAACAACCTCCCACTGTTGGTCGGTGTGCCCCTCTTCATCACCTGCGGATTTCCCCACTGCGCTGCCGATGCTTTCTTCTACATGACGGCTCCGTTCGAGTTTTGGGGCGAACATCTCGGCGAGATTCTCACGTTCTACGTCAGCATTGTCCTTGGTAATTTCGTGGGTTGCAACGCCTACCGCTGGGTGATGGGCAGCAATCCGGAGTAAGCCGAAACATACACAAGGTTTTCAGATATTCGAGAGCCGGTTTGCCGAACACCCATGCGGTGTTTATGCAAATCGGCTCTCTTTGCGTATTTCTCCCCACGAACGATAAATCTTCACAGGCGCATCTCTTAATTTCTTACGAGAAATCTCTGTTTTTCCAACAGCGGTCTCATGAAAAGTGGCAGGCCTTGCCAAAAAACTGGCAGGCCTTGCCACTTTTTTGGCAAGGCCTGCCAGTAAATCTGCCACGCCTCGGAAATTTGGCTGAAACCGAGCGATAATTTACACAAAGGGTTGGCAGATTTGTCTGACAAAAGAAAAAGCCGATGCAACCATGATGGCTGCACCGGCTATGGGTGGATGATGTTTTAACGGCTCGTTAACGGGGCATCAATCACTCTGCCGCAGGGCTTTCTCCTTTGCTGCCGTTTCCTCTGCGGTGGTGACGCCCTCCGCGATGGCGACGGCGTGATTTCTCTTTCGGAGTCTGTCCTTCGGAAGTGCTTTTCGCAGCCTCATCCTTTGTGGAGGCTTTGTTCGAAGCGGCATCGGTGTTTTGGTTCGAATGAGGAGTCTCATCACGCTTGCCATGTTGCTTTTTCCCTTGCCGTTTCTTATCGTTGCGCGAGTGAGCACCGGACTTACCACGTCCCCTGCCGCGTCCCGACCGACGTTCGCGACCTTGTTCGGAAGTGGCGGCTGCAGGTTGTTCCAAGCCCTCGGGCAATGGCTCGCGCGGCACCTTCTCCTCCAACAAGCGTTCGATGGATGCCAACGCAGGGCGGTCCTTCTCGCCCACCAAGGTGTAAGCCTTACCTTCGCGACCGGCACGCGCCGTTCGGCCGATGCGGTGCACATAGTCCTCGGGGTCGCGTGGCGCGTCGAAGTTTACCACCATCGTGATGTCGTCGATGTCAATGCCGCGTGCCACGATGTCGGTTGCCACAAGGATGTCGATTTGTCGCGCCTTGAACTTGTTCATCACCTCATCACGGTCCTTTTGCTCCAAGTCGGAGTGCATGGCCGCCACGTTGTAGCCCGCTTTCAGCAAGTTGAGGTGCATTTCTTTCACCTTGACTTTGGACGATGCGAATACAATGACGCGTTCCGGCTTCTTGAGAGAGAAAATATGCTTAAGGATGGCAAACTTATCACGCTCCTTGCAAACAAACACACGTTGGTCGATCTTCTCTGCCGGCTTCGACACCGCAATTCGTACCTCGACGGGATTGTGCATGATATCGCGAGCCAAAGCGTTGATCTTCTCCGGCATGGTGGCGGAAAAGAGGATGGTTTGTCGCTCCTTGGGCAGACATTTCACTATCTGCATGATGTCGTCGCTGAATCCCATATCAAGCATACGGTCGGCCTCATCGAGCACAAAGTGGGTGGTGCGGCTGAGGTCGAGCGTGCCGAGGCTGAGGTGTGTAATCAGTCGGCCGGGCGTGGCAATCACCACATCGGCTCCACGCGTCAGGCCCCGACGTTCCTGCTCGTATCGCACACCATCGTTGCCTCCATACACCGCCACGCCATTGATGTTCATATAATAGGCAAAGCCCTGCATGGCTTGATCAATCTGACGTGCCAACTCACGGGTTGGTGCCATAATCAGACAGTTCACCGCGTCGGTAGGATGTTCACGAGTGCGCAAGAGTGTGAGCAGCGGCAAGAGATAGGCCGCTGTCTTTCCTGTTCCCGTCTGCGCGATGCCGATGAGGTCGCGTCCCTCCAGCAGAGGGGGGATGCACTTTTCCTGCACCGGCGTACAGCGGTCGAAACGCATATCATAGAGTGCATCGAGCACGTCGTCGTGCAGCGGAAGATCATAGAAGGAGGTAGCCTCTTGGGCCTCCGCTTCTGATTTCTCCTGAGGCATCGGGAGGTTGTTTATATCTTTTTCAGAATTCATCAAAAGGTTATTTGTCAATAATAAAATCAAGGCCGAAGTTCCGGCATGGAGATTCGACCCGCAAGAGTCCACTACTGCGGCGTACGCTTATAAAGGAAGAATGCTATGATGGCAAACAAGATATTGGGAATCCATACCGAAATCATGGCCGGCCATCCTGCATTGATGGCGAACGAGGCTGAAACGGTTTGGAAGAAGATGTACGAGAAGCTCAGTGCCAATCCCAATCCGATGGAAGCACCCATACCGCCCTTGCGCTTCTCACACGAGAGCGAAACTCCGATGAGCGTCAATATGAATGCGGCAAAGGGCATGGCAAAACGCTTGTGATATTCCACCTCAAAGGTGCTGATGCCCGATGCACCGCGCATCTTTTGCTTGTCGATAAATTCGGAGAGTTCGGGAAGCGTCATGGTCTCCTGCAGACCGCGTGTGTAGAAGAAATCACGCGGCTCCATCATTATAATAGTGTCTATGCGTTCGCCCGAAGTGATTTTCTCGCGCATGCCTTTGAGTGTTCGGATGCGGTAGTTGCGCAACGTCCACGAATAACGGCGTTCGGAAAGCGTGTCATACTGGATGGTCTGCGCCGTCATGTGTGAAACAAGTTTCTTATTGGAGAACTTGTCCAGCGAAAAGCCGTAGCCGGACTTCGTTCGGTTGTCGAAATGCGTGATGTAAGCCACCACACCCGTGTCCACCTGCATCTGAATATTCTCCAGCGCATCCGGCCTTTTCTTCTTGATATAGGCATTTTCGAAATTCACCTTCGCCACATTGCCGTGCGGAATGACATAAGCCCCCAACACAAAGGAGATGACGGCGATAAGCGCTGCCGAAATCATGTAAGGGCGCAACAAACGTCGGAAACTCATTCCGGCAGATTTCATGGCAATGATTTCGGAGTTGTCAGCCAGTTTGCAAGTGAAGAAAATCACTGCGATGAAGACAAAAAGCGGACTGAAAAGATTGGAATAGTATGGGATGAAGTTCAGATAGTAGTCCGTAAGCACACGCTGCATCGGCACATGACTTTGCGTCAACTTATCAATCTTCTCATTGAAGTCGAAAATAATGGAGATGGTGATGATGATGGCAATCAAGAAGATGTAGGTGGTCAGAAACTTCTTGATGATGTATCGGTCGATGCGGTTCACTCTCAGGAGTCGAAAGAGCGGAGCGAAACAAAGCTTCAGCACATACCCAAGCGCCTTTCCCACCCTGCGGCATCCGCTTGCCATGCAGCGGAACACTCGCTTCGTTTTCTCAAACTTGACTCCCATGATTGTATCTTCCTTATATAATTATAGCCTACGCATGAGGCGTTCCACCATTTCAGCCTTCCACGTCACAAAGGTGTTGTTCAGAATTTGGCGACGCGCTTCACCCACCAGCCACAAGTAGAATGCAAGATTGTGAATGCTGGCTATCTGCATGGCCAGCAACTCCTTGGCCTTGAACAAATGGTGCAGATATGCCTTCGAGTACTGCAAGTCTGCACTGCAGTGCCCGGCAGGATCTACCGGCGAGAAGTCGGTAGCCCATTTGGCATTGCGCATATTCATCACTCCCTCGGCCGTAAACAGCATCGCATTGCGCCCGTTTCGGGTCGGCATCACGCAGTCGAACATATCCACTCCGCGCTCGATGGCTTCAAGGATATTGACCGGCGTTCCCACTCCCATGAGATAGCGCGGGCGGTCCTTCGGCAGGATGTCGTTGACGACTTCTATCATCTCATACATCACAGGTGCCGGCTCGCCCACCGCCAAACCTCCGATGGCGTATCCGTCGGCATCAAACTGTGTGACAAAGTCAGCGCTCTCGCGACGCAAATCCTTGTAGACGCATCCCTGAACAATCGGGAAGAGCGACTGACTATAGCCATACTTGGGTTCGGTTTCGTTGAAACGCTTTTCGCATCTTTTCAGCCAATCGTGCGTCAGCGCCAAACTCTTTTTGGCATATTGATAGTCGGCGGTTCCGGGTGGGCACTCGTCGAAGGCCATCATGATGTCGGCACCGATGGTTCGCTCGATGTCCATCACGCCTTCGGGCGTAAAGAAGTGCTTGCTTCCGTCGATGTGTGAGCGAAATTCGCAGCCCTCTGCACTGAGTTTACGAATGCCTGTCAGCGAGAATACCTGAAATCCGCCGCTATCCGTAAGCATCGGCCGATCGAAGCCATTGAACTTGTGTAATCCGCCGGCCTTTTCCAACACATCCAATCCCGGACGCAGATACAGATGGTAGGTGTTGCCCAAGATGATTTGTGCCTTCACCTCGTCCTTAATTTCGTGCAGATGCACTCCCTTCACACTCCCCAATGTTCCGACGGGCATGAAGATGGGTGTCTCGATGCATCCGTGGTCGGTGGTGATGTGTCCGGCACGTGCTGCACAGCCGGCATCGGTATGTTGCAATTGGAATTTCATTTCTTGTCGGCTTCTTTGTTTTCTGTCTCTACCGTCAGCGTGATGGCATTGTCCACTTTCTCATTCAGCAGAGCGATATCGAAGACTTGCTGCGCATTCTCCACAAAATGGAACGTCAGTCCTTCGATGTACTTCTCGTTGATTTCTTCGATGTCCTTGCGGTTGTCGACACTCATCACGATGTCCGTAATTCCGGCACGCTTTGCAGCCAAAATTTTCTCCTTGATACCGCCCACCGGAAGCACTCTGCCGCGCAGCGTAATCTCTCCGGTCATGGCTATATTCTCTTTCACCTTACGCTGAGTCAAGGCCGAAGCAATGGAGGTGGCCATGGTGATACCGGCCGATGGACCGTCCTTCGGTGTTGCGCCTTCGGGAACGTGCAGGTGCAGGCTCCACTGTTCGAAAATGCGATAGTCGATGTTCAAGTGTTCGGCATGTGCTTTCACATATTCCAAGGCCAAAGCCGCCGACTCCTTCATCACCTCGCCCAGGTTGCCGGTGATGGTCAGTCGCGGTGCTTTGCTGCGGCTGACGCTGGTTTCGATGAAAAGGATCTCGCCGCCCACTGCGGTCCAGGCCAAACCTGTAACAACACCGGCATATTTGTTGCCTTGGTACTTGTCGCGGTTGTAAATCGGCTTACCGAGCAATTCGCTGATATGCTCGGGCTTGAGTGTATTCTCCACCAATGCGCAATCGGCCTCCTTGCCGGCACGATAGGCCACCTTGCGGAAGATTTTTCCGATCTGCTTCTCCAGCTGTCGCACACCGCTCTCGCGTGTGTAGTTGTCGATGAGGAAATCGAGCGCCTTGGGTGTGAAACGCACCTTCTTGCCTTTGCCGAAATCGATGTCGCTGTTTTCCTTCGGCACGAGATGACGCTTGGCAATTTCGCGCTTCTCCTCGGTGAGATATCCTTCCACTTCGATGAGTTCCATACGGTCGAGCAACGGACCGGGAATGGTATTCAGACTGTTAGCTGTGGCAATGAACAACACGTTCGACAGGTCGTAGTCGATATCAAGATAGTTGTCGTGGAAAGCCGAGTTCTGTTCCGGGTCGAGCACTTCGAGCAGTGCCGACTGCGGATCGCCGTGATAATTGTTCTGCGACACCTTGTCGATTTCGTCGAGGATAAACACAGGATTGTCCGTACCGGCCTTTATCAAACTCTTGATGATGCGCCCCGGCATGGCTCCCACGTAGGTTTTGCGGTGTCCACGAATTTCGGCTTCGTCGTGCACGCCGCCCAATGAGATACGCACATACTTGCGTCCCAAGGCTTCGGCTACACTCTTTCCCAGCGAGGTCTTACCCACACCCGGAGGTCCGTACAGACAGAGAATGGGTGCCTTGCGGTTGCGACGATGCGGCAGCACGGCCAGATACTCCAGCACGCGCTCCTTCACCTTTTCCATACCATAATGGTCGCGGTTGAGCACCTTTTCGGCAGTCTCCAGCCTCATATCGTCATCGGTCTTTGTTCCCCAGGGCAGCGAGAACACCGTTTGCAGATACACCACCTGCACATTGTAGTCGGGGCTTTGCGGATTGATACGCTCCAACTTGGCAAGTTCCTTCTGCATCTGCTTTTTGATAGCCTCGGGCATGTTCAGCTTCTCGGCTTTCTCGCGCAGCTGCTTCACGTCCTCGTTGCCGTTGTCGCCCAGTTCGTCTTGTATGTTCTTGATCTGCTGTTGCAGGAAGTATTCCTTCTGTTGCTGGTCGAGCTCCTCACGCGTACGGTTCTGAATGGAAGCCTTCAGGTGGGCATACTGACACTCGCGGTTCAGAATGCTCAACAGCTTGAAAGCACGTTGCTTGTGGTCGCCCTCCTCCAGGATTTCGGCCTTTTCCTTGATCGAAAAAGGCATATTGGTGCAGATGAAACTGGTCAGGAAGATGGGATGCTTGATGTTGCGAATGGCAAACGAGGCCTCATCGCGGAACTGCTCGTTCAGTTTGAGCCAACGCAGCGTAAGGTCCTTGCAGGCTTCGGACACGGCTTCAAACTCCTTGTCGTCGTCTTCGGGCAACACATCGTCGAGCGGTGTCACTTGCGCGCGAAGATAAGGTTTCGTGCGCGTGAGCGCATTGAGTGCCACACGGCCGTAGCTCTGCAGTATCACCGTGGTGGTACCATCGGGAAGCTCGAGCACACGTACCGCCTTGGCCACTACGCCCACATTATAGAGGTCGTCCAATCCCGGGAACTCCACTTCGGCGTCTTTCTGGCATACCACGGCCATCAGACCGCCGCTCTTGGCCACCTGCGAAACCAGTTTCAGCGAAGCGGGCCGGCCCACAGAGACAGGCGCAACCACTCCCGGAAACAACATCATGTTGCGGAGCGGCAGCACCGGCAACACCGGTTCCACCTCTTGGCTGAAGAGGGAGGAAATGTCCCCGTCGAAATCGGCTATCAGCGAAAAAGGATTGTGAGGCATCTCGTCATTATTTTTCATATGTCTGTTTCGTTTATGTTTGTCATGCGTGTGTTTGGACTCATCCATAAGCAAAAAGCATGCCGCAAGCCCACATCTGCCACCGAGCAAGTGCAGATTACCGCAAATTCTTTGCAAAAGTAGTAAAAGTACACCACAATCATGGTGTTTGGCTGCAAGATTTCGAAAAAAGCCCACAAACTATTCTTCGACAACAGACAAATTGTCTCACCACTTTGCAGAACGCTCCACAGGCACTCGCATCACCCCTGCCATCGCAGCCGGAATATCTACGAGCAGTGTGTTATTTTCTACAAGCACCGCAGAAATATCTACAAGCACTGCAGAAAATCGAGAAAGCACTGCAGATTTTCGCCTTTCGCGGGCACCAACCAGCAAGCGCATTTTGTGGACTTTTGCCTCCTTTTTATTTAGTTTATTTTACATTTTGCAAGAAAAAACATGCATCGTAAAACATTTTTTCATAACTTTGCCGCGCCCAAAATGTTTAATTAGGGCTTTATCACACCAACCAGCAAAGACGACAAACTAAATTTTCAATTCACTCTATTTATTAACAAAACATCAAAAGCTCATGAAAAGATTAGTACTTTTCAGTCTGATGCAATTGTTTGCTTTCAGCATGTTTGCTCAGACGCTTGAAAACCCTCAGGAACTTCCCATCGGCGAAGTTACCGTTGAGAGTGAGTCGACGTACTTCAAGTACACGGCTCCGGAGGACAAGAATGTCTTCCTGCAGATTACCACTTCCGGTTGGAGCACCAGTGTTACCGTTACCGAAGATGGTACTGAAGAAACCATGATTGATGGTGCCAGCTACAATGGCTCCACCCTCTACCCCGTAGACAAGGGTGAAACCGTTATGGTATGGGCCAGCACATGGGACGGTGCCGGCACGTTCAACACTGCCGTCATCGAGAACACCACTGTGGGTGGCGGTCTCACTTGTGACGACGCTGTGCAGGGCACTCAGGAACCATTCTTCATTCCTGCCCCGTTCAACTGGGATACTTATGAGTCTCTCCCCGGCTACACCACCTTCACGGTGCCCGAAGGCAGCGAGAAGGGTCTGCTCGAAATGACTTTCTACAGCTACCCCAGCACCATCACCCTCTTCGAAGGTTGTGATGACACTGAAGGCGTATCCGTTGAAATCACCGAAGGCGACGACTACAAGAACATCGCTACTGCCGTGGTAGAACCCGGAAAGACTTACATCATCCAGACCACAGCTTACGCTCCGCTGATGGGTTCATTCCGTTTCTTCGTTCCCGAAGCCGGCTACTCTTGCGCTATGCCGCTCGAAGGCAAGGTGGGTGAAAACACACTCCCCGCTGCTGCCGGTCGCTACTGGTATGAAGTAACCATGGACAAGGCCGGTGCGCTCGTTGTTGCATCTGAGGCAAGCCTCGAAATGGGCTACACTCGCATCTACAACTCTTGCGAAGACTACCAGCCCACCGCCACTGCCGGTTACCTGCAGGGCCGCCGCGTGTTTGCCGAAGCCGGAACTTACTTCGTGTATATCGAGAAGGCTACTGCCACCGACAATGCTGAGACTTTCACCATCAGCGTAGAAGACCTCAAGCCTTATGACGCCATCGAGACTGCCGAAACACTGACCAGCGGTGACTATACCACTCCGCTCCACAACGGTGTTTACTACTACAAGGTGAAGACTCCCGAAGGCGATGGCTCTTTCTTTATCGACATCACGCCCGGTAAGGAATTCAGCAACTACAACACTCGCATGCGCATCTACCCCACCTCAACCATGAGTGTTTGGGAAGGTGGTCAGGAAGATGTCAGCATCCACCTCGTAGCCGAGGCCAACGCTGAATACATCCTCGAATGGTATTGCGAAGAGAGCAGCAACAACATCCCCTTCAACGTAAACATCTACGCTATCCAGAAGGGACAGACCATCAACGATCCTCTCACTGCCGTAGCAGGCCAAAACGAGCTCGCCAAGGCTACTGAGATGTTCTACACCTACACTGCTACTCAGAGCGGATGGTTGCTCATCGACACCGATCCCGATATCGAAGTATCTTTCCCCAAAGGCACCAGCCAGTGGGACGGCTCACACAGCTGCATCCAGACCGGAACGATCCGCAAGATCGAGGTTGAAAAGGATATGCAATACTACATCAAGTTTGCCAACATCGCCGAAGCTACTACCTTCGACCTCTCAGAAGCCGAATTCCAGCAAGGTGAATCCTCAACCAACCCCTTCATCATCGCCGAAGACGGTGTAGGCAACATCCCCGCCGCAGCCGGAACTACCTATTATAAGTATGTAGCCGCCAAGGACGGAATGATGGAAGTGACAGTGAACGCTCTGTCTGAGTACGTCCAGTCTACCGGTATGTACACTCAGGTGAGCCTGACCATCGATGGCACTTACTACAACGTAGCCAGCAACACCGATGGTACTTACAGCGGCACATACCCTGTCAACAAGGACAGCGAAGTAATCGTTAAGGTTCTTCTGCCCAGCGCACAGGAAGACAAGACCGTGAACATCTCTGTTCGCGACCTGCTCCCCGGTGAAAGCAGCGCTCTGCCCATTGTGCTCGAACACAACGGTGAAGAGTTCGAATATACTTTCCCCGAAATTCGCAACCGTCTCAATGCAAAATGGTACAGCATCCAGCTCAACCCCGGTACGTTCAGCATCACCACTACGCAGAACTACTTCAGCATGGATCTCTACAAGGCCGGCGACACCAAGACTTCATTGGCCAGCGCAACCACCGACTGGAATGCAAATCCCATAGTCTACAGCCTCACCTTCGAAGTAGCCGAAGCCGGTGAATACCTCCTCTGCTTGAGCTACGACTATGGTGAATTCGACGCTGCCATCGGCGGTACAGCTCTCCAGGCTGCCGCTCCCCTCGGCCCCATCGGTTCTATCGATGAGCTGAGCAACAGCAAGGCTTACACCATCGTAAACAAGCGCACTGCTTGGGGTGTGGACGACACTCACATGAAGACCATCTACGACCTCGGCCTCGCAGCCGATGCTACCGATGGCAAGCAGCAGTTTGCCCTCCTCACCAACAACAAGGGTAAATCTTACTACATGTACAACGTAGGCAAGAGCAAGTTCGTAGGTAAGGGCGGTGTATTGTCAGATACTCCCGTTGATATGATCAGCTTCAAGAATGGTAACGCAGACAGCACCTTCGTGCTCTTCTTTGATGGTAACAACTACCTCAACGCCGGCGGTAGCAACAACACTTGCATTGACGGATGGAGCACAGCTGACGATGGTAACTCCAACTACCTCACTCCCGTTGCCAACTTCGACGCCACTGCAGCACTCGCTCTGATTGCAGAAGCCGAGAAGGACCTCGTATTCGGTGTAACCTCACTTGACGAGTTGAGCAACAACAAGGCTTACTACGTACGCAACAGTCGTGGTGCATGGGCATACGACCCCGCTTACACCGTGAAGGAAGAAGTGGTGGGAGCCAACATGCTCGTAGCCACCGGTACTGCAGGTGTAGCCACCGACTTGGCAGATGCCAACAAGCAATTCGCTTTCTTGAAGTCAGCTAAGGGCAACTACTACCTCTACAGCGTAGCTGCACAGAAGTTTGCCGTACTGAGCGAAAAGGGTGTAGCTTTGTCTGAAACTCCCGACACCATCACCTACTTCCTGCAGGGAGCCGGTGAGAGCAAGTATCCTTGGGTGGTAGCTCTGGGTGATCACCAGATTGGTATCTCTCACAACTACACTGAACAAGGTGGCCTCATCAGCTTCTACAACGACTTGGGCGATGCCGGTAACACTGTTGAAATCTTTGAAGCAGCCGACTTCGATGCCACTGCAGCACTCGCAATCATCGAAGCCTACGAAAATCCTGCCGTTCCTGCTACCACCGTTGAGGTGAACCCCGCTTCGGGCCACTACGATGTATTGCCCGACAGCATCGTTCTCACCTTCAGCGCAAACATCGAAGCTCTCGAATTTGGTGTACTTCGCACCGAGACTACCGGCATGCGCGGTTACATGCTCACTGAAGAGGACTACACTATCGCCGACACCGTGCTGACACTCACATTGCCCGAGGAGCTCCTTGCATACAACGCACAGGCCATGCTGCAGCTTCAGGTGAAAGATGTTAATGGCAACTACGTAACTTACGGAGAAGGTGAGGACTACATCACCCTCGAATACACCGCTCCCGTTGTAGCCAACATCCTTTCTTGCGTTGCTATCACTCCTGAGGCAGGCAGCGAAGTGAACGAACTGAGCACCTTCACGCTGACCTTCGCCAACCCGAAGAGCAGCTTCGACTTCGTTGGCGGTGTTGACAAGACCAAGGCTATCGTTCTTAAGAATGCCGATGGCGAAGTAGTTGCCAACGGTACTGCCAGCGTGGATACCGAAGCTTATAGTATGGACGTTGTCGTAACTCTCGACAAGGCCGTAACCGATGCAGGTACTTACACACTCGTTGTGCCCGAAGCCACTGTCTTCAATGCCAGCTTCGATCCTGAAGCTGCCGACCTCGGCATCGAAATGGGCGCAATCTACAACCCCGAATTCACTGCCACCTTCACCGTTGACGGTTCACTGACCGGCATCGAAGCCATCATCGGCAATGCCACTTCTGTGAAGGTTTACGACCTCAAGGGCCGCCTCGTTGGCAACAGCGTGAAGGATCTCAAGAAGGGCGTTTACGTGATCAACGGCAAGAAAGTAATGGTTAAGTAATCTCGATTACTGATCATCACTATTCAATAAACCTCAAGAAAATCCCTCGTCGGAATTCCGGCGAGGGATTTTTTTGTATCAAACAACCATTGCCCACCCATCACGTTTCTTCAGTCGGGATATTTATGAGGAACACGAACTATCGCTTGGCACCTTACACGCCCCATCCCGGTGACAGAAGTGACAGATGAAAACGGCATCTGTCACCACATCTGTCACCCAACAAACCATTATGCTTCAATAAAATATGGGCAAAAGTGACAGATGTGACAGATAAAACGCAAACAGAAAAAGAGAGTGTCGAGTATCAAATCAATAAGGTAAGGACAATTCAAAGCTCAGACCTCCCCCACTCCGCGGCGCAACATCATGGCAACTATGGCAGCAAAAAAAGTTGCTGCCATAGTTACTGCCATACTGCAAACCGCTATCCCTCAATGAATTCCACCACAAAATGGCAGCAGGGCAGTAAAACGACAACAAGAAAAGACATGTGTATAGTTTTTTATTACTGTCCGCTAAAAATTAATATGTCTTTATGTTAAAAGGGTAGTCCTCCAATTTGGAAGTCTGCCCTATTTTGGTTATCTTTAAGTTACCACACTAAAAGTTTAACCATGGGAAAAGTACACATTAGATATTTTATGCCATTCTCCTTTAGCTATGCGAGCATATATTATCGTAAATTACAATAATCCCACATATAGTATATAGAATAAAGAGAGTGATATAAATATCCAAATAGGCAAAATGATTGATATGATTAAGATTGTAAATATGTATCCTTTACTTCGGCCCCATGATAATATACAATAGAATATACCACATAAACTTAAATATATTACTAAATGAACAAAGCTAAAAATGAATGACCTACTCAAATCTACAAAGCTTCTTTCATGAATAACAAGTCGAACATTATCAACAAAAACTGTTACATTATCACACCAACTTAGAATGCCATATATCACTCCGAGATAGAACAATAGGGATATAGCAACATATAATCGTCCATTCCTATAATCATTGTGGTTTCGTTTAGACAAAATAAAAACATAGGTAATAATAACAAAAGATAATACTATAAATATGGATGATTGATATGAACTCCCCACATATACAGGGAAATACTCTTCTAAATCCATCCCTTCAGGGAGGCTAAATTCAATAAAGTCTTTATAACCTTCCTCCTTAACACGTTCTACATCTACAATCATTTCCCCATCCTCATTATAGAGCTGTATAGTTTGGGTAACACAAAAAGCTATAGCAATAAGTAACAATAACCAAATTATAATATATCCTCTAATGTTTTCTTTGTAATTATGCTTGATCTGGTTTACAAATTCCATATTATTTATTTGAGTGATTTTATATTTAATTCTTTTATGATTTTCCCAACTGTACATTTGGTATGCAGAGTCTGCCAGCAAGTGCAACATTACTGAAAAACGCTGGAATAATCAACTGAAATCGGAATAATAGTGCATCATACACTGATAATAAATGCATATGCCTGACAACAAATCACCACAGTGTTACCTACTTTAGCCCCTCTCCTCTGCCGCATTTTCACCGACAAATTTCACGCATTGGTCGATATTTTGAGGATTGGAAAAACGATGTGTGCCATGGCTTCTTGCACAAAAGGATGTAAAAACGTAACTTTGCAGCCCTTATAGCGTTAGCTATAAACGGCCGAAACCGGATGGTCTGAGAGTTTATCCTCACAGGCCACACAGACCGGTCGAATATATACATTTCTACAATTACACACTCTTTCTTTCATGAACAGACTCAAACATTTACTGCTGCTCCTGATGGTGGCTCTGCTGTGCCACACGGCAGCGTATGCCATCAAGGCGCATCCGCGTTCGGTGGTACGAATGCTGCCCGACGGCACCACGATTGCCCTGCGCATTCATGGCGATGAGAATTTTCACTACCTCACTACGCTCGACGGTTATCCTGTTCGGCAAACCAAGGACGGCTTTTTCAGATACCTGCGATGGGACGCTGCCAAAGGCAAATTCAGCCTCACTCGGCAACGCGCTCGCGATGCACACCAACGCACGGAGGACGAGCGGACGTTGCTCGCCGGTATAACTCCAGTGCGTAAGGCGGATCTCGAGACCATATACCGCCGTGCACACCGTCGTCAGCCGGCACAAATTCTGAGCAAGGCTGTGGTTGCTCCGAAACTACAAAGAGGAGCTACAGCAGCCGAAAGCCAGTATCTTGTTATTTTGGTCAACTTCAAGGACAGAGCTTTTGCCTTTGCAAATGAAGACTTCGTTCGTTGGCTCAACGAACCGGGGTATTCCGAGAATGGAGGTACGGGTAGCGTGAAAGACTACTATCGCGACAACTCCATGGGAATGTTTGTTCCTAACTTCAAAGTTATTGGCCCTGTTACTTTGGAACACAATCAGGACTATTATGCCGGCAACGATGAGGATACTGGCGAAGACATTCGCCCTCGCGAGATGGTGATTGAGGCCTGTCGAGCTGCCAAAGCAACTCATCCGGAGTTGGACTTTGCTCAATTTGACAACGACGGTGATGGTTTCATGGACAACATCAACATTGTCTATGCCGGATATAGCGAGGCGAGCACCGGCAGTGAGGACGACATGTGGCCTCACAGTTGGTATCTTGGGGCAGATTCTATCAACGTAGATGGCATCACGCTGAATAACTATTCGTGTTCGGCCGAATTGGTGGGAGCGTCGGGAATACAAATGGACGGCATCGGTACGTTCACACACGAGTTCGGACACATTCTGGGTCTGAAGGATATGTACGATACCGATGAGTATGTAGACGGCTACGGGCTTGACCCCGGCACTTTCAGTCTCTACGCATCGGGAAGCTACAACAACGATAGTCGTACCCCGCCCTGCCTCATGGCTTTCGAACGTATGCAGATGGGATGGTGCTCCCCCACTCCGCTCTCAGGAGCTGAGGACGTAGCATTGCAGCCCATACACACCAACGAGGCGCGTTACATCAATGCGCAGCCTCATCGCACACCGGGCACGGGGCACGAGTGGTTTGTGCTGGAGAATCGCCAACAAACAGGATGGGACAAATACATCCCGGCACACGGACTGCTGATATATCATTATGACTATACTGACGAGATGGTGGAACGCTATTGGAGCGTAAACGGGCCTAACAACAATGCCCGACATCGTTGCATGTATATCGTTCCGGCAGACAATGTGGATGATATCAATTCGCGCAATGCCGACACTTATCCCGGACGTACCGGTAACACTTCGTTTACCGATACAACATTGCCCTCAGCACTCAACTGGGCCGGCTATCCCACTAACACCCCCATCACGAATATTCGTGAAGAGGGTGGCGTAGTCTATTTCCAAGTATGCGGTGGCGTACAGCCGCTGTCCACCATCCGCACCTTGGTACCCACCAACATTCGCGACACATCAATGGACGTGGCTGCCATCATCGAAACGGCCAGACAGGAGGTAAATGAAGCCGGATTTTGCTGGGCCATAGGTGCAGAACCGAGTTTGAATGACGAGCATGTGTCTGTGACTATGGCTGACACGTTGCATCACGCTCTGACAGGACTGAAGCCTGGCTGCTTGTACAACATACGTTCGTACATGAAAATGTCAGATGGTAGCATTGTATATGGTGCTGCCATCCCGGTGAATACCGAATGTGCAATTGCCGAGGCTCCTTATGTGGGCGACTTCACAGCATGGACTGATGGGCAGCCGGATTGTTGGAAAATCGTCGACAACAATGGCGATGGAACCACCTGGGTGTTTGACGACAATGCACAAGGTATGCTCTATCAGTTTGACTATTGGAACAATGCTGACGATTGGCTCATCTCTTGCCGTATGAAAGTACCCGAAAACGGAGCACTCTATTTTATTCGTGGTGTGGTAGATGAAACAACCGTCGAAAATCTTGACGTATATGTATCCACGCTATCACGCGAAATCAAAGATTTTCATCTTGTAAAGCGTTTCTCATTTGCTGACAACTTTGGTCAACAAATGGTTGAGGAAGTCGACTTGAAAAATTATGCAGGACAGGAGATTTATATTGCTTTTGTTTGTAAATCTGAAAAACTACAAACAAACCTCTGGATCTGGCAAGTGTATCTCACCCAAAAACTGCAAAGACCCGAAATCACAACTTTTGAGAAACAAGGCAACCAACTACAATTGGAATGGAAGCCCGTGGAGAATGCGACAAAATACTATCTTGAATTTTCAGAACGAACTAACGATATTTTCAATAAAACGGTCTTCATTCCAGAAAGCGACTTTGTGATAGTAGATGGTTCGGCAAAAGCCAGTACAGGTGTTGTGGATTTCTGGGGAGATGGCTATGTGGAGACGCGATCCTATCCCGATGGGATTACCAATTGTATGTTTATCCTAACCAGTTCGGGGCCTCTGGGCAATAGTGTGCTTACCATCGAAGGCACAGAGGATGGTGTAAACTGGGAAACTGTGGGTCCCATCACAAAGGTTTCTGAATATAATGCTGAAGGCACTGAACACTTGCTGACTGATTATCTTGTTGGAAAATCATACCGCAAACTGCGTCTATCGTGCAAATATGGTGGCCGCAACATTCGTGTGCGTTATTTCACACTCTCCTATAACGACGGATTGGTTGAAAATATCCTTGCAGAAGGATCGGTAAATGGGACAGGCATTAACATCGAGCCTACCACTCCTGGGGAGTTTGAACAGGGGAAAACTTATGTGGCACGCGTGTATGCCGGTGATGGTTTCCTCTTCTACGACGCTTCGGCTCCTGCCGTGCTGCAAACACCAACAACCGGACTGAATGAGGTTGCACAAAACACCACGCTCCGCATCACACAGCAGAATGGAAACATCACCATCAGCGGACTGAAAGGTACGAACCATATCACTTGCCACACACCGGCCGGTGCTTTGATTTACCGCACCATCACCGAGGGCAACGCCTGCACCTTCCGCACACCGGGATACACCGGCATGGTGATTATCAACGTGAAAAGCGAACAGAAAGAAGAGACCTTCAAACACGTTGTGAGATAAACACGTTCTTTCGTTATACAATAATATATATACAATAAATATGAACTCACCTATCATAGGTAAATGGACTGCACTGATTGTCGGTTCGATGCTTTCCGTCAACGCAGCCATGGCACAATCGGCCATGAAAGTGAAGCCACAACACGCTGCTGCTCCTCCCACCACTCAACATAACAACTTCGTTTCGCTCAATCTACAGGGTGCAACCAATGGTGCTCCCTACGGACTGCAATTGGTGGACTTGGAAAACCAAACTGCCACACTGCGCTGGAATACCCCTGAAGCTACCAACGGATATTTTGAAGACTTCGAAGGGCACTCCGACTTTGTGATCAACTCCGAAGGTAATATCGGATGGAGCTACCTGGATGGCGACAACCAAGATACCTACACATGGGCCGCCACCTCTTTTCCCAATCAGGGGGGACGTATGGCATTCATCGTGATGAACCCCTCGCAAACTTCGCCCTCGGTGGCAGACTGGCCCGACTACCAACCTTTCTCCGGAAAGAAGATGCTGGTGGATTTCACTGTAGATGGAGGCAACAACGACTTCATCTTCTCACCACAACTCAACTTTGAGGAGGATTTTCAAATCAGCTTCCGGGCTCGTAGTTATACCGAGCAATATGGAAAAGAACGTGTGCGAGTGGGCTACTCGACCACCGGCAAGCGCCCCTCCGACTTCACTTGGGTAACACAGGGTGAATACGAAGAAGTGCCGGCGGCATGGACGCTCTATCAATACGCTATTCCCAAAGAAGCCAAATATGTGACCATCAACTGCGTATCGCACGAAGCGTTCATGTTGATGATTGATGATATCTATGTAGGAACCAACATTGTACGCCCTCGTAGTCAGAGTAAACTGAAAGTACAGGGATTCAACATCTACCGCGACGGAGTGAAGATAAACTCCCGGCTTTGCACAGAAGTTACTTACACGGACAACGTGCCGGAATATGGCGCGTACACTTACACAGTAAAGGCTGTCTACGCAGATGGAAACGAATCGGAAAGCAGCAATTCGCTGGTGGTAGACTTTCCCGATATTCGATTGCTTCCCTTCGAAGACAACTTCAACACTTGGATGCTCGACACCGACAAATGGAGCCGACCGGTGGACGAACAGGGCAACGACAATAAATGGAAAATCGACTACTACACATACGGACTTGCCGATCCTTGTGCGACCTACGTTTACTCCAACCTGACCAACTATTCGCAATCGCTCGTTACGTGCGAACTGCACACTCCGCAAATCGACAACACGTACTTGCGCTTTGACTTGCGCTTGCTCAACTACAACACTTACGATGGCGATACGCTCAGCGTGGAGGTATCCTCAGACAATGAGAGAACTTGGGCCGTGGTGGACCGCCTGCTGAACAATGAAGGTTCGTACGAGCCTCGTCAGATGGTGTACAGCCTGAAAGGATTGCTCACAGACAAACTGTTCAAAATCCGCTTCCGAGCTCACGGCAAGGAAGCTTTCTACATTGACTATTGGTATGTGGACAATGTGAAAGTGTGGAACCCCGACTTCACCACAGCCCGTCTCAATGTGGTAAGCGACGGACAGCCTTTGGCCAACTGCCCCGTAAGTCTGACGGCGACACATGGCGCCAAGCTATCAGCCACCACCGATGCCGAAGGCTGCATCATCCTGCCGCAGATAGAGAAAGGCACTTACACCGTCACTATTGACATCAAAGGCAAGAACTATTACAACGAACAATGGGTTATCGATGATGAGCAGGGAAACACGCTAACAGCTGTTATCACTCAACCCAAGCTCTCACTCGACCCACAGAGTATCCAGGCCGAACTCGTAGCCGAAACGAAGAGCCAACAGAAGATTGTGCTCGCCAACACCGGCGACGGACCAGCTTTTTGGTCACTCGAAACAACACCGACATCCGGCAACGGAAACACAGCAGACCGCTGGAACATCCAAAGAAGTTTTGACGCTTCGGGCGACTTGCAATCCTCAGTGGCATTTGATGGCGAATACTATTACACAGCCTCGTGGTATTACCTTGGCAAATACTTCAAGTATGACAAGGAGGGCAACTTCATTGAAGAATTCGCTATCCCCGGGATGTATTACAATCTCTACGACTTTGCTTACGACGGCACTTATTTCTATGGCAGTGACTTGAGCAACGTGATATACCAACTCGACTTCCGCAACAAGCGATTGGTGAAGAGAATCGTTGTTTCGCAAAAACCGGACTTGAAGATCACGCACTGCGCCTACGACAAGAAGCACGGAGAATTGTGGGTAGGTAGTTTCACCACCTTGGGACGCATCGACCTCGAAGGTAACATCACCCAAGGATTCCGCAACATCGATACTTCCAAAGACATTGCTGCCTATGGTTCGGCCTACGACGACATCACACCCGGAGGTCCGTATCTGTGGTTGGCCAACGAAGCCATTGCCGGAAGCAATCAGATAGACAAGGTGCAAATTTTGCAATTCAATCTGAACACCGGACAAATCACCGACGTCATCCATTACGCACATGATGTTCCGGGTTACAAGGTGGGTAGCCTCAGCGCCGGTCCTAACAATATCTGCGGTATCGAAGCCACGACACAACTGGAAGACGGAAGTTTGTCACTCATCGGCATCCTGCAACAATCGCCTTCACGCATCTTTGCATACAAACTTTGTGATACCGAAACGTGGTGTTCGGTGGACAAGAAATGTGGCGAACTTGCTCCCGGCGAAAGCGAAGAAATCACCCTCACACTGGATGCCCGCAATGGCAACGTCGGCGACACCTACAGCACACAATACACCCTGCACAGCAATCCCTCAGCCACTGACATCCTCCTGCCGGTAAGCTACACCGTGAGTGCCGCCTCAGCTACTCCGCGACCGGTTTCGCTCTCTGCCTCTCTGCAAGGCGATGCCGAAGTGCTTCTTTCGTGGAAAAATGCTGAAAATGCTGCTCTTCCCTCCGGATATAACCTCTACCGCAACGGAGAGAAAATCAACACAACCCCCATCTCCGGCACACAACACACCGACCTCCACGTGTTGCATGGCGAATACGTTTACACTGTCACTGCACTATATGGCGACACCGAATCTGTGCCTTCGGACACAGCACGCATCAGTGTGCCGGTAGGTGCACCCCACTATGCTCCCGACGCTCTCTCGGCCACAGTGGTTCGCAACAAGGAGGTACAACTCTCGTGGACCACACCCGGCAGCAACCTGCAACATCCCGCCACACTGGCTTATCACAATGGGAACAATCTGAAAGGCATTGGCCTGGCCGACGGTGGCTACTTCTGGGCCGGCTGTGAGTGGGGATATGACGAGCTGATCAACCACCGTAGCATGATGCTCGACTCGGTAAGCGTCTTTATCAATGCCAAGTGTCTGCAGCTCCGTCTGCAAATCTACAAGGACGGAAAACGCATCGTCAACCAGAACATCACACAAACTCTTACCTATGGAGCTTTCAACACCATCCGCCTGAACGAGCCTCTCTGTCTGGAGGTGGGACACAATTATCGCGTAGCCTTCTTCGTGGCTCACGATGCCGGTGTGCTCCCCATGGGTATCGATGCAAGCAAACAGCATTCGAGCAAAGCCAACATCATGTCCGGCGACGGTCGCGAATGGGTGCCGGCCTCTTTCCTGGGTTTCGACGAAGGCAACTTCAACATCACCCTGCACGTCAATCCTTCGACGACACAGAACGAAGAGGCTCCCACGGCTTATCACGTTTGGCGCAATGGAGAAAGAATCACCTCCGAGCCTGTCACCGAGACTACCTATCAGGACATGCCGACCGAGGTGGGTCAATATGCTTATCAGGTAAGCTCCGTCTATCAGAACGGTGGCGAATCTGCTTTGTCTGAAATTGCCGAAGCCGAAATTCTGCAGCTCGACCCGGCGATTGCTCCCTCACTGCTGCGTGCCGAAGTGCAACTGGGCAACAATGTGGCGCTGCACTGGAACTTCCCGAAAGCCACAACCTTCCCCGTTGACATCTCGCAGAGCACCACGACCACCGATGAGGGTCATCCCGAATATGTCAGCGCATTCCGTGGTGCCGTGTCCGGCGAACTGGCTGTTGTCAGTGACGGAGAAAACATCTTCACATCGCTCTACAAGTCGCCCGGCACCATCAACCGCTACACCATGGACGGAACATTTGTCGAGAGTTTCACCATCAAGGGATGCACCGGCAAGGCCATTCGCAACCTGACATACGATGGTCAATACTTCTATGCCGCCGATACCGAAACATGGATCTATCGTCTCGATATGGACAATCGTCAGGTGATCGACACCATCACCATTTCCGAATATGCCCGACACATCCACTACAGCTCGGAACTCAACAATGGCAAAGGCGGATTTGTGATAGGCGACTGGACAACCAGCATCTACACCGACCATGCAGGTGCCAAGATTGGGGATGGTCCTACCCTGAAAGGTGCTTCGGGTACAGCCATTCATGGCGGAATGCTCTATGCCTTCGAACAGGGGCACGAAGACGCCTATACCATTTCTTACTACGACCTTGCCACGGGTCACCTGCGCGGTAGCTTCAGTTTGGCCGATTATGCCGAAATCCGCCCCTCGGCAGAGGCAGCATCAGCCGGTCTCTCGGTGTTTAACACTCGAGATGGTCTCACCCTCTTGGCCTTGGCGCTGCAGGAAGGTGCCGGCACACGTTTCATCTTCCTCGACTTGGGAAGTATCATCGGCTTGGAGGGATACAATGTCTACCGCAATGGAGAGAAGGTGAACGACACTCCCTTGACACACCGCTATTTTGCAGAGAAGCTCACCACTCCCGGTACATATACCTACGAAGTGGAGACGCAGCTCATTGACGGAACCACCTCCGTTCGCTCCATGCAAGCCACCATTGACATCCTGGATGCCGGCAGTTGCGACACCCCCGTTTCGGTGAAGGCCCGTCCCGGCGTGTTTGCACCTTACAACGTGCACGTGTCCTATTCTGACCCCACCTACGAGCATGCAACCTTCTTCGAGAGCTTCGAACAATGCGAGGCGGGTGCTGTTCCGTCCTCCGAAAACATCGTTCAGGGCACAGAGCACTGGATGACCACCAACAGCGAGGCCTTCGACGGACAGCAAGCTCTCACTGCCGACTACGACAGTGAGGCTGGCATCATCATCGCCCTCGACCCCGCATGGGTCGAAAACTCGCAGGCCGCTCCCATCCATCTGTCCTTTGCGGCACGTGGCGCAGACGACAGCAAGGGAAAAGCCCATCTGCGCATACTCACAGGCACCGATAGTCATGATGCCAACGACCTCATCCCCATGAGTCAAGTGAGCTGTACCGAAAGCTGGGAGAAATTCTCCTTCACCCTGCCTGCCGGAACTCGGTATGTAGCCATCGTTCACACCAAGGGCTCCGCCCAGACCTACATCGATGCCATCTGTGCCGACGCCGGCCCCACCGGTCATGCTTATGCATACGACATCTATCGTGACGGAACCAAACTCAATGACCAACCCATCAACACGGCGAGCTACGTCGACACTAACCTGCGCCCCGGCACCTACACCTATCAGGTACGGGCCTACTATCTCAGTTCCTGCATCAGCGAGTTGAGCGAGCCCGTCAGTGTCAATGTGGACTACACCAACGGTGCACAGCGCCCCGGACAGCTCAGCGTCGAGCGTACCGAGACCGGCAACCTGCTCCGCTGGAGCGAACCCGCCCTGGGTGAAGCGACGCAGCTGCAATGGCACAGCGGCACACCGCACGACGCTGCCGGAATGCCCAGTGGAGGCGCATTCTATGCCGGAGTGCAGTGGACAGCCGACGAGCTGAAGCCCTATGCTTCGCTCTCACTCTCGGATGTTTCGCTCTACATCAACCAAATTCCCGATGCGCTCTATCTGCTGGTTTACGAAGGAAGCAAACTCCAACACATGCAGTTTGTACCTTCACTCAAGCAGTATAGCTACAACACCATCACACTGGACCGTCCGCTCCCCATCAATGCAGACAAAACCCTGCGCGTGGTAGCCTATGTCGAGCACAACGAAATCAGCGTTCCGCTGGGATATGACGAAGGACCCGCACGCACCGGACGCGGCGATCTCTATTCACGCGACGGCAACGTGTGGGAAACGCTGACAGACAACGACATCGACGGCAACTGGAATATCACACTCATGCTCAGCGCCTATGCAGCCGAGGCCGCAGAGACACAAGCCACCGACGCTTCGCAGGTAGCAGACCGACTCAATGGATACAACGTGTATTGCAACAACGCGCTGCTCAATGCTGCCCCACTGCACGCCACTGAATATCACGACCAGTCTGCCCATGCCGGCCGCTACATCGAATACTATGTGGCAGCCGTCTACGCACAAAGTGGCGAGGTGAAGAGCAACACCGTACGTCTGCTCTCGCTCACCGACATCAGTCATGCCACAGAGACCGGAATCACCTTCACCCACCAAGGCAACCGGCTGCACATCGATGGCATCAACCGGCCCACAGCCATCCGTCTGCACGATGCCGCAGGCCGTCTGGCGTATGCTGCCCACCCTGCCGGCGGAACACGCCACACCATCGACATGAGCCACCTGCCCGATGGCACATACATCCTGCAGGCCGGCACCGCGTCATGCCGAGTGTTGCTCAGCAAATAGGCGATACGAACAACATTACGAAGCAAGCCCTGCTTCTCTATCGCACCTAAGAAAAGAGGCTGCCTAACTACAAAAGTTGGACAGCCTCTTTTTTTATGAACTCCAGCAGCAATATCACCGCCGCCGGATCCCCACGCCGATATCCCCCCTTCCGCCGCCGGTGTTTCTAGGAAAGCCGCGGGGTTCGACTCCCCGCCTCCTCACAGGAAGCCTGAGAAGCTGCCCTTTCCACGTGCCCCCTGCACCGCCCCTGCGACGCAGGAAAATCTGCGGTGCTCGCGCGATTTCCGCCGAGCACCGCGCATTTTTCCCCGAGCACCGCAGAAACACCCATCCGCCCTGAAGGACTCCACCCCTCGGTTTTCCCCCACTTTATTGGCGTTTTTCCCACTTTGTTGGTTTTTTTCCCATGAAAGAAACCACGGAGACGATGCAGCCATAAAGACCAATACATAAAAAATGCTAAAGAAATTGCATCTTTGGGAAGAAAGGCGTATGTTTGTAAAAACTTCATTAGGAGTCTACTAATAACTATTAAAGAAAGGAGAATAGCATGGAATGGGCTGGGATAATCAAAATACTTTGTGCTGTGGCTTTTGGCATAGTGTTTCCTTTTGTTTTTTGGCTCATCGGCTCGTGGGCGGAGCGAATGGAACGAAAAATAAAAAAAGAAAAAAATGAAATCATAATTCACATGGGACATAATTATGGCTCGCCGTTTACTGAGGAGGACTATAAGCAGTACATAAAAGAGTGTGATAAAGAATGGAAAGAAACAGTGGAAATGGAAAGATATTTAGGGATAAACACAAGAACAGACATGTTCGGCAACCCCTATTGATGTCCTTTGCACCACATAAAAGAGTGAGTTACTTCGCAGAAAACGAACGTAACTCACTTTTTTATGGCATCAAACGAACAAATCACCATCTCGCTCCACGTCAACGGAAAACCCGTGGAGCAGGAACTCAAGAAACTCGAGCAGCACGCCGCAGAGCTGTGCACCAAGTTAGGCTGCTTGGAAGTGCTCAAATAAATTTGGCACTTCACTCGCCTTGCACGCTTTGGCTGCGCCCATGTTAGGCAGCGGCTTGGAAGTGCTCAAATAAATTTGGCACTTCACTCGCCTTGCATTAACTTTGTGCAGGGAATACGAGATATGAACAATCTGCTTACACTTTCCACTCAGACAGAGCTGATGCGCATTTCGGCACATTGCATTGTCTTTATCACGTCCGATGGCAACTACTCCACGTTGATGCAGTTGGACTGCAACTCGCGCATGCTCCCATATCAGCTGGGACAAATCGAAAAGCAGATGGACAAACAATTGAAAAATCACTCATTCCTACGCGTAGGCAAAAGCCTCATCGTGAATTGTGATTACATCAACTTTATCAACATCGCCAAGCAAAAGCTTATCATGTCGGATGCTGCCACATTCACCCACACACTCACGGCATCAAAGGAAGCACTCAAAAAGTTGAAAGACTTTCTTGACGAAGAAGTTGCACAACAATCGTAATCTTAGAGGAAAAGAAATATCGCTCATGAAACAAATTCATATCAGCAAAAAAGCCGAACAAGAAGAACCTATCCGCGTAGTGGAAACACGCGGAGCGCACTTCTTCCCCATCGTACAGCATGAGGATGATATGGAAATGGACTCTCTCAGAGAACTAAAAGCACAACTATGTTCCGCAGAGAAAGATGAGAGTAAATTAAAATTCCCTGCATTAAAAGATATACGCCACAAGCCAGACTTCAGTTTACCCGAAGAAGAACAAACTACCACTGTCCCCGAGGATAAACGAACCTCAACCTCTTCCGAAAAGGAACCAACCACTACAGTTTCCGAGGAAGAACCAAACATAACTGCTTCCGAGGAAGAACAAACTACCACCATTCCCGAGGATAAATCAACCACCACAACTTCCGAAGAAGAGCCAACTCCCAAGAAAGAACCGAACATCTTCCGAAAACTACTGCAGAAACTAAACAAGTATTGGTGGATTATTGTGCCATTACTTTATCTTGAGATGCACAGCAGAGGCAGCTTCCTCGCAACATCCTGCAACAGTTATGAAAATCATCGTGTCGGTGCGATGAGCGAACTCGACTCAATCAGAGATTCGCATAAATACCCCTTGGCAAAAATCGAGAGCAAGAACAGTTTCATCGAAATCATAGACACAGTGATTAAAGACATCCCACTGCGCCTCTACATCCCACATAACGCAGAAATGTCGCTCTTCCTGGGAACTCCCGACCAGAAAGACAACACCATCGTCTACATCTCTCAAGCAGCCAACATCCGGGAAGACAATGGAAACATCGAGGGCTCTTTTGTGCTGAAAGGAGAGCCCAAGGGTTGGGGAGCATCGAAAGACGGATACTGCGCCATTATCAACGGAGAAATAACCATCGGTATCGAGAAGCACTCATCGCTCTTCGAACAAGCCACCACCGAAAAAGGCTATTTCTTCCGACAATATCCTTTGATTAAGTGGGGAAAACCTCAAGACAACCACCTAAAAGACCATGCCACCCATCGTGCGCTATGCGAAAGAGGATCTGAATTTTTCATAGCAGAGTCCAACAGAATACTGACACTCTATGATTTTGCCATCTCCTTGGCCTATCTCGGCGTGGAGGAAGCCATAAATTTGGTGGGTGCTTCATCGTTCGGCTGGGCCATAAACCAAGACGGACAACGCCATGAAATCGGCAACAAAGACGCATACCATCCCACACCAAACACAAGCTACATCGTTTGGCGCAAGAAATGAGATTTTCACCATCTCGGTCAACCACTCCTGACCGTTTCATTTACCCAACCCTCTCCCTCAGACACCACAAGGAGAGGGTTCTTTGTTTTATGAAATGACCTCACTAAATGCATTTCATACAACCGAGCACCCATTTCATACAGAAACCGAAAAAGACCGGCGCAACATAAATTTTGTTTAAGACATTTGCATCACCAAACAATCACTCTTAACATTCACACATTAAAACCAAAGGACTTATGAAGACAAGAATTTTCAACCTCATCATCCTTGACGAGAGCGGCTCAATGATTGCCATTAAGAAGGAAGCCATTGACAGCATGAACGAAACCATCCAGACCATTCGCCAGGCCACCCAAGAAAACGAACAACAAGAGCATTTTGTTTCACTCACCACATTCAACACAAAATCTAAGATAAACTATGAGTGCGTAAACGTCAACGAGGTGGAAGAACTGACCTCAGACACTTATCTCCCCGATGGTTGCACTGCCTTGTATGATGCCATGGGAATGACGCTAACCAGCCTGCGCCCCAAAGTCACAGAGAACGACAAAGTGCTCGTAACCATCATTACAGATGGAATGGAAAATGCATCACAGGAATATAACAGTGAGAGTATCAAAACGCTGGTAGATGAACTAAAAAGCAAAGGATGGGTATTCGCCTACATCGGAACCAACCACGACGTGGAAAAAGCGGCTTCCGCCGTCTCGATTGAAAACGTCATGCGTTTTCATCCAGATGCTGTAGGCTGTAGCGTAATGGCAGAAAAGCTCTGCCGAGCAAGAAAGAGGCTATACTCTAAATTCGCTCAATCAAGCGATAAGGATTATGATTATGCGGCTGTCAACCGCGACTTTTTCAAAGAAGACTAAGAGTACCTTTATTATTAATTCTATACATCACGAAGAATGGCAAACATCAGTTATAAAGACGTAATACATTGGGGTTCAAGGCTCTTCATCATCGCCATAGCGACATTTGTGGGCTGTGGCACGATTGGCATATGGACATACGAAAGCATGGAAATCAGAAAAGAAGTCCTGGACAGAGCCAAAGAAGAAGTGAAGCAGGCATATGCGTCTGAACAAACGGTTTACGCACCCGTTATTATGCATTGTGTGGAAAATATAGCTGAAACAGACACAGCCGAAAAGGATAGGAAATACTCCCACCTCTCTCCCACAAAGTTGAACTACATGGCAAATGCCAAAACTGAAACGCTGCGCCGTTCTATATATAAAATAAATGTATACACTTCCAGCGTGCAGGTTTCAGGATCGTTCACCGTGAATGAAAGAATGCGGAGACTTCCCCACTCCATCGTGATGGTACCCATCGCTGATGCAAAGGGACTCACGACTATACCACAGATAACACTGGGTGGCCAATTACTCAACTTGAAACATGGTCATGATGGTCTTCAAGCCCGGTTCACGCTCCCCGACAGTGTGAAAGTGGGAGATAGCATTGCTTTTTCATATCATCTAAACCTGAAGGGGACTGAAGACCTGATGTTTCAACCCTTTGCCGAAGAGACCTCATTAACACTCACTTCCTCTCACCAACATCCCAGTTTCGAAGGAAGCTTCCTCCCCAATCAGCATGTGGAAAATCCGGATGGTTTTGAAGCATCGTGGAAGGTAATAGCCATGAACAAGAACTATTCAGATTACACAATGGGAGCTTCGTTCGTCAATCCGGTGGACCCATATCGACAATACCATCGTGCCGTCAGCTATTCTCTCGTCATCATTTTGGTTGTGTTTGCCGCTTTCCTTTTGGTGGAATTCCTTACGAAGAAAAACTTTTCGAACTTACAATACTGCGTCATCTGCGCTTCGATTGTTATGTTCTATGCTTTGTTGCTTGCATTCCACCATCTAATGATTTTCTGGCTGGCATATTTCTTGGCAGCAGCCATGAATGTGATTACCCTTACATGTTATTCACGTGCCATTTTGAGAAATCGGACTGCCTACTTGCTCGGTGCGCTGCTGACTTTGATTTATACGTATACCTATATCATGTTGCTAATGTATAGTTACGCACTGCTGACGGGCACACTTCTTCTCTTTACGGTGCTCTGTGTCATTATGTTTATCACCGCTGCTCCCGGCCTTCCTCACAAAGAAAGTGAAGCCATAAAGGAAGATATTGATGCAGCACAAGAGTCGGAACAGACAACAGAAGAACCTGAAAAGGCTGCGGAGAAGTAAGAACAAACGTTGCTAAAGCGAAGACAGATTGAACCTCTCTCCCGAAACAAAAGATTAATGATGATTGCCTTGTAACAAAAAGGCTGATACCGTTTTTTTTGATTAGGGTGAGAGGTTCTTATCACTCATTCTCCAATAACAAACAAGGAACAAACTGAATGCGTTGAGCCTTACACATTTCTCATAAAACAAATTTCAAGAAAGAGCATTGAGATATGCCAAACGGTAATCCGCACAGCGGAATTTCTGCAGTGCTTGTAGAAATTTTTGCAGTGCTTTCAGAAAAATCTGCAGTGCTTGCAGAAAATGCTTCTTCCCTATTCCATTCCCTCACACGAACTTTATGTCGTAAATAACGACACTGCCCACCTTCTCATTCAGCTGTTTCATCAGTTCGGACCGGCGCATCTGCAATTCTGCCCGTAATGCAGCAGAGTTCAGATGCACCACCAGAACTTGATTGTAGATTTTCAAGGCGCGCGTATACTTTGCCACCACCTTGCCGGCCACTTCAGGCCATGCAGCCATGAGACGGTGCTGATTGAGCGGCGTCTCAAGTCCCTCTTCACGCAGATAGAGGTTCAACAGCTGGGTAATGTCATGTGCTTCGCGACGTTTCATATTTTTCGGGAGTTAAGTATCGTCCTTTCACTAATTCGTAAAAATTCCGCTAGAAGCCGGAAGACTGAGTGGACGTGGCCGAGAGCGTGATTTCGCCCGACTGCAAAGTGAACAGCCGATAATCGTGACCGGCTTCTGCCAATATGCGGCTCGTGTGCTCGCGGTTGGTATCTGTGATAAACAACTGCCCGAACTCCGTTCCCGAAACATAGCTCACGATGCGCTCCACCCGGCCCGCATCAAGTTTGTCGAAAATATCATCCAATAGCAACAAGGGAGTGCGCTGATGGCCTTTGCGACGCAAGAATACATATTGTGCCAACTTCATCGCAATGAAATAAGTTTTGCTCTGTCCTTGCGAGCCTTCTCGTTTCAAGGCATAACCATTGAAAGTAAGGTTCAAATCGTCCTTGTGCACTCCATGCAACGAATATCCCACAATGCGTTCCTTCACTCTCCACTCACGAAGTTGGGGAGCCAAAGGACCACGAGCGCCATGCGAAACATACTCCACACCGGGCTGCTCGCACGAATTGTTACACAGTTCCGAATATATTTCACTGAAGATGGGCACAAATTCTTCCACAAACGCCTTGCGACGATTGTAAATCAACTCGGCATCGAGCGACATCATCTCCTCCAGCACATCCATCACGCTCGCGTCCGGCTCAGCCTCCTGCTTCAACAAAGCATTGCGTTGCTGCAAAGCCTTGTTGTAGCGCATCACGGCCTCAAGATACGGAATATCGTTTTGCGAAATCACCATATCCATAAAGCGTCTGCGTTCTTCGCTCCCTCCGGTAATAAGCATCGAATCGGCCGGCGAAATCAAGACCAGGGGGATTTGTCCGATGTGCTCGGTTACACGCTTCACCTCCTTGTCATCACGACGAATGCGCTTGCGCTGACCGGCTTTCACACCACAATGCACACGCTGATGCCCTCCTTCATCGTCCACATAATCGCCCTGCACCATGAAGAACTCTTCACCATGGCGAATGTTCGGAGCATCCTGAGCACTCAGCGCGCTCTTGCAAAACGAGAGATAATAGATGGCATCAAGCACATTGGTCTTTCCCATGCCGTTCGCTCCCACAAAGCAATTCACCTTTGGCGAGAACGAAAGTTCGGCCTCCGCTATGTTTCTGTAATTGATGATACTGAGATGTTCTAAAACCATTCTTCACTTTTTGTTTCCGATGCAAATTTAGCGCAAGGTGAGAGCAGGACAAAAGGAAAACTTGTTTTTCTTTTTCATGCCGAACCGAAGCCTAAATTGGGCGAAGCCAAAGTTTGCGCAAGGTGAGAGCAGGACAAAAGGAAAACTTGTTTTTCTTTTTTATGCCGAACCGAAGCCTAAATTGGGCGAAGCCAAAGTTTTCGCAAGGTGAGAGCAGGACAAAAGGAAAACTTGTTTTTCTTTTTCATGCCGAACCGAAGCCTAAATTGGGCGAAGCCGGAGTGCGGACAATCTTGATGCAAAATCTTCTGGCAAGCATCACAAAAGTCATAAAAGCCTTATTAAAAAAGCCAACGTCCAAAAAAAAGCACGTTTTGTTTCAGTAAATTATAGGAAAGTGCTACTTTTGCGCTGCAAAATCAGTGCCTCCCAATTCGCGGAGCACCAAACAATGTTGCACATTCATTCCGAAAACAAAAAATCAACAATAAAATGAAACCCGAAAACAACAAGCAAACCCTGAACGTGAACGAAGCCATCTCAAACTCTGAAGCTTTCGTTATCAAGTACAAGAAAACCATCATCATCGCTGCAGTAGCTATTCTCGTAGTGATTGGCGGTTTCTTCGCATTTAAGTATGGATATCTGCAACCCCGTGAGGAAAAAGCCAGCGCACTCAGCGCACAAGGCCTGAAGTATCTCACCGCCGGCGACTTCGAGACAGCACTCAATGGTGACAAGAAAGCATATCCCGGATACGCCAAGATTGCTTCTGAGTACTCTATCACAGATGCCGGAAACGTGGCCAACATCTACGCAGGTATTTGCTATGCCAACCTCGGTAAGACCAAGGAAGCCATCAAGAGCTTCGAAAGTTTCAGCACACAAGGCGACGAAACCATCTCACCTGCTGCGCTCGGTGCTTTGGCAAACTGCTATGCAACAGACGGTCAGGTGGACAAAGCCATCGAAACTTTCAAGAAAGCTGCTGACATGGCCGACAACGTAAGCCTCAGCCCCGCTTTCCTCATCGAAGCCGGTAAATTGCTCGAAAGCCAAAAGAAGAACGCAGAAGCTCTGGAGCTTTACAACCAAGTGAAGAACGATTATCCCACTTGCACTCAGGCTTCGCCCATTCAGCAAAACGGCATGATTATTGCTCCCGAAATTGACAAATACATCGAACGCGTATCTCAATAAAGGGTAAAGCAAGAAATGTCAGTACAGCAAAACTCATTTATGGCTCAGGGAGGCAACAGTCTCCCTGATGCTTCAGAAATGCGCTTCGGCATTGTGGTAGCCGAATGGAACAGCCACATCACTGAGAAATTGCTTCAAGGAGCAGTCGACACACTCCGCAAAAACGGAGTCGGCGAGCACAGCATCACCGTGATGCACGTACCCGGAAGCTTCGAGCTGATCTATGGATGCTCACAGCTGACCAAGCACGGTTTTGTTGATGCAGTGATTGCCATCGGATGTGTTATCAAGGGCGACACACCACATTTCGATTATATCTGCCAAGGAACAACGAGCGGCCTTGCCATGCTCAATCAGACAGGCAACATTCCTGTCATCAACGGACTATTGACTGTCAACACAGAAGCACAAGCAGAAGAGCGCAGTGGCGGTTCTGTTGGCAACAAAGGCGAAGAATTTGCCGCCACAGCGATAAAAATGGTTGACTTCGCTTGGCAATTACAAAAATAAGGCATACCTTTGCAACACAAATAAGGAGGGCAAATACCAGAGTGGCCAAATGGGGCAGACTGTAAATCTGCTGGCTTACGCCTTCGGTGGTTCGAATCCATCTTTGCCCACAAGGGAGAATCGGAAACGGTTCTCCCTTTTTTGTATCCGAACTTTGAGCAATCACATATACGACAGACACACTCGCATCAAGCATTCATCTCACGCCGAATACATAGAAGCATGAAATGCAAAAGCAGAGTGAATTGCGAGAGTCTCAGCTTTCGGATTTATCTTCGTTCTCATATTTGCTGAAAGCGTTGGCAGGATATTCCACCTTGATTCTAAAGTATTGAGCCAGCACTGCCAGATTTGTTTTAATGCCTTCCTCCGAATAAGCAGCATCGGCTACGCCCTCTCCCACTGTTTCCGTTTTCCAACCCAAAGGTGGCAAGGTGAGCGTGAGATGAAGACGCGTTCTTATGACTCGGTCGCGAAATGCAGGAATGGCAGTATTCAATATGAAATACAGCATTAAGGAGAAAAGCAAACCGCCACCCAGGAAACTCCACCACGTTGCGTCCATGGTGGGATGCAATAAAAGAGCCACCACCAAGAACAACAGCAGCATGGCCGAAGCACAGAGAGCTATGGAGCGGTATAGCTTCTTATCGTAGTATTTCTGCCGGCATCTCCGGCACGTGGGATATTCCACTTCGGCACAGATGTGCTTGTATGGGTCATTGGTGGGAATATAATAAACTCTCTTTTGAGCTGCGTCCGGATGCGATATGTCTCCGCAGCAATGGCAGGGCTCGTTTAGCGGTGTGAGAGGAGTAATGCTTATCATGGTGTTTATTCTTTACTCAGGCACTTATTTTTTCATCTGACCTTATTCAACAATGGTCTTGATGATACGCACATCATCTTTGGGACGGTCGCCGCGCTGGGTCGGGGTATTCTGAATTTGCTCCACAACATCAAGCCCCATCTCCACTTCTCCGAAAACTGTGTAGTCGCCATCCAAGAAAGGGGTTCCGCCGATTGTGGCATACGTCTCAGCCTGCTCGTCGGTGAAACGACATCCGCCTTTTTCCTTAGCTTGTCGCTTGGCCATATCGGCCAACTGCTCTTGAAGCGCCATTAATCCGGCTTGATCGCGATTGCGGCGTAGCGTCATGATTTCGGAACGTCGCTCGGCTGCCAAAGATTGGAAAATCTGCTGCACTTGCTGCATTTCACGCTGCTTCTCCAGTTGTCGAAGTTCGGACGAGCGATAAGTTTTTCCCCATACAATGTAGAACTGACTGCCACTGCTCTCTTTCTGCGGATTAACCTCGTCACCGAGACGCGCCGCACTCAGTGCGCCTCGTTTGTGTATGAAGCGACTTGCATCAATCTCGGCCGGCACGGTGTAGCCCGGCCCGCCACTTCCAAGCGCTTTTCCGATGGGTGCACCCTTGCTATCAGGGTCTCCACCTTGTATCATAAAATCCTTAATCACACGGTGGAACAATGTGCCATCATAGAAACCTTCAGCAACAAGCTTCAAGAAGTTATCACGATGTCGGGGTGTCTCATCATACAGGCGAACAACGATTTCGCCCATGGTTGTTGCTATTCTTACTTTTGCCATATCGATTTGTTCTTAAAGAGTATTTGTGCACAAATGTAATGAAAGACTGGCGTAAAGTGGGACAATAATGTTGTGAATTTCGCAAAAACATTCCTGAAGTGTTTCCAGAAATTATTACCCTTGAAGGAGTAAACATGCTTGTCCCTATTTCAAAATTGATTTATCTTTGCGCAAAATGCTATCTTCAACAACTAATAAAGAAGACTCATGACACAAGTATGGCTTAGTGCCGCCGGTTTGTGCGGTGCAACACTCATAGGAACGGGCATCGGTTTTGTCATCAAACAGTTGCCTCACAGATGGAACGACACCGTAATGGGATTTTGTGCCGGCGTGATGCTGGCTGCCGCCGTGCTGGGGCTGATTGTTCCGGCCTCCGAACAAGCGGGTCATGATGGTTGGTGGATTGTGGCCGGTGGCGTGATGGCAGGTGCGCTGTTGCTGAACCTGCTCGACCACATCACTCCACACCTGCACCACCTCACAGGACTTGATCCCGAGACTCATGCCAACAATGCCACTCTCAATCGCATTCTGCTGTTCGTGATGGCTATAGCACTGCACAAGCTCCCCGAAGGCATTGCCGCCGGAGTGGGATTTAACGCAGCCGACACTTCGGATGCATGGACGGTGACCGTGGGCATATCGCTACAAAACGTGCCGGAGGGCATGGTTGTGATAGCTCCGCTTCTGCTGGCCGGTGTGAGCCGGTGGCGCACTGTGTGCATTTCTTTGGCCATTGCACTGCTGGAAGTGGTGGGTGTATGGCTGGGCTATGCTTTGGGCAGTCTATCAGCTGTGTTCCTACCGGCCATGTTGGCCTTTGCCGGCGGTGCGATGCTCTATGTGGTCAGCGATGAAATGATTCCGGAAACCCACGCTCATGGCTATCAGAAGCAAGCCACCTATGCCTTGTTGGTGGGATTTCTCACCCTGCTTTTTGTAGAACAAATGTTTGCAGCGTAAAATATCTTTCCTCCTCCAATACTAAGTTTTCTCGTACGTAGAAATCGGACTTGAGAACACAAAAGCACTACCAGTAAAGCCGGACATGAGTTCGGCTTTTTCGTTGAACTGATTTCAGTTTCCCCTGAACGGTTTTAGCAATTTTGCCAAGGCTTGCCACTATTTTGGCAAGGCCTGCCACTTTTTTGGCAAGGCTTGCCAGTAACTATATCAGAGCCGGAAAATTTTCAAGAAACCTGCATCTTTTCTTCTCGCCCAAAGAAAAAAATAAAGCGAGCCACCCACACGTGGGTAGCTCGCAGATAGATAATAACATCGTTGCAGAGAGAAGTTTATTCTTCTTTCAAATGGCGCACGATGCCTTGTTTGGTATTCTTGATGAAGGTGAGAATGTTTTCGATCTCCTCACTCATCGGAATCTGCTCGGGAATTTTGATCACAGCATCTTCGAGTGAGAAGTTTCCGGTGTAGATGAGACGGTAAGTGTTGGCAATGTGGCGCAACACGCGATCGGACATACCCATCTTCTTCAGCACCACAGCATTGACGCCATGGTAAGTGGCAGGATTTCCACCGAGGATAACGTAGGGCGGAATGTCCTTCTGCACACGGCAACCGCTCTGCACAAGACTGCAACGGCCCACACGAACTTTCTGCTGGATTACCACATCGCTGCTCTGGATGGAACAATCTTCGATCTCGCTTTCGCCGGCCACAATCACGCCGATGCCCAAAATACACTTGTTGTGTATCAGCACGTCGTGGCAAATGTGCACTTGGTCCATCAGGAAGTTGTCATCTCCGATAATGGTAGCTTTACCCTCATAGGTGCTTCCTGCGATTACCACATTCTCACGGATACGGTTGTTGTTGCCGATAATGACGTGTGTCTTGTCACCCTCGACAAAGTGGAAATCCTGGGGAGTAGCTCCAATCACCGTGTTCTGATACACAATGTTGTCGCTACCCATTGTGGTTCCGTTGAGAATGCTCACATGGGGATGAATCACACAGTTGTCGCCAATCACCACATCGTCCTCGATGTATGCAAAAGGTTTCACTTCGACGTTGTTACCGAGCTTTGCGCCCGGAGCAACATAAGCTAAAGGACTTATCATAGTGTTTCTTTGATTTTGAATTATTAGGGAAAGCTTCTTCTTACTCACGTCCGCCGCCCAAAGCCTTGTAGAGGTTGATGCCGGCCTGCAACTTGCTATAGCGATCGTTGATGAGCGCAAGTTGTGCAGAGAGCAAGCTCTGCTGTGCAGTGAGTGTTTCGAGATAAGATGTAGTGTTGGTGTGCAGAAACAATTCGTTCACATTGGCCAAAGTCTGCTCCAACTGACGAACTTCGCGCTCACGCAACTGCAAGCATTCGTTGGCTGTGTGATAGCTGCTCAAAGCATTGCTCACCTCCTGCCCTGCGATGAGCAGACGCTCACGGAAGTCGAGTTCGGCTGCTTCATAGTCGAGCTTCGCAATCTTCAGCTGTGCACGCAATTGGCCATTGGCAAAGATGGGCTGCACAACGGATGCCACAGCCGAGGCAATGATTTTGCCGGGGTTCAAGATGAGTCCGCCTGCACTATTGGTCCACACACCGTTTCCGGTGATGTTCAGGCTGGGATAGAAAGCCGAACGAGCGATGTTTACACCGTAGAACTGACTGGCAAGAGCGAGTTCAGCCACGCGCACATCGGGACGATTGGTCAGCAGTTGCACCGGAATACCGGCCGAAAGTTGCTGGGGGAATTCGTTGGAAGCGAACGAACCGCGCTCGATGGTATGGGGAGTTTCGTCAAGCAGAACGCAGAGTGCGTTTTCCACTTCACGAATGCTGCTCTCCAACTGAGGCACAGAGGCCTGAAGCTCGATGTAATTGGCACGTGCCTGTCCGACAGCTGCCTCATTCACCATACCGGCTTCTTTCATGGCTTCCATCACCTCTACATTGCGCTTCCAGATAGCCAAAGTAGAGTGTGTGGTTTTCAGCTGTTCGTCCAGCATCTCAAGCGTGTAGTACATATTGGCCACACCACTAATAATAGCAGTCTGCGTGGCTTGTTTCACAGCATGCATCTGGAGCAGGCTGACCTGAGCTTGCTTCTTCGTATTGCGCAGCGAACCCATCGAACCCAAATTCCAGGAAACAGAGAGAGGTACAGAGTAAGTCTGCGAAGCCTTACCAAAATCGAACGAAGAAATAGTGCCTTGCGGAGCAAAAGCAATGGAAGGGATATAAGCAAGCTTAGCAACCTTCAGTCCGGCTTCTACTTTCTGAATGTTGTATTCAGCCTTCTTCATATCGATATTATTGACCAACGCTTTCTCTATCAGTGTCTGCAATTGCGGATCTGTGAACACTTCACGCCAAGGCATACAGCCAAAGTTGGTGGTATCGGCAGCCGAAAGCGCAGCCTCCTGGCTGAGGGTATCGCGATAGAGCCCCTCCACATTGGCAAGCCCCTCGGGACGCTCGTAATTCTTGTATAGGTTACAGCCGGCCAACAATGAGCAGGCTCCTATAATATATAATATGTGTCTCTTCATTTTTGATGTTTATGAAATTATAGTGAAATCATCGGGCCGAGAGCTGCCGTTTTGCAACTCCCGAGCTCGACAACTATCTTACTTACTATACTGCTCGATATCGGACATGGCATCTGCATTGTTGATGTCCTCCCATTCCATCGGCTTGATCTTCTCTTGCAAATACTGGAAGATAACAAACAATGCCGGGATGATGAATATCTGGAACAGCATACCGATAAGCATACCACCAATGGCCGTCGTTCCGAGCGAACGGTTACCATTAGCACCTACACCGAAAGCAAACATCAACGGCAACAGACCGATAATCATAGCCAACGATGTCATCAAGATAGGACGCAGACGAGCACCGGCACCCAACACGGCTGCCCACGTGATGCTCATACCCATCTTGCGACGCTCAAGCGCAAATTCCACAATAAGGATAGCGTTCTTGGCCAACAAACCAATCAACATAATCAAGGCAATCTGCACGTAGATATTGTTTGCGGCTTCACCAAAGATGGGAACAATGCTGTTGAGACCGCCCATACCCCAAATGAAGAGGAACGAACCAAGCAGACCGAAGGGCACAGAAAGCAGTACGCCCAAGGGGAGAATGTAGCTCTCGTATTGCGCAGAAAGCAGGAGGTAGATGAACACGAAGCAAAGGAGGAACACGTAAGCTGTGGTGCTTCCGCTACTTTGGCTTTCCTCACGCGTTGTACCCGAATACTCGAACGAATAACCCTGCGGCAGATGCTGAGCAGCTACTTCGTTGATTGCTTGAATGGCCTGACCGGAGGTGTAACCGCTGGCCGGATTACCATTCACCGCAATTGAGGTGTACATATTGAAGCGAGTGATGTTGTCGGGGCCAAACGAAGGAGTAATAGTCACAAACTCAGTGATGGGAGCCATCTCTCCCTTGGAGTTTCTTACCTTAATCTTGTACAGACTCTCATAGTTGGTACGGTCGCTCGGTTCTCCCTGCACCATCACACGATAGAGCTTACCGAAACGGTTGAAGTTGGACGAGTACAAACCACCATAGTAACCCTGCAAAGTGGCGAGCACATCTCCCGGAGAAATACCTGCACGCTTACACTTTGCTGCATCTATGTCGATGAGATATTCCGGGAAGTTGGGGTTAAATGTTGTCTGCGCAGACTCGATTTCAGGACGCTTCTTGAGCTCGTCCAAGAAGTTTTGCGAAACTTCATTGAAGTGGTTGATATCGCCACCGGTACGGTCTTGCAAGTTAAAAGTAAAACCGTTTGTTACACCATAACCCGGAATCATTGGCGGTTGGAAGAACAACACCTGAGCATCCTTGAAGACATCGCGCGAACGCAAGTATAGGTTGGCAAATACCACCGTAGAACTTTCCTTCATGCCGCGCTCTTCCCAATCCTTCAATTTGACGATGAACGAACCATAGGAAGGACCTTGTCCACCAATGAAGCTGTAACCGGAAATCATAGTAGAACTTTGCACAGCAGGTACTGAACGAACCAAGCTATCCACACGATTGAGCATGGCCTCGGTCTTGTCCTGCGAAGTGCCGGGGGGCATCGTTACGACACCCATGATGGTACCGGTATCTTCAGCGGGCACGAGAGCAGTCGGGGTGATGCTCATCAGAGCCACCAGACCGGCAATGCTACACAGAACGATGATGATCGTCAGCACCGGACGTTGAATGAATTTAAGCACCGCCTTCTTATACTTCTTCACCATGTTATCGAAGAAGTTGTTGAAGGCATTTTTGAACTTGCGGGTGGAAAGTCCCATCAAAGCCAGGATGCTAATCACAATCAACACGGAGGTTATCACCGGATGTTCCTCGATGCTGAACAGACCGGCAATCATGCCGATGATGGCAATACATATAAATAATATAGTGATGGTCGGATGCAGGAACTTACCGATGGATTCGACATACTTCTGCACCATGTTCTGGCGGGCAGCCTGGAAAGCCACGCCCATACGCTCCTTCAACGTAGAATCGGTGTGGTGAGGCTTCAGCAGGATGGCACACAAGGCCGGCGAGAGGGTCAAAGCGTTGACAGCAGAGAAGGCAATTGCAATGGCCATGGTGATACCAAACTGACGGTAGAACGTACCACTCGTACCGCTCATGAAACTCACCGGAATGAACACGGCCATCATCACAAGTGTGATCGAAACGATGGCACCGCCCAATTCGCGCATGGCATCAATAGAAGCCTTTTTCGCCGAAGTATATCCTTGGTCAAGCTTGGCATGCACACCTTCCACCACCACAATGGCGTCGTCCACCACAATGGCAATGGCCAACACCATCGCCGAGAGGGTCAACAGGTTGAGCGAGAAGCCAATCATGTTGAGCGCAAAGAAAGTACCGATAAGCGCCACAGGAATGGCGATGGCGGGAATGATGGTGGAGCGCATGTCCTGCAAGAAGATGAACACCACGACGAACACAAGGATAAACGCCTCGATAAGTGTTTTCACCACCTCATGAATAGAGGCGAACAGGAAGTCGTTCACATTTTGTGCCACATTGATATCCAAACCTTCGGGCAGGTCTTTCTTACACTCTTCGAGGAGTGCTTCGATGTCCAACACAATTTGCGTAGCATTCGAACCTGCTGTTTGCATCACGATGGCAGATACGGCATTGTTACCATTCACCTTACCGGCAAACGAGTATACCATTCGGCCAAGCTCCACACGAGCCACGTCCTTCACACGCAACACAGTTCCGTCCGCATTAGAGCGAATCACGAGGTTCTCAAACTGAGTGGGCTCCTGCAAACGACCGCGATAGCGAAGTGTGTACTGGAATGTCTGGTTCTCGCGTTCACCGATACTACCCGGAGCGGCTTCAATGTTTTGCTCAGCCAGGACACCTGCGATGTCGGTCGGCACGAGTCCATACTCAGCCATCTTTTCCGGATCGAGCCAGATACGCATTGAATAGTCGGCACCCATCACCATGGCATCACCCACGCCCTTCACACGCTGAATCTGCGGAATGATGTTAATCTTGGCGTAGTTTTCGATAAAGGCCATGTCATATTTACCCGACACGTCCGAAACCGAGAACACAATCAACATGGAGCTCTGACGCTTCTGCGTAATCACACCCACTTTTGTAACTTCGGCCGGAAGCAGACCCTGTGCCTTGGCAACACGGTTCTGCACGTTCACAGCCGCCATGTCGGGGTCGGTGCCCTGCTTGAAGGTAATCGAGATTTCGGCAGAACCGGTGTTCGTTGCTGTGGAGCTCATGTAGTCCATGTTTTCCACACCATTGATTTGCTCTTCCAGAGGTGCAATCACGGAGTTCAACACCGTTTGTGCATTGGCTCCCTGATATGTGGTCCTCACACTGATGGTAGGAGGTGCGATGTCAGGATACTGAGTAATGGGAAGGGAAAGCAGTCCCAAAGTACCCAAGATGACAATCACCACGGAAATTACCGTGGATAGCACCGGGCGGTTAATAAAATTATCTAGTTTCATTACTTGCTATGTTTTCAAAGAATAGTTAATGCGTTACCAAACTTGCAGATGCTATGGCGAGAAGCCTTGTCCGAGTGAATCGGTTTCTGACCGCCTGCAACAACTGACAAGCCGGCAACCTTTCTTTTCGTTGATTATTTCTCACCCGGCATTTTACCGTCCTTCAGGGCTTGTTCGGCCTTCTTGCGATTGATTTCGGCTTGTTCGGGAGTGATCGGAGTAATCTTAGCACCGCTCTTCAGCTGGTTCACGCCTTCAAACACAATGCGTTCGCCGGGCTTCAAGCCACCCACAACAATGTAGTTCTGTCCGTCATTCTGAACGAGCACCTCAATCTCACGTTGATTGACTACGTTGGCAGAATCCACCACAAGAACATACTTCTTGTTCTGAATATCATAAGTAGCCTTCTGAGGAACGAGAATGCACCCTTCGCTCTTGAGGGGCACAAGGATTGAACCGGTACCGCCACTGCGGAGCACACGCTCGGGGTTGGCAAAGGTGGCACGCATCTGTACAGCACCCGTTCCTGCTTCAATCACGCCGCTGATGGCCGATACGGTTCCGCTGATTGGATACTCGGTACCGTCAGCCAGCTGAAGCTTCACGGCCGGCATCTTGTCCATAGCTGCAGAGATACCTCCCTTTTCGCGTGTCAGAGCCAGCATTTGCTTTTCGGTCATTGAGAAGTAAGCATACATGGTTGTGATGTTCGACACTGTGGTCAGGGGTTGAGGGCTGCTGCCACTCACCAGGCTTCCGAGGCGATAGGGGATGCTACCCACAACACCGGTAACGGGACTTGTCACGGTGCAATAGCTCAGATTGTTGCGTGCATCTGTCAATGCGGCCTGTGCTTGTGCCAATTGTGCCTTGAGGCTCTCCAGTTGGTTTTCGGCCGACTGCAAATCGAAATTGCTGATGATGCCCTTACTGTGGAGCATGCGCTTATTTTCAAGGTTCAGTTCTTGTGTTTTGATATTGGCCTTGATAACGTTGATACTGGCTTCGGCCGCACGTACGGCAGCTTCAAACTGCACTCTCTCCAACTGGAAAAGCGGTTGACCCTTACGTACGAAATCGCCTTCGTCCACACACAACTTTGTAATGAAGCCGCTCACTTTCGGACGGATTTCGATATCCTCCAAACCCTTGATGGTGGCAGGATAAGAGGTTTCGAGCTCCGCGCTGGTGGAACTCACCGTTACCACAGCAAACTCGTTGCTTGCTTCAGGCATACCCTTCTGCTCGCCGCAACTCACCAGAGCCAACAGCAGAGCCATACTCATAATTTTACTCTTCATGTTCATAATAGATATGTTTTATGTTGTTTCTTGTCTGTCCACCTTATGTCACGCCACAATGCGCTCAAGGTCGGCGACAAAATTACTCAATAAAACGCAAAACACAGCAAAAGTTTTCTCTCTAAAACCACGAATGTTACAAATAATTAACAACCCACGCAGCCGGTGTGGCGGATATGGCATGTATAGTAATCAAAAACGAAGTATCAACATACGTGTTTTTATCTCGTCTGGCGAAAATATACGTTACTGAGGACTACTACCACAGTGGGAATTGCGTTGAACAACTCTCCTTCCTCCAAATTGCCCATGCCGTTCTTCAAAAATCTGCAAGGCGTTTAGAATTTTCTACAAGCACTGGAAAAAATTCTGCAAGGCGTTTAGAAAATCGGGGGAAGCCGACAATGTTTTTCATGTCCGCTGCATCATCTTCGCATCGCTCCCCCCCCCGTGCGTCCCCACCCCATTTCACAATATCGTTTCACAAGAAAAGGGAACTGCCGGACCGACGATGTCCTTGCAGTTCCCTTTGATAAGGTTTATGTCGAAACTTATTACAACAGGCTCCAAGCTACGGTAAGTCCGGCCATCACGATGCTCACCATGCTCATGAGCTTAATCAAGATGTTAAGGCTCGGGCCGGCTGTGTCCTTGAAGGGGTCGCCCACGGTGTCGCCCACCACTGTTGCCTTGTGGGTGTCGCTACCCTTACCACCGAAGTTTCCTTCTTCCACGTGCTTCTTGGCGTTGTCCCATGCACCTCCGGCATTGGCCATAAACACTGCCAATACAAAGCCGGCACTCAGACTACCAATCAGCAAGCCCAATACACCCGACACACCGAACACCAATCCTGTCAGGATGGGAGCAGCGATGGCCAACAGCGACGGAGCAATCATCTCATGCTGTGCTGCACGAGTGGAAATCATCACACATCGACCATAGTCGGGTTCGGCTTCTCCGGTAAGAATACCTTTAATCTCGCGGAACTGGCGGCGCACTTCGTCCACCATCTTACCGGCTGCACGTCCCACTGCATTCATTGTCAGACCGCAGAACAAGAAAGCCAACATGGCTCCGATAAACATACCTGCCAGCACCTTGGGATTCATCAACGTTACGTCATAATAGGTCATAAAATCTGCGAAGCCGGCCTCAGCAACTTTGACAACTCTTCCACCGATTTCAAGTGTTTCCTGTCCGATGCGCTCCAAACCGATGCGCACTTCCTCCACATAGCTGGCCAAGAGAGCCAATCCGGTGAGTGCTGCCGAACCGATGGCAAAGCCCTTACCGGTGGCTGCAGTGGTGTTGCCCAACGAATCGAGTGCATCCGTACGACGACGCACTTGTTCGCCCAGACCGCTCATCTCGGCATTGCCACCTGCGTTGTCGGCGATAGGACCATAAGCGTCGGTTGCCAAAGTGATGCCAAGCGTTGAGAGCATACCTACAGCGGCCATACCGATGCCGTAGAGTCCCATCGACAGGTTGGAGAAGTCTCCGCCACTGGCCAGCAAGAAGGAAGCAATGATACCCACCACTACGGCCAAGACGGGAATGGCAGTGGAGAGCATACCCAGTCCGAGACCGGAAATGATGACGGTGGCCGAACCTGTCAGTCCGCTCTCGGACACCTTGCGAGTAGGAGCATACGATTGTGAAGTGTAGTATTCGGTAGCTTGGCCAATCACGATACCCACGACGAGTCCCACTGCCACAGTGCAACCCATCTGCCACCAATTTTCCAAACCGAGCACCCAAAGGATGAGGAACGAAGCACCGACAATCAGGATAGAACTCAAGTTCGTACCGAAAGAGAGGGCACGAAGCAAGTCCTTCATCTTGGCATCCTCACGAGTGCGCACGGCGAATATGCCTATGAGCGAAAGAACGATACCTACTGCAGCCACAAGCATGGGAGCAATGACTGCCTTGTATTGCATCACGGCATCGCCACCGGCAACAAATGCAGCAGCACCGAGGGAGGCTGTAGCCAAAATAGAGCCGCAATAGCTTTCGTAGAGGTCGGCACCCATACCTGCTACATCGCCCACGTTATCGCCCACATTGTCGGCGATGGTAGCCGGATTGCGAGGATCGTCTTCGGGAATGTTGGCTTCCACTTTACCTACGAGGTCGGCACCCACGTCTGCTGCTTTGGTGTAAATGCCACCGCCCACACGAGCAAACAATGCTTGTGTTGAAGCACCCATTCCGAAGGTCAGCATTGTGGTCGTGATGATGCAAAGTTTTGTCGTGGGATGAGCGCCCTCGGGAATCAGTGCGTCAAGCAACAAATACCAGAACGAGATGTCAAGCAAGCCCAAGCCAACAACCACAAGTCCCATCACAGCACCCGAACGAAAGGCAATCCTCAGTCCGCCATTGAGTGAGGTGCGTGCGGCATTGGCGGTACGGGCCGAAGCTGCCGTTGCTGTCTTCATACCCAAGAAGCCGGCCAATCCGGAGAAGAAGCCACCGGTGAGGAAAGCCACGGGGACCCACTCGTTCTGCACTTTGAATACATAGGCCATTACGGCAAAAAGCACAGCCAAGCCAATGAAGACAAGCGTAACAATCTTGTATTGTTGCTTGAGGTAAGACATTGCACCCTTACGCACGGCCTCAGCAATGTAAGCCATACGCTCCGTACCTTCGGAGGTGCGTTTCATTTGTCGATAAAAGAACCAGGCGAAACCCAAGGCCAAGGCTGACGCCACGGGTACGAGCCAAAAAAGTGGTGTTTGCATAATAATTATTGAGTATTAAGGTAAAAAAATATCTCTGACGCGTCGGGGGAAGTCGGAAGTGCTTACTTCTTCTTCCCCACCCCAAACAAATAGGACACCTTAGCCATCAGCGTACCGTGGGCCGAGCGGCCGAAAACGTCCTTCTTGGAATTACCGTAAATGTCGGAGAGTGCATAATAGTATCTGCCTTCCAGCAAAATGTGACCGGCGCGAGTACTGAGTTCCACACCGATACCGGCAGTGATACCATAGTCGAACTTGTTTTCAATCGGCATGTCGTATTGCGCAGACATATTGTTGGGGCGATCGGGCAGCCCGTCCGCTCCCACAGTCCAAGTGTCGCTGCGCTCGGAAGCCTCGTCCACACAGAAACCCACCTGCGGACCGGCTACCAAATAGCCCATAAAGCCTTGCTTCTCGCGTCCCCAAGCCAAGCGTGCCAAGAGAGGAAGTTGCACATAGTGCTGATGACGTATATAGGTGTCGGGCAGGGGTTCGTTCTTCGAATTGAAAATTTCTTCCTTCCATCCCAATTGAGCATAGTTGAGCTCCACTTGTAAGGCGCAATAAGTCTTAAAGTATTTCTCACAAGTGTAGCGAATCGTAAGTCCGGCATTGGGACCTACATGCATCTTCTGCTTGATGGAAGGATCGAAGCTGATTGTATTGAGTGCCACTCCGGCATTGAAACCAATGACTAAATCAGAGCGATACTCGCCCACTTGAGCTTTCACACCGCCTATGCCAAGTACACCAAGTACCACAAGCGACATCAGCACCCTTGAACGGGTTAAACAAGAAAGCCGGCGGTTATTTTTCTGCGAACTACACATTATCGGCAATCCATTTTTTCCGTGATACCATCAGGACGCAGATGAATCAACATCATACTATTGTTGATGTATCCGCCTTTACCATTCTCTGCCGGTGCAAATATGTGCGGACTCTGCAAAGCCTCACATTCGATGGGCTGCGCTGCAAAAGCTGTGCCATACTTCAACAAAGCCTTCATCATGTGTGTACCGGCATCGTACCCCAACATAGCCATTCGCGGATAAATGGACAATTGCTCCACCTTGAACCACCGTTGATAGTCGGTGTTGAAATTGCGCGTGGCAATGGAGTTGGCATCATAGAAAAAGTTGGTAAAGAAATATACATCCGCGTCATAAGCGTCAGCCCCGAATTTTTCGGTATAAGCCTGCCAATCGGGATAGCCGAAGAGCGATGTGCGATATTCGGAATAGTTGGTCCGAATTTGCTTCATGCGACTCAGAAGTTTCTGATACGTATTTTTGTCATTGGCATCAGGAATGAAGAAATTGGGCGACGTGAGCGACAAGACTGCCAACAACTCTTCGTCTGTACATGCCTCGTCCAGAAACACCACAGAGCCGCCACTCGCTTTGAGGCGTGCATCCAGCAAGGTGGTAAAGGACTTCTCGTTGGCCTTCTTCGTATTCAATATAATTACGTTCGCACGCTTAAATTTCTGCACGAACATATCAGCAGCCACCCGGTGCTTCATATCTTCCGGAGAATTGGTGAGATAGATATTGGAATTAGTTTCCACTTCTTTCACTTTGGAGGAAAAAGGTGCCAACATCTTGAAACCATGCTTGAAAGCCAAGCCCGCCATTTTTGTCACATGAGATGCATGCAGGGGGCCAAAGAGCAAATGCGTGTTGTGCCGAACAATTTTTTCTGCCTCACTCGTGATGCTGTCGGCATTGGTTGGCTCGTTCAAGGCTATGATGTTCACATTCTTACCCTGCTTCTTAAGTTCCTCCACTGCCATCAGGAAACCGCGATAATACTCCACACAACGCACACCCTCCGGGCCGGTCGAAGCAAACGGCAACAGCAAAGCGACGTTGACGCAATCGAGTGCATCGCCGGCCGTGGCCGGTTTTTGATTTTCGGGTGCGGAATTACCGGCAACCACCGACGCTGCTCCGGCTTCGGGCACAACGACTTCCACCGGCGCTTCTGCGGGATAAGGAATGCAAACGAATTTTCCTTTTTTCAACTTGAAGCCCTCAGCCTGCATGGCGGGATTGGCTTTCACAAGTTCTTCCACCTTCACACCATACTTCTGAGCTATGCCCCACACGGTTTCGCCTTTCTTAACCTTGTGCATCTCACGACAGTCGGCACCGGCCATCTTGCTCACGGGGATAAGCACCACCTGTCCGGCTTTCAGATTTTCGGCCGTCAAGCCCTGATTGCTCTGCATGATGAGTTCCACAGTCACGGCATATTTCTGAGAAAGCGCATAGAGGGTTTCGCCTTGCTGCACGGTATGTTTGATGATGTTCGTCTGGGCTGAAGCTGCCAAAACAAAGAGGAAAGAAAGCGTTAAAACGCATGTTATTTTGTGAATAAGGCTCATAACGAAAGCGCTTAAGGGGGTTAAAAGTTGGGCAAATGTACAAAAAAAAGCCTCAAGCACTTGTAGTAACTAAAAAAAACGTACTTTTGACTTCAAAACAACACAACACATAGTCCCATGAACCTGAAACAAATTCTTGTATTGTTGCTCTGTTTGTCCATGCCTTTGGCCGGTCAAGCACAAAAGCGTACAAAGAAATCAACCACCAAGACACGCAAGACAAACGTTGTCCCGGAATACACCGGTCCCTCTGCACAAACGCTGATGCAGGAGTATCGTTTCGAAGAAGCCATCACCCGACTGGAGACTGAGATTGCCGAAGCTCGCAAGAAGAGTCTGAACACCATGGCTCTGGAAGCCCAATTACAACGGGCGCACTTGGGACAATCCATGTTCGAAGCCACCGAACGCGTAGTGTTCATCGACAGCATAAGCATGAACCGGCAAAACTTTCTGGAAGCACTTCGGCTGAGCCGCAACACAGGTAAGATCTTGCTCTCGGCACTGATTCCTTCCGAAATGCTGCAGTGTTTTTCGGGAAAACTTGGCACCACTTTCTACATCAACGAATTGGGCAATCGCACATTCTTCTCAAAATCTGACAGTACGGGAAGGATGTGTCTGCACACAGCCTACAGACATGGAGATACTTGGACACAACCTGAACCTTTGACCGGCATCTTCACCAATACGGAAGCCGGTGATGCCGACTATCCTTTTGTCTTGGCCGACGGTGTTACCTTATACTACGCAGCACAAGGCGATGAGAGCGTTGGCGGATACGACATCTTTGTAACCCGATATAATTCCGACACACGCCGATTTGTTAAACCCGAGAACATCGGTATGCCATTCAACTCGCCTTACAATGATTATCTATACGTCATTGACGAAACTACCGGCATCGGATGGTTTGTTTCAGACCGTTATCAGCCGGCTGACAGCGTCTGCGTTTATTCGTTCATCCCCAACGAAAGTCGTGAAGTGTATGACATCGACGAGTCCACTGAGTCCGACGTCAGACAGGCCGCACTGCTTCTCCCCTTCAGCCGGAGCCGGGGAAGCGCAGAGGCTGTTGCCGAAGCACACCAACGCTTGGAAGCCCTCAAGAACGAAGTGAACGAGAAGACCTCCGCACTGTCGCGCTTTGTTATCAACGACAGAGTGGTATACACTTCGCTTTCGCAATTCCGCGACTCCTCTGCACGCCTCATCGCTTCGCAACTGATTGAGACGAAACAGAAGCTGCAAACCAACGAAAGCACTCTGCACAATCTCAGGAAGCAATACCACACCAAGCCATCGCCTCAACTGAGTCAGACAATCCTTTCCTTAGAGAGCGAAAACGAAAAGTTGTATCGCTCCGTTGCGACTTTGGAAAAGAACATGCGACAGGCCGAACTCAAGGCTCTTGCGCAATAAGAGCACACTGCTTGCAAAAAAACACAACACAAAACCCTCAAAGTTCTCAGCCATGAAAGAAAAATTCGAAGAGTCCGAACTCATTATCAATAACGACGGCAGCATTTTTCACCTGCACTTGCGTCCCGAGCAACTGGCCGACAAGGTGATTCTCGTGGGCGACCCCGGACGCGTTGCCCTGGTGGCCTCACACTTCGACAGCCGTGAGTGCGAAGTGGAAAGCCGCGAGTTTCGCACCATCACCGGTTCGTACAAGGGAAAGCGCATCACCGTAATCTCCACCGGCATCGGGTGCGACAACATAGACATCGTAGTGAACGAAATAGATGCTTTGGCCAATATCGACTTTGAGACACGATGCGTGAAGCCACAACTTAAGCGTCTTGAACTGGTGCGTATCGGAACCTGTGGCGGATTGCAAACTTACACCCCCGAAGGCACCTTTGTGGCCAGCATCAAGAGCATTGGCTTTGATGGCTTGCTCAATTTCTATGCCGGCCGCGACGAGGTTTGCGACCTCGACACCGAACGTGCATTTACGGAGGCGATGGGCTGGCAGGGGCATCAGTGCATTGCCCATCCTTATGTAGCAAAAGCGCATCCCGAACTGATTGAGCGCATTGCCGGAAGCGACATGGTGCACGGCATCACCATTGCTTGTGGCGGCTTCTACGGACCGCAGGGCCGCGAGTTGCGCCTCCCGCTGGCCGACCCTGAGCAAAACGACAAGGTGATGCACTTCCACCACGACGGACTGGACATCACCAACTTCGAGATGGAGAGCAGCGCATTGGCCGGACTGGCGGCCCTCATGGGACACAAAGCACTCACTTGCTGCATGGTGATTGCCAATCGGCGAGCCGGAAAGGCCAATCCCAATTACAAGAACTCCATCGACGCACTCATCACCATGGTGCTCGACAGAATATAATCGAGGAGGCCGGCTTCATTCTCCGGCATACAATTATATATTATATACAGACAGCTACAAAAAGTGCCGCTCGCAACCTCAACATTGCGAGCGGCACTTTTACTTTTACGACAAAGGCCACATTGATGCTGCATCAAAGGCTCATTTCTTCAAACTTATAGCCCAAACGCTTCAGTTCGATGGCGGCTCCCACACGATAGACTGCCTTGCAAGCGCGTGCAAAGGCATGAAACGTCATCGGTGTCGAAGGCTCTATCTGTTCGCGACGAATGTGCTGGATGGCCGTCTCGGCCAAGCTGCGCATGACGTTTTCCAATTGGCGAGCCTCCTCCGAAGTAAGCGAAAGCCCCATGATTTTCTCCAGGATGTGCTCGTCCATATCATCAAAGCCCTGTTGACCATGGAAAATGCTGTAGGGCTTGGCGGCATAATACTCCCATGAATCATCCCAAAGGTGTGCCACGCCCATCCCGAGGTATCCGGCCCATGCCACCGACACCGTGGGATATTGTTGTACCTGCGGCACAGCGTCGGCCATATATTCGGGAGCCATCTTCTGCCAATGTTCATCAATATCGTCCGTAGCCAGCAACACGCGGTCGAGCACCCCACACGAAGTAGCCACACGCAGAAGTTCCTGCTGCAAGACCGTTTCGAAGCGTCTCAATTGTTCGTTGTTTATCATAATAATCACTTTTGCAGGCCGCAAAGGTATGAAAATATCGTATCTTCGCGGCAAAACGAACGACAATATGATTTCAGTAGACAATCTGACCGTGGAATTCGGCGGCACCACCTTGTTCAAGGACATTACTTTTCAAATTAACGAGAAAGACCGCATCGCCCTCATGGGTAAGAACGGTGCAGGCAAGAGTACCTTGCTGAAAATCCTGGCCGGTGTGCGGCAAGCCACCCGTGGCACGGTGAACGTTCCGCGCGACTGCACCGTGGCTTATCTCCCCCAGCACCTGATGACGGAGGATGGACGAACAGTTTTTGAGGAAACCGCACAGGCCTTTGCCCACCTCAAGGAGACAGAAGCCGAAATAGACCGCATCAACAACGAACTGGCTACGCGCACCGACTACGAGAGCGAAGAATATATGCAACTCATCGAACAGGTGGCAGCCTTGGGTGAGAAATTCTATGCCATCGACATGACCCATTTCGAGGAAGACATTGAGAAAACGCTGCTCGGTCTCGGATTTGAGCGCACCGACTTCCATCGTCCCACCAGCGACTTCAGCGGTGGCTGGCGCATGCGCATCGAGTTGGCCAAACTCTTGCTGAAGAAACCCGACGTGTTGCTGCTCGACGAGCCTACCAACCACCTTGACATCGAGAGCATCGAGTGGCTCGAAGGATTCATTCGCGACAATGCCGGAGCCGTAGTGGTGATTAGTCACGACCGCAAGTTTGTCGACAGCATCACCACTCGCACCATTGAAGTAACAATGGGGCGCATCTACGACTATCGCGCCACTTATAGCCACTACCTCGAGCTGCGCAAGGAGCGCCGCCAGCAGCAGATGAAGCAATATGAGGAGCAGCAGAAGATGATTCGCGAAACCAAGGAGTTTATCGAGCGCTTCAAGGGTACTTATAGCAAAACCCTGCAAGTGCAGAGCCGCGTCAAGATGTTGGAGAAGCTCGAGCTCATCGAGGTGGACGACGAGGATACCTCGGCTTTGCGTCTCAAGTTTCCCCCGTCGCCACGCAGCGGAAGCTACCCCGTGCAAGCCGAAGGCGTGGGAAAGGCTTTTGGCGAGAAGCGTGTTTTTGCCAATGCCTCTTTCACCATCGAGCGCGGCGAGAAGGTAGCCTTTGTAGGCCGCAACGGTGAAGGAAAGAGCACCATGGTGAAATGTATCATGAATGAGTTGGAACACGAAGGCACTCTGACCCTCGGGCACAACGTGCAGACAGCCTATTTCGCCCAAAACCAAGCATCGCTCCTCGATGGCGAACTTACCGTGTTCCAAACCATCGACGACATAGCCAAGGGCGACGTGCGCCTGAAGATACGCGACATGCTCGGGGCCTTCATGTTCGGAGGCGAAGAGAGCACCAAGAAGGTCAAAGTGCTCTCCGGCGGAGAGCGCACACGCCTGGCCATTCTCAAGCTGTTGCTCGAACCCGTCAACCTGCTCATTCTGGACGAACCAACCAACCACCTGGACCTTAAGTCGAAGGATGTGCTCAAGCAGGCATTGCAGGACTACGACGGCACACTCATCCTGGTGAGCCACGACCGCGACTTCCTCGACGGACTGGTGGACAAAGTCTACGAGTTCGGGCACGGCAAAGTGCGCGAACACCTCTGCGGCATCTACGAATTCCTCGAAACGAAAAAGATGGACAGCCTGCGCGAACTGGAACAGAAGTCATAAGAATTCATACTCATTATTCATTATTAAATAACACCGTTCATGAACATCAAAGAACTTATTGAAAAAGCTCCTTCCGACTACCCGAAGTGCACACAAGCCAACTGCCCAGCAGCCGAGCAATGCTTACGCCACCTGATGGCACAAGCCACTCCCGAGAAAGCCATTGCTATCACAGTGGTCAATCCGAAAAACATCAAGCCCGAACTCGGGACGTCGTGCCCCTACTTCCACAGCACCCAACCCGTGCGCATGGCTCGCGGCTTCACACAAGCACTCAACAACGTGCGCCATGGAGAAGTGAAAAAGATTGTGGCAGAACTATCCGACCTTTTTGACGAACGCCTCTATTATCGCATGCGAAAAGGCGAGCGCACCATAAATCCTCAACAACAAGAAATCATTGCTGAAGTCCTGATCCGCCACGGAGCGGCACAGCCTGTGGAGTTCGACAGCTACGAAGAAGGTTTCAATTGGCTGCAACTCTAAATATCTGACTCCTCAAAGCAGAAAACGACAAGCCGTTTTGGCAAAACTGGCAAGGCCTGCCAGTTTTTTGGCAAGCCTTGCCAATTTTCTGGCAGGCCTTGCCAGTTTTGCTGACACGGGAGAAGAAAGTTATCCGAAGCCCACCGGAAAATCACCCATCCCCCACACACTCCGACAGACACGCATCATGAAAATCATCGAGCACTTCAGCCAAGCCAAAAATCCCCTCTCGGAGGGTGAGGACGGGTGGATTGTCACCGAGCACTTTGCTGCCGTTATCGACGGGAGCACCAGCAAAGCACGACACCCCTTCAGCGATGGGCAGACACCCGGTCGCAAAGCCATGCTCGCCGTGCGGGATGCCATACGCACCCTGCAGCCCGAGGCACACCTGAACGAGGCACTTGCCCACCTCACTCATGCCATCCGTTGCATCGATACAGACGATGCGGCAATGCTTCCCGAGACGCGTCCCACCTGCTCGGCTGCTATCTATAGTGACTACAGAAAATCTGTTTGGCTTATCGGTGATTGCCAGTGCATTGCAAACAATTTTCTACACCAAAACTCTAAATTAGTTGACCGCATTCTGACAACCATCCGAGCCGACATTTTGCACTACCTGTTAGCACACGGACACACCGAATCCGAACTTCAAGAATACGACATCGGACGGCAATTCATCATGGACGCTCTGCGCGACCAGACAGGCTTTGCCAACGACAACACCCCATGCAACCCCTACACCTACCCCGTGCTCAACGGAAAACCCATACAAGCAGACCGTGTGGTTTGCATCAAGGTGCAAAGTGCCGAAATCGTATTGGCCAGCGATGGCTATCCTAGGCTGATGCCCACACTGTCGGCTTCTGAGGACGCACTACAAGCGCTGCTCCTCACCGACCCCTTGTGCATTCACAGCAATGCTTCCACCAAAGGTCTGACAGCCGGAAACACCTCCTTCGACGACCGAACGTATCTACGCATACTCATTTAAGGACCAACGAAATAACATACACGATTTACCCAAACGCTTCAATAGATATTTCACATGAGAATCTGTCTTATCCAAACCGATATCCGCTGGCTGGACACCCCAAGCAACATCAGCCAAGTACGTGACCTGATGGACGCCCATCCGGATGCCGACCTCTACGTGCTGCCCGAGATGTGGAACACAGGGTTCGTAACCTCGCCCACCAAGCAAGAACACACCGGCAGCCAAGAAGCCATCGCATGGATGCAGCACACAGCACACAGCAAGCAGTGTCACATCATCGGCTCCGTGGCTACGAAAGTGGAAGGACGCTTCCGCAACCGGCTCTACGCCTTCGGACCCGACGGCGAAAAGGGCCATTATGATAAGCGACACCTGTTCGGCTACGGCGGCGAGCACCTCAACTATCAAGCCGGAAGACGGCGCGTGGTGGTGGAGTGCTGCGGCGCGCGCCTGCTGTTGCAAGTGTGTTACGATCTGCGCTTCCCCGTGTTCTCACGCAACAAGGGCGATTACGACATGGCCATCTACGTAGCCAGCTGGCCCGACAGCCGCCGGCATGTGTGGGACACCCTGTTACAGGCACGCGCCATCGAGAATCAGTGTTACGTGTGCGGTGTGAACCGCGTAGGCAGCGACCCGGTCTGCAATTACTCGGGCGGAAGTGCCCTCATCGACGCGTATGGCCGAACCGTGCTTGACCTCGGCAACGAATGCGGTGCACAAACAGCCGTCATCGACATGGAACGCCTGGCCGGCTTCAGAGAGAAATTCAACGTGCTGAACGATGCCGACCGCTTCGAGCTTACACTATAACGCTTAAAGTTTGTAAAATCGAGCAGTATGGCATAGGTTTTCCGAATAAAACACTATTTTTGCTTCGTAAAACAGTACAAAAACGAACATTCATCAGCAAAACAACGATATCATGAGCGAAACGGCACAAGCGCAACTGCAAGCCATCTTCACCCATTTCCCCCACCTCACCGAAGTGCAGCGCCAACAATTTGAGGCGCTTGACGCACTATATCGCGACTGGAACGCAAAGATCAACGTCATTTCCAGAAAAGATATCGACAACCTCTATTCACACCACGTGCTCCACTCGTTGGGCATCGCCAAGGTGGCAAACTTCCGTCCCGGCACCACCATTATGGACGTGGGCACCGGCGGTGGCTTCCCGGGCATCCCATTAGCCATCCTCTTTCCCGAATGTCGCTTCCTGCTGGTCGACAGTATCGGCAAGAAGATTCGCGTAGCAACTGATGTGGCACAGCAAATCGGACTCCGCAATGTACAAGCCGTACACCGCAACGTAATGGAGGAGAAAGGTAAGTTTCATTTTATCGTCTCAAGAGCCGTGATGGACACTCGCGAGTTGGTGCGGCTGGTCAAGAAGAACATTTCGCGCGAACAACACAACGCGCTTCCCAACGGACTTATCTGTTTGAAAGGCGGCGACCTGTCTACCGAACTTGCACCTTTCAAGCACACCTGTGAAGTTTGGAATCTCTCAGACTTCTTCAAAGACGAATTCTTCGAGACCAAACAAGTAATCTACGTACAATTATAATATATAGCAACCGCCTCTCGGTTTTCAGCAACACCATGAACAAACTCGCACACTCAGTAACGACTCTCCTCCTGTGCCTCGGCATGACTCAACCAGCCTTGGCTACACACAACGAGCAAACCGGTAAAATCTCAGACCGGCAACTGAAGGACGCCTTTGCCAACTATCTTTCAGACGGAAGCCGAGCGCAACTCCCCACACAGACACTGCGCCATTCGCAGATAGAGAAACAGCAACGGCGCGTATGGAAAGCATGGTGCGAGGCCAATCAAGATTTTCAGGAAGAGAAACTCATTCCGCTCGCACTGCTCTCCGAAGACACCAAGAGCCAATGGCACCTGCCGGCATCGCTCGAACCGAATGCCGTGATGCCCTACTACTATGGCCGCAAGGGTTCCGTGAAGCCAGAATCCGGTTATCCGCTTTTTCTCTACCTGCATGGTTCCGGCGACAAGCACCAAGAATGGGCCACCGGCCTATTACTGGCCAACCGCTTTGCCGATGCGCCATCAGTCTACTTCGTTCCGCAAATCCCCAATACCGGACAGCTATATCGTTGGTGGCAGAAGGCCAAACAATTCGCCTGGGAACGTTTGCTACGCCAAGCCTTGGTTTCCGGAGACATCGACCCCGATCGTATCTATTTGTTTGGCATTTCCGAGGGGGGCTACGGCAGTCAGCGTCTGGCATCTTTCTATGCCGACTATCTGGCCGGAGCCGGCCCGATGGCCGGGGGCGAACCACTGATCAACGCTCCGGCAGAAAATCTCTGCAACATAGCTTTCTCGCTCCGCACCGGCGATAAGGATTTCGGCTTCTTCAGAGAAACACTGACGCGTCTCACCGGCGAACGTCTCGACTCGCTGCAAGCTGCACACCCCGGACATTTCACGCATCAGGTGGAGCTGATTCCCGGACGCGGACATTCCATCGACTACTCCCCCACTACACCTTGGCTGAAGCAGTTCCGACGCAACCCCTTCCCATCGCTGGTGATGTGGGAGAATTATGAAATGGACGGAAACAAGCGGCAAGGTTTCTACAACCTGAAGATGGAAGAGCAACCCGAATTGCAAGATGGCGGCCGTGCCTATATCACCATGAAAATCGAAGGCAACCACATCCACATCACGGCGCAGGAAGTGCAATATGCCACCACCGAGAGCCGGCAGGGCATTCCCATTCGCTTCGCTCGGACCTACACGCCGCTGAAAGGCGGAAAACTGCGTATCTTCCTTAACAGCGAATTGGTGGACTTGAAGAAAGAAGTTGTCATCACCGTCAACGGAAAGAAAGAACAACGCTTCACACCCCAAGCCACACTGAACGACATGATGAACAGCCTCGCCACCTTCGGAGATCCACGCCGCATCTTCCCGGCTTCAGTGATGGTGCCGCTGAGTTGTTCGCACAATTGCATGCACACACAATAATATATTATATATACGAAGACACCATGCTAAACGTACAACGCTTCGTTTTCAACTTCATCGAAGAAAACTGCTACCTCCTTTGGGACGAAACCGGCGAGGCAGTGGTCATCGACTGCGGAGCATTCAGCGAAAATGAGCGCGAAGAAATTTCACGCTTCATCACCGAGCACAAACTCACACTGCGCCACCAGCTCTACACGCACGGCCACTTTGACCACATCTTCGGCGCACAACATCTGGCAGACACCTTCCACGTGCTGCCCACCCTACACCGCGATGAAGCCGACACCTATCGTGCAGCCACGGCTCAGATGCAGGCTTTTCTGCACCGCAGCCTGCCACTCACCCTCCCACCCATCGGATGTTTGCTTACTGATGGCGAGGCCGTCAGCTTCGGCACACACACTTTGCGCGTCATTGCCACACCCGGCCACACGCCCGGCGGCGTTTGCTACTATTGTGCCGAAGAAGCCCTCCTGATGAGCGGCGACAGCCTCTTCCTTTGCTCCATCGGCCGCTGCGACTTGCCCGGAGGCAACGAGGCTTCCCTCATTTCTCACCTGCAGAACCGCATTTTGGTGCTCCCGGCCGAAACCACCGTGCTACCCGGTCATGGAGATGCCACAACCATCGGACACGAACAAAAGAACAATCCATATTTACAAACACTTTAATTACATTTTTATGAAAACACAACTACTATCCTTCTGGTTGCTGTTAGCTCTCGGCTTCAGCACTTTGGCACAAGCTCAAGTGGCTCCCCCAAATCTTCCGAAGCCTGAGAAATTCATCGACGGCAAGTTTATCAAAGCTTCGGGCGAATTCTCCCCCACCGGCAAGCGCTCGCGCTCACTCATCGACGGTGCGCAGGAACCCAAATGGTTGACCAACCTACCTTGCGACTCCTCTATCTACAAATTCAAGATGTATGCCCCCGACGGCGGCAGCACTTACTGGTACAGCACAGCCATCTTCAAAGATTTGACGGGCCGCTTTGTCGGCAACAAGGTTACGACCATCAAAACCTACGTGCCGGCCGGAGGCTTTGACCTCTCCGTTTACATCATGGACAACGAGACCGGCGAAACGCTGTGGTCTGCCTACGTAGGCAACGGATACCTTTCAGAAGTCATGATTGACGTTCCCTGTGATTGGGTCATCGACAAACCGCGCGAGATATTGGTGGGCTACAGCATTGTCTACGATGATGGACTTTCCGAAGTCTATCTCGGAATTGTTCCCTGCTTCCGCAACTACACTTGGCTCATACAGTCAACAGACCCGGACTACACGCAAGGAAAAGTTTATAACTATTCCAATTATTACATGATGCTTAAGGGTTACACCTACTACTTTGGCCTGCCTTTCTACCTGGTAACCGAAGGTGATGCCGGTCTCAAGGACAATGGTATCGAAATCAACGGTGTTTCTCACAACCGCGTGTTCATGGGCGAGAAAGCCGACTTCACCACCACGTTCGTCAACTACGGATGCACGCCTATCAAGAGTGCACAGTTCGAATGCCGCTTGGGAGAAAACACAAGCGTTTACGAGCACAACCAGCCCGTTCCGTTCTTGGGTTCCGGCAGCTTTGAAACAAAAATCAGCACTGATGAAACTGCTGTACGCCTTCCGCTGAGTGTTACGTTGAAGTCGCTGAATGGTGAAGTACCTGCAGAGGAAATCAAAGAGGTTGGCAGCATCACCACCGTCGACCCCAAGCAGAGTCCGGAGCGCACAGTTGTGATGGAAGAATACACCGGTACATGGTGCGGATGGTGTCCGCGCGGCTTGGTAGCCATTGATGTTTTGTCTGAAGAGTATGGCGACAAGTTCATCCCCATTGCCATCCACTCCGGCGACAACATGGAAGATGCTTCATTTGGTGGAGTTGCCGGCAACTTCTCCACCGGAAGTTTCCCCTCCAGCACCATCAATCGCGTCATCACCTGCGATCCTTATTACGGCACCGCCGGCGGTGATATGGGTGTGGACAACGATGTTAACAAAATCTTCGGCCGTCCCACGGAAGCCACTTTTAGCATTGACGACCTGAGCATCAGCGAGGACCTGACCAAGATCAATATCACAACCTCGGCCACGTTTAACATCACTTGCGCCGAAACTCCTTATGCCGTCTCTTACGTTCTCACCGAAGACGGTCTTACAGCTGCACAGACCAACTATTTTGCAGTCTACTCCAGCGAGTATGCCAGCAATCCCTATCTCGGTCATCTGACAAAGCTCGGACAATATTACAAAGCCACTTTTGACCACGTGGGTCGCGCCGTGTATGGCACTTATGGCGTTGAAGGAAGTCTTTCCGGCACCGTTACTCCCGGTGAAACGAAGACACACTCTTACGAAATCACCGTACCGGAAAACATCAAGAACATCCACAATGTGCACATCGTGGCCATGTTGGTTGACACCTACACCGGAGAAATCATCAATGCTTCCAGCAGAAAGCTCGCTGAAGTTACAGGCATCAAGAGTGTTTCCGGAAATGCAGCCGCCGCAACCATCGAAGTGGGTGCCGGAAGCTTGAACATCAGCGCCCATAACGCCGTTGCCACCATCTACACTCCCGACGGTCGCACCGTGGTTTCACGTCGCGTGGATGGCAACATCGGTCTTCACCTTCCCGCCGGCAGCTACATTGTCCGCGTGGACGATGGTAGCAACACCACGGTGAAGAAGGTTCAGTTCTGATTCGAACATTTCACATAAGACACAAATTGAGGGAGATCCTTTCGGGGTCTCCCTCAATTGTATTCAGATAACGCAGAAATGCTTTCCGAAAAATCCTACTCCACTTGCAACACCAGTCCCTTGAGATATTCGCCCTCGGGATGGTAGATGTTGATGGGATGGTCGGCCGGCTGGTGCAACTGATGCAAGATGCGAACATGGCGTCCGCTTTGGGCTGCTGCTGTAAATACAGCCAAACGAAACTGATCCTTGTTGACGGCTTGCGAACAACTGAAGGTGAAGACGATTCCTCCGGGCTTGATTTTCTCAAAAGCAATGGCATTGAGTCGTGTATACCCTTTGAGCGCATTGCGCAGGGCCTCCTTGTGTTTGGCAAATGCCGGTGGATCGAGCACAATGAGATCGTAATCGTGGCCTGCGCGTTGCAGATATTTGAAAGCGTCTTCAGCAAAAGCCTCGTGGCGTGTATCCTCCGGAAAATTCAGTTCCACATTGGCTCGGGTGAGGTCGATGGCTTTCGAACTGCTATCCACCGAATGCACCATGGTAGCACCACCACGCAATGCATAGACAGAAAATCCACCGGTGTAGCAAAACATATTGAGCACGCTTCGGTCCTTGGCGTAATGCTCCAACAAGCTACGATTGTCGCGTTGGTCTACAAAGAAACCCGTCTTCTGTCCTTTCAGCCAATCGATGTGAAATTTCAAACCGTTCTCCGTAGCCACATTGGCAGGAGAGCCGCCTCGCAGAAAGCCGTTCTCCTGGCCCAGCTCCGCCTTGTAAGGGAGCGTGGTCTCCGATTTGTAATACACATTGCGGATAGCGCCCTCGGTAGCTTGGATGATGGCATCGGCAATGGCTTCGCGCTGCACGTGCATACCCACTGAATGTGCCTGCATCACGGCTGTAGCTCCATAGACATCGACCACGAGACCGGGCAGACGGTCACCCTCGCCATGCACAAGGCGGTACACATCATTGTCGCTGCGTCCGGCCAACTTCAGCACTCGGCGCAAACGATAGGCCTCGCGAAGGCGTTCTTCCCAAAAGGCATTATCGATGCTACGCTGTTCGAACGAAAGCACACGCACGGCAATCGAACCTATCTGATAGTGGCCCACAGCAATGAAGTTGCCCTGATCATCGAGCACTTGCACCAAGTCGCCTTCCTGCAAATCACGACTCTGCGCCGCAATGGCACCGGAGAACACCCAGGGATGAAAACGGCGCAGACTCTCCGCCTTTCCGCGTCGCAGTTGTATGGTCTTCAAATCCATAAAATGTATTTCGTTTATGATATCTTCTTTTCTTCGTTTTCCTCTACCGTCGGTCCAATGACACGATAAGCCCCCGAGGCTCTCAACTCCGACAACACATCATAGAGCTGCAGACAGGTGTAGGCATCGGTGGCCGCATATATTTTTTGGGAATCGCTCAGCGGATGTGCCTCCCAATTGCTGCGCTGTGCACGCTTGGAGATACGCATTCCAAACACATTGGCATAAAGTTTCTGCAGACTTCTATCATCAATTCCCATGTCTGCCACATATTTTTGCAGGTCAATCCATCCCTGCGGTTGCAGGTCGTGCCTGCCACGTAGGGCCGACAGATCATCCGCCAGTGAGAGCCCGACCTTGAGCACCACCGGATCGGCCAGGAACTCGGCAATTTCGTCCGTGAGTCCGGTCATATTGAGTCTGAAAAGGAAGCACACTGAATGCGTAGACAGCTGAAGAAGAGCCACTTTGTGCATTTCGCCTTTTCTGAAAGCGGGACGCGTTTCGGTGTCAAAACCCACCATTTTCTCACGCCGCAACACATCAAGCGCCTTTCGGATTTCGGTTTGCGATTGCACTACCACGATTTTTCCGCCAAAAGTGAAGCGAGGCAATGTCTGTATGTAGGCTTTTTCGGTCTGCCGTAGCAAAGTTCGTGTCTGCATGAGGCTCTGCAATTATCGGTCACCAAAACGCACATCATGCAAGGCTCGCAACGCATTGAGCACTGTTTGTCCCCAATAAGTGGAGAACTGCTCACGCACTTCGTAGATAGCCACCTGCATCGACTCTTCATAGCCCTCTCGGAAGCACTCCACCAATTCGCGCAGCACTTGATAGAGATCGGCCAAGTCTTCACTGATGGTGCAGAGTATGGGCTTGTCGGAGAACTTGAAGTCCTCGACAAACACATCCAAGTATTCGTCAAACTCGCCCATGATGGTGCAAACCTGCGCCCGAATGTAGTTGTAGTCGTCCTCGGTTACGCGCTGCTCGTTGTAGCCCGGAACTTCGGGAACGGCATGCAGCAAAGAGCCTTTCAGATAGAGCATCGGCAGGAGACCACGCATCACATCGACAAACTCATTGCGCTCCGTTCCGGCCACCTGTTCCAAAAAACGACAATACTCTGTGCAGACACGCACAAAGTCGAGCACATTCTGCGAATACAAATAATTATCTTCGTGTTCCATTTTTTCAAGTTTGTCCGCAAATTTACAAAAAATCACATTAGCCGGCCGTCTTGCCATGGAGAATATAGGAAAACCACCGGTCCGCCACAGGAAACGAGTGCCGTCCGGCGATGATCCGGACGGCACTTGCTATTGATGGATTGTTCTATCAGAATGCTTATATCGCTCTGTCAGAATGTCTTGTCGGGATAATAGATCCGCTCCCCTCGCTTCTCACTGCAGCTTCACCGTAGCACGACGATTGTAGTAGTAGGGCGAAAGTGTGTCCACACCACCTTGTGCTTCCACCACGATGTTGTCACGCGGCACGCCCATGGCTTCGAGTTCGGCTGCCACGGTCTCGGCACGACGCCGGCTCAGCTGATAATTGTAATCGGCATTGCCGGTGCGACTGTCGGCATATCCGTTCACCAGCACCTTGCAATTGTTGTCGATGGCATACTTCACCAGATCTGTCAGATTGACGAGGTCTTTTCGGGAAGCAATCTTCGAAGATCCGAGTTCGAAGAAGACGGACATCGTGGGCGACACCACTTCTGTCACCTGTGCCGGCTCGCTCGGGATATAGGCCGGAAGTGTTACCTTACCCTCACTGCGCAAACGCTTGTTCTCCTCCTCGAGTTCGGCCATGGCCAACGCCATTGCTTCCATCTGTTCACGGTTCACGGCCATGAGTGCATCGACATCGGGAGCTTTCTCCCAATTGTGCTTGCCCAATCGATAGGTTACACCGATGGAGGCACCCACCAGCTTGTCCCAATGACGGCTGTGGCTCTTCTTGTGTTCGGACCAGCCATCGGCAGGGGCAGCATCGAAAGTGCCTTCCACCGCCGTGGCATAGATGTCGAGGAACAAGCTGACACGCTTGCCGACGCGGAAATTGTTGAGCAAACCGGCATTGTAAGAGAAGTCGTAATTTCCGTCACTCATGTTGTGCGCCACTCCGAGGCCCACATAAGGAATGAGATTCCATACGCGATTTTCCTTGTAGCCGAAGAGCAAATTGTGCACATCGAACATCACATCTTCATGCAGGTTCCAGTACTTGAATGCATGGTGGTCGTCGGCGGCGTTGACCTGTTTGGCCCAAACGCCTTCCATCTTGGTGCGGAGGCCGATGCTCGGGGTAAACCACTTGCCCACCGAAACATCAAAGCCAAAGGTGCCTCGCTTGCTGCTGAAGGGATTTCCACCGATGCCGGATGCTTCCTGCGAACTGTAAGCCGCATTGAAATCACCTCCGGCGAAGATGTACCAATTGGACCAAAAGGAGTTGGTGGCTACACTGTAACGAGAGCGAGGAACGTCCTGCTCTTGGGCTATGACTCCCACAGCAATGCTGAAGAGAGCGAGTGCTAACATCATCTTTTTCATAATCATTTGTTTTTATAGGGTTACTGTGTCGACGGCATCAAACTTGTCCGCCGATGTTGCAAAGGTAGAGAAAAAGCATGCGCATGCAATTAAGCAGTACTAAAAAGTGTAAACCTGCGCGCTTTTTCGCACTAATTAAACATTGGAACAGTAAACGGACATTTCATTTAAGAGTATGCAACAATTGGAAAGGTCTGCATACGACGTATCGACTTGACATATAGAGAACAGACATCGGTCGGCAACACTCGTCGCGCAGACCATCGGAACACCACCCCAATCTATAAAAATCTGCAAGGCGTTTAGAAAATTCTGCAGTGCTTGCAGAAAATCCTAAACGCCTTGCAGATTTTCGATCTTCGCAGAGGTGTTATAGTATCATTGGGAGGGGGAATAGCCGGCTTGTTCTCAATCGAACATTCGCTCCACTTTCTCATTATCCAAAATGGTCAACACCAGCTTGCCGTTGGGGGTGTAGTTGGGCGTTTCGCAGAGAAAGAGTTTCTCCACGAGGTCTTCCATTTCCTCAGCCGACAGAGCTTGTCCCACGGGGATGGCCGACTTGCGAGCCAAGCCCAGCGCCATCACATGATGCACCTCTTCCTTCACCCCCACCTTGTCAACAGCATCGGTCACCAAGCCCTGTATCAGTTCCACGGGATTAAGCCCTTCCGTTCCGGCCGGTATGCCCGACACCGAGTAGTCGCCACCGCCCATGTTGGAGATTTCGAAACCAAGGATGGAGAGGTCGGAACTGATCTTATCGAGCACAGGCTGCTGCGAAGGAGGCAAACTAAACAACTGGGGGAACAGCAATCCCTGCACCACACCGGCACGCTCGTTGAGCTGACGGCGATAGGCATCATAGAGCACACGCATGTGCGCCCGATGCTGATCAATCAACATGAGTCCGGACTTGACAGAAGTGATAATGAAGCGACCTTTATACTGAAAGTATTCGGACGAACCCTTCTCCCAATGCTGCTTGTCTGTGTGGCTCAAGTCGTCGTAGAGCTTGGGCGACGCATCTGCCGAAGCAACTTCTGTCTGACGAGCAATGTCATAGAGTTTCTGCCAATCCGTACTCGGACTGCCCGAACGCGGCATGTGCGTCGACGTGGGCACCGAACGAGAATGGCCTGTTGAGGAAGAGGAAAACGGATTGAAAGTGGGATCGATGCTCACAGTGGGAGGAGCCACATCGACCGAAGGATTAAAGACGGGAATGTCGGGACGATTTTCCGTGTCGAAATCGATAGTAGGCACAGCATTGAAGCGTCCAATAGCTTCGCGCACTGCAGCTTGCAGAATCTGCCACAGGGGTTGCTCATCCTGGAACTTTATCTCCGTCTTGGCCGGATGTATGTTTACGTCGATGCGCGCCGGATCGACCTCAAACTTCAAGAAGAAAGACACCTGCTCACCCTCGGGGATAATGCGCTCGTAGGCCGACTGCACAGCCTTGGCAAAATAGGGATGGCGCATGTATCTGCCATTGACAAAAAAGAACTGGTGCATTCCGCGTTTGCGTGCCGTCTCGGGCGTACCCACAAAGCCGGAGATGTTACCCAAGGGCGTTTCGACTTGCACCGGCACCAAGTGCTGATCAAGACGCTTTCCGAAAACACCCACAATGCGCTGCCGGAAATTGCCCACAGGAAGATTCAACATGGACGTGCCATTGCTGTGCAGCGTAAAAGCCACATCAGGATGCGCCAACACAATCCGTTCGAATTCGGCAAGGATATTGGTAAGTTCTGTCTGATTAGACTTCAAGAACTTACGTCGGGCCGGGATATTAAAAAACAGGTTACGAACGGCAAAGTTGGCACCTTCAGGACAAGCCACAGGCTCTTGGCTGACCACCCGACTGCCTTCGATGGTGATTGCGATGCCTATGTCGTGTCCGCGCATCTTGGTTTTCAGTTCCACCTGAGCCACGGCAGCAATTGATGCAAGTGCCTCACCACGAAAGCCCATGGTACGCAGCGCAAAGAGGTCGGCAGCCTCCGAAATTTTGGAGGTAGCATGTCGCTCGAAAGCCATGCGCGCATCGGTCTCGCTCATGCCCTTTCCGTTATCAATCACCTGTATGCACGTTTTTCCAGCATCGCTGACCAACACCTGCACCTGCGTGGCACCGGCATCAATGGCATTCTCGACCAACTCCTTAATCACAGAAGAAGGTCGCTGAATGACTTCACCGGCAGCTATCTGGTTGGCAACGCTGTCGGGCAGGAGGTGAATGATATCGCTCATGGATGAATCGGATTTGGGGTGTGCTAATCCAATGTTTGCAGCGGCGCATTGCGTCGCACCGAAGCCTTCAACTCGGTTCCGGCGTGCTTAGGACGCCACTCAAACAGGTCATACTTGTCGCGCGGACGAATGTAGTCAAACCAGGCAAAACTCTCAAGAAAACAATGCTCACGCGGAGCCACCCCGATGGGATAGGTGCAACCTGTGGGTTCGGGGCCGGCCCATGCCCGCTTGAGTTTGCGATGGAGAATATAGGTGCGCATTTGCGGAGCTTCGGTGTAATTCTGATAGAGTATGAGGCTGTCTTTCTCCAACGGGTAGTAGATGACGCGGACGTTACCGTTGACATGGTTCTCGCGCATCTCGCCTTCCACAAAATAGGACTTCATCAACTGCCCCCCAACCTGGTTGTAGTGGAGAGAGTCGAGACGTTCCACGAGTAGGGCCTGGCGTTCCACATAAACACTGTCGATGGTCGAATCGTTGGTGAACACACTGATTTCCTCACCGATGACTTGCCTATGGTCACTCCAGACGATCGGGTCACGAAAGAGGGTAAGTTTGCGTTGCTTCGAATTGAACACCAACGAGTCGCAAACGGCCTGCACATCGGTGCGGTAGGCTCGCACATGGAAGTAGCCATGCAGTACACGATAAACGGAATCGGTCTTCAGGTTGTAGGTGTAGAGGCGCAGGCTGTCGGCGTGCACAAAGAGCGTGTCCTCGCTGTTGGAATAATCCTTGGCCAATGCACTATCGGTGGCCAAAGCCTCACCAGTCAGTTCATTGTACCTGCAATAATGGCCCGTCAGTATGTTCTTGTTCTGCGTATCCTCATAATAGATGTTGCGAAAGAACGTTGCGACGCCGTTGGCCTTGTCGTAGTGTAAGCTGTCTCCTGACATGCGTCGGCCTTTGTTGAAAAGCTGCGGCCGATCATACAGCAGCGCACGCTGCGTGTCGGTGTTGTAGAGACCATGCTCGGTATAGATGCGGCTTTCGCCGGAGACCACATTGGAAGGTCCGCGCACGTCAGCCCATTTTGTGGCAAGGTCGTAGTGCAACGTGTCGGAGGTCAAAGTAAATTTGGGATTGACCAGCTGGACGTTGTAATTGAAGGTAGATTTTTTCTGCGACAGATAGTATTCTCCCCAGTCGGAAGTCAGTTCATTGGAACCGTCCACCAGTTTTCCGCCATCAAAGAAGTAACCGACGTCATACAATCTGTCATAGTTCAAACTGTCTGTAGTGAGCACGGACTTGCGATGCGTCATCACCACATTACGACGGATTTGTGCCATCTGCACTTCACCATCGTAGAAGAGGTATTCGCCCACCAACGAGAGGGTGTCGCCTTGCAACATCTTCACATGCCCGAAAGCCTCAAACGAGTTGGTGTTTTGATAATAGACGGCACTATCACAATACATCCGCATCCCATTGTGCAAGAACTCCACGTTGCCACTTGCCATTTGCGCATCGGGATGTGCGAACTGGTCGTGGCGAAGATTGTCGGCATGAATGAGATATATTCTGTCGTCCGGCTTCTTCTCTGGTCGCTTATCATTGGGCATCGCAAATGCAATTGCCCGGGTCAACACCAATCCCAAAAGGATCAATAATGCCGGGGCAAGCACTCGTCTGCTATATATATAATTATTGTATGCCAAAGAAAATGGTTTTATGGCCTAGTTACTTAACCCAACCGGGGTATCGGAAATCGCAATTGCGCCAATTGGCATTGATGCGAATATAAGTGGAGCGTTGCTTCTCGCGTATCCATTTTTCCAAACACTGCTCACGACGCTCGTTGAGCACCACTTCACGCAACACCTGGAAGTCCTCGGTGATGCTGGCACGATGGCCGGGAATGCGATTCTTGAGACGAATGATGGCGCAATACTCCTGACCTTTCTCGTTAATCATACGGAATGGTCGGGAAATCTCTCCCACCTGCAGCCCCTCGACTACACGAGCCACATCCTGCGGCAGGTCTTTCATCTGGAAGCGCGAAGTGATTTCATTGCTCTCTTCCGATTTGTTCACCATGAGTCCGCGATTGTTGCGAGTGTCTTTGTCGTCCGACAGTGCCACCACAGCTTCGTCGAAAGTGAACTTACCGGCACGGATGTCGGTAGCAACAGAATCCAAGCGCGAAAGTCCAAGCGCGAACTCGCTTTCTTCGATTTCGGGCTTCAGAAGGATGTGACGCACGCGCACTTTATCGCCTTTACGGTCTACAAACTGGATGATGTGGAAACCAAACTCGGAGCGTACAATCTTGGACACCTTTTTCGGATCGTTCAGCGAGAAAGCTACGTTGGCGAACTCGGGCACCCACTGATTGCGGCCGTTGTAGCCCAGGTCGCCTCCCTGACGCGCGCTGCCGCAGTGTGAATAAAGACGAGCAAGGGTTGAAAACTCGCTCTCGCCTTCGTTGACACGACGAGCGTATTCACGAAGCTGCTCCTCGATGCGTTCCACCTCTGCACGCGAAACTTCAGGTTGATAAGTGAGTATTTGTACCTCTACTTGCGTCGGAATGAAGGGCACACTGTCCTCCGGCACGTTCTTGAAGTATTCACGTACTTCTGCCGGCGTAACCTTGATATTCTTGGTGAGATTGCGTTGCACCATCTGCACCTTCTGATTGTCGCGCATGGTCTGCTTGAGCTGTTCGCGCAGCAAAGCATAAGGTTTACGAGCATAGGCTTCGATGTTCTCACGCGAACCGAAGTTCTGAAGGTAGAAGTTAAGTCGTTCGTCCACAGCTCGTATGATATCGCCTTCGCTCACCGTGATACTGTCGAGGTCGGCCTGATGCAGATAGAGTTTCTGCAGGGCCAGTTGCTCGGGAATTTCACAATAGGGGTTGGCAAAGGGATTATTGTCCATCTCGGCACTGATGCGCGTCTCCTCAACATCGGAGAGCAAGATGGCATTATCGCCCACCACCCATATCACTTCGTCCACGACGTTGCTTTGCGCCCACACGGGAGCTGTTGCAAGCCACATGAGGAGGGTGCTTAGGAAAGTCTTCTTCATTTTGGTTGTTTTGGTGAAAGGAAAGAGCACCTTGAAGAGTGCTCTTTCGTTTTATTTATAGGCTGAACGAATTGTTTGCGAGCCTTTTGTATCAATGGTTGTTGACTGTAGCCAGCACGTCTTCGTGGATTTCCACTTTATACTTGGCACGCAGCTCTTCCAACCAAGCCTTCATCATCACATCCTGATAGTCGCTGATGACGAGGGACTTGACATCCAGATAGCTTGAGGGCTTCTTGAGCAATTTACCATAAGTCTCCACGATGGGAAATCTGGCCGGGCCTTTCACGTCACCTTTACCAAAGACTGCATAGTCAATATATCTGTTTTCTCCCTGCTTGGCCAAATATGGACCGGTGACAAACACTTGTGTCGAGTCACGGTTAATGGTTTTCTTGAGTTCGGCGCGCCAATCTCCGTCCGCATGTTTCTTCAGAATCTTCTGCACGGCTTTCTTCTGTGAGGGATCTTTGAGAAGAATCACAAAGCCTTTGAAGCGGGGTTCGTCCCATTGATAATTCTTCTTGTTCTTTTTATAATATGCAGCAAGTGCATCTGCATCCTTAGCTGCAGGATCAAGCACCTTGAGCTTCGTTACTTCGAAAGCCAACGATCCATCGTGATATTCCTTGATGAGGTACTTCAGCTCGGGGCGACCGTCCACCTCTTCACGCATCACGTTTTCAATCACTTGCTCGCGGGTTAGACTTCCGTTAGACGCTGCAACGAGCTGATTGATGCGATGTTCCATAGATGCTTCCTCTATGCCTTGACGCTTCAGAGCTTGAATGAGCTGCGAGCGAAGCGTCTCAAAACTCTCAAGTGCCTTGCGTTCCTTCATGAGAATGATGTGGTAACCAAACTGCGTGAGCACCGGTTGCGACATCTCGCCTTTTTGAAGTGCATAAGCTGTGGTTTCGAATTCCTTCACCGTGCTGTTGGGACCAATCCAAGGGAGCAAGCCTCCTTGGCGCGCCGACCCCGGATCGGACGAATGACGTTTTGCTATCTCTGCAAAGTCGGCACCGGCCTTAAGCACTGCATGGAGCGAATCTGCCTTTTGCTTGGCAGCTTCTGCTACGTCGGCAGGTGCATTCTGCGGCACAGGCACAAGGATGTGAGCAACACGCAACATATCCTGACCGGCGAGTGCTGTCTCGATTTGCTTATATTGCAGACGGGCTATCGAGTCGATGAAGACGGTGTCTACCAAGAAAGGTGTGAGCTGCATATCGCGGTTTGCGCGGAACTCCTGACGGAATGCTGCCACGGTGTCCAGACGTGCGTCGAGAGCGGCAGCCACCTTGAGACGATAGTCGATATACATCTCGGCGAACTCTCGGACACTCTTCTGCTCCACGGCACCTTCGATGTCGCGGTTTTTGTTGTATGCATATTCAAACTCTGAGCGTGTAACAGGCACACCGTTGATGGTGAGCACCACCGGGTCGTCATCGGAAGTACTGAACGTATATGTCTTTCCGATGTATGAAAAGCCGGGTACGGGTTCTATGGTTACGGCCTGCACTCCGACAACAGCCAAAAGCAACGCCGAGGCTGTGAGCAGCAGTTGCTTGCGAAACTGAAACTTTCTCATTGATTATTATAGGTTGTGTAGTGTTTGATAAGGGAAACTCCGAGATATTTACTCATGGCGAGTATAGTTGGGGGCTTCGCTGGTGATGGTGATGTCGTGGGGATGACTCTCGAGCACACCGGCGTTGGTGATACGAGTGAACTTAGCATTGTGCAACTGCTCGATGGTGGCAGCGCCGCAATATCCCATTCCCGAGCGGAGACCTCCGACAAGCTGATAAATGACTTCCTGCACGGAGCCCTTGTAGGGTACACGTCCGGCAATGCCTTCGGGAACCAGCTTCTTCACATCGGCAACACCGGCCTGGAAGTAGCGGTCTTTCGAACCGTTCTCCATGGCTTCGAGCGAGCCCATGCCACGATAGGTCTTAAACTTACGGCCATTGAAAATAATGGTTTCACCCGGCGACTCCTCAGTACCAGCCACCAGCGAACCAATCATCACGCTGCAACCTCCGGCTGCCAAGGCCTTGACCACATCGCCCGAGTAGCGCAAACCACCATCGGCAATGAGGGGAATGCCTGTGCCTTGCAGAGCACACGCCACGTCATAAATGGCTGAGAGCTGCGGAACGCCCACACCGGCTACCACGCGAGTGGTGCAGATGGAGCCGGGACCGATACCCACCTTGATGGCATCTGCGCCAGCTTCTGCCAACATGCGGGCAGCCTCGCCGGTTGCAATGTTGCCCACCACGATGTCCACACCGGTGAAGGCAGCTTTGGCCTCACGCAGTTTTTCGATTACCGACTTCGAGTGACCATGCGCTGTGTCGATAACGATAGCATCGACGCCGGCATGGATGAGCGCCTCCATGCGCTGGAAAGTGTCAGCCGTTACGCCCACACCGGCAGCCACACGCAGACGGCCCTTGGCATCCTTACAAGCCATGGGTTTGTCCTTGGCTTTGGTAATATCCTTGTAGGTAATGAGACCCACCAATCGACCATCCTTATCGACCACGGGCAGTTTTTCGATTTTGTTTTCCTGCAGAATCTGTGCTGCTGCCACCAAGTCGGTCTGCTGCGAAGTGGTGATGAGATTTTCCTTACTCATCACATCGTCAATCTGCTTATCAAGTTCGCGCTCGAAACGCAGGTCGCGGTTTGTCACAATGCCCACCAGATGCATATCGTCGTCCACCACGGGAATACCGCCGATGTGGTATTCGCTCATCAGCTGCAAGGCATCGCGCACGGTCTTGCCGCGCTTAATCGTCACGGGGTCGTAAATCATTCCGTTCTCCGCACGCTTCACAATGGCCACCTGACGGGCCTGATCCTCGATGGACATATTCTTGTGAATCACACCAATGCCACCTTCGCGAGCAATGGCGATGGCCATCGCAGCCTCGGTAACGGTATCCATGGCGGCCGTCACAAAGGGGATTTGCAGCTCGATGTTGCGTGAGAAACGTGTGCTGAGCGACACCGTGCGCGGCAACACTTCTGAATAAGCGGGAACTAAAAGGACGTCATCATAAGTAAGTCCGTCCATCACGATTTTGTCGGCAATAAAAGAGGGCTTCATACTTTTAGAATTTTATTGCGTGCAAATTTATGTATTTTCCGCAAAAAACCGCACGCTCCCCACCAAAAATAACACCTTGCTTCAGCTTTTTTATGAAGCTTCTCGCCACATGCATGCACCGCCCCGCTCCGCCGGCATCGTACATAGGAACAAACAAAAGGCCGAAAAGATGCTGCGAAATGCAGGAAAAGTGTATCTTTGTGGCACTCTTGATGAATTATCATTAGGGTGATAAGAAATTATCATTATAGTGATAAGAACGTATCACTATGGTGATAAGAACGTATCATTAAGGTGATAATATAACGAGAAGCACTGCAACAAGCACTAAGGCACAATCAAACAAATACTTAGAAGCATTCACAAAACTTATAAGAAACAACATGGCTATCAATTACGACATCTACAAAAACTCCGGATGCCTCAGAAGCAAGAGCGATCACCACCTGCGCATCATCGAGAACAAGACCACCACAAGCAACACGCTGGCCGAACACATTGAGAAGGCTTGCTCGCTCACCACCTCCGACGTCAAGGCTGCCCTGTCAGCCCTCGCCTCCTCCGTGCGCGACGAACTGCTGGCCGGCAACAGCATCCATCTGGAAGGACTGGGCTACCTGTCGCTCGCCATGGAGGGCGAAATCGAACCAGACTGCAACGGCCGACTCCGCGTGAAGCATCCACGCGTAAGCAATGTGCTCTTCAGACCCGAAAAAGCATTGATGCGAAAACTGCAAGACGCGCAGTTCACCATCACAAAGCATGCCGGAAAGCACTCGCGCAACCTGAGCGAAACCGAAACCGAACAGATCATCGCCCGACTGCTCGAAAAGCGCACTTTCTTCACCGCACGCCAATTTGCCAACGCCTCCGACATGACGCAGGCCACAGCCTATCGCACGCTGCGCAAGCTGTTAGACAACGGGACACTGAAGAACATCGGCACACCCTCACGCATGATTTTCACCCATGCCGACAAGCCTTCCACCGACAGCGCCGAGACACATTGACGAACAACTACCACACGACAATAATCCACTAAAACCCAAACAGAAAGCATCGACATGAGCGACGGAAACTTTAACAGAAACCTACTCCCCTATCGCAACTACCAGAGCGGCCTGCGCGCAGGACGAGCCACCATGCGGACACAAGCACTGAGAGCCCTCGAAGCACTGCTCGCCGTGCACTTCCCTCATCTGTCCGAGGACGAGCGTGCCACCCTCATGGCGGAGTTCAAACAGACATTGGAATAAACAGAATCCCCTGCTTTCACCGTCATCAGTGAAGCAGGGGATTTTCATATAAGTACATCTGATATCAGCCGCGCGAAACAGCTTTGACGCCTCGCACGGTCCGTATTTTCTTAATGAGTGATGAGAGCACCTGCGTGTCATCCACCAACACCGTCAGAATGCCGCTGAACAGTCCGTCGTAACTGTCGATATTGATGCTTCTGAGCATGATTTTCTCTTCTTTCGAGATGATGGATGTGATATTGTTGACAATGCCCAAATCGTCTTGTCCCACCACGTGCAGCGTGATGCTGTATTTTCCACCACCCTTTCCGGCCCAACGCGCTTTCACCACACGATAGCCGAAACGCTCACGCAGCGCCGGCGCATTGGGACAATTGGTGCGGTGAATCTTGATGCCGCCGCCCGAAGTGACAAAGCCAAACACGTCATCGCCATACACAGGATTGCAGCAGCGTGCCATCTGAAAATCAATGCCCTTCAGATTGCGGTCGATGACCAACACGTCTTCTTCGCTCTTGGCTTGCTTCTCACGCTCCGCCACAAAGTTGTATTCCTCCGCCGACCGTGTGGCTGCCCTCTCGGCCAAGCCCATCTCTCGACGCGACAGCTCTACGTACAGATCGATCAACTCGTTCACATCCACCCGTTCCTCAGCTATCGCCTTGAAGAATTCGCCCGACTCCTTGAAGCCTGCCTTTTTCACCAAGCGATTGATGTTGTCTTCGTCCCACTCTATCTTTCTGTTCTTTAGTTTTCGCTCCAACAACTCACGCGCCAACACTCCCTCACGGGCTTGCAACTCCTTGACCGATTGGCGTATCTTGGCCTTAGCGTGCGAGGATACCACCGAGGTGAGCCATTCCATCTTGGGAGTCTGCGTGCTCTGCGTCAGGATTTCCACCGTGGCTCCGCTCTCCAACTGCTGCCGAATGGGCACAGCCCGTCCGTTGACACGTCCACCCACACACCGGTTGCCCACCGCCGTATGGATGTGATACGCGAAGTCGAGCACCGTGGCTCCGGCCGGCAATCGGAACAAGTCGCCCTTGGGAGTAAAAACATAGACTTCGTGCTGCTGTGTGTTTTCACTCAGACTCTCTGACAGCAAAGCCTCATCCCCATTTTCGAGTGCTGACCGTATATCTGCCAACCAGGCATCCACACCGCCCCCACTCTGCTTCACACCCTTGTAGCGCCAATGCGCCGCCAGTCCGTGCTCGGCCACCTCATCCATACGCTCGGTGCGGATTTGCACTTCCACCCATTTGTCTTCCGGCCCACGCACTGTGATGTGCAGACTCTCATATCCGTTGCTCTTAGGCACGGTGATCCAGTCACGCAGACGCTTCAAGTTACTCTCATACTTGGCCGTAATAAGCGAAAAGGCCTTCCAGCACTGCTCTTTCTCCTTGGCCGGCGGCGCATCAATGATGATACGAATGGCAAACAGGTCGTACACACCATTGAAGCCGCACTGCTGCTTCTTCATCTTCTGCCAGATGGAGTGTATACTCTTGGTGCGGCCTTTCATGTGGTACTTCAGTCCTTCAGCATCAAGCATTTCGCGGATAGGAGCCGTGAAGCGTTCGATGTAAGCATCACGACTCTTCTTGGTTGCGTTGAGGTTTTCCTTAATCATGTAGTAAGCCTCGCGCTCCATATACTTCAAGGAGAGATCCTCCAACTCGCTTTTCAGTTTGTACAGACCGAGTTTGTGCGCCAACGGAGCGTAGATGTAAGCCGCCTCAGTGGATACCTTCAGTTGCTCGTCATGCGCCTCGGTGTCCTTGATGCATCGCATCACACTTACGTTCTCTGCAATCAAGAGCAACACCACGCGCATATCACCGGCCTGGCTTACCAGCAAATTACGAAAGTTGTCGGTACGCATGGCCTCGGTTTTCACATCCAAGGCCTCCACACGGCGTATGGCAGCCATCGCATTAGCCACATGGTCACCCATGAGCTTGCGCACGTCCTCTTGGCGTTCGTCTACTCCGGCAGCATACAGCAAAAAAGCCTTAAGCACCACACCACGCAGGCCGATTTCACTCACAGCCAGTTCAATGGTTTGTAGTGCCAACACCACACGGTTGATACCAAAAGCATCGCGAGGTACCCCATTGGCACAAGCCGCAGCAAGAAAATCATATAGCTTTCGCGCTTCTCCATACTCCATTCGGATATTTGGCAGACGCCACAAGACCAACAGACACCGCCGCAATTCGGCAGCCTCTTGCTGAGTGAAACCATATGAAATACTTGAAGATTTCAGTTGAGCCATAGTTTTATACTTATTGAATGTGTTTATCCACTTTGGCGACAAAGATAGCGAAACGCGAGCGGAAAGTCAGGAAATGGGCCAACGAATTTACTTTATACAAAAAGAAATCCGAAACATCTTGAAAGACATTTCGGATTTCTTTGCGGTATGGACGGGACTCGAACCCGCGACCCCCTGCGTGACAGGCAGGTATTCTAACCAGCTGAACTACCACACCAACTCTTTGGTTGCAACGGTTATTTTTCCCGATTGCGAGTGCAAAAGTATGAGTTTATTTTCAAACATGCAAGAGCAAACAAGAGAAATGTTTATATTTTTTTCAAATAAACGCTCACGGGATATGCCACAGCCCCCACTCTTACCCAGTCGGGCAACACCGCAACTTCCTGATAGCCTGCATGAAGGAATAGATTCCGACAAGCATCACTGTTCACTTGCGCCACATGAGCATAGAGCATCCGGATGCGCAACATTTCTGCCGTATAACGCTCCAAAAGTTGCAATGCACGGGCCGCATATCCTTGTCCGCGCTCAGAAGCCAACAACACCACCCCCACTTCTGCCCGAGCATGGCGCGGCTCATAGGATGTGATGTCTATCAGTCCCAAAGCCTTTTGGTCCGTTTTACGCATAATCAGCAAACGCAATTGCCTCTGCTCATAAAAATCAGCCGGCTGCGCCGCGATGTATTGTTTCAATGCATAACGCGAATAAGGCACATCCACACATCCTTTCAGCCACAGCGATGTGTCGTTCTCAATGGTATAGAGCAGTTCCAAGTCCTCCGGTTCGAGCGCTCGCAACTTCACCACCTCATCTTCCAGATATGAAACATCGGTCAACATCTTCATTTACTTCGCTTTGCTTCGTAACGTTCGATGGTGCCGTCCTTGTGTTCAAACGCTTGGTCCTTAGTTATGATTACATCGGTGGCCATGTCGTAGGTTCCCAAGGTGTGTTTTCCCGCATCTTTTTGCAGAATATCCAACACACGATGCGTCGGGAATGCTGCAAGATCGTACACCACGCAATGGTATTTTGCCACATCATTCTCCACAGACAGGTGCCCCTCCGGCAGGGTAGATGCATCACCTTCCACAAAGTCCATCTTAAGCACCCATGCGTGTACCAACTCCTGCACTTTGCTGATGCTCTGCGCGCTACCGATGAACAGATAGCGTTTCTCGGCCATACGGCGATTGACCGATAGGATTTTTCTGAAATCCTTGCACCACTGCCCAATGAGCGAAAGCAGTCCTTTCACCACGATGGCCAAACGAATGGGAAGCGAGACAAGCGGACTGAAACGGTGAAAATGCTTATTGAAGAAGATTAGCATGGCATCATAGAACACATGCACATATCTGAAAGAACTGCGATGCGTACTCTCGCCCTTATAGTGAATAATGGGAGTCGGCAGATAATAGTTGTGCAACCCGGCGAGAAGCAGTCTGTACGAAAGGTCTATATCTTCGCCATACATGAAAAAATCTTCGTCGAAGCTGCCATACTCTTCCAGGCACGACCGACGCACCATGAAGTAGGCTCCCGAAAGTATCTCAACCTGCTCGGCCTTGTTTTCGTCCAGGTAACGCATATAGTATTTTCCGAACTTACGCGAACGCGGAAACAATGAGCAAAGACCACTCATCTTGCAAAAAGCCGTCCAGGGAGTGGGCAGGCCACGGCGCGACTCAAAGGCAAAACGCCCGTCAGCACCGAGCATCTTCACACCCAGTCCGCCCATGTCGGGATGAGCATCGGCAAATTGTAAACTGTCCTTTAGGGTGTTTTCCGTAATCAACGTGTCAGGATTCAGAAACAGCACATATTCACCGCAGGCCCGTGCCACAGCTTGATTGTTGGCACAACCAAAGCCCACATTGCGCGCATTCTGAATGAAGTGTACGTGCGGAAAATCCGATTGCGGAAAACGTGAACGCAGGTGCGGAATGGTGCTATCTTCCGAAGCATTGTCAACCACAAACACTTCGGTTGCAATTCCCTCCGCAGCTCTCAGCACAGAGCGAAGACATTGCTCCACAAAATGCTTCACGTTATAACTTACAATAATTACCGAGAGTTTCATCACGCCTGATTTTTCGGTTCTTGCGATTGGGGAGCACGCATGGACTCAAACGTTGCCTGCGAGGGCCAACAGAAGAGAGAGGCCACGATCGTGATAAGGAAACAATAGAAGAACGTGCTACTGAAATCTGCCAAATAGTACACCAACAAGTTATACCAAATGGCAATGGCTACAAGCAGCGTCCGCACCAGGCAAAGAGTGGAATAAGTACGCAATGCCGATACCTCCTCCTGCCTCTGCACCGATTGCTTAACACTGCTGAAAGCCATCAGGCGCATCGAAACATAACTGCCAAGCAGCGTCAGCACAACGGCCACAACCTGCAAGGCGTATGCCTGTTCAACATCCGGCTGGAAATACAATGTGGGCAGTTCTCCGCTTTCGAAAGCCAAGAACAGCAACGCCGTGATAAGCCACACAAAGAGATGCGTCCAACGCGGTATTTTTAGAGCTGTTTTCATACCTTTATAGATAAACGCCGACAAAGTTAGTGCAAGGTGAGCGAAGTGCCAAATTTATTTGAGCACTTCCGAGCCGCCGCCTAACTTGAACCGAACAAAGTGAGGAAAAAGTTAGTGCAAGGCGAGCGGAGGACAAAAGGAAAACTTATTTTTCTTTTTCATCCCGAGCCGCAGCCTAACTTGGGCGAAGTCAAAATTAGTGCAAGGCGAGCGAAGTGCCAAATTTATTTGAGCACTTCCGAGCCGCCGCCTAACTTGAACCGAACAAAGTAAGGAAAAAGTTAGTGCAAGGCGAGCGGAGGACAAAAGGAAAACTTGTTTTTCTTTTTCATCCCGAGCCGCAGCCTGACTTGGGCGAACCATCTTTTTCCTCGGGCGGTAATAGCAGTTTCGCGCGTCGGAAATTTCATTTCGCGGCTTGAGAGTCTTCTTCCGCGCACCAAGAAACTTATCACCGGCTTGGTTTTTCTTTTTTGTACGCTTGTGATAACAAAGAATCCCTCACCCACTCCGCTTCGTTGGCACAACGAATCTCTGCCTGCTGAGGGCAAAAAACGGGAACGCCTTGCAGAAAATTCTACAAGGCGTTCCCGTTTTTCTACAAGCACTGCAGATTTTGCTACTCCCTATGGCGATATTGGGGCACTCCGAATGCAGCAAAACGGCATAGGATTGTTCACAGTCGAAATGCTCAAAACTTGCGGAACACCAGCCGGTTGTAATCCGAACAAAGGATGAGCTGTTTGCCGGTGAGTTTCTCCACGGCATAAGATGCACGGTTCGAACGGATATAAAGTGGTTCGAACACTGTAGTTGCAGGATCAGTGATCAGACTATCGCGATTGTCATAATGAACATACATTTCGGTCACGTCCAAGCGTCCCCCTTCGTGTCGGAAACGGGCAGCCGTATCAAACGTATAGCCATTGAGCGGCTGATGTTGGGAGTGAATCACGAGCAGGTCTAACTGAAAATTCCAATAGATGCCTTCTCCCTTTGTTGACTTTGCTTCCGCCCATCCACTCTCCGATGTAGCCGATTTCTCACTAACCTCCATGAGTTGCCACATACCATCGAGCGCACCATTTACGGGCGTCTTCTCGCACGCTGTCATTGCGAGCACGGCCACAAAGGCCATCAAAAATATCTTTTTCATAATCTGTGCTATCGATTAACGGGTAAGAAATCCGGTCTTACTGATGGTCAGTTGGAAACCTGTGTTGTTGCCAATCTGAGTGCTTCGGTCGAGTGCAAAAGCAGCCTTCACGCTCCAGCCCTTCAAGTCGACGCGCCCCACACGAGGCAAGGCGTAGCTCACTTCAGCCAGGAAGCTGTTGGTATACTTCACATCATCAAACGGAACGGCATAGCGTCCCCAACCTGACATGTAGCTGTAGAGCAACCGGTAGTGCAGTCCCGGCAACGGATCGCCTGACAGACCGAAGTGGTGCGCGATGAAACGGTTTCCGGTGAAGGTGAGATTGTGTCCGGCATTGTAGAGCGGAGAGGTGAAAAGCGGGTTACCAAATGCTTGTCCCCAATGCTGCCATCCCTGGTAGAGGTTGTGATTGTAATAATTGTCGATGGCACTGATTTGATCGGGGATGGCTTCTGTGTGATCGTGATACACCGGACCGGACTGGTGCTTGGTGTGCAAATACTCATAGACTACGGACGAAACAAAGCGATTCTTCGGCAACTGCACTTCAGCTCCGATGAGTCCGTCTCTCCAGCCGTATTCCCAAAACATTTGGCTGTGGTCCTCAAAATAGTGGTCATAATAAGCACGAACGCTCCAATCTTTTCCTACATACTTCAAGCTGAGCAACCAAGAGCCTAAGGTGTTACCGGCAGCGTTGGCATAGTCGCCATCTGTGGCATCACTGCCCGTCCCAAGTGTAGCATCGACGAAGTCTCCTAAACCCGTACCCATCTGCAACGGCTCTGTCAGAACGCCGGTGCGACCGACGGCATTGTAGATGGTTCCGCCAAACATGCAAGCCATCTCCAAGCCCCCCTCGAACACCAAGGGGAATTTCTCTTCATTACCGATGCGCAAATATCCGGCTTTGCTATGAAAGAGTGCTTTCTTGGCATAATGCGCCCCGGCGGATACATAATCCTCCTGCCAACGTCCGTCTGTCATCCAGCCGTAACCGATATGGCCTTTCAGGCCTACCCAATTGCTGCGACCTGTCAAAGAAATGTATTCCGGGAGTTCGAAGCGCACCATCGGCACGGGGCGTGCATTGATACCCAATGTCTGACTGCCGGAGCTGAGTTCAGGGTTCTTCAGTTCTGCAGAGCGTTCCTTGCTTCCCACAGACAAGCGTACCTTCTTGTATTCAAAATCAGCATAAGCCTGTTGCACGATAAAACTGCTTGTGAAGTTGTAAGCTGCCGCCAAATCGAGTCCGTAGCCGATGCGCCAATGACGAGCAGAGTCTACTTCTGTGGAACGAAACAAGCCGGCACGAATATAACCATTGTCACCGGTAACACTCGACAGCCCATATTTGTTGGCATTCAGCCACAAGGGCGATTGGTCGGAAGATGCGGTCAGCTGCACCTCAGCATCGTAGGAAATCCCCTTCCCCACTCCCTTGAAAACACTTTGTGCTCCGGCTGTCATCCCCACAAGGAGGCCGGACATGAGGAGCATCTTCATTCTTAGCGATATGTTCATAACATTTTGGGATTTGGATTTTATACTCCGTCTTTCTATTTCACAAAACCCTGCAACATAGAAAAAAACATAGCCGGCATTTCCACATACACATAGGAAACACCGGCTAATGAATACTGAACTTATTTTGCGTAACTTACCGAGCGGGTCTCACGAATCACCGTAATCTTCACCTGTCCGGGATAAGTCATTTCGTCTTGAATTTGCTTGGCAATCTTTCCGCTCAAGTCTTCGACCTGCTTATCGTCCACCTTGTCGGCACCAACGATAACGCGCAGTTCGCGACCGGCCTGTATAGCATAAGTCTTCGTTACTCCGGGATAGCTCATTGCAATGTTCTCAAGATCATTCAGACGCTTGATGTAAGCTTCCACAATTTCACGACGCGCGCCGGGACGAGCACCGCTGATGGCATCACATACCTGAACAATGGGAGCCAAGAGCGTGGTCATTTCCATTTCGTCGTGGTGCGAACCGATGGCATTGCATATTTCAGGCTTCTCCTTGAAGCGCTCAGCCAACTTAGCACCATAGAGAGCATGCGGCAATTCGTTCTCCTCATCGGGCACCTTACCGATATCGTGCAACAAGCCGGCACGCTTGGCTTTCTTGGGATTGAGTCCCAACTCCGCAGCCATCACCGAACAGAGATTGGCTGTCTCACGAGCGTGCTGCAAGAGGTTCTGACCATAAGAAGAACGGTATTTCATCTTACCTATGATGCGAACAAGTTCGGGATGCAAGCCATGAATGCCCAAATCGATGGTGGTACGCTTACCAGTCTCGATGACTTCTTCTTCCACCTGCTTCTTCACCTTGGCAACCACTTCCTCAATACGCGCAGGGTGAATGCGACCATCGGCAATGAGTTGGTGAAGTGCCAAGCGGCAGATTTCGCGACGCACAGGGTCGAAAGCTGAGATAACAATGGCCTCCGGAGTGTCATCTACCACAATTTCAACACCTGTGGCAGCCTCCAATGCACGAATGTTGCGTCCCTCGCGACCGATGATGCGTCCTTTCACCTCATCATTGTCGATATGGAACACGGTAACACTATTTTCGATGGCGGTTTCGGTAGCCACACGCTGAATGCTCTGTATCACGATGCGCTTGGCCTCCTTGTTGGCAGTCATTTTGGCATCATCCATGATTTCGTTGATGTACGACTGAGCATCGCTCTTGGCTTCATCCTTCAGCGATTCCACGAGGCGCTTCTTCGCCTCCTCTGCCGAAAGCCCGCTCAGCTCCTCCAACTTCTCACGCTCTTGTGCCTGCAGTTTCTCGAGCTCTTCCTCTTTGTGCGTCAGCATTTGCGCTTGATTGTTCAAGCGGTTTTGCGTGTTGTCGAGTTCTGACTTGCGGCGGCCCAATTCTTCTTGGCGTTGGTTAAGCCCAATCTCTCGCTGCTTCAACTTGTTCTCAACCTGCAAAATCTTCTGGTTGCGCTGCTGCACCTCCTTCTCCAACTCTGCTTTCTTGTTGAGGAATTTTTCTTTCACCTCAAGGAGTTTTTTCTCCTTGATTACATTGGCCTCTCTTTCGGCTTCTTCAAGCGTTGCACGATACTTGTTTTTCAGCACATATCTGAAGAAACAATATCCGCACACAGCTCCAACCACCAAGCCGGCCACGATAAATATCACTACGTCCATTTCTTTTTGTTGTTATTGTAAATAAAAATGCACCACGACCGCTCTTACCTCTTGTTGAGGCTTGGGCAGCAATGGTGCACGTTGTTTCTATTTTCGATTATTGAAAGAATGAAACCGCTCATTGTGTTTGCCACTACATGGCTTCACAGTATTTTGTCTACGGTTCGTTCAAGGCTTTTGTAAATCTCACTTCGGATTTTTGGGAAAGGGCCTCAGCAACTTGCTATTTACCCAGCACTTCCTCCATTTCCTTTGTGAGTTGTTCCAAAGTTTCCTGATAGGGGCCTTTGTCGTTATCTTCACCGGCTTGCAGCACTCCGACCGCCAGTTCAAGCAATGCCATCGACATGTACTTCTCATACGGTTGGTGCAAGTAAGCCTGTTGATACTTGCTCAGTTTGCTATTGATCAGCTTCGCGGCTTTGCGGAAAATTTCCTCTTGGTCACGCCGCACCGTCACGGGATACATCTGATTCCCGATGAGGAGCTGAATCGTAAACTTATCACTCATTCCTTCCATCGCGCTATCTTCTTAAACATTCAACAGCGCGATACACTTATCGACATCGCGCACCAGCTTTGACAATCTTGTTTTGGCGTTTTTCAGATCATTATCGCCAATTTCTATCATCTTTGCCAGCTTCAGGTTGGCGTAGTCTCGGCGGACAGCTTCTGTTTCCGCCTTCGCCTGTTCCAGTTCCTTTTCTTTTTGATCCACCAATTCGTAAAGCTCGCGGTTTTCGGCCTCAAGCTCCTTGTATTGCAGAATCATCTGACGGACTCTGGTTTCAAACTTGCGTAACAGTATCTCTTCCTCCTTGGTCATTTTCTTTCTAAAAAAGGACTACCCACAATGCCTATTTGCATTTCACAGAAGTGCTTACGGCATCTTGTTTCCGCAAAGGTAGATAATAAAATCCTGTCTTGCAAGAAAGTTTTTTATTTTTTCTCTTCCACATCTGCAGGTTTCGGCTCTTTCTTGGCCAAAGCCACGATGTTATAAACGTACTCGGTCATCCACGATGCGCTGTAACCAAGCGTCTGCTGGTACTGGCGAATGACGATGCATGCCTTGCGCACCCCCTCGTCCTTCCATGTGTCTTTGGTCAGCACGTCGTTGACTGTCTTTTCGGTCATCGCACGCAGAGCTTTCTGCATAAAGCCGGGCACTCTGAACTTCCATTTCATCAAGTTGCCCATCAACATCATCAAGTCTTGACTAAAGCCCTGAAAACGGAACAAGTAGTTGCGAACATCATTCACGCTTTTGCAATTTTTCTTGATACTGGCATCTATTTCCTTGAAGAAGTCTTCGCTCAAGCCGTATATCTCCATGAGCATCTTTTGGCACTTTTTCTTTTCACCCAAACCGAGTTTATTGTTCACGGTGGGTACATGCAACGTCTGCTTGAAGATGCGCAAATCGGGCAACGCAGCCAAATTACTGATACCCAGATTGGCAGCCATAACCGATTGGTAATAAACGCGTATTAGTGTCATGAAGTCCTCCATTCCTCCAACACGCCAACCTTGTTCGTTTGCTTTTACTTTTTTCTTAAATATATTAGAGAATATTCCCATGATTATAAATGTATATGTATGCTGTTTTCAAATCTTTTTACGCCTTCCTCAGATCAGCGGCCACGCTGATAACTGATTTCGTAGAAGCAAGGGTACACATTGCTCAAGGCATCACTTTGTCCCTCGGTACTTGGCAAGATGAGGCGCACCAATGCAATTTCCGAATCGGGAGAGGCTTGACGCCCCAAACGGATAAAGCTCAACGGGATAAGCCATCCGGAAGGCACGGACGAGGTGGAGTAAAGACTCTTCATCAGTCCGCTGGTAAATGAAGCAGTGAACACACCGAACGAATTGGAGCAGTTCATAATGTCCGGCGTGGTTTCGTAAGCCAACACCTTGTTGGTACTCTTCAGACTATCACTTGCTATATCAAATTCGTAATAGCGGCAAATGATTGTGGCTGCCTGACCATTTTCAAGCTTCTGTCCGGTACCTTTGCGCACAATCTGCATATATACGCCGGAACCCTTGAACAACACATACTCATTCTTCGATACATCTGTTGTGCTGTCATTAGCATAAAAATCCGACTCACTAATTACATTAATGTTACCCGGGACATCCAATAGCACCACGCTATTTTCTGTATCCATCACTCGGCATCCTTTCTTCAGAAAGCTGCTGATTTGAGCTCTTTCGCGCTCTCTGCGCTCCGCATACGTATCATCCTCATCACAAGAGCAAAACACCCCCGATACACATACCAACGCTATAAGTAAGAACCATATTTTCTTCATTCGTTTCTTGTTTTCTGAATTAAAGCGTGGCAAATGTAGCAATTTATACTGATGTTTCTACCTTGCTTATGTGAAAAGATGTAGCAAACAAAAGCATCCGGAAACAAAAAGTGAGTTTCCGGATGCTTATTATAAAAGATTTTCGCTGCGATCTTTCACACGCGAACATCATTGTCTATTTCCTATGATGGCTTCTCAACGAATGCGCCATTGGCCATTTTTCTTTACAACCGGGAAGAGAATTTCTTCCTCAGTGCTGTCCTTGTACGCAACATTGAGATAGACATTTACCAAGCTATCACCATTATGCGGTTCCATACGGTTTACCGTTACTGCACTGATACCGCCCTTTTCCTTACGCATCTTGTGCGCTTGCATCTTGAGCATAAACTGCATTTGCTGACGATAGCTCATAGGCATGCTATCACACGAAACCATCGCAGCCACGTAGCCGGAATAATCGCCGTGGGCATACATATTATAGAGATGCACTACCTCCTTTTCTTTCGGCAGGGCATCATCTCCTCCGATGTTGCCACATGAGCCCAAAGTCCACGCAAAAAACACAACCATGCACCATGTGCAACATTGACGAACCATTGACATATCTGAATGCTTCATATTATTTCTGACGAATAAAGATGTTTATTGGCGTCCCACAGAAATTCCAACGCTCACGAATCTTGTTTTCCAAGAAACGGCGATAGGGTTCTTTTACGTACTGTGGAAGATTTGCATAAAATACAAAAGAAGGGATTTGTGTTGCCGGTAACTGCGCACAATACTTAATCTTGATATACTTACCCTTGATGCTGGGAGGCGGATAAGCCTCTATGAGCGGCAACATCTCCTCATTAAGTTTTGAGGTGCTGATGCGTGACTTTCTGCTCTTGTACACCTCCTTTGCCACCTCAAGCACTTTGAAAATACGCTGCTTGGTCAATGCAGATGCAAAGATGATGGGAAAATCAGAGAAGGGTGCCATACGACTGCGAATTGCATTCTCAAAATGTGTAATGACCTGCTGCGACTTGTCCTCCACCGTATCCCACTTGTTTACCACCACAACAATACTCTTGTTGTTACGCTGGATAATCTGGAAGATATTCATATCCTGAGCTTCAATGCCTCGCGTTGCGTCTATGAGCAATATACAAACATCGGAGTTCTCAATGGCGCGAATGGAACGCATTACCGAATAAAACTCAAGGTCTTCCGTCACTTTGTTCTTCTTTCGAATACCGGCGGTATCCACCAAATAGAAATCGAAGCCGAACTTATCGTAACGAGTCAAGATGCTATCACGCGTAGTTCCGGCAATATCAGTAACGATATGGCGATCTTCTCCGATGAAAGCATTGATAAGACTACTCTTTCCTGCATTCGGGCGACCCACCACCGAGAAACGAGGAATGTCTGCCTCCACTTCCTCTATGGCAGCAGCCGGCATCTTTTCCAAAATCAAGTCAAGCAAATCGCCCGTTCCGCTACCTGTTGCTGCCGAGATGCAATAAGGATCGCCCAAACCGAGTGAATAAAATTCGGCAGCGGTATATCGGTCTTCGTTATTGTCTGTTTTGTTGGCACAAAGAATTACAGGAATTTTTGTACGGCGCAGGATTGAGGCCACCTGCATATCCAAATCGGTTACACCGTTCTTAATATCAACCAAGAACAAGATCACATCGGCTTCTTCTGTGGCCAGCAATACCTGTTTGCGAATTTCTTCTTCAAAAATATCATCCGAATTCACAACCCATCCACCGGTGTCAACCAGAGAAAACTCGCGCTTACCCCATTCACACTTTCCGTATTGACGGTCACGCGTGGTTCCGGCCTCGTCACTCACGATGGCTTGACGTGTACCGGTCAGACGATTAAACAGAGTGGATTTTCCCACATTGGGACGTCCCACAATGGCTACTAAGTTTGACATAAATAATCTCCCTCTTTATTTTTGATTTGCGGATTGGCTCTTCTGCCACATCCGTAAAGTATTTTTCTTTCTGTTCTACGAAAGCCCACTAATCGAGCTTGTATCCATAGTTTTCCAAACGCCGCGTAGAGTTGCGCCAATCCTTATCCACCTTCACAAATATCTCAAGGAAAATGCTCTTACCAAAGAATTTTTCCAGCGTCTTGCGAGCCTCTGTTGACACTTTCTTTAGCGCCACACCTTGATGACCGATGATTATTCCTTTCTGGCTCTCACGTTCCACGTATATCACTGTGCTGATACGTATGTTCTTCTCCGTTTCTTTGAATTGCTCCACCACGACTTCCACGGCGTATGGTATTTCCTTGTCATAATAGAGCAAAATTTTCTCACGAATAATTTCGGTAACAAAGAAACGGGCCGGTTTATCCGTCCACTGATCCTTGTCAAAATAAGGAGGACTTTCCGGCAATAGGCTCTTAATGCGCGACAACACATTGTCCACGTTGAAGCGCGCCTTGGCTGAAATAGGATATATCTCTGCTTCGGGCAAGATTTCCTTCCAAGTGGCCACAAGTGCTTCCAGTTCTTTCTGATTCGAAAGATCAATCTTATTAATTAGCAGAAGCACCGGCACATTCATCTTAACCACTTTGGCCAGAAATTCACTATTCTTATCGGGCTTTTCAATCACATCGGTAACATAGAGAAGCACATCAGCATCTTTTAATGCCGATTCGGAGAAAGCGAGCATGGATTCTTGCAACTTGTAATTAGGCTTCAGAACGCCCGGAGTGTCTGAAAATACAATCTGGGCGTCTTCGGAGTTGATGATACCCATGATGCGATGGCGTGTGGTTTGCGCCTTGAATGTTGCAATCGAGATGCGCTCTCCCACAAGGAGATTCATCAAGGTCGACTTTCCCACATTAGGATTTCCTACAATGTTTACAAAACCCGCTTTGTGCATACCCTGTGTTACTATTGTGTTAGAATAAAAGACACGGATGCACGCTGACGCGCCGTCCGTGCCTTGTTATTATTCGCAGTCTGATGTTTCAGTTTTAATGAAAGCTAAAGAACAATGCAGTTTGCTTTATTGAGCATTGTAGCCCCATTTCAGATATGCAGCCCCCCAAGTAAATCCGGCACCAAATGCCGTCAGCACAAGGTTGTCACCCTTCTTGAGTTGCTTCTCATAATCCCACAAAGCCAAGGGAAGCGTACCGGCCGAGGTGTTACCGTAACGCTGTATATTCAGCATCACTTTTTCCATCGGCAACTCCAGTCTATTAGCCACAGCCTCGATGATACGTACATTGGCCTGGTGAGGAATCACCCATGCGATGTTATCCTTATTAAGCCCGTTGCGCTCAGCAATCAACGCACTGGCATCGCTCATGTTTGTAACCGCAAACTTGAACACTGTACGACCTTCTTGGTGCAAATAGTGCATACGATGATCGATAGTGAAATAGCTGGGCGAGCAAACTGAACCACCGGCCTTCATGCAGAGGAACGGAAGTCCCTTACCATCGGTGCGGAGATAAGAATCCTTCCAGCCGAGATCTTCTGTGGTAGGTTCTACCAGAACCGCAGCAGCCCCATCACCAAAGATGGGACACGTTGCACGATCTGTGTAATCCACGATGCTTGACATCTTGTCGGCACCGCAAACCACAATTTTCTTGTATCTGCCACTCTGTATCATGCCGGCCGCCACATCCATGGCAAACAAGAAGCCACAGCATGCAGCCTGCATATCAATGGTAAATGCGTTTTTCATTCCCAAGCGCCCTACCACGATACTGGAAGTGGTAGGAAAATGATAGTCCGGGGTTGTTGTGGCCACCAACAAGCAGTCCACTTCTTGAGGATCGGTTCCAGTCTTCTCAAGCAACTGCTTCACCGCTTTACGCGCCATATAGCTGGTCCCCAATCCTTCTTCATTAAGAATTCGACGTTCCTTAACACCGATTCGAGTCATGATCCATTCATCATTGGTATCGACCATACGTGCCAATTCGTCGTTGTTAAGAATATACTCGGGCACATAACCACCCACACCGGTAATTACTGCATTTATCTTTTCCATTTCTTCTGTCTTTTTGTCGGGCAGCGTTTATCACCATTTCAAGCGAGGCTTTCTCACCTCAGCATGAAGCCGACCGACGATTGAGAATAATTAAATGAAAAAAACGAGTAGACGAGCACCATCCTGATGGGTTCGTTCACTCGTTAATTTCAATGCTTGCTTGCAGCCGTTTTATGCTTCTTCCTTCTCGATGGCCAACTTGCCACGATAGTATCCGCAAGTGGGACATACTGTGTGGTAGATGTGCCATGCACCGCAGTTGGCGCAGAGTGCCAATGTAGGAGCTACTGCCTTATCGTGAGTTCTGCGCTTCAAGGTACGAGTCTTCGACTGTCTTCTTTTAGGATGTGCCATTGTCTTTTATTCTTTATATTATTAGTAATTCTTTTTAGTATTCTTCGCTTTCTGTATCTTCGTCTTCCACTTCTTCCATCTTGATCTGCTCAAGCATTTCGCTGTTGCAGTCTTCGGGACGATGCACGCGCTGCATAGGTAGTGCCAATGCTATCATTTCGTAGAGTTCCCAAGCGTAGTTGTATTCTGTCGCTCTCGGAGAAATCATCACCACATCGCTATCCGCCACTTCTGCAGCGAGCTCGTTATCCTCATAACATAAGCGGAGACTATCCTCACCCTCTACCTTCGTTTCCATTTCCTCCAAACAGCGATCGCATAGCACTCGCACAGCACCACTGAAACTGAAGTTCAAACGAAAGATCTCGCCGGCTACTTCACGGACAACCATATTCACCTTTACTTCACCGCCCAAGATTTCATCCTGATCCAATTCCGAGAAGAATGCATCTCCCACGCTGAATTCCAGCGAGCAGGCGGTACGACTAATGTCCTTAAGGCTTATTTTCAGCTTGTCCACTCCATGCATAGCGGCTGCAAAGTTAGAATTTTCTCATAAGTTAGCAAAGTCATACAAGCATATTTTTTTACTATCGTCAACACTTAGGCAAAAACTTTGTCAGAAAACACGCTCAACTGCATAGAACCGGCGTAACCGCTACAACCATCAACCAATCCTCGCAAAGCATACCTATCGCGAAAGAAAGCTTTCTTATTTTTTTGAAAAAGGCAAAAAAGCCTGTATCTTGCGAGCCAAAAGGAGAGCGATAAGCTTTGACTTGCTGCAACTGCATCGCCACATCGCCACCCATGGTCTGCACATTTTTAACCTTATAATACCTAATTACTATGGAAATACCCTTTGCCGAATCTTGGAAAATCAAGATGGTGGAACCCATCCGAAAGAGCACCCGCGAGGAGCGTGAGCGCTGGATGAAGGAGGCCGATTACAATCTGTTCCAACTGAAATCCGATCAAGTGTATATCGACTGCCTAACCGACTCCGGCACCGGTGCCATGAGCGATCGCCAATGGGCTGCAATGATGATGGGCGACGAGAGTTACGCAGGCTCATCTTCGTTCTTCCAGCTGAAAGACACTATCGAGCGTCTGACAGGCTTCAACTACGTCATCCCGACCCACCAGGGCCGCGCAGCGGAGAACGTTCTATTCAGTCATTTGGTCACCGCCGGCGCCGTCATTCCCGGAAACTCCCACTTCGACACCACTAAGGGGCACATCGAAAGCCGCAAAGCCGTGGCGCTGGACTGCACCATCGACGAAGCCAAAAACACACAACTAGAAATCCCGTTCAAGGGCAATGTAGATCCGAAAAAGTTGGAAGAAGCCTTGCAACAATATGGCGACAAAATTCCGTTCATCATCATCACCATCACCAACAATACCGCCGGAGGACAACCGGTTTCGATGCAAAATCTTCGCGAAGTGCGTGCCTTGGCCGACAAATACGGGAAGCGTGTCATCTACGACTCAGCTCGTTTTGTGGAAAATGCTTATTTCATCAAGACACGCGAAGTGGGCTATGCCGACAAGAGCATCAAGGAGATTGTGAAGGAGACCTTTGCGCTGGCCGACGGCATGACGATGTCTTCCAAAAAGGACGGTCTTGTGAACATGGGCGGTTTCATAGCCACACGTCACGAGGACTGGTACGAAGGAGCCAAGAAGTATTGCATCCCCTTTGAGGGCTATCTCACCTATGGCGGAATGAACGGACGCGACATGGCAGCACTGGCTGTCGGATTGGAGGAAAACACCGAACTCGACAATATCGAGACACGCATCCGGCAGGTGCAATATCTCGCAGCGCGTCTTGACGAGTACGGCATACCTTACCAACGTCCCGTGGGCGGCCACGCCCTATTCATCGATGCCGACCGCGTGCTGTCGAATGTTCCGAAAGAGGAATTTCCGGCACAGACTTTGGCCATCGAACTCTATCTGGAAGCCGGCATCCGCGGTTGCGAAATCGGTTATATCCTGGCCGACCGCGACCCCGTAACACGCGAAAACCGCTTCGGCGGACTCGACCTGTTGCGCCTCTGCATTGCACGTCGCGTCTACACTAACAATCACATGGACGTGATTGCGGCTGCACTGAAGAATGTGTACGATCGTCGCGACAGCATTAAGCACGGTGTGAAAATTGTTTGGGAAACCGAGCTGATGCGCCACTTCACTGTTAAACTGGCACGCATCGAAGAGTAAGCAAAGCCTTTATTCATAAGGAAAGCCTCAACACATGAGCGCATTCCCTCCCTTATAAATATATAATATTGTATGAACATCGGAGACCGCATTCCCGACATACTTGGCATCGACCAAGACGGAAAAGAGATCAAGAGTAGCGATTACCGCGGCCGCAAGCTCATTTTATATAGTTACCCCAAGGCTAATACGCCCGGGTGCACCGCAGAAGCATGCTCATTGCAGAGCCATAGGGCCGAACTCGAAGCGGCCGGCTACGCCATTCTCGGAGTAAGCAAGGACAAATCGGCACTTCAGAAGAAGTTTGCCGAAACTCACGGACTGACTTTTCCACTCATCGCTGACACCGAGACCACCTTGCTACAGCAGTTGGGCTGCTGGGGCGAGAAGGTGGCTTGCGGACGGCGCACCATCGGGACGCTACGCACTACTTATCTTGTGAACGAAGAGGGCTTGGTCGAAAAAATATTCACACCCAAGGAAATCAAAACCAAGATTCACGCTGAACAAATCCTGAAGTACATTCATTCCGATAAAGAATAACCATCGTCGGCCATATTACCGAAACAGAGACAAGCACTTGCAGGCTGTACAGAATTGATAGCATGCTCTATACGGTCATCCTTATAAATTCCATAGCAGTACCCGACAACACTATCAAGAGCTGCCGAATGCCCCGTCTTCGGCAGCTCTTTTTTTCGTCCGCATGGTGTAAAATCCTGCAAGGCGTTCTGAAAATTCTGCAGTGCTTGCAGAAAATCGAGAACGCCTTGCAGAAAGTTGCGCTTCCGCAATAAAAGGAGCAGCCCCCACGAAGCGCATCACAAGCGACGACCCAAGAGTTCATCTCCCCTCACGAGGAGAACACATTTCCCGGCAAAAGATGTTTCGCTCCGTTTTTTTTCGCACACAAACCCATTGTAGCACTTTGCCAATCGCACCGCTTAATGTATCTTTGCCAAGCAAAAAAACAAACGAACCCACTCAGGCCGGAGTCATCCGGCCTTGTGCCTTTTGTCTATAATGACGGTTCGTCTACTACCTATACACATCAAGACGTTATCACTCAATGGCCAAGAAAACCACGACCACACATAAACCACAAAAAGCTGCCACGAAGAAAGGCGGCCCATCGAAAATAGGAAAACTGATGTCCAATTTCGGCAGTTGGAAGGAGTTGCTACAAGGCGACACCTTGCGCTTTGTCTTCGGGCTTCTGTTGCTCATCACTGCCCTGTTCATGCTGTTGGCATTTACTTCCAACTTCTTCACCGGTCACATGGACCAAGCCGGCTGCGAGGCCGGTTCACTGGAGAACGCGGCAAACTATGGTGGCAACCTCGGAGCACGTGTAGCCTATTACTTCATGCACGACTGCTTCGGAGCATGCGCTTTCTTCATCCCAATCTTCATGATTTTCACCAGTATGAAGCTGATGCGTGCATACAAGGTGCGCTTATGGAAATGGTTTCTCAACTGTAGCATCTTGATGGTGTGGGGATCGATCACCCTGAGTCTGATCCAGAACACCCTGCTCAGCAATGCTGTCGACCTGCCTTTCCCTCTGGGTGGCGGACACGGCGACTACATTTATGCCGAGCTGAAGAAAGCCATCGGCACACCCATGACTTACATCCTCATGATAGCCTCAGCCATTTGCTATCTCATTTATATCAGCCGCGAGACCATCAACGTGGTACGTAAGTTGCTCAATCCGCAAGATCTCATCAAGAAACACCTTCCGCACAAAGACAAATCCACAAACGGGGAAGAAGAAAACACGGACAACGATCACGTTGTAAATGAGGAGGAAGAAGAAAGCGAACACACTCCCAACGATGACGTGCCCGTAACCGTGGAACTCAGTACCGAGACCGGCAACGAGAGAGACACTGCTTTGGTGCTCGAAACACCCGAAGTTGAAGCAGCAACACCGACCGATAAAACCGAAGCCCCCACTCCGCAACCCGACTTCAACATTGAAGCCGTAAACAAAGAGGAGGAAGCTGGTGGTAAAACCGTAGAAGATGTAAGCAAGCTTGAGCCATATGATCCGCGAAAGGACTTGGAATTCTACAAATTCCCCCATCTCGACCTGCTGAAGAAATACGGCGAAGATGCTCCAACTGTCGACATGGCCGAACAGAATGCCAACCGCGACCGTATCATCTCCATTCTGCGCAGTTTCGGCGTGGAGATAGCCAGCATCCGCGCCACCCTCGGCCCCACCATCACCCTTTACGAAATAACCCCGGCCAGCGGTGTGCGTATCAGTAAGATCCGAAATCTTGAGGACGATATCGCCTTGAGCCTCTCAGCCCTGGGCATCCGCATCATTGCCCCCATTCCGGGCAAGGGAACCATCGGTATTGAGGTCCCCAACAAGAATCCGCGCATCGTGTCGATGGAGAGCATCCTCAATTCCAAGAAATTCCAGGAGACAACCTTCGATCTCCCCATTGCTCTCGGAAAGACCATCACCAACGAGGTATTTATGGTCGATCTGGCCAAGATGCCCCACTTGCTCGTGGCAGGTGCTACCGGACAAGGTAAATCTGTCGGCCTCAACGCTATCATCTCCTCCCTGCTCTACAAGAAGCATCCTGCCGAACTCAAATTTGTCATGGTCGACCCCAAGAAAGTGGAATTCAGCATGTACTCTCCCCTGCTCCACCACTTCTTGGCCAAGATACCGGGCGATGACGACGCTATCATCACCGACGTAACCAAAGTGGTGCAGACACTCAAGAGCCTCTGCCAGGTAATGGACAGCCGTTACGACCTGCTCAAAGCCGCTCGCGCCAAGAACATCAAGGAATACAATGCCAAGTTCAAGGCTCGCCAGCTCAATCCGGAGAAAGGCCATGAGTTCATGCCCTACATCGTTGTGATTATCGACGAGTTTGGTGACCTTATCATGACCGCCGGCAAGGAGATCGAGCTCCCCATTGCCCGTATCGCCCAATTGGCTCGCGCCGTCGGCATACACATGGTGATAGCCACACAGCGCCCCACCACCAACATCATCACCGGTACCATCAAAGCAAACTTCCCGGCACGCATGGCATTCCGTGTCAGCGCATCCGTCGACAGTAAGACCATTCTGGACCGACCGGGTGCTCACCAGCTCATCGGCCGAGGCGATATGCTCTTCTTGGCCGGTAGCGATCCGGTGCGTGTGCAGTGCGCATTTGTCGATACACCGGAAATTGAAGACATCAATGCCTTCATCGGCACACAACAAGGCTACCTCACTCCCTACGAACTGCCGGAAGTAATGGCTGAGGGCGACAATGAGGGCGGCAGCAAGGACATCGACATGAACAACCTCGACCCGATGTTTGCTGAAGCTGCACGCCTCATTGTGGTGCACCAACAAGGCAGCACCTCTCTCATACAGCGAAAGTTCGCCATCGGATACAACCGCGCCGGCCGCTTGATGGATCAGCTCGAGAGAGCCGGAGTGGTGGGTCCGGCACAAGGCAGCAAGCCCCGCGAAGTGCTCTGCGCAGACGAGTTGGCACTCGAGAATCTGCTCAGCGGTTTGATGTAATTTCATCCTAAAAGAACAACAAAACATACATCTTATGAAAACAAAAGTATTTCTCATAGTCCTCCTCGCCATGGGTTTGTATGCAGGAAACGCCTCCGCACAAACAGCTCGCAACATCCTCGACAAGACATCGGCCAAGCTCAACAAAGGAGGCATACAAGCCGATTTCGAACTCACCACTTTCAAGGGAACAAGCCAACAAGGCGGAACAAGCGGAAGCATCAACGTGCAAGGAAACAAACTCCGCATCGAAGCTCAGGAAATGACATTGTGGTACGATGGCAAAACACAATGGACACTCATGAAAGGCACCAACGAAGTGAACATCAGTACGCCCGAAGAGGAAGAATCGCAGCCCATGAACCCGTACGTCTTTGTCAATCTCTACAAGAAGGGCTACCACCTCTCAATGAAAGACGCTACCTACCAAGGAACCGTTTGTCACGAAGTGCGCATGCTCGCACAAAATGCCCAAGCCCCCATACAGGAAATGCTCATTACCATCAGCAAGACCACCCTGCTGCCACAGAGCATCCGTATCCGCCAGGGCAAAAACGGATGGACACGCATTCGCGTCAGCCGCCTCAGCACCGGTAAACACTGGAAGGAGGGACACTTCCGCTTTAACGAGCAAGAGCATCCCGACATCGAAGTTATCGATCTGCGATAACGCGGCACCAACTCTCACCACAGACATCGAGAACACATATAATAATTATATATAGCATTATGGAAACAATCAGATGCCTCATCCTTGGCTCCGGCCCTGCCGGTTACACTGCCGGAATATATGCCGGCCGCGCCGGACTCTCACCCGTGATATACGAAGGTCTGCAACCCGGTGGCCAACTCACCACAACCACCGAAATCGAGAACTTCCCCGGCTATCCCGAAGGTATCGATGGCAATCAGATGATGGACGACCTGTGCCAACAAGCCAAACGCTTTGGTGCAGAAATCCGCTCTGCCATCGCTGTGAAAGCCGATTTGGAAACAGCTCCTTACACACTCACCTTCGATGATGGATCCGTCGTAAAATGCCACACGCTCATCATTGCCACCGGAGCCACAGCCAAATACTTGGGTTTGGGAGACGAGGAAAAATATAAGGGTCAAGGTGTCAGTGCCTGCGCCACTTGCGATGGTTTCTTCTATCGTAAGAAGAATGTAGCCGTGGTCGGCGGTGGTGACACAGCCTGCGAAGAAGCCACCTATCTGGCCGGCCTTGCAGCAAAGGTATATCTCATTGTTCGCAAGAACTACCTGCGTGCCTCACAAGCCATGCAGGACCGCGTGTTCGAAAATCCCAAGATCGAAGTGCTCTTCGAGACCAACACCGTAGGTCTGTTTGGCGAGGACGGTGTGGAAGGAGCCCATCTCGTTCGCAAAAAAGGCACACCCGAAGAGGAAAACTTCGACATCGCCATCGATGGATTCTTCCTTGCCATTGGTCACAAGCCCAATAGCGACTTGTTCCGCCCATGGGTCAAAACCGATGAAACAGGGTACATCATCACCGAAGGCATGACGCCACGCACCGGTGTGCCTGGCGTATTTGCAGCAGGCGACGTAGCCGATCCACTCTATCGTCAGGCTATTACAGCTGCAGCCAGCGGATGCAAAGCAGCCATCGAAGCCGAACGCTATCTCTCTGAGAAAGGACTTTAACCCCTTTCTCTCGAAAAACCATTCGAAAATACAATTCAAACCATCAGAGTTGGCAATCACCTCCCAGCGGCAAGAAACTTCTTGAACGGGAATTGCCAACTCTTTCTTTTCCTCTCAACAATCCTCTTTGCCTCCCCCATCCCTCCACACTTCAATCATGAAGCATCGCACACTCCTCCATACATTCATCCTGCTCATCACAATCATTGCAACAAGTTCCTGCCGCACACAGCAATCGGCTTCGCACATCGACTACCGCGCCTTGGTGCGTGCTGCCGACAAGTTAGGTTTCGACATTGAGGAACACGATGATCATGCCCTGATGCTTGAATCTGCTTCGTGGATAGGCACACCTTATCAATACGGTGGAAACACTCGTCATGGTGTCGACTGCTCAGGACTTACCTGCGCCATCTATCAGAACGTCTACCGCCTTCGGCTTCCACGCCGCAGCGTTGATCAGCACAACCACTCGTTGTGTACCCCCGTGTCGGGCCATCTCAAGCAAGGCGACCTCCTCTTCTTCTCTTCCCAAAATAGTAATGGGCGTTGTGCGCATGTCGGCATCTACCTAAAGAACAATAGCTTCATTCACGCCAGCAGCACACGCGGAGTTGTTGTTGACAATCTAACAGGGCGTTATTGGCAAAAACACCTCATCGGTGCCAAGCGCAGACCCTAAGAGGCTTTTCCTCGTTGCATTAGCCTGTGATTTTCACCAAAAGGCAGTTTCCACGCAACAAAACCGCGTTTTTTTACGCCAAACCTTTGGAGCGTAAAAAAATATTACTACTTTTGCACCGCATTCAAGAGAGATTGCAAGGATTGGAAGTGTGGGTGAGTGGCTGAAACCACCAGTTTGCTAAACTGACGTACGGGTTACCGTACCGGGGGTTCGAATCCCCCCGCTTCCGCTAAGCCAATGGAGGCGCTTTCGTCTATCGGCTAGGACACATGCCTCTCACGCATGGAAGACGGGTTCGATTCCCGTAGGCGCTACAAACAAGAACGAGCAACCAACATAAGTCGGTTGCTCGTTCTTGTTGTTTCTTCAAGTAAGCATCTGTCACTTTCTCATCGAACGCACTGTAATTCAATGGGCTTCTCGGTGACAGATGCGGTGACAGATGAGATGTTATCTGTCACTCTCCGCTTTGCCAAAAATCATAACACCTTGGTTTAGAATAGTTACTGGAGGTACAGACTTTGTCGTTATCTTTCACCATATCTATCACTATATCTAAACAACATTGGAGGGGGATTGGAAATGACTATCAAAAATTCCGTGATTTTTCATTGATACTTCACTTGTCTTTTCATATATTTGCAAAATAAGGTTATTTTTTACACTAATTAATTATGGCTATGAAAACGACACGTATTTTTTTCGCACTGCCGTTCTGCCTTTGTATGTTACTCTTTGCCGTACCATCGAGTAGCGATGCACAAATTCTGAAGAGGCTCAGTAAGGGATTGGAAAAGGTAAACAAGGGGCTGGAGAGAGTCAACAGGGGTTTGGGTGAGCTGACCAACCCTAATGCTTCGAGAAGTGAGAAGCCGGGAGCTGCAGGAAGTAATGCAGCGAATGCCTCGGCTACACCATCTACACCCGACACCCGCAATTGGAAGAAGGTGGAACCAACGTACAAAACACCTTTCATTTCGGGAAACACAAAATTCCTGCAAGTGCCCAACCTCTATGACTATACAGTGGGCGATGTGCACGAAGGGGTCTTTTCCGTGAAAAAGAATTATAAGTATGAGTTCTGGCGTGTGACGGGCAAGCGACTTTATGCCGACGAGTGGGAGCACCCAGAGTCGTCGTATGACTTTTTCCCCTATTTCAATAGCGGCGTGTGTCCGATGGTGAGCAGCAAACCTGCGGCTGATGGTAAAAAGCGCTGGCACTTGCTCTATCTGGACGGCAGTGTGAAGGAACTGGATCCGACGTACAAGGAAATTACACACTTCAGCGACGGTCTGGCTATCGTGAAGCAAACGGTGAACTACAAGGACCAATATTTTTATATTAACGTGCGAGGCGAGAAGACCTTTCCCAACATCCGCTTGAATGGCGATGCTGATGATGCTATGCGTCCGATGCGCAATGGTCTGCGCGCCTTTCGTGAATACAAGGAATGGAGCCAGGAGTTTCGCACACTGTATGCCTGGGGCTATATGGACGCCAACGGCAAAGTGGTGATTCCGGCAACATATATGAAGGCGACAGACTTCAGTGAAGGTTATGCTTGGGTGGAAAAGACATTGGGCGAACCACAACTGATTGATAAGACGGGTAAAGTAGTGTTTGCACCAGGAAAGTACAACTATTATTCAGACGTAGTGAATGGGAAATTCTATATCCAACGCTCCAACAGTGACAATCTGGAATACTACGATATCACAGGCAAGAAATTGGCAGTATTCAACAACGGTATGCCTTTTTACGATGGCTATGCTTTTGTTGAAGTCGATGTGGATGGCGGCAACGATGGTGTGAAACTCATCAACAACAATTGCGAAATCGTTCGTCATTTCTCCTTTGAAGATTTCGTTGCCTACAATCTCGACAGAATGACTTTCTCTCCCCTTGGCACAGTGGTGTATAGCGATATGAACGACGCCTCAATACGCAACAACAAGGGCGATGTGCTTATCTCTGCTTGGGATGGTGAATGGACTGACCGTATTTCAGGTTTCAGAAACTTTACGGCTGATGGCTATGCTATAATGAAAAACATTTCGATGAACGATAAAAAATATCATGGCATCATCAACACCACAGCAGAGTTGGAATGGCTCTTCTCGACCGAAGAGTATACAAAGGATTGGGGTGATTGGCCCATTGAACCAGAACCTGAGCCAGATGATTCAGTGGGGTTTGATGATCCGATCCCCGAACCTGTTCCACCAACTGACGGACCAATCGGCCCAAAGAACCGCGAGAAGCAACAATACAAAATCACTGTGAAATGCGAACCGGCCATGGGTGGAACGGCAAGCATCACACCTGCTAAAGTATTTCAGTATGGTGATATGACCACACTCACGGCAAAGGCTAACAAGGACTGGGGTATTACTCATGTGACCAGCGATGCAGAAGGCTATGCTGTGCCAAAATTAGGTGAACCATTTGCCGTAACGACTGATATGACGTTGACTGTTCATTTCTTGGAAAAGGATACCACCGAAGCACCGCAACACACCACTGCGCTGCAAGGTACGCGACATAAGTTCCTCGAAAACAAAGAATGGTCGATGGACACAGAAATCTATGCCGAAATCAGTGCTGAGCCTAACATATCTTCTCCCTATGGCGAAAACACTTATGGTTTCATCACAGCTATGGTCGATCCCAACAAGCAGTTAGTAATGCCTGAGTTCACCGCTTACATCTTCACAGCCCCGCTCAAAGTTTGCGGTTATCAGTTCGACCGGCAGACCAACCGTCGCTGGATGGTTCTTGAGGGTGGTGCCTATGCTGTGGGCAACTTGCTGGTACACCCTGAGGGTGCCGGAATGATGGGCTTATACTTCACTGCCATCCTGGCACTCAACAATCACAGCGATTTCCAATTGTCGCCACGCCGCTACCGCCTGGAAATGCTCGACTACAATGCTGAAACAGGCGAGTTCACCTGTGGCGCAATGCAAACCTTCGCGGCGAATTATGGTTGGTTGAATTCTGACGACAAACGTTTGGATAAGAAGACAAATGGGTTCTTTATGACAGCAACCGACTCAGGATTGCCGGGCGACCTCTTCCAAGGTGCCAAGCTCAAGGTGGCGCCCAAACGCAACGACGTGCATTGGTATCCCTCCATCAAGTGGTACAAGGAAGACGAAGGTGCTATGCAACAAGGCATCGAAAACCTCGGCAAGGCATACCGCACAATTCAGACAGACTATGATAAAGTCTTTGGCGAATAAACCGATACGAGGCGGTACGAAATAACCATTACCTCAGTTACCCACATATCCCATGTTTGTGCTTGAAACAAACATGGGATTTTTATTTATCGGTGTCCGACAAAAGACATCTGCCAATGGTCTGAGCCAAGGGGGGGGACACTTTCGTCTATCGGCTATGACACATGCCTCACACGCTTGGAAGAAAAGGTTTCTAATCAGAATTCTGCGCAAATACGGGCCTTTCGACAAGAATCACCAAGCGTTCGGCACACCGTAAAGCGGATTTCGGAAGAAACAACAAGCACCGGGTCATGCCACGAAAGGCACTGCAAGGGGCAGCGAAACGCCTTCCGGATTTATTATCATTAGGGTGATACGTTCTTATCACCATAATGATACGTTCTTATCACTATAATGATAATTTCTTATCACCCTAATGATAATTCAACGAGAATGCTCGTCGGAAGTGGTTTTGGTGCTTGCAAAAAGGGGCGTAAAGGGGTGTAGAGGATTAAAGACTCATACCCCTCACCGCTTCGCGGAGCTCCCCGGCCTCAGGGGAGCAGCACCGTCCGGACTGTCCGCGGGCTGAAATGTTGGATTTTTACTCGCCTTGCACCCTTTTGCTTACGCCAAAGTAGGCGGCGGCTCGGCAAGAAAAACAAAAAACTCTGCATTTTGTTTTGTACTGCGCTCGCCTTGCACCCTTTTGCTTACGCCAAAGTAGGCGGCGGCTCGGCAAGAAAAACAAAAAACTCTGCATTTTGTTTTGTCCTGCGCTCGCCTTGCACTACTTTTGCAAAGAAATCTTAACATAGCAGTTTAGACGCATGAAACTCATCCTAATGACCACTCCCTATTTCTTTGTTGAGGAGCACCAAATACTGACGGCGCTTTTTGACGAAGGATTGGAGCTCCTGCATCTGCGTAAGCCGAACACCGAACCCGTGTATTCGGAACGCCTGCTCTCTCTGATTCCGGAAACGTATCGTCGACGCATCGTGGTGCACGACCATTTCTATCTGAAGAACGAATACAAGCTGAAAGGCATACACCTGAACAGTCGCAATTCCGAACTGCCCAACAACTACAAGGGACACATCTCATGCAGTTGTCACACGCCCGAAGAAGTGGTGGCACGCAAGAAGATGTGCGATTACGTCATACTCTCACCCATCTACAACAGTATCTCCAAGAGTGGCTACACCACCCCCTTCACCCCCGCATTGCTCAAGGAACTGGCCGGCAACAAAGTCATCGACCGCAAAGTAATGGCCTTGGGCGGTGTCGACCTTGACAACATCCGTGCCATCGAAGAGGCCGGTTTCGGAGGTGCCATCCTGCTGGGAGCTATTTGGAATCGATTCGACATCCATACCACACAGGATTTTAAGGATCTCATCAATCACTTCCGGAAAATCAAGAAAGCCATCGGATAAGTAAATTCAAAAACCATTATAAAGCTTTTCAAGAAATGAGCAACAATTCTTTCATGGTGTTCTCCGGCACTAACAGCCGTTATCTTGCAGAGAAAATCTGCGCCGAGTTAAACTGCCCGCTGGGTAACCTCGTCGTTACGAAATTTGCCGATGGCGAATTCGAAGTAAGCTACGAAGAGAGCATTCGCGGTCGCGATGTATTCCTCGTACAAAGCACTTTCCCCAACTCCGACAATCTGATGGAGCTTCTCCTGATGATCGATGCCGCCAAGCGTGCTTCAGCCAATAGTATCTGCGCAGTGGTTCCCTATTTCGGATGGGCTCGCCAGGACCGCAAGAGCAAGCCTCGTGTATCAATCGGTGCCAAGCTCGTAGCCGATCTGCTGAGTGTGGCCGGCATCGACCGCCTCATCACGATGGACCTCCACGCAGACCAGGAGCAAGGTTTCTTTGATGTACCGGTTGACCACCTGTATGCCTCAACCATCATGTTGCCCTACATCAAGAGCCTGGGCCTCGACAACCTTTGCATCGCCACCCCCGACGTTGGTGGTTCGAAGCGTGCATCTTCGTATGCCAAGTATCTGGACTGCCCCATGGTGCTCTGCAACAAGACACGTAAGAAGGCCAACGAAGTGGACAGCATGCAGATCATCGGTGATGTGAAGGGCATGGATGTAATCCTCGTCGATGACATCGTCGACACCGCCGGCACCATCTGCAAGGCTGCCGACATCATCATGGAGAATGGTGCCAACAGCGTACGAGCCATTGCCAGCCACTGCATCATGTCCGGTCCTGCCAACGAGCGCGTTGAAGCATCTTCGCTCAAGGAAATGCTCTTCACCGACAGCATCCCCTACAAGGGCAATTGCGACAAAGTGAAACAAATCTCCGTGGCCGGTCTCTTGGCAGAAACCATCCGCCGCGTGATGGACAACGAGAGCATCAGTTCACAATATCTCATCTAATCTCTGCATCTCGCAGAAGAAATAAAAAGCCTAAGATACACCTTTTCACAAGGTATATCTTGGGCTTTTTTCTCCTGCGAAAAGAGAAGAATCATCAATTCAGCTACTCAACTTAACCAATCTCACTAACACATCTCGCAATGAAAAAATCAGTCCTCATGCTCCTGTTGGCATTTTCCTTGATGCTCTACGCTGAAAATCCGCCCCTGATGGGATGGAGCTCGTGGAACACTTACGGCTTCCAAATCAACGACTCCGTCATCAAGGTGCAAGCCGATGCCATGGTCAATTTAGGATTCAAGGAGAAAGGCTACAATCACATCAATATCGATGACGGCTTTTTTGGAGGGCGTGACAAGGAAGGCAATCTGCTTATCCACCCCACCCGTTTCCCCAATGGCCTGCGTCCCTTGGTCGACTACATCCACTCCCTTGGACTGAAAGCCGGTATCTACTCTGATGCCGGAGCCAACACCTGTGCTTCCTATTGGGGACAGCCGCGCGACACCATCGGAATCGGTGTTGGACTTTATCAACACGATGCCGAAGACATGAACTTATACTTTAACGAACTCGATTTCGACTTCATCAAGGTCGACTATTGTGGTGCCGATGCCAACAACAACGCCGACGGTCTCGATCTCAATGTTGAGCAACGCTACAAGGAGATTAGCGAAGCCATCCGTGCCACCGGAGCTGAGGGCGTCACCTGGAACATCTGCCGCTGGGCTTTCCCCGGCACATGGGTGTGCGACATCGCAGACTCTTGGCGCACCACCGAAGATATCTATCTGGGCTGGAATTCGGTGAAAAGCATCATCAATCAGAGCCTTTACCTCTCCGCTTACACTCGTTATGGCCACTACAATGACATGGATATGCTCGAAGTGGGACGCGGACTGACGGAGGAGGAAGATAAGACCCACTTCGGTATGTGGTGCATCATGAGTTCTCCACTGCTCATTGGCTGCGACCTCAACGATATCAAGGGCAATGCCCTCAGCCTCATGCAAAACGAAGAACTCATTGCTCTCAATCAGAACAAATTGGGCTTGCAAGCTTACGTAGTGAAGAAGGAGAACGGATGCTACTTCTTGGTTAAGGACATTGAGGAACTGCACGGCAAGAAGCGCGCCGTAGCCATCTACAACCCCGGCGAGAGCCAAGCCAGTGTCACACTCAAATTCGATCAACTCGATTTGGCCGGCAACGTCAATGTGCGCGACCTCTTCGAGCGGAGCGATCTCGGCACCAAGAGTGGCTACATGCGCGTAACTGTCCCGAAGCACGGCACACGCATCTACAACCTTGAAGCTGAAGAACGTCTCGAGCGTACCGTTTACGAAGCCGAGACCGGATGGCTCTCAGCCTATCAAGAACTGACCAATAACGAAGCGGATGGCACTGCCACCTATACTGAATCCGCCTCTTGCTCAGGTGGAGCCATGGTAACTTGGTTGGGCAACAAAGCCGACAACGACCTGCAATGGCGCAACGTCTACAGTTTCGAAGGTGGCAACTACACCATGAACCTCCAATTCATCTGCAACGAGAACCGCACAGTGAAAATCAGCATCAACGGAGGAGAGCCGATTACTGCCACCCTCAATTCTGGCAGTTGGACAACTTCCAAATCTAAGAACTTCAACATTAGTCTCAACAAGGGCAATAACATCGTCCGCATCTACTCTGACCAAGGATGGATGCCCGACATCGACTGTATGAAGTTGACCCGCGTAATTCCCGATGCTACCACACTTCCTACCGCTGAAGTCAGCGACATCCAGGTAAAGGCCATGCAGAGCGGCATCATCATCAGCACAACAGTCCCCACTTGGGTGCAAGTAGCCGACATGGGCGGCCGTGTGCTCCACCGCAGTGAGGTGAATGGTAATCTCACGCTGAACCTCCCGCAAGGCGAATATATTGTCAACGAAAAGAAGGTGAGTGTGAGATAAGCCTCAACAGCAAAGCAATCCATATCCGACTATGTCAAAAACAACCTACGGGGGAAGTCAAGACTAATTGATACCCCCGTAGGTTGTTTTTGTCTGTGGTAATAAGCCCCATCAGCTGTCGCGCATCTCGACTCTTGCTCTTTCGATTACAACACGCGGAAGCGAGCAAACTTCAGCAGCAGGGTTTTGGTGCCGACATTTTCAAACTCTACACAGGCCTTGGCACTTTCGCCCGAGCCTTCCAGACTCAGCACGCGACCTCTGCCAAAGCGTTCGTGTGCGATGCAACTTCCCACTTTGAGCGTTCCGCCACCCACCGAGAGCGATTGGGGCGCAGAGGTAGCAGAAGCCGAAGGTGTCACTTTGCGCCAAGTTCCTGCAGGTCGGGTGTTTGCACCTGCCGATGGTGAAGGTGCTGACACATTCGTGCGCGACGGCACACGGCTTACCGATGGGCGCGGAGTGGCCGGAGACATCGATGACGAGGTGTTGTAACTCTTACGATCGTCTCTGCGCATGAAGAAGTCGTCGTCCGACGAGCGACGCGCAGTTCCTCCCCATTGCCGGTATGGATTGGCATCGCGTTGCAAATATCGGTCATCTATCTCCCGAATAAAGCAACTCTCATTGGCAAACTCCAGCTTGCCATACCGAAAACGGCTCTTCGCAAAACTGAGATAACAACGATGCTCGGCTCGGGTTACCGCTACATAGAAGAGTCGGCGCTCTTCCTCCATCTCACGCGGAAAGACGCGTGCCTGTTCGTTGGGAAAGAGGTCTTCCTCCAGTCCGGTAACAAACACGGTGTCGAACTCCAAGCCCTTGGCGGCATGCACCGTCATCAGCGTCACCTTGGGAGTACCATCATCACGTTCGTCGGCATCGGTAAGCAGGGCCACTTGTGACAGAAATTCCGTTAAGGGAACGAGCTTACGTCCCTCGGTTTCGAGCACATCTTCCTCATAACTCTTGATGGAGTTGAGTAATTCCTCCACATTCTCCCTCCGAGATAAGTTTTCCGGACTGTTGTCCACACTGATGTCTGCCCATATACCACTTGCCTTAACCATGTGGCGAGCCACCTCATAGGCACTCTCCGTTGCAGCCATCTCCATCCCGGAAACAATCAAATACTGAAACCCGTCCAGACGAGTCTGGGCCGACTTTCCAAGCGAAAGGCCATACGTCTCGGTACTGCAGAGCACTTCCCACGGACTGACGCCATGTTCGGCTGCTGCCATCATGATTTTCGAGAGTGTGGTGTTGCCGATACCACGGGCCGGCGTATTGATGATACGCTTGAAGGCCTCTTCGTCGTGTGGGTTGGCGAGCATTCGCAGGTAGGCTATCACGTCCTTGATTTCCTTGCGCTGATAGAACGACAGGCCTCCCCAAATGCGGTAAGGAATGGCATGATGGCGAAAGGTCTCTTCGAACACACGGCTCTGCGCATTGGTACGATAGAGCAGCGCGATATCCTCATAGTCAGTACCCTCGCGGCGCACCAGCCGGCGTATTTCGCCGGCCACCTTCTCGGCCTCGTCCTTGTCGCTCTGTGTCTCAAAGACGCGAAGCTTCTCCCCCACTTCGTTTTCAGAGTAGATGGTTTTCTCTATCTGATGCACGTTTCCACGGATGATGCAGTTGGCAGCATTCACGATGGTCTGCGTAGAGCGATAATTGCGCTCCAGTTTGATGACCTTCGCGGTGGGATACTGCGTAGTGAATTTCAGGATGTTGTCAATGTTGGCTCCTCGGAAGCCATAGATGCTCTGCGCATCGTCGCCCACCACGCAGATGCACGACTGCGGATGCGTGAGTTGCCGAATGATGGCATGCTGTGCCGAGTTGGTGTCTTGGTATTCGTCCACCATGATGTGCACGAAGCGGTTGCGATAGTGCTCACAGACCTCGGGATGCCGGCGAAACAACAGATAGGTGTTAAGCAACAGGTCGTCGAAGTCCATGGCATTGGCCTTGCGACAACGCTCCTGATAAGCCGCATAGATATCGCGCACCTTGGGCATATTGTTGATGCTGTCGCGCTTATAGAGCGAGTCATCGGCAGCATACTGCTCGGGCAGCATGAGCAGATTCTTGGCTTCGGATATACGGTTCTGCACCACCGAAGCCTTATATACCTTGTCGTCAAGTTGCATCTCCTTCACCAAGGTCTTGATGAGCGATCGGCTGTCGGAGGTATCATAGATGGTGAAGTCGGGACTATACCCCATGTATTGACTTTCGCGTCGCAGAATGCGAGCAAAGATAGAGTGAAATGTTCCCGACCACAGGTTGCGTGTGGCTTCTGTCCCCACGATGTCGGCAATGCGGTTGTTCATCTCGCGTGCTGCCTTGTTGGTGAAAGTCAGTGCCAAAATGTTCCAGGGCATCACACCTTGCTGCAGGAGATAAGCTATCTTATAAGTGAGCACACGAGTCTTGCCCGAGCCTGCGCCGGCAATGACCAGCGAAGGCCCATCCATGTGCTGCACCGCCTCAAGTTGGGACGGATTGAGTTGGGAAGAAAAGTCAAACATAGGATAATAAGCCTATACAATAATTATATATAGAGGCAATGAAGCTATGCCTCGGCCACGGGTTTCAGACCGATACTTTCGGCCTTTTTCAATATGAATGCCAAGGCAGCTTCGCGCTCGTTGGGAATGTCGCCATTGAGCACTGCATCTTTGAGCGACGACTTGAGTTGCCCCACCACAGGCGAAGGCGAAAGCCCGAACATCTGCATGATTTCCAGTCCGTCAACAGGAGGCTGAAAATTGCGGATGTGGTCCTTCTCCTCAATGTCGTGCAACTTGGTGCGCACCAGCTTGAAGTTCTGCAGGAAATTACGTTTGCGCACTTCGTTTTTGCTCGTTATGTCAGCCTCACACAACAACATCAGATCCTCAATGTCATCACCGGCCTCGAAGAGCAAGCGTCGCACAGCACTGTCTGTTACAATCTCGTCGGCTATCACAATAGGCCGCATGTGCAGCCCCACCAGTTTTTTTACATATTTCATTCGCTCGTCAAGCGGCAACTTCAACCGGCGAAAGAGTGAGGGAATCATCTTTTCACCCAAGAAGTTGTGGTTGTGGAAGGTCCATCCCACCGCCGGTTCCCAGCGCTTGCTACGGGGCTTTCCTATGTCGTGCAACAGGGCGGCCCAACGCAGATAGAGGTTGTCGCTTTGCCGGGCTACATTGTCGAGCACCTCAAGCGTATGGTAAAAATTATTCTTGTGTGCACGCCCGTTGCGGGTCTCCACACAGTCGAGTGCAGAGAGTTCCGGCAGAATCAGTTCCAGCAATCCGCAACGGTGCAAATGGTCGAAACCGATAGAGGGAACGGGCGAAGCCATGATCTTGTTGAGTTCGTCGATCACGCGCTCGGCACTGATAATCTTGATGCGCTCCTTGTTGCGACAAAGCGCTTCAAAGGTTTCGTCGGCAATGTAAAAGCGCAATTGCGTGGCAAAACGCACACATCGCATCATGCGCAGCGGATCATCGCTGAACGTGATATCGGGATCGAGCGGTGTACGGATATATCCTTCCTCCAAATCCAGCAGACCATCAAAGGGATCTACCAGTTCGCCAAAACGCTCCCCGTTCAGACAGACGGCCATGGCATTGATGGTGAAGTCGCGCCGGTTCTGATCATCTTCCAGCGTACCATCCTCCACAATGGGTTTGCGCGAATTGCGCTGATAGCTCTCACGACGTGCTCCCACAAATTCCACCTCGGTGTCGCGCCATTTCACTTGCGCTGTGCCGAAGTTGCGAAACACCGACAGATGACAGCGCTTGCGCCCTATGCTGTCAGCAAAAGCCTCAGCCATGGCCACCCCACTACCCACAACGACCACATCGATATCGCTCGTGGGGCGTTGCAGAAACAGGTCGCGCACGAAACCGCCTACCACGTAGCATTCCATGCCCACGGCATCGGCTGTTTCGCTCAACTTTCGGAACACCGGTTTGTCCAATGCAGCCACTATCTCCTCTTGCGTCAATTTTATCATAATAAGTCTTTGAAGAGGCAAAGTTACGCAATAAATTCGTATTTTTGACGCGAAAACTTACAACGATGAAGACAAAATATCTACTTCTGTTCCTGCTGCTTGCACTCACAGCCTGCAAAAAGCAAGACGACAAAACAGCGCACTACTCCGAAGTTCGCGCAGAGATGGAAGTGCTGGGCGCTGAGAGTATCAGCAAAGCACGCTCCTTGTTGGCACAGGGAAACTATACCGCTGCCCGCGACACCATCCTACAGATGAGAGTGAGCTATCCCATGGCACTGAGTGCACGCGAAGAGGGCATTCTGCTCATGGATTCCATCGACTTGGGCGAAGCACAGACACTATTGGCAAACATCGATGCCCAACTGCACGCTGTCGAGGCTGCCGGCGCACTGCGCGACAGTCTGCAACAGGAATATGACGAACTTCATCAGAAAGTGAAATTTTTCCAACGCAAATTGCGCTACGACAAGGAGAAAGCCCGCAAGCGCTGAGACACCCCGTTCGCGATGTCATAAGAATACAAGAAGCCGCAAACACTCATCAACGTGCTTGCGGCTTCTTCTTTTTTCCTCTCTCACACAAGGCGGACCGCCATCGGCATGAGCATCACGCGCAGGGCTACACCTTCAGCCAATGGTCGATGAGTCTTCGGGCCAGGCTCACTTTTCCGGGAATGGGGGGCAAATTGTCGGCCGTAAACCAACCGCCTTTCCTCAACTCTGAGCGTTGCAGCGCAAGCACTCCGCCATCGTATTCGGCCGTAAATCCGACCATCAATCCGCTGGGATAGGGCCACGGCTGCGAGTCGAAATAACGGATGTTGCGCACCGCAATGCCCGTTTCCTCCATCACCTCGCGCTGCACGCACTCTTCCAACGTCTCTCCCGTCTCCACAAACCCTGCCACCAGACCATAATAGTCGCCCTTGAAGTTGCGACTCTGCACCATCAGCAGTTCGCGGCCCTCATTGCGCGTTACGGCCACGATGATGGCAATGGCCAATTGCGGCCACACCTCTTTGCCACAGTTGGTGCAGCGCTTGGAGATGTCGGTGTGCAACTTCATCGGTGCTCCACACACACCGCAAAATCGGGTATTGGCATCCCAGTAAAGTATCTCGGCAGCCTTGCCGGCCATATTGTAGACGGCTTCGGGCAGAAGGCTGAACGTTTCGCGTAGCCCCACCATGCAAAATCCCGGTTGCACCACGGGGGCATCCAGGCGCACGGCCCTGCACTCGCGTCCGTTGAGTGAGGGCAGCCGGTGCTGCTTGTGCCAAGCTTCGAGCCGGATGGGAGGCTGCTCTCCCATGGGCACTTCGTGAGCCTCGGTCAGCAACAGGTCGCCGTGGCAGAACATAAACCAATACATAGGTCGTAGTATCAAGAAAAAGCGAGATACAGGCAGAGGCCTCGCAGTGCCATCGTTCCGCCCGTATCTCGCCGATGTAAACTTAGTATCTGTTGATTAGATGCCGAGGCTCTTCATCACCTCGTCCACCTTCTTCATGGCTTCTTCGCGAGCGCCGGCGTAACACTTGGCACATCCCATTTCGCCCTTCACCTCGACATAGAACTTGATCTTGGGTTCGGTACCTGAGGGACGCACGCTCACCTTTGTGCCATCAGCGGTGTACCACTGAAGCACATTGCTCGTTTCGGGCATCGGCAGTTCGGAGGCATTGCCCTCGGCGTCATACTGCTTGAGCACAGCGTAGTCCTTGGTGCAAACCACCTGTGAGCCGGCCAGTTCCTTAGGACGATTGGCACGGAAGCCTTCCATCATGGCCTTGATCTCATCGGCACCGCTCTTTCCGGGCTTCACCACATTGATGGTCTTGTTGAGCGAAAGTCCATATTCCACATAGATTTCCATCAACACATCGTAGAGGGTTTTGCCTTGGTCCTTGGCCCACGCACAGATTTCGGCCAACAACGTACATGCCGATACAGCATCTTTGTCGCGCACGAAGTCTTCGGCCATGAAGCCGTAGCTCTCTTCGCCACCACCAATGTACTGCTCCTTGCCCTCGGCGAGGCGCACTTCGCGTGCAATCCACTTGAAACCGGTATACACGTCGAGCATCTTGATGTTGTTCTTGGCTGCAATCTCCTTGATGAGTTCGGTGGTCACGATGGTCTTCACAACAAACTCGTTGCCCTGCATCTTACCCTGGGCCTTACGGTTCATGATGATGTAGTAGAGGAAAATCATGCAAGTCTGGTTGCCATCGATGAGCACCCATTCGCCCTTGTCGTCCTTGCAGGCCATACCCACGCGGTCGGCATCGGGGTCGCTGGCCATCACGATGTCGGCATCGAGCTGCTTGGCCAGGTTGAGCGCCATGGTGAGTGCTTCACCATTCTCGGGGTTCGGGCTTTGCACGGTGGGGAAGTCACCGCTCTTCACCATCTGTTCGGGAACGGTGTGAACGTTTTCGAAGCCCCACATCTTCAGTGCTTGCGGAATGAGCATCATGCCCGTGCCGTGCAACGGAGTATAGACAATCTTCAGATCCTTTTGACGAGCGATGCAAGCCGGGTCGATGGAGAGTTCCTTCACCTTGGCGAGGTAGATATCATCGATTTCCTTACCGATAACCTCGATGAGTGCAGGGTTGCCCTCAAACTTGATATCGGCCACACTGACCTTGTTGACTTCGTCGATGATTCCCTTGTCGTGCGGGGCCAGCACCTGTGCACCATCATCCCAATAAGCCTTGTAACCATTGTATTCCTTCGGGTTGTGACTGGCGGTCAAAATGATGCCGCTCTGACAACCGAGATGGCGAATGGCAAACGACATTTCGGGCGTGGGGCGCATATCTTCGAACAAGTACACCTTGATGCCGTTGGCCGAGAAGATGTTGGCCGAAGTCTCGGCAAAGAGGCGGCTGTTGTTGCGACAGTCGTGTCCCACAACAACGGCGATTTGCTCCAAGTCCTTGAAGTTTTTGTTGAGATAGTTGGAGAGTCCTTGCGTAGCAGCTCCCACGGTGTAGATGTTCATGCGGTTGGTGCCGGCGCCCATGATGCCACGCAGACCTCCCGTACCAAATTCGAGGGTACGGTAGAAAGAATCGATGAGAGGCGTTTTGTCCTCAGCCTCGATCATGGCCTTCACTTCGGCCTGTGTCTCTTTGTCATACAGGGGAGAGTCCACCCACTGCTGTGCCACTTCGGTGCACTTCTTGATCAATTCTTGATTTTCCATAAGGGTATTTTGTATTAAAGTTAATTCTTCGGTCGTTCTCCGGCCACGGATTGTCACTCTTTGGGGAGCACCTCAATCCAATAGCCGTCTGGGTCATTGATGAAATAAAGCCCCATGTCATGATTTTCGTAGCACACACAGCCCATCTCCTTGTGATAGGCACGTGTGGTGTCGTAATCACCGGGGACGCGCACGCAGAGATGGAACTCGCATTCGCCCAAGTTGTAAGGCTGAGGGTGGTCGCGCAACCAGGTAAGTTCCAAGCGGAAACCCGTTTCGGCATCGGCGAGATACACAATTGTGAAGGCACCTTCAGGTCCTTCGATCTTTCCACACGGCCGAAGCCCCAGTGCTTTGTCGTAGAAGTCGATGCTGCGTTGCAGATCGGTTACGTTGATGTTGAAATGGTCAAAACAGGCTTTTACTTCCATACCATATATAATAAATAATGCATACTCAAAAACACGCCTTTTGCCCCCATCGCTCCTTAGAGCCACCGGACAAACGCGCATTCGTGATGTTTAACATTCGCAAATGTAGAGATTTTTTTGCACGCACCAACAAATAAAAGTGGTATTTTTGCCGCAAATGTACGAGCCGAAACAGTTCTCGCACTCGGCTTTGCCATCATTCGACACCCCACATGAAATACCGAGCCTTCATTTTCGACCTCGACGGAACCCTGCTCGACAGTCTGTCCGACCTGGCTGCATCCGTCAACTACGCGCTGCAAGCCTATGGCATGCCCTCTCGCACCATCGACGAGGTGCGCACCTTCGTAGGCAATGGAGTACGCCATCTGATGTCGGAAGCCGTAGCGAACGACACCGATCCTGCCACTTTCGAAGAGGTATTCGCCACCTTCCGCCGACACTATGCCGACCACTGCATGGACGCCACCGCCCCCTACCCCGGCATTGATGAGATGCTCATCACCCTGCGACAACTCGGCATCCGCACCGCCATTGTCAGCAACAAGATACAGACTGCGGTGGACACCTTGCACCAACACTTCTTTGCCGCCACCATCGACACCGCCATCGGCGAGAGCGACCGCATCCGCCGCAAGCCACACCCCGACGGGTTGCAGGAAGCCATGCGACGCTTAGGCAGCACTCCCGACACCACGCTCTATGTCGGCGATTCGGAGGTAGACATCCTTACGGCACAGCGTTGCGGCATCAGGTGCATCACGGCCTTGTGGGGCTTTCGTGACGAAAGTTTCCTGCGCCAACAGGGGGCCGAGACCTGCATCCGACACCCGCGCGAACTCCTATCGCAGCTCTGATGGCAGTGCTCCCGATAACGGCATGCGCATGCAGAAAAATCTGCAAGGCGTTCTGAAATTTCTACAAGGCGTTTAGAAAATTCTGCAGTGCTTCCGGATTTTTGGTACATGCCGACAGCGATTTGCTTCGACAGCGAAAAAAAAGGAAAAAACTTTTTTTGACACACTCCGTTCATTATCTAAAAAAATCTATACCTTTGCACGAAATACAGAAAAGCCGTTATGAAACCTCAGCCTCAAGCACATCGTTTTGAGAAATCGCTGTTGGAACCCCGATACGTTCCGCAGCAGTATGCGATTTGCTCTCATCACAAGTGCTTCGGCTTCCCCCACCAGGTTGACGACTTCTCACATTTTCCTTTTTCGCTATTATCCCACAATGACCACTCTCGGCATCAACGGCCGCAGTAGTGGTTTTTTTGTGTCTACGCGAAAGGAAATTCCACAACGGAAAACATAACAAAAAAACCCATTCATAAGACATGCGAAACGTAACATTGGTTCTTGAAGACGGCTCTAAATTCCACGGAAAGTCGTTTGGTTATGAGAAGCCCGTACAGGGCGAAGTGGTGTTCAACTCGGCCATGACAGGATATCCCGAAGCATTGACCGACCCTGCATTTGCCGGACAGATCATGGTGATGACCTATCCACAAGTGGGCAACTATGGTGTGCCGCCCCTTGACGAAAAAACCGACGGCCTGGCCAACTTCACCGAGAGCGACCACATACAGCCCGCATGCCTCATTGTGAGCGACTACAGCGAAGCCTACTGCCACTGGAATGCGAAAGAGAGTTTGGGCGAATGGCTGGTGCGCGAACAGGTGCCGGCCATCACCGGCATCGACACACGCGAAATCACCAAGACGCTGCGCGAACATGGTGTGATGAGCGGCCGCATCGTCTTCGAAGGCATGGAGGAAGAGACAACTCCCGCTCCGGCTTACGACGAAGTGAACTATGCTGCTCAGGTGTCGTGCAAAGAAGTGATACGCTACAATCCGGGCGCTGCCAAAAAGGTGGTGGCTGTGGACTGCGGCATCAAGAACAACACACTGCGCAGTCTCATCCGCAGAGGTGTCGAGGTAATTCGCGTACCTTGGGACTACGATTTCAATACACTGGAATTCGACGGATTGCTGCTCGGTAGCGGCCCCGGCAATCCCGACACCTGCGAAGCCACAGTGAAACACATCGTTCGCTTCCTGCAGAGCGACAAGATGCGTCCCTGCTTGGGCATCGGCATGGGCAACCTGCTCCTGGCCAAAGCCGTAGGCGCAAGAACCTACAAGCTGAAATACGGACACCGCACCCACAACCAACCCGTGCGCAAGGTGGATACCAACACCTGCTTCATCACCACACAAACCCACGGATACGCGGTGGACACAGCCACACTGCCCGAGGACTGGACCGCCTCATACGTCAACATGAACGACGGCACCAACGAAGGCATCCGTCACATCCACAAGCCTTGGTCGGCCGTACAGTTCCAACCCGAATCGTGCAACAACCCCGTGGCCACCGACCCTATCTTCGACGAATTCGTAACGCTTTTATAATCCCCAAAGACCATCATCATGAAAGAAATAAAAAAAGTCCTGCTGTTGGGTTCCGGTGCCCTTAAGATCGGAGAAGCCGGCGAATTTGACTATTCCGGTTCGCAAGCCCTCAAGGCGTTGAAAGAAGAGAACATCGAGACCATTCTCATCAACCCCAACATTGCCACCGTGCAAACCAGTGAGGGAGTGGCCGACCGCACCTACTTCCTGCCCGTTACACCTTTCTTCGTTGAAAAGGTAATTCAGAAGGAACGCCCTCAAGGCATCATGTTGGCCTTCGGCGGACAGACCGCGCTGAACTGCGGCGTGGAACTCTACAAGAGCGGTATTCTTGACAAATACGACTTGCAAGTGCTTGGCACTCCCGTGCAAGCCATCATGGATACGGAAGACAGAGACCTGTTCGTGCAGAAACTGAACGAAATCAACATCAAAACAATCAAGAGCGAAGCTTGTGAGAACATCGAAAGCGCACGCCGTGCCGCCAAAGAACTGGGCTACCCCGTCATCCTGCGTGCAGCCTACGCACTCGGCGGACTCGGTTCCGGATTCTGCGACAACGAAGAAGAGCTCAACAAGTTGGCAGAAAAGGCATTCTCGTTCTCGCCGCAGGTGCTGGTAGAGAAGAGCCTGAAAGGTTGGAAGGAAATCGAGTTCGAAGTGGTGCGCGACCGTTTCGACAACTGCATCACCGTATGTAACATGGAGAACTTCGACCCGCTCGGCATCCACACCGGCGAGAGTATCGTTATCGCTCCCTGTCAGACACTCAACAACAACGAAGTGCAGAAGTTGCGCGAACTGGCCATCCGCATCGTTCGCCACGTAGGCATCGTGGGTGAATGTAACGTGCAATATGCTTTCGACCCCTTCTCTGAAGACTATCGCGTCATTGAGGTGAATGCACGTCTGAGCCGTTCTTCGGCTTTGGCCTCCAAAGCCACAGGCTATCCCCTCGCCTTCATTGCAGCCAAATTGGGTCTCGGTTACGGCCTCTTCGACCTCAAAAACACAGTAACGAAAACCACAACAGCCTACTTCGAACCTACCCTCGACTACATCGTAGGTAAGTTCCCGCGCTGGGACCTCGGAAAGTTCCGTGGCGTGGACCGCGAAATCGGTTCGTCCATGAAGTCGGTGGGCGAAGTGATGTCCATCGGTCGCACCTTCGAAGAGGTAATTCAGAAAGGTCTGCGCATGATCGGACAAGGCATGCACGGATTTGTGGACAACAAGGAACTGAAAATTGACGACGTGGATGCAGCCCTGCGCGAGCCGACCGACAAGCGTATCTTTGTCATCGAAAAAGCATTCGACCAGGGTTACACCGTTGAACAGATTTACCAACTCACCAAAATCGACAAGTGGTTCCTGCAAAAGCTCAAAGGCATTCACGACACCGATCAGGAACTGCATGCCGTGGGCAACATCAACCTGCTTGACAACGAACTGCTGAAGAAAGCCAAGGTGCAAGGATTCACCGACTTCCAGATTGCTCGTGCATTGGGACTGGAAAAAGAAATGGAGCCCGAAAAGGCTGCACTCATTGTGCGCCAGCGCCGTAAGCAAGCCGGCATCATCCCCTACGTCAAGCAAATCGACACCTTGGCCGCGGAATATCCGGCACAGGCCAACTACCTGTATCTCACCTACCTGGGACAGGCACACGACATCGCTTTCGAAAACGACAAGCGAAGCGTGGTGGTACTTGGTTCGGGCGCATACCGCATTGGTTCGTCCGTAGAGTTCGACTGGTGTGGTGTGCAGGCTCTCAACACTATCCGCAAAGAGGGTTACCGCTCCATCATGATCAACTACAACCCCGAAACGGTGTCGACCGACTACGACATGTGCGATCGTCTCTACTTTGACGAACTCACCTTTGAGCGTGTGATGGACGTGCTTGACCTCGAATGCCCTTACGGCGTGGTGGTATCGACCGGCGGACAGATTCCCAACAACTTGGCCATCCGTTTGGACGAACAGCACATTCCTCTGCTTGGTACACAGGCAAAATACATCGACAACGCCGAAGACCGCGACAAATTCTCCGCACTGCTCGACAGCATCGGTGTGGACCAACCCGAATGGAGCGCCCTCACCTCGATGGCAGACATCAACACATTCATCGAGAAGGTGGGCTTCCCCGTATTGGTGCGTCCCAGCTACGTGCTCTCGGGTGCTGCCATGAATGTTTGCTCCAACCAGGATGAACTCGAACGCTTCCTGAAACTTGCCGCCAATGTGAGCAAGAAACACCCCGTGGTAGTAAGCCGATTCCTGCAACACGCCAAGGAGGTGGAAATGGATGCCGTGGCACGCGATGGCGAAATCATTGCCTACGCCATCAGTGAGCATGTGGAATATGCCGGTGTGCACTCCGGTGACGCTACCATTCAGTTCCCGCCTCAGAAACTCTATGTGGAAACAGCCCGTCGCATCAAGAAAATCTCCAAGCAGATTGCCAAAGAATTGCACATCAGCGGACCGTTCAACATCCAGTTCCTAGCCAAAGAAAACGACATCAAGGTTATCGAATGTAACCTCCGCGCCAGCCGCTCCTTCCCCTTCGTGAGCAAGGTGCTCAAGATCAACCTTATCGAACTGGCCACCCGCATCATGCTCGGCCTGCCCGTCGAAAAGCCCTCCAGCAATCTGTTTGACTTGGACTACGTGGGTGTGAAAGCCTCTATGTTCTCCTTCAACCGCCTGCAGAAGGCCGACCCCGTGCTCGGCGTCGACATGGCTTCGACCGGTGAAGTGGGATGCTTGGGCGAGGATTCACGCGCTGCCCTGCTGAAGAGTATGCTCTCAGTGGGCCACCGCATTCCCGAAAAGAACATTCTCCTCTCAACCGGAGACGGAAAGCAAAAAGCCGAAATGCTGGAAGCCGCTCAGATGCTGAAGGAACATGGTTACAACCTCTACGCCACCGGCGGAACAAGCCGCTACCTCACAGAAAACGGCGTTGAGAACACTCTTGTTTACTGGCCCAGCGAGAGCGGACAGCCTCAGGCACTCGACTTGCTGCACAACAAGCAAATCGACATGGTGGTGAATATCCCGAAGAACCTCTCAACGGGTGAACTGACCAATGGTTACAAGATTCGTCGTGCTGCCATCGACCTCAACATTCCACTCATCACAAATGCCCGATTGGCATCGGCATTCATCGGTGCATTCTGCACAATGTCGATGGACGACCTCGAAATCAAGAGTTGGCAGGAATACTAAACCGAGCACTACTGACTAACTCCCATATCCACCGCAGCGAAACAGGAAGACCTGCTTCGCTGCGGTATTTTTTGTACGACAGTTCGAATAAGCCTGATGTGCATCCGGAGAGTGACAGAAGAGTGCATCTGTCACTCATCTGTCACCCTATCTGTCACAGGTTTACGCACTGACTCCCAACACTTTCAGAAGAAAATTGACAGTATGACAACAGAAAAGGCAAAATCGCTGGATGCGCGTGCGCGCGTACACGCGCGAGCACATATTATATTTATATGTATGCAGTGTGCATCTTTGTCACTTCCGCTTTTTGCTTTTATCACAACAGAGAAAAACTTTTTACATTTATATCTTTCATCGACAGGCTCATTTGGTTAAAATCCAAAGAAGACTTTGAGGAGTTCTGCCATTGTTGTAAATTAGCCACGTTTATAGTGCAATCTCTATATACACAAAGGAAAAAAAAACGAACATCTTATACAAATCATTAAATCAATAAATCTTTCGCTATGAAACATTTATCAAAATTGTTGTTGGTAGCCGGACTTGCTTTGCCGACCCTGCTACCGGCGCAACAGAGGGTGACGGACGTCGACCGGACGAAATATCCCGACTATTCCACCACATTTAATCCTGATGAATCGCTAAAAGCCAAACCAATCCGCGCCACCAAGGGTAAAACAAAGGCTGTTGATGCACTTCCTGACCATGTGAACAATGCCGAGAACATGTATTTCCCTCCGGTGTTCAATCAGGATGGCGGATCGTGCGGTTCGGCATCGCGTATCTCCTATATGTTCAGCTACGAACTGGCAGCCTACCGCGATCTTGATGCTTCGAAGCCCGAAAACTACTACCCCTCACACTTCGTGTGGCTTCACACGTACGCCCCCAACGGACAGGGTAAAGACGAGTTTGTGCAGTTTGTCGGTGTCCCCTCGGCTGCCACGTATGGCGGACAGACCTACTCTTCCTTATTTGGCAATCAGGACACACAGCAGAACGATTTCGGTTGGATGCAAGGTTATGATAAGTGGTTTGAAGCCATGCACAACCGCATGCTTAAGCCTCAACATTTTCCACAAAGCATTGCTACCGAAGAAGGCCGCAATGCCGTGAAGCGTTGGCTCTACAACCATAATGGCGACAACGACTTCCATGCCGGTGGTATCTGCGGTATAGGTGTTGCCTCGGGTGGCTTGTGGAAAAATATCCCTAAGACTGCTACGAACGATGCCATTGGCGTAACAGGTAAGTACTATGTGAAAGAATGGGGTACGCAAGTGGACCATGCTCTGACCATTGTGGGATATGACGACCGCATTGAGTTTGATCTCGATGGTGATGGCGTATATGGCGAAGCTGCTGCCGATGAACGCGGAGCATGGATTATTGTCAACTCATGGGGCAACACCTGGTGTAACAAAGGCTTCATCTATTGTCCTTACGCCTTTGCAGGAAGTGCTTTCAAGAACGACGGAGATCCCGGAAACCGCACCTTCAACGGAGACTTCTGGTGGCCGGAAATCTATCACGTACGCAAAGACTACCGCCCCCTGCGCACAATCAAACTCGAGATGGAGTATTCTCGCCGAAGCGAAATCGCTCTGAGCGCCGGTGTATCAAGCGACTTGTCTGCCGAAAAGCCTGAAAAGTCCGTTCCGTTCATCCACTTCATCTACTCGGGCGATGGAAACTATGGTAACACCAATCCGGCACCCGAAATTCCAATGTTGGGACGCTGGGCAGACGGAAAATTGCACACAGAGCCGATGGAATTTGGCTATGACCTTACCGACCTTTCTGCCACTTTCGACAAGAATATGCCACTCAAGTATTTCTTCATTGTCGATACCAAAACATGGGCACAAGGCAATGGTAAAATTCACAAGGCCTCTATCATCGACTACGAACACGACCCTGCCGGTATAGAAACACCGTTCGACCTCAGTGGCGATGGCGTAGAAATCAAGAACGCCGGTGAGCAAACCATCATCTCTGTAGTGGTATATGGACAAAACTATTTTGCTCCTCAGAATCCCTCGTTCGATGGAACCATACTCACCTGGCAAGCTCCTATGCGCTCCGGCCACGTTATCGAGTCGTATAACATTTATGCAGACAACGTGCTATTGACCAACGTTGGAAAAGACGTATTGACGTATCAGCCGACCAACGCAACTGCCGGAAGCTATAGCATCACAACCGTATACGAAGATGGCACTGAGTCGTCCAAGGCTACAGTGAATGCACCGGTGGCCAATGCCAGCATAAACACTGCCATCAACCTGAAGCAGTCCGGCTTCACCATTCCCAACGTCTTCAGCACTAAGTTTGAGCAAGCTACCATCGAGTTCTATATCAATCCGAACTCTCTGATAGACTGGAACCAAAGTGGTGGTCCCGGTTGGGGTACCTTCATGTTCCACGCCAACGCTGATGGACGCTACACTGTGGGATGGAACACCGGTAACCACCGTGTCAACTCAAGCACAACGCTCAGCACCAGCACATGGAAGCACGTAGCCATGGTGATCGACGGAAACACCATCACGCTTTACATCAATGGAAAGAAGAGTGGTTCGGTTACATCCTCTACCTATAGCGGTGTGGGAGGCTTTGGCGACCTCACATTCTCTGCCAACGGAACTCAAAATGCACAAAATGCCAAGTACGACGAAATTCGTATCTGGAACTATGCCCGTTCGGCTACCGAAGTACTGAAGAGCTACAATGTGGAATACACCGGAAGCATTCTCCCCCAAGGTCTGATTGCCTACTATAAGGGAGACACCCTGCACACAGCTGACGGAACTGTGAAACTGCGCGACTGCGTAGGTGGCAACCATGCTACTATTCTCAATAGCAACTTCCAGATGCTCAGTCTCGCAAAGAACAATCCTCCTCGCCTTGTTTCTCCGACAGACGAACTCACAGTAAGCATCAACGAACCCAAAGAACCCGTTTATGCAGGTATTCCTGCCACCTTCACCGCCACACACAGCAACTCTGCCAACATCCTGAAGTGGACTGCCGCAGATGCAGGCGTAGAGAATTTGGCCGTAGCAAGACCCACCCTCACCTTCAGCAAGGCCGGCCAATACACTATCACGGTGGAAGCCGCAAATGCCAAGGGAGAAACAGCAACCGCTACTCGTGAAATCACTGTCAGCGAAGCTCCTGCCATTGACGCCGGATTTAAGGCTACAAATACCAATGTTCCGGCAGGTGAACGCGTCACCTTCTTGGTAAACAAGCCTGTGCTCGGCTACCTCTACGAATGGTCAATGCCCGGTGCCGATGTAGAAAAGGTTACTACGATGAACGCTGCAGCTTCTTACCAAGCTAAGGGCGATTACACCGTAACACTCAAGGTTACAGCCCCCGACGGACAAAGCAAGTCGTCAAGCGTTAACATCTCGGTGGTCGAAGTAGCTCCTGTAGCCAACTTCACCGTTGCGCCCGGTGTTATCCTGAAAGGCGAAAACACATTCCTCCGTGACCAGTCTAAGTTTGCACCCAACAAGTGGCTGTGGCACATCAGCGGTCCTTCAGGCGACTATATCATCAATGGACAGAACTCTTCGTTCTCACCTGACAAGTCGGGCATCTACGATGTTGCACTCATGGTATCGAACAACACCGGCAGCCATCAGGCAACGCGTGAGCGTGGACTCATCGTTTGTAACGCCGATAGTAAGAATGGGTTGAACTTCGGAACCGGTGGAGCAAAACTCACCGCAACAACAGTACCTTTCACCGAAAATCAAAACACTTTCACCATCGAATGGTGGATGAACTCAGGACGCCTCGCCACCTATTGCAACGGCATTGGCGACAGCGAATCAACCTTCATGCTGAAGACAAATGCCACCGGTGCGATGGAACTTCACATCAACAACAGATTCATCTCATCGGGCGACGATTTCATTATCCCCGGCGAATGGCACCACTATGCTGTCACCTTCAACAACCGTTCTACCATCTTCTATCGCGATGGTGTTCAGTTCATAAAGAAATCGATAGGACTAGCCAAGTTGCCCGCACTCGCAGCCTTCAACATCGGTACTGAAACAGCACCGCAGGCCGGACAGATTGATGAATTCCGCGTTTGGAACAAGACCCTCAGCCTGGCACAGCTCAAGGAAGTAGCCAATGCACCGATTGCCGATGTAGCAGCCGCCGAAGCCGAAGGTTTGGTGATTTATTACTCATTCAATCAGAGTGGTGGTAACGTACAAGACGCCACCACCAACGGTAACCATGGTATTCGTAGCGGCTTCGGACCTGACGGCGACGCATGGGGACTTTCGAAAGGTGTGTTCTGCCTCAACTTCGACGCAAGCGGCACGAAAGACGACGTTTCAGCAGACTATCTGAAGAACTACAAGAAAGCCTTCAGCAGCGATTCGAAAACCTGCGTAAACCCTCAACTGAGCAGCCGTACCTTCGCTATCAAGGATTGGACACTCGAGAACACTATCGTCAATGGTAACATCACTACCGGTGCTCACGTGGACAAGGGTAAAGACAACTGTTTCACCGTTACCACAGGCTGGGACAACTTTGTCACCACTCTTACTGACCACAAGGCGTACCAGACCATCACATTGCCGGAAGGTTCTTACACATTCACAGCCACATACGACGGCACTTATGAAGGACAGTGTGGCAATAGCTACATCGTTGCAGCTATCGGCAAGGGATTGCCCAACACTGCCGACCTCGACAATGAAAGCCTTGCACGCCAACTGATGCTTCCGAAGAGTGGTTCATGCACAAGCAACAGCATCACATTTGTGCTGACAGAAGAAACCGAAGTGAGCGTCGGACTTGTGGTAAACATGAATGGCCAATTGTGTATGACTATACAGAGTTTCTCACTGACCCGTAGCGACGTAACTTCGCTCGAGGCAGACGGAGCCAATGGCTATGATCTGGAAGTCGATGCTACCGGTTACAATTCGCTCTATCTGCCCTACCCCGTTGAAATACCGGAAGGCGTAGTGGCCTATTGCGTGAAGAAAGTAGACGAAGCCACAGCATCTGTTACACTCGAAGCCATCGGCGACGGTGTTATCCCGGCCCGTACCGGTGTTATCATCGAAGCGAATGCCGGCACGCACCACTTCAATCCGGCTTCACAAAGCGGAACGGCCACCAGCCTCATGGTGGGTTACACCGAAGATACCAACGCTGCGGCTGACAAGAGCTACTATGCATTTACTGCCAAGAATGGTGAAAAGCAATTCGCTCTCTACTCCGGCTCTCTCCTGCCCGCCAACCGTGCATTCCTGGAAGTAATGAGCGGCAGTCTCCCCGAAGTGCTCAACATCAACATCGTGGAAACCGGCATTGGTCAGCTCACCACCTCGGGACTGGGTCAAACTAAGATGTATGACCTCAGCGGTCGTCGTGTGAACCAAGCCGCCGGTGGAATCTATATCATCAACGGACAAAAGGTGGTGGTAGAATAAATCTTCACCTAAGCGCACAATTATAAATATGTACATGGAGAGGCTTCACTTGGGCCTCTCCATTTTTGTTTCCACTCGTCTTGCACACTTTCGCTGACGCGCAAGATAGGCGGCGGCTCGGAAATAAAAGAAAAAACTGCGGGCTTTCTTTGTATTCCACTCGCCTTGCACACTTTCGCTGACGCGCAAGATAGGCTGCGGCTCGGAAATAAAAGAAAAAACTGCGGGCTTTCTTTGTATTCCACTCGCCTTGCACTATCTTTGTCGAGAGAGAGCATGTAATTCTAAACCCTATAAAACCATATCATGAACAAAGAACTGTCCTTGAGTCCCAACAAGGTGATGGCCTATCTTGGCAAATCAAATAAAGAGTTTACGAAAACTGATATCATTCGCTACATCAAAGAAAATGATATCCGCATGGTCAACTTCATGTATCCTGCCGGCGATGGCCGACTGAAGACACTCAACTTTGTCATCAACAATGAAGAGTACCTGGAAACCATTCTGACTTGTGGCGAACGCGTGGACGGAAGCAGCCTGTTCCCTTTTATCGAAGCCGGAAGCAGCGACCTCTACGTGGTACCCCGTTTTTGCACGGCATTCCACGATCCATTTGCCGAAATCCCCACGTTGTCAATGCTCTGTTCCTATTTCAATAAGGACGGCGAGCCTCTCGAAAGTTCACCGGAGCACACACTACACAAGGCATGCCGTGCTTTTCAGCAAGCCACGGGCATGGAGTTTCAAGCCATGGGTGAACTCGAATACTACGTCATGGCCCCCGACAGTGGAATGTTTGCTGCCACCGATCAAAAGGGATATCATGAATCAGCCCCCTATGCCAAGTTCAACGATTTCCGCACCCAATGCATGGCATATATCGCACAGGCCGGCGGACAGATTAAATATGGACACTCAGAGGTGGGAAACTTCGCACTCGACGGACTGGTGTACGAACAGAACGAAATAGAGTTCCTTCCAGTCAATGCTGAAGATGCAGCCGACCAACTGATGATTGCCAAATGGATTATCCGCAACCTGGCCTACCAGATGGGGTACGAAGTTACATTTGCACCGAAAATCACCACAGGCAAAGCCGGCTCGGGTCTGCACATCCACATGCGTATCTTGAAAGATGGTGTCAACCAAATGCTGACCAACGGTGTTCTCTCCGAAACTGCTCGCAAGGCCATCGCCGGTATGATGCAACTGGCACCTTCTATCACGGCTTTCGGCAACACTAACCCCACCTCCTATTTCCGTTTAGTGCCCCACCAGGAAGCTCCGACCAATATCTGCTGGGGCGACCGCAATCGCTCCGTGTTGGTGCGCGTACCTTTGGGATGGTCTGCCAAAACAGACATGAGTCAATGGGCCAATCCTCTGGAAACGCCTTGTCACTATGACACCACACAGAAGCAAACGGTGGAGATGCGTTCGCCGGATGGCTCTGCCGACCTCTACCAACTCCTTGCCGGACTGGCAGTGGCCTGCAGACACGGCTTCGAGATGGAGAATGCGCTCGAAGTGGCTGAACGCACCTACGTCAATGTGAATATCCATCAGAAAGAGCACGCTGACAAGCTGAACAGCCTGGAACAACTGCCCGATAGCTGCGATGCCTCAGCCGATTGCCTGCAACGCCAACGTGCCATTTTCGAGAAGCACAATGTGTTCAGCCCGGCCATGATCGACGGCATCATCAAGCAACTGCGTTCGCACAACGACCGAGATCTGCGTAGTGAAATCGAGCAAGATCCCGAGAAGATGCTCAAGATGGTGCAACGCTTCTTCCACTGCGGATAAGCCCAAACCAAAATTCCAGTTCAAAGCAATACTTACAAAACAAATATCACCAACCTTATGAAAGCAATCACAACATCCATCTTTACTTTCTTGACAGTTTGTACCCTCTCCACGGCTTGCAACAACGGCAATCCTCCGACCTCGACGGAGAAAGCAAATGATACCGTAGCCACCACCGATACCATAGTAACACCCATCGAAGAGCCGGAAGCCGAAAAGCCGGCCTACACTTCTGACGACAGAAAGGCGTTCGGACTCAAGGGCAACGTAAAAGACGTTACGCCCTACGCATCAGCGGAGTGGAACATACTTGAGAAACTCAAATTTGACGAACAAGGCAATTGGAAGAAGCCGGGCGGCACAACAAAAGTTCTCAACACTGATGGTTTCCTCAAGACATTATCAACATCCGGTGGCGACCAATCGATCAAGGTCACTTATACCGACTACGACGAAAACGGCAACCCCACAAAGCTGACCGTGAAAGCCGAAGATTCTTTTGGAGAAACCACCTACAAAGAGACATACACTTACACCGAGTTTGACGCTGAGGGCAACTGGACGAAGTGCACCGTCAAGTTCAGCAGAACGTTCCTCAATTGGGACACAGATGCCGAAGAAAAGACCCAAGGCAAAGCAACGCTGAAGCGCACCATTCACTATTACTAATCAACAGAGACTTACTCCGCAATTCGGAATAAGCGTACAGACAACTAAACATGTAAGCAAATGGCAGCTGAATGCCGTTTGCTTGCATGGTATATGACTCCCCGAAAAATCCACGGGCTGCAGTCCTGCACAAAAGGCTGCATTGCTATCTTTTCCGATGTGAAAGCCCGAGCAAGAAGGCTTGTTTCTCAGCCAAGAAAATGACCTACCAACATCCGTTCTGCCAACCGCACTATCCCTTAATTAGCACCAACAGAGCGAATATCACACGCCGACGCTTCACGTTGTCAAAGATAAATTGTACTTTCGCAACCGAAAACAAGATACAATATAATATATACTATGTACAGAAGCAAAAACTGCGGCGAACTCCGCATTGCCAACGTAGGCGAAACCGTAACGCTGGCCGGATGGGTACAGCGCAGTCGCAAGATGGGCGGCATGACATTTGTCGACCTGCGCGACCGCTATGGTATCACGCAATTGGTGTTCAACGAAGAAACAGATGCCGAACTATGTGCGCAAGCCAACAAGTTGGGACGCGAATATGTGATTCAAGTTGTGGGAAGCGTGAACGAACGCTATGCCAAGAACGACAAGATGCCCACCGGCGACATCGAAATCATAGTGAACGAACTGCGCGTGCTCAATGCCAGCGAGGTGCCTCCTTTCACCATCGAAGAGAACACCGATGGCGGTGACGACCTTCGCATGAAGTATCGTTACCTCGACTTGCGCCGCTCCAATGTTCGCGCCAACCTGGAACTGCGTCACAAGTTCTGCTTGGCCGTGCGCCATTTCCTCGACAGCAAAGGCTTTATCGAAGTGGAAACTCCCGTATTGGTAGGCAGCACTCCCGAAGGAGCACGCGACTTCATCGTGCCCTCACGCATGAATCCCGGACAGTTCTACGCCCTGCCCCAAAGTCCGCAAACGCTGAAACAATTGCTCATGGTGGCCGGCATGGACCGCTACTTCCAGATTGTGAAATGCTTCCGCGATGAAGACCTTCGTGCCGACCGTCAGCCCGAATTCACACAGATCGACTGCGAGATGAGTTTCGTCAACCAAGACGACATCATCAGCGTCTTCGAAGAAATGACCAAGCACCTCTTCAAGGAGGTGCGCGGTGTGGACCTCGGCGAAGCCCCCTTCCTCCGTTTGCCCTGGAGCGAAGCCATGCGCCGCTTCGGTTCCGACAAACCCGATATGCGCTTCGGCATGGAGTTTGTCGAACTGATGGACGTGCTCAAAGGCACCGGCGAATTCGGAGTGTTCAACGATGCAGCCTACATCGGTGGTATCTGCGCCGAAGGTTGTGCCGTCTACACCCGTAAGCAACTCGACGAACTTACCAACTTCGTGAAGAGCCAGCAGATTGGTGCCAAAGGCATGGTATATGCCCGTGTGCAAGAAGACGGCAGCGTGAAGAGCAGCGTAGATAAGTTCTACAGCCCCGAAGTGCTCAGCCGCTTGGGCGAAGCCATGAACGCCAAGCCCGGTGATCTCATCCTCATCCTCAGTGGCGACGATGCCATGAAGACACGCCGTCAGCTCTGCGAGCTGCGCCTCGAGATGGGCAACCGCCTCGGTCTGCGCGACAAGAACAAGTTTGCCCTGCTTTGGGTGGTCGACTTCCCCATGTTCGAATGGAGCGAAGAAGACGGACGCTTCATGGCCATGCACCACCCCTTCACCTCTCCCAAGCCCTCTGACGTCGCCAAGCTCGACACCGATCCCGGCAGCGTATTGGCCGATGCCTACGACATGGTTTGCAACGGAGTGGAAGTGGGCGGAGGCAGCATCCGCATACATGATGCAGAACTCCAAGCAAAGATATTTAAGGCACTGGGATTCACGCCCGAAAAGGCGCAAGAACAATTCGGCTTCCTCATGAATGCCTTCAAATATGGCGCGCCCCCTCACGGCGGTTTGGCCTATGGTCTCGACCGCTGGGTAAGCCTCTTTGCCGGTCTCGACAGCATCCGCGACTGCATCGCCTTCCCCAAGAACAACTCCGGACGCGATGTGATGCTTGATGCCCCCTCGTTTGTGGACCAGGCACAACTTGACGAACTACAGTTGGCGCTCAACCCCGCAGAAAAGCAATAAGCCAAACACACATACCTATTTCTTCATCCCAAGAGCAACCCCGGCTCTTGGGATTTTTGTATTCCACAAACACCACCCCTAATCCCAAAAGACAAGTATCAAAAATTTTCTCACGCCTTGACACTGCAGTATCATGTGCTTGATACTGCAGTGTCAAGCGCATGAGACAAAAATATCAAGCGCTTGAGACACAAAAGTCATGCGCTTGAAACAATTCTTAGATCAATGTAAACAGAAGCAAGCCCTCGGCTCAGGCCGAAAGAACCTATAGGCATTCGCCCCATGCACTCACACAAATGCTCAAAAAGCCGCCCAAAATAGAAAAACACGTACTACTCCCCTACATTTACACCATTTATTCGCATAAAACTCACGCATTTACCATTTGTTTACATATCTTTGCGCCATGTATGGGATGATGTGTGCAAAGTCGACATCTACACGACCCACATTCCCTCATTGGTTTTGCAAAATATTTATCAACAAAATCCATAACACTATGAGAAAAAAATTAGCAATGCTAATGGTATCGTTCCTTGCATGTATTGGGACGATGATGGCTACTGCTACTGATTTGCCTGTGGTATCAACTGAAGGCAATATCACTTGGTACACCATCAAGAATGTGCGTGGTAATGTGTACGCCGCATTCACCGGTAGTGGTGCGCAGATGAAGCTCAACTCAACCATTGAGGATGAGTCCTATCTGTTCTATTTTACCGCAGGTGAAAATGGTGGATACAAAATCCACAATGCAGCAACAAGCAACTTGTGCGCAGGTCACAGTTCTTGGACTGCTGCTGGAACAGAATGGTACTTGAGAGCGAACTCAAATGCCAATTATCCTGGAATATCCATTTCCAACACATCAACCTACGAAGGAAATTCTTGTTGGAATGATGCTGGTAATAGTCACACATTGGTGGCCTATTGGACTGCAAATGATGATGGTTCTGCATGGGTTATCGAAAATTATACAGGAGATGTAGCTGCACTGAAGGCATCTAAGCTACAGATGTCAACTAACGAAGATAAGCACTTCTACTACATCAAAAATCGTCGCAGGAATGGTAAGTTTGCGAACTTTGTTGGTCAAGGCACACGCTTTACTCAGATTTCAGAAGCCACAGCCGGCTCATACTGGTATTTCGTAGATGCTACGAATGAGCTTCCTGCCGGCACTCAAATCCCCGAAGGATGTGCTGTTTGCCGTATCTACAATGCGGGAAGCGCTCTGGGTGTGGAGAACACTAACGGTAACATGGTTGCTGCAAACGCCGGGGCCAAGATTTATTTCATCAGAAAGCACGATAGCACGTATTGGGGAGATGTCATCTATCCGTACAATGAAGCAGGTGCCGGGTGGAATGATTTAGATGGTACCGAGGTTACTAACTACAATTATAATGACGCAGGTTCTATTTGGTCGATTGTAGCTGCAGGTAAGACTGAGGATGACTTGAAGAATGAAGCTGCCGCAGCAAAGACGAGTGCAATGACACTTATCACAACTGCTGAAGGTGCTGCAGAGGCCAGCTATTATAATTTCCCCGATGATGCTATTGCTACAGCCAAGGCTGCAGTTAAGGATTTGGACGTAACGACAGATTTGGTTTCTGCTGTGTCAAGTCATATCGCTATCAATGCAGCTGTGAGCACTTTGAAAGCGACTAAGACCGCGGGACCTGCTGTTGGCGACTATATCCGCTTCAAGAACAGAGCGAAGGGGGTATATATGGCTGCAACCGTTGATGATAATGACATGATTCGTAAGTCTAATGATAAAACAGACTTGAACACGCTTTGGTTGGTTGAAGCTGGCGACAACGGTAGTGTAAAACTAAAGAATGTGGCAACTCAGAAGTACATTGGTGCGATCTCCGAAAGTGCTGATGTAAAACAAAAGGAAAGTGCAGAAGCATCACAATTCACTTTTGTCAATGTTGCTGACGTTTATGGCACATTCCAGACTACAGGTGGTGGCGATTATGCTTATGCCAACTTGAACGAATGGGGTGGTGTATATAAAGTTGTTGGTTGGGAAAAGAATGACCAAGCGTCTCAATGGTTAATATGTGAAGCATATCCCCTTACCATAATATATCAATTCGAAGATGCAGAAGTTGAAGAACTTAGAATTGAGACTTATGTAGATGCGGGGGCTGTTTATACCATACAAAACAGAGCGGAACATGATGGTAAATTCATCGTTTCATGTAAGATAGGAGAAAATTCTGTAGAGAAAGTTGATGGCACTTGGCCTGTATCTGTGAATGCAGCAACTACGGTAACTGTTACACTTAAAGACCCAACACTCACAGGTAATGGTTCTATGGGAGTAGTTGACGTGGCTAATTACCACCAAGAGGGATTGGCTGAGATTCCCGCAGGAACCGGTTGGACCATTTCTCTGGATGTGGAGAATCCCAACGGGGCATCTTTTAACCAATATGGAACAAGCATCTTCGCTATCGGAACAGATGCTTTCCCTGAAAAGAATGGTTACAAAGGATTGCAATTTTATTTGCAGAGTGCTGCCAATGGTGGCAAACTGGATGCCGTGTTTGACGGAGGAGACCACTTGATTAATAACGTTACTTATACCGGCAACTTCAGCGCATCCATTTCATATAATGGTGGCAAGCAGTTGCAGATTAAGACAACCAATGCCTCGGGCACCGTTGCTGTCAACGATTACACGCTCAACAATGCCCTTGGAGCGTTCTCGCAGATGGCATATGGTTTGCCCACGGGTATCAACGTGAAGAATTTGCAGATTGCACCACTTAGTAATACTGTTGATTATCCTACGGCAGGAACAGTAACTAACAGCAAGTACACCTTTACTTCTAACAACATTCTGTATGCAGGTACTTGCAACAAAATTCGCTTCACCTTAACAGAATCTGGAGCATTCTACAAAGATGGTGCAAAGCGCCTGAGTTTTGATTCATTCACGCTGTATGATGCGAATGGCAATGAAGTGGAGCTTAAGGAAAGCTATTTCAGCGGTAACAACAATAAGTCTTATGCTGGTCTGCTTGATGGTATTAATGCTGGAACTGATGGAGCAGGTTGTTGCTGTGGCACATGGGCTTCCGGTACCGAAGACGACTATTTTGAAATACTTTTACCCGCCAGCATAGACCTTGGCGGTGCATTCTCGTTCTCATTCGTTACTGAAAACACCACGATGAATGCAAAAGCGTTCAGAATTGAAACTTCATACGAAAAAGCAGCTGACTACACATTCAGCATCACCGGTAATGGAGAGAACGAAGTAACCGTAACTCACAAAGGAGAGGCACTTACCGATGGTTCGACCATTGCTGTTGCAGAGTTTGATGCCGACCTTGTTTCAGCCACAGAAATTCCCGGCTACACTTGGAGTATCGTAGTCAACGACGAAGATGCTACAATTACCCTTGTGTACACTGAAGCCCCCATCACAGAAGAGCCGGCTTCAGTTGTGGCACTCGTAAATCGTATTGGTGGTGCAGGAACAGATGCGAAGTTTAAGTTCGTTCTCGATCCATCAATCAACTCTAAGCAAGAAGTGTTCGTCATTGGTAGTGAGGACAACAAGATTTTGATTAAGGGTACTACCATCAGTGCTATTACTACTGGTCTTGGCTGGTACTTGAACCACATTGCAAAGATTAACATCGCTTGGAACTCTTTGAACGAAAAGACAGTGAGTGGGGCTGCTTACGCTGACCTTTCTAACATTCCCGTTCCCACAGCAGAAGAAACACACACCAGCGATGCCAAGTATCGTTACTATCTGAACACTTGTACATTCGGTTACTCTATGACTTCATGGACATGGAAGCGCTGGCAACAGGAAATCGACTGGATGGCACTCCATGGTGTAAACATGCCGCTCCAACTCGTAGGTCTTGAAGAAGTATGGCGCTCGTTCCTTATTAAGTGTGGTTATACAGAAACTGATGCTAAGGCATTTGTTGCAGGTCCTGCCTTCATTCCTTGGTGGGCCATGAACAACCTCGAAGGTTGGGGTGGTACAGCTGAAGGCACGAAGAGCGGTGGCACTTGGGCTGGTGCCGGCGGTGTGCAAGACGATGCTTGGTATGCACGTCAAAAGAATCTCGCTAATCAGATTGTTACTCGTCAACGCGAACTCGGTATGCAACCCGTATTGCCCGGCTGGAGCGGTATGGTGCCCACAAACTTCAATGCTAAGACTGGATATGTTACACGCGGTAATGGTGGCAACTGGGCAGGCGACTTCGTGCGTCCTCTCCTACTCAGCATTAGCAATGCCAACTATGCCGAAATTGCAGCCGACTACTACGCTTGCTTGAAGGAAGTGATGGGCGAAAGCCAATACTACTCCATGGACCCCTTCCACGAAGGTGGTGGTACTGCTTATGACGGCGATTACACTGCTCTCTATAATGCAATGGAAACAGCCAATCCCGGTTCACAATGGGTAATTCAGCAATGGCAATGGAATGGAGGTGCACAAACGAAATCTCTTACAGAAGTTCCTGAAGGTAAACTTATTGTTCTTGACCTTTTCTCAGACGGTTTACCAGAATTCGACAGTTGGGGATATAATGGCTATGCTCCTCATGATGCCGTATTCTGCGCTATCCCCAACTTCGGCGGTCGCTCTGGTTTGATGGGTCGTCTGAACAATCTTACAGACAACTACTTCAAGTTTAAGGGTAAGTATGCTAGCATCAAGGGTATCGGTGCTGCTCCTGAAGCTATCGAACAAACGCCCGTTACTTACGACCTTATTTTCCAACTTCCCTGGATGAATGGTGAAAAACCAGATGTTGCAGAGTGGGTGAAAAACTATGCTACAGCTCGCTATGGTGTTAACAATGCTGTAACACAAGAAGCCTGGGATTTGCTCCGCCAAGGTCCGTTGAACTATGGTGCTGACAACATCCAGGGTCCTGTGGAAGACGTTTGGGCAGCTCGTCCCAACCTCGAAGCATACAAGGTAAGTGCCTGGGGTAAGACTTTGAACGATGCTATAGGAACATACACCAAGGCTCGCCAACAAATGTTGATTGATGCGGTGTACAAATTGCTCAGCCAAGAGGACGCAATTGGCGCAAGCGACATATTCCAAAGCAACTACAACTATGACCTCGTAGAATTCGGTGGCGGTGTGATGGCAGACTATGCATACTATCTCTTGAAGGGAATTAAGTCTGCGAAGACAGCTGCTGGTACAAACTTTGCAACAGATGCTACATACATTGCTCGCCGTGATGCCTTCCTCGCTTTGATTGCTGATGTGGATGCCTTCAAGGGCACGAACCTCAACTTCCGTCTTGGTAAATGGACCCAGGAAGCACGCGATGCTGCGAGTGAAGTTGTAAACCCAACAAGTGCCACTGCAGATTGGTACGAATACAACAATGCGCGTACCATCATCTCTACATGGTCACATCCTAGTACAAACCTCACCGACTACTCTTATCGCTCATGGCAAGGTTTGATGAAAGACCTATACTTGCCTCGTTGGGAGTATTTCTTTAAAAATAAGTGTACTCCAGAACGTGATCCAGCACAATTCCCTAATACCCCATACGGTTACTTCGAATGGAACTGGGCACATGGCAAGGAACATTATGTAGGTCAAACAGCTGTAAGTAATGTTGCGCTTTCCGAAGGTCAAGCAGGACATACCTCGTCATACACTCGTGAACCCGAAGGTAACACCGTAGAGTCTGCAACTGCATTGCTCAGCAAGTACATCATTCCCGTAACAGTGAATAGCAGCACATACTATGCTTATCGTTACCTCGACAACGACGTCTCAAGCATGGCTACCATTCCTGCTAGTGCAGGTGCAATCATAGATTTGACGCCTTACTTCGGCAAACTGACTGATATCAGCAGCTTCACTTCCGACGCAGTCAGTGGTACTGTTACAGACCTCAGCGAGGTTACAATCAAAGCTGGTGCAACAGATGGAGCACACAGTGCTACAATTACGTTGAATGATGGTACTACTCTTACGTTCTACTTCTCAATTAATCCGAAATATAATGGAGTGTATCAATTAAAGTATAACGACACCCCCACATACATTCAATACCATGAAGGAGGAGACAATCATACTAGTAAAGGTTACAAATGGCTTGGTTCAGGCGGAACAGGTACCGTAGGAGGGGCTGATACGTATTTCACAATCACTCCCTCTGGAGCAGGTTATGCTTTGTCAGCGCAAGGAAAATATTTGAAGCCTATCCATACAACAAACTGGCAACACCTTATGTTTTCTGACAACAAAGCTGATGCAGGAGCATACCTCATCAACGATGTTAACACTGAAAATGCTACAGTTAAATTCCAAAGTACGTTAAGTCATAGTCAAAGTTGTAATTATATTGGTAATTATAATTCGGAGAAGAATGGCACAGTGTTTGCGAATGAATCTCAAGCCAATGCCAATACATTTACGATAGTTTCTGCCACCTCCTACCCTTTTAACGTTAGTGCAGCTGAGATGGCTACTCTCTGTTTGCCTTTCAACGTTGTAATGGCTGAAAACATGTATGCCTACGACTTTACGGTATCAAACATTAAGGACGGGGACGAAGCCGGCGAATATGTCTGCACGATGAAAGTCATTGCCAATCCCGGTGAAACGCTGAAAGCCGGAACCCCGGTCATCATCTCGGCTCCACAAGGCAACTACGATCTTGCCATCAACTTTGGAGCACAAGATGTCAAGACTTCACTCAATGGCAGCGTACTCAGAGGAAACTTCGTGAAGCAAACACTCGTACAAGAAGACGATGCTGCGAAATTCATCTTTGCCAAAGGCCTCTCCGGAGTAGGTTTTTATCGCATGCAAGAAGAAGGTGGTAGCATCAATGCTAACAAATGCTGGATGGAATGGAATGTTACAAACATGCCGAGCGATGCCCAGGCTCTGACCATCAGATTCGAAAATCCTACGGCTGTCACAACCATCATTGAGACACAGAAGCCCGAAAGCATCTACGATATCACCGGCCGAAAGCTCAGCAAGCCTCAGCATGGCATAAACATCATAAATGGTAAGAAGGTCATCCTCTAAACTGAGACTCTGAGCAAACAATGTTTCACCTTTCATTAAGCAATACATTATGAAAAGAAAATATCTTGCACCCCGTTCCGAGCGTTTTGAGATGCAGACAGAAAGTCATATTCTCAGTGCATCAGGAAAAGAGACAAACATTCACAACAACCAAACCATAAATCCTGAAGAATCACTCTCCAAGAAACGGTCTTTGTGGGAATAAGCACTTAGAAACTATGGTTATATAGTTCCATAAAACTTAATAAAGAAATGGGCTCCGTTGCTATTTTTGCGAATTCGGTGTCCATTTCTTTTTTTGAATTATTGTCCTTACGCGGATAGACAGGAAGATAAAGAAACCGGTATCTTCGGAAAACACACTCCTCCTCAGACTTGCATATTCGGATAAACTATCAAAGTTTAAGTTCATAAATACAAACATTTGCTTTGCACATCGGCGCTTTTGGTGTACTTTTGTCAATCCAAAACAACATAACATTTACGACTGAAGATGCCTAAAATTTCTGAACGCGCCATCGAGATGCCCGCATCGCCCATTCGCAAGTTGGCACCATTGGCTACAGCGGCCAAGCAACGCGGCACGCACGTTTATCATCTCAACATAGGACAACCTGACCTCCCTACTCCCAAGTCGGGACTTGATGTGTTGCGACATATCGACCGCAAGGTGTTGGAATACAGCCCCAGTCAAGGTTTTAGCAGCTATCGGGAGAAATTGGTAGGCTATTATGAAACCTACAACATCCATCTGCAACCTGATGACATCATCATCACCTCGGGAGGGTCGGAGGCTGTGCTCTTTGCATTCCTCTCTTGCCTCAATCCCGGTGACGAAATCATTGTGCCCGAACCGGCCTATGCCAACTATATGGCTTTTGCCATCTCTGCCGGAGCAAAGATACGCACCATCTCCACCACCATTGAAGAAGGCTTTGCACTGCCAAAAGTTGAAAAGTTTGAGGAACTGATCAACGAGCGCACCCGAGCCATTCTGATTTGCAACCCCAATAACCCGACCGGCTATCTGTATACACGCCGCGAGATGAACCAAATCCGCGACTTGGTAAAGAAGTATGACCTTTACCTTTTCTCCGACGAAGTGTACCGTGAATTCATCTATACCGGTTCTCCTTATATCTCTGCCTGCCACCTCGAAGGCATCGAACAAAACGTGGTGCTCATCGACTCCGTATCAAAGCGATACAGCGAGTGCGGCATACGCATCGGTGCCCTTATCACCAAAAATGAGGAAGTGCGCCAGGCTGTGATGAAATTCTGTCAGGCCCGTCTCAGTCCTCCGCTCATCGGTCAACTTGTGGCAGAAGCTTCTCTCGACGAAACTGAAGAATATGCCCGTGAGGTGTATGACGAGTATGTAGAGCGACGCAAATGTCTCATCGACGGTTTGAACCGTATTCCGGGTGTCTACTCCCCCATCCCCATGGGTGCCTTCTACACTGTGGCCAAGTTGCCCGTTGACGATGCCGAACAGTTCTGCGCCTGGTGTCTCACTGACTTTGAGTACGAAGGTCAGACCGTCATGATGGCTCCCGCTGCAGGTTTCTACACCACTCCCGGTGCCGGCAAGAACCAGGTGCGTATTGCCTACGTACTCAACAAAGACGACCTCACCCGAGCACTCGAGGTGCTTCGCCATGCCCTTGAGGCCTATCCCGGTCGAACGAAATGAACCTACCCTATTTCATAGCCCGTCGCCTTTATCGCGGCGATGGCACGCAGCAAAGCAAGCGGCGTGCCTCTACACCGGCCATCCACATTGCCACCGCAGGCGTGGCATTGGGGTTGGCCGTGATGATTATCTCCGTCTGCGTCGTACAAGGCTTTAAGGATGAAATCAGTCGGAAGGTAGTAGGCTTTGGTTCACACATCGAGGTGATGGATGTCGGCACATTCGGCGCCCCCGAACACTACCCCATCAACACATCCGAAGCCTTTTTGCAATCGTTGCAAGCCACACCGGGCATCACACACGCCCAACGCTTCTCGCAGAAGCTTGGTATTCTGAAAACCGTGAACGATTTTCTGGGAATTACCCTCAAAGGTGTAGGTGAAGACTATGACTTGTCGTTCATCCGTGAGAACATGCAGGAAGGTGAATTGCCAACTTTTCGCTCAGACACAGCCTCCAATCAGATTGTCATATCACGCACACAGGCTGATGCGCTCCATCTGAAAGTAGGAGATAAGGTCTATGCTTATTTCTTTGAGCAAACGGTAAAGACAAGACGCTTCACCATTGCCGGTATCTACCAAAGCAACCTGGCACAATTTGACAAGATTATTGCCATCACAGACAAGCGTACTGTGAACCGGCTGAACAATTGGGAAGACTCTCTCAGCACCGGTGTCGAACTCCTGGTCGCCGATTTTGATAACCTTTCGACAACATCCGCGACGCTTACCAACACCATTCGCCGGCACTATCATGGCCTCAACTCGCCGGTGCCCATCACCATCAAAGAGCATTACCCACAAATCTTCTCATGGCTCGGTTTGCTCGATCTCAATGTGTGGGTTATCCTTGCGCTGATGGTTTGCGTTGCCGGTTTCACCATGGTGAGCGGACTCTTCATCCTAATTCTCGAACGTACTAACACCATCGGTTTGCTCAAGGCCCTGGGTGCCTCCAATCGAAGTGTACGCCACGTCTTCCTTCACTTTTCCGTCTTCATCATAGGCAAAGGCCTGCTCATCGGTAACATCCTGGGACTCGGATTAGTGGTGGCACAACACATTTGGGGATTTGTCAAGCTCGACCCCGCTACCTATTACGTGGAGAGCGTCCCGGTCAACATCAACCCGCTTGTTATCTTTCTGCTGAACATTGCCACGCTGGTACTTACCACACTGGCGCTTGTCGGTCCAAGCTTCATGATCAGTCGCATACAGCCGGCCAAAGCCATCCGTTTCGAATAAAAGCCTAGTAGAGACTTGGATACTCCGAAAAAATGATTTATTTTTGCACTCGCATTCTTGAGATATGCACACGGGGTGTAGCGCAGTCCGGTTAGCGCACCTGCTTTGGGAGCAGGGGGTCGAAGGTTCGAATCCTTTCACCCCGACATCACATACAAATCAAGAAAATAAAGAAAAAGCTTGCCTCGGCACATGGACCGAAGCAAGCTTTTTTTCGTTACTAATGGGAACTTGTTAAGTTCTATTGGTGTGCACTGCGCATAAACCCTACAACTTAAGCATGCCCATTGTTTTCACCCTTAACGCACTACACGTTTTTTTCCATCGATGATATAGATGCCGGGGGCTGTAATCTTCTCGATGCGCACACCGTTGATGGTGTAAATTCCTTGGCGAGAGGGACGCTCTGCCATAATGCCGCAGATTGAGGTGGGAAGACTGTGAAGCTCGAAAAACACGCGTGACCCCTCATCCTTGCTTCCGTTGGCATTGTAGAGCCCCATCTGCGGTCCTGCCGATGACCAATTTCCGTTATGGCTGAGAAAAGTCTTGCCGTCCGAGGTCTTAAAAGCATAGGCACCATTGGTCTTATCGAGAGTCCAAGTGTAGAAATCGTTAGTACGATCGGCCTCTGTTTGCATGAAGACTTTCTTAGCACCATCTTTGGTATCGGCTACGGTGATCATGCGTCCGTCAGCGGCGGAGATGATTTTGATTTTACCATCCTCGGCTTCCATGAAATACCATAGTTGCGAAGGCTCTGCCTGATTGGGGTTCTTGTACATCAGCTGAAGCTTGTGTACAGTTTCGCCAAAAGGTATTTCGTTGGTAAACACGCAACCGCCGGCTGCACCCTGTCCATCACGACCTGTGTAGATGTAATAGAGCGCCGGATCTTCGGCATTGGTAGTTATCACGAAGGGATAGTCCTCCGCCGGTACTGCGGACATCAAATTCTGCGCCGTTGCCGCAGTGAACGAGAGGAGGAAGAGAGAACAGATGAGTGTAAAGTGTTTCATTGGCTTTATATACATAAATTGTGCAGGCAAATATACGCGTTATTTGTCACTTACCCAAACGAAGATATTTCCTATGCCTTCTCTTGTAAAAGCGCACCTGAATTGTAGGCCTTTTGATAACGTAAGCACAAAGTTTACAAAGGAGTAGCGGATATTGAGGCTGCTACTTTCCGGCTGTTTAGCGCACTGTCAGGACCTATTTTGCACCTATTGTCCTGCCATCTGTCTACCGGCCTCGAACGCTTTCTGCAAATCCTCTTCCCAATGGGCATCACGCCAAGCACGTTTGGCCTCTTCCGAGAACCCACCCAACTCGTAGCTGTCGTAGTGCGCAACCTGGCAAGTGTTGTAGGCAACGATGCGCTGCGGCTCTCCAAGTGCCGATGTGAGGCAGTAGTCCATCGAACCAAAGCCGTTGCTGTTGTTGCGCTCGGGGGTACCATTCATGGTCTCGACAAGCACAACGGGCATACGCTTTGGTGCTGTCAGGCTGTAATCGTTGTACGAGAGCCAAGGGAACACCAGACGCTCCAAGAAGGCCCGCATCTGACCTGTCACCTCACCGAAATAAATGGGCGAGCCGAGCACAAGGCCATCAGCCCGGGCTATCTCCTCCAGAATGGGAGTTAGCGAATCATTGAAACGGCAGATGTTTGATGCCTTACCCTTGAGTTTGCAAGCCATACACGACATGCAACCTCTGTATTCGAGGTCGTAGAGTCGGAAGGTCTTCACCTCAACATCTGCACTTGCTGACTTTGCTCCCTCAGCAAGCCGTTGCAACAGCTGCGCGGTATTCTGATTCTTGCGCGGGCCGCCATCGATGATTATAATCTTTTTCATTGTTTTCTGTCTGCACTCCTTTATAACATATACTTTGCCCAGATGGTTTCGCCCATCTTCTCCACGCTTGTCAACTTGAGTTTGGTGGGAGGCAGGTCGGCATCCAAGCCATCGAACACCGCTGCCATGCCCTTGCGTCCATCGATACCGGGACACCACATCATGCTTACTTCATCGAGCAGGCCGGCTTTCAGAAATGCACCGTTGATGTTTCCACCACCGGTAACGCTCAACCTTTCGACATTGAACGCTTCGTAGAGTATCTCCATGGCTCTCGACAAATTTATCACATCCTTCCCCGTGGCTATCCAAGAGATGTGTTGCTTGGTGAGGGCATCAAGGTATTCCTTCGGACAATCTTCCGAAGTGATTACCAGCAAGGGCATTCCGTCGAAGCTGTTCTGAGGCCAACGAAGTTTGCCCATGGTATCGGTGGCAACGATATATCCTTTGGCACTCTCGGCTACATGAAATTGCTCATCCCCAATGGGAGACGTATCCTCAGCAATGAAAGGTTCTGGGAGTGCATAGTGCATCTGCATCGTCACTCTGCCCATCAAAGTCGAGGGACAATCAAGTTGGTTGAGAGCTTCATAGTATTCATCAACGCTCTCTATTTGCTCTGTAACATCACAGTCGATGCGTCCGTCAAGGAGCGACATCATGTGGCATATAATGTATGGTCTCATCGGTTTGATTTGTAAAGTTGCTCTATGATATATCAATTTTTCTGCAGCACTTCAGAGGTATCATTGGTGGCTGACAACACCTCGTATGAAGGGAAGCATATCTTTGGGCAGGCACTTAAGAGATCTGATCAAAAGTCTCCACCCACCCCTAAGGCTCTCGGTTCACTCACACAACTGTAACCAATTGCGATAGAACGCTACGGCTGCTTCCTTCCAACTGAAACAGATGCCGGCGGTGGGATCATCGTGGTGGTAATAGTGCTCCGGAAGGTGGATGGGCAGACTCTTTGCCACGTCGCGCCGATATTCGTTTTCGAGCGTGTGGGGTTCGTACTCCAGGTGGCCGGTAATATAGACCTCGCGCCCATCTTCGGTAGCAGCCAAGCCCACTCCGCTTTCTTCGCTCTCGGCCAGGATGTGCAGGGAGTGGTGGGGAAAGTCGGCGGCTCGCACCTCTGTGTGTCGGCTGTGCGGCATGGGGAATGCAAGCGTCAGTTCCCTCAGCAGGCAGACCAACGAAGGAGCCGTAAGTTCGGTCGGAACGCGGTGTGTGAAGATGCCGAAGCGCTTGGCGGGCAATGGGTATTTGGGTATACCATAATTATAATATAGCCCGGCCTGTGCGCCCCAACAGATGTAGAGGGTGGAACGCACGCCACCGGCTTTGGCCCAATCGATGATGTGGCAGAGCTGCGGCCAATAGCGCACCTGCTCGAAGGGCAAGTGCTCGACGGGAGCACCGGTGATGATGAGTCCGTCGAAGGTCTGACTCTCCAGTTCCTCAAAGTCGAGGTAGAACCGTTCCATATGCTCCATGGGGGTTGTCTTGTAGGTCTGACCGGCTATTTTGATGGGGATAAGCACCACGTCTTGGCCCGAAGCTGCCATCATGCGGGCGATGTCGAGTTCGGTAACCGCCTTTTGCGGCATGATGTTGAGGAAAAGGATTTTCTTTGCTCCATTCGGGAAGGCGGCACAAGCATCGGCTGCATTCAGCAAGCATTGCTTATCATATTCGCTGACGGTTGCACCCTCGGCGTGCAGGATGCTGGCACAGGGTATGTCTTGGGGTAAATATAGCATCGCGGTTATTGGTTTTCGAGGTTCTCCATGGCACTCTCCCACTCTGCTTCGGCGGCAGCGAGCTGTGCTTTGAGTTCGGCATGACGTGTGAAGAGAGAGGTGTCCGAAGCTCCTTCGGGGGTGGAGAGCGCGGCCTCCACTTCACCGATGGCGTTCTCGATGCGCATCACTTCGGCCTCAGCCTGCGCCACACGCTGTTCGGCCTTACGCCGCTGCTTGGCCTGCTCCTTCTGCTGCTCGTAGGACATCCGCCCCTCCGAGGCCGCGGCCGGTGCTGATGTCGAGGTGTTTGCCGATGGGCTGCCGGCAGCCGAGAGGGCCGTTTGTTGGGCTGCTGCGGCTTCGCTCTTGGCCAGGAAGTCGTAGATGCCACCGATGTGTTCGCGCACCCGTCCTCCGCCGAACTCATAGACTTTGGTCACAAGTCCGTCCAGAAATTCGCGGTCGTGACTCACAACGACCACTGTGCCGTCGAAGGCTTGTATGGCTTCCTTGAGCACATCCTTGGTGCGCATGTCGAGGTGGTTGGTGGGTTCGTCGAGGATGAGGAAGTTGACGGGTTCGAGCAAGAGCTTGATCATGGCCAATCGGCTGCGCTCGCCGCCACTCAGCACCTTGACCTTCTTGTCGGAGGCCTCGCCGCCAAACATAAAGGCTCCCAGGATGTCGCGGATGCGAAGGCGCACATCGCCGGTGGCCACGCGGTCGATGGTATCGAAAACGGTCTGTTCGTCGTCGAGCAGTTGTGCTTGGTTTTGCGCATAATAGCCTATCTCCACATTGTGCCCGATGCGCAGGCTTCCACCGTGCGTTATCTCGCCCATGATGCACTTCACCAAGGTCGACTTTCCCTCGCCGTTGCGTCCCACAAAGGCTATCTTCTCTCCCCGTTCGATGGTGAGATTGACGCCACTGAACACATTGTGCCCGCCATAGTCCTTGCACACATCTTCGCAGATGACGGGATAGTCACCGGAGCGTGTGCAGGGTGGGAACTTCAGGTGTAGCGATGCCGTCTCCACCTCGTCCACTTCGATGGGCACCATCTTTTCGAGTTGCTTGATGCGGCTCTGCACTTGGGCCGCCTTAGTGGGTTTGTAGCGAAAGCGTTCGATAAAATCGCGCAGGTCGGCCATTTCCTTCTGCTGATTTTCGTATGCTCGCAACTGCTGTTCCCGGCGTTCGGCACGCAGCTTCACAAACTCATCATAACGCACCCGATAATCGATGATTTGTCCGCAGGATATTTCGAGGGTGCGATTGGTAACATTGTTAATAAAAGCACGGTCGTGCGACACCAGCACCACAGCTCCGGCCGAACGCGCCAGAAATGTTTCGAGCCAACGTATGCTCTCGATATCGAGGTGGTTGGTAGGCTCGTCGAGCAAGAGCACGTCCGGACGGCTCAGCAGAAGTTTGGCCAGCTCGATGCGCATACGCCAACCGCCACTGAACTCGCTCGTGGCGCGTCCGAAGTCGTTGCGGCTGAAACCCAACCCCTGCAGCGTGCGCTCCATCTCGGCGCGATAGCCCTCACCGCCCATCATCTGCAGACGTTCGGTTTCGTAGGTGAAACGCTCCACCAGCTGCATATAGTCCGCGCTATCATAGTCGGTGCGTTCGGCCAGCTCGTCATTGAGTCGCTGCACATGCTCCTGCATCTCGCCGATGTGAGCAAAGGCTTTCTCCGTCTCCTCGAGCACGGTGCAATCGTCGCTGAGCACCATCACCTGCGGCAGATAGGCCACGCTGATGCCGCGTTCCACGGCCACGGTTCCGTGTGTGGGCACTTGCTGTCCGGCCAAGATTTTGAGCAAGGTGCTCTTGCCTGCACCGTTCTTTCCCACCAGGGCTATGCGGTCCTTGCGGTTGATCACGAAAGCGGCATCGCTGAAGAGCGGACGCACGCCGAATTCCACACCCAAAGCTTCTGCTGAAATCAAAATAGGTCCTCCTTGTCTGTTTATATCTACATATATGTACGCGCACGCGGAGCGTATCAAGGAGCAAAAGTAGTGCACGGGCGGATTACTACCAAGCCCGCAACCGCTTTTTCTTGCGTTGCCGGCATAACAAGAGGCTCTTCCATGCCCCACGCAGTGCTTACGACAGCATCGAGAATGCTTCTCGCTGCAGTATCACGGCTTGACACTGCAGTATCTTCGGCATGACACTGCAGTATCTCCGGCATGACACTGCAGTATCATCGGCTTGACACAAATCTGCAGTGCTTCCGGCCACTTTGCCCCCCATTCGCTGTCCTTCTGCATGACTCTCGTTGTACGCCATCCGGCAAGTTTCAAGTCGCAGACTTGTCCGAGCAACTTATTCTTCTTACTTTTGCCATGACGCGCCCCGAGGCATCACATGCGGAAGCGGCGTCACCCGACAAACTACACTTCAACCGAAACCCAAAATACCCTCAACATGAAAAACATACAGCTCAACGAAAGCGGCACACGCCACCTCGACATCACAGAAGAGAACCTGCTGACCATCCGCAAGTACAACCTCTTTGCCGGACTGGTAGGCTCCACCGGCTACATCACAGAGGAGGTGCTCGAGAAGCTGCGCCACACCATCCGATCGCTCATCGCATCGTCGGCCGAAGACACCAAGGACCTGCTCGACCTGTGCATCGACGTGATATACCACGACAAGATGAAAGCCTACGGACTGCGCAACCTGATCGCCGCCTACAACGAATGGGAGAAAAGCGATGCCGAGACATCTGCACCGCAAGAATAATCATCCGAGAAACACATAAACATTTCACCATGAACAAGAAACTCATCACCGCCCTGCTCATCGCAACGGCCGGTGCGTCAGCCACTTTTGCCCAAGAATATACCCTCACCGGAACAGCCCCCGAAGGCATCACAGAAGTGGTGCTGCACCACTACAGCGCACCGCGCCAACAGCCCGACACCGTGGCCGTCAACGCCGGAACTTTTGTCATCAGCGGCAAGGCAGACGGCAACATCTTCGGAGAGTTGGAGGTCAACAAGAAGTTCTATCCCGTTATACTCGAAGGCACGCTCACCTTTGATGTCGACAACAAAATCACCGGCACCCGTGAGCAGCAATGCCTGCATCAATGGCTCACACGCATCAAGCCCACAGCCGAAAAGGCTGCAAGCATCATGAACGAATATAACGAGCTGCGCCAAAGCGGAAAGCCCATAAGCGACAGTCTGCACACGCACTATTCGGAAAGATATATGGCCTGCGTGAACGAGGTACTCGGCATTCTCAAGCCTTGTTTCCCGGAGTACACCGACATGAAGTTTCCCGCCTATTTCCTCTATCAGTTTTCTGCCTATATGGACCGCGAAGAACTGCTCGCACTGGCCGATGAGAAACCCGTATACCTCGAACAGCCCCTCATGGCAGCACTCAATCAGCGCATCGACGGATGGCGCAAACAGGCAGTGGGCACCCCCTTCACAGATATGTCGATGGCCGACACCACCGGCACCATGCGCCGGCTCTCCGAGTTCGTGGGCAAAGGCAACTACGTGCTAATCGACTTCTGGGCATCGTGGTGCGGACCATGCCGTCGCGACATGCCACACGTCAAAGCACTCTACGAAAAGTATCATCCCAAAGGATTTGACATCGTAGGCATCTCCTTCGATAACAACCACAAGGCATGGGTATCCGCCATCCGTAAGATGCAGCTCCCCTGGCACCACATCAGCGACCTGAAAGGATGGGAAAGCCTCGGAGCCTCCACTTACGGCATCTACTCGATACCAGCCACACTGCTCATAGCACCCGACGGAAAGATAGCAGCCTCCGGACTGCGCGGTGAAGCGCTCGACAAAAAGCTGTCCGAAATCTACGGCGAATAAGTGCGCTATCTTTTTGCGCAAAAGCCCCACACAAATCCTCCAAGCACCATGCAAACAACAGTCAAAGCCTCTGCCTTTCTCCCCACCACACGCAAGGAGATGGAAGCGCGCGGCTGGGAGCAAGCCGACATCATCCTGTTTTCGGCCGATGCCTATGTGGACCATCCCTCATTCGGAGCCGCCGTCATCGGCAGACTGCTCGAAGCCGAAGGATGGCGCGTCTGCATCGTTCCGCAACCCGACTGGCATGGCGACTTCCGCGATTTCAAGAAACTGGGTCGCCCACGCCTCTTCTTCGCCGTGGCACCGGGATGCATGGACTCGATGGTCAACAAGTACACAGCCAATCGACGCCTGCGCTCCGAAGATGCCTACAGTCCGGACGGGCGACACGACATGCGCCCCGAATACCCCACCATCGTCTACACCGACATACTGAAGCGTCTCTTCCCCGACGTACCGGTGGTGTTGGGAGGCATTGAGGCTTCACTGCGAAGGGTAAGCCACTACGACTACTGGAAAAACTGCTTGCGCCCCTCCATACTTTGCGACAGCCATGCCGACCTCATCATCTATGGCATGGGCGAGCTGCCCATTACCGACCTCTGCCGTCTGCTGGATGACAAACTACTGCACGGCATCGAGAAGCGAAAGGTGGAGACCCGCGACTTCCATCAGTTGCTGCAACGCTATCCCATTCGACAGACCGTGATGCTTTGCGCCGAAGCCGACATTCCCGGCGGCATCACCACAGACGACATCCGCCTGCACAGCTACGAGGAGTGCCAACGCCACCCTGAGCATCAGGCTGAGAACTTCAGACACGTCGAAGAAGAGAGCAACCGACTGACACCGCAGCGCATAGTGCAAGCCACCGGCCGGCAGTTCGTCGTTGTCAACCCACCCTATCCACCCCTCACGACTGAACAGATAGACCGCTCGTTCGATCTCCCTTATACCCGTTTGCCCCACCCCAAATACAAAGGAAAGCGCATTCCGGCCTACGAGATGATCAAGCACTCGGTCAACATACATCGTGGCTGCTTCGGTGGTTGCGCCTTCTGCACCATCTCGGCGCACCAGGGCAAGTTCATCATGAGCCGATCGAAAGAGAGCATTCTGCGCGAAGTGGAACAAGTAACCCGAATGCCCGATTTCAAAGGCTACCTCAGCGACCTCGGCGGTCCTTCTGCCAATATGTATCGCATGGAAGGGCGCGACAAGAAGCTATGCCAACGATGCAAACGCCCCTCATGCATCCACCCCGGGGTATGCCCCAACCTCAACACCGACCATCGGCCGCTCATAGACATCTACCGAGCTGTCGATGCCCTGCCCGGCATCAAGAAGAGCTTCATCGGCAGCGGTGTGCGCTATGACCTGCTCCTACATCGTTCGAAAGACGACAGCATCAATCAAGCAGCCGACAACTACACCCGCGAACTCATCACCCGCCACGTTTCGGGCCGCTTGAAAGTAGCACCCGAGCATACAGCCAACCGAGTGCTGCAACTCATGCGCAAGCCATCGTTCAGCCAATTCCACACATTCAAGCAAATCTTCGAACGCATCAATCGCGAAGCCGGGCTGAACCAACAAATTATTCCTTACTTCATCTCCTCACACCCCGGCTGCACCGCCGAGGACATGGCAGAATTGGCAGCCGAAACCAAGAGCCTGAACTTCCAATTGGAACAAGTACAGGACTTCACCCCCACCCCCATGACCGTTTCCACCGAGGCATGGCACACCGGTCTGCATCCATACACCTTGCAACCCGTATTCTCCGCAAAAACACCCGAAGAGAAGCTCCGCCAACGCATGTTCTTCTTTTGGTACAAGCCCGAAGAACGTGCAAAAATCTGCACCGAGCTCCGACGCATGAAGCGTGAAGACCTCATTCGGAAACTCTATCCCCAACAAGCACGAACACACAAGGAGAAAGCACAACAGCCAAACAAAAAATCCCCCCGTGCTTCCCAACAAAGAAAAACAAAACCGAAGCGATTTTAAGTTTACCCCATACGCTTATCGGTCGGATGCTGAGCCTTTATTCTAAGGGCTCTTTTCGTTCAAACCAAACATTATTTTACAAATCACCCGCTTTTTCTGATTTACTTTTACCTCGGTTTTACGTCCTCATAGTAGAAGCAACAATTATGACGAAGGACAGATTTGACATATTGTCGAAGAGAATCAGAGGTAAGCTGCTCGCGTTGGCGAAGAGCTTTGCGCTACCTTCGGGTGTGGAGCCTGATGACGTAGTGCAGGAGGCTTTGATTGCACTTTGGGAACTGACGGAGCAAGGTTACCCGATGAAGGATGCCGAGGCGATGGCCGTAAGACTGACGAAGAATATCTGCGTGAATCACTATCGAGAGGCACGTCTGAAGGAGCAGGCGCTAACACACGACAACTACCTTGGCGGAACCGAAGCTACCATACTGACCGACAGCGAAGACCTGAAGCGTATACAGAAGAGCGTCTACAGCTCGCTCACCACTACTCAGCGGGAGTATCTGTACCTGAGGAACGATGAGGGACTATCGCTTGACGAGATAGCCGCACGCACAGGCAAGCCCAAAACAAGCATCAAGTCTACCCTGTCGAAAGCACGAAAACAGATGTTGGAACTAATAAAAGGTCAATTATAATGGATATAAAGGATAAATATACACGTATGGCGCTTGTTGCCAAGTACCTCGAAGCAGAAACGACGCTGACCGAGGAAACTTTGCTCGCCGACTATTATGCTGCGAATGAACCAGAGGAAGAAGAACGGAACATCGCCCTAATGATACGAGCGGAGCACGCCAACGAGACGCTGCTCTCCAAGGAAAGAGCCGAGGAGTTTGACCGTATCGTGGACCAGACAAAGCCCAAGCAGCTCAAACCTTACCTTCGGCGTATGGCCTATGCTATCGGCACAGCAGCTGCCATCGCTCTGTTGCTTGTGTTCAACGTAGCCCTACCGCACGAGGCAGAGCCAAGCAACTCCATCACGACTGTAGAAATTGCCGGATACGTGCAACAACTGATGAACATGGAGGATGTAGAAACAATATCGGCATCACCCGTTAAAGACTGCGTGCTTGTGACAGCCACGCTTACAGATGGCACTACAAAGATGTTCATTATGAACAAAGACACGGAGAAAGGAAGTACTTCAATGCTAGCAATAAACTAAAACAACTAAAAAACAAAATCATGAGAACAATCCTACTGACGGCACTCTGTGCTGTAGTCATTAGCTCCCAAGCCAAGGTGGCCAACGACACGATAGACAAGTACATCATCGACAAACAACCGATCGCGCACTTTAATGGTTCGCAACTTGTAGGCAAATACATATCGAAGTATAAGATTACCTACAAGAAAGGCAGAGGTGTGGTGGAGAGACGCCACGTAATATCTACGGACGATGTGGTAGAGAAAGCTGTAAGGGAAATAGGAAACGGAAATGTTTCTATAGCATCTATGACTAAAAAACCGCTTATCCTGGTAGACGGTGTAGAAACCTCCCCCGCAAAATTTGCAAAGATAAAGCCCGAAGAAATCGCGCACATCGAAGTAATCAAAGACACCGATTTAGCAACCAAGCAATGGGGCAGCAAGGGACTCAATGGAGTAATCATTGTGACTACTAAAGCATCATTGGGGAGCCAAGATACGGGAGATGTGCTCATCATCGTGGATGGCAAAGAAATCACTCCTACCCAATTTGCCAAGATGAAATACGAATACATAGAGAATGTAACTGTGCTCAAATCCGGTTCAACAGTTGCTCGGTCATATGGCAATAAAGGTCGCAATGGAGTGATTATAGTAACCACAAAAGCCGGGAAAAAGAACAAATAGGCCGGAGAACATTATATAAATCTACATAAGCCGGCATTCCCTACCGACATTCCATACCGGGGTGTCGGTATTTATTTATCGTATATCGGTTATTGAAACGCAGAAAGGAACTTAAAAAGATATTATATACATACTGCCAGAATCCCAATATCTACTTATTGGAGTTGGGACTTGTAGTTGCACCAAAAGAAATCTCAATCGCAGAAATACTACGATTGAGATCTAGTTATATAACTTTTGCAGTCGTTATCAGACACCTATAATATCATAACGGGTTATTGGAATATATCATCTTTGGCATATCCCTTTATTGTCTTCCCCTGCTCTATAAGGTAAAAGACAAAATGAATTGCAAGACCAACACCCCAAGAGATAGTCGTGATAGCCAATGCACGGAGGTTCTCTGTATTCCAACCTAAGTAATACGCTGCGTATCCAATGCATATACATATCAGATATGTTACTAAATGGAATCTGAAGCCGATGTCATGAATATCATTTTCCACCGCATCTTTTCTTCCGTAGTGCCAACCAATAAGAAACATTAGACAAGCATATACAACAGAACATAAAGTTGTTCCTATTACACTCTGCACTCCGATATACAAATTTAGAACATATCGGAATAAGATAGTTAAAAATAATGCGCTAATGGCAAACTGCCCCAATCTGATTGTCAAAGATTTCATAGCTTACTTTATTAAAAGGTTAATAATACTTTCCTTGGTAAATATCAAAATATTACGCTCAACAAAATGTTGAAATAATTGCAGACCAATATCAGTTAGATAGTAATACTTCCTATCAGGTCCTTTGCTCACTCGCTTACTATCATAAGCTACAATTCCTAAGTGCTGGAATTTGCGTAGATTCCTATATAGACTTTGCTCTTCACAAGACATTGAGCCTTCCGACATCTTCTCAACAAATCCTTTTATATCTTCTACACACTTACTACTTTCTTTTAGTGAAAGAAACACCCAGAAGGTAAGTTGCCCCTTTTTATAGGTTTCTTCCCAAGCATTAAGCAGTTCATTTATCATTAAATCATTATTCACCCTTGATATATGTTTTTGTATTAAACATCTTGTATAATGCAAATGTACTACTACTTCTTAAATCTGCCAAATAAATTACTATTTTTTATGTTACTATCCGATAAAACGAAATATAATCTCCCAAAAGCCACCTGAATCATCAACTGAAGTCGGACTTCTCGGAGGGTTATCTTAATAGCACACGTGCCCCTCGGTTCATTGCACCAAGCATCACAAACCAGCCGGATGACCGCCACTGAAAAGACACACAAAAAAGTCCCTCATCAGCGTTGTGCTGATGAGGGACTTCTCAAAAAAATGGCGGCGACCTACTCTCCCGCGGGTGTGCAGTACCATCGGCGCGGCCGGGCTTAACTTCTCTGTTCGGGATGGGAAGAGGTGGAACCC
>JAFTXN010000007.1 GCA_017461605.1 Bacteroidaceae bacterium
ATAGAACTGACGTTGGACACGGATGGGGTACAACCATTGAAGAAAGGGTATTTCTTCGAGATTGAGTAGGCGAACTTTTTCCGTAACCTGCCCAACCACTCCAATCGGATCCTTCACTTTGCTTCGAGCCGATATGCCCAGACGGTAAAAGTTCGCTTACCATGCGGACTACTTATGTCTATTCTTATACGGGTCAGCAGTGGAGAAGATGGCTTCTTGACCGATACGTCTGCGCTTACGTTTGGACGTTCCGACTTTTTCGGATATTAGAGACTTGAAGTCACGAGCAGTTTCAGCGGCAGACTCAGTCTTCTCAGGTTCGGAAATAGGTTCAGCACTCTTGGCTTCGGTCGCAGGTGGAACTGACGCTGACTTCACAGGTTGCGCAGCGCTGTCCGGACATTCAGCGGACGGTGTCTTGCGTGCCGTATGCGACGGGGCGCATGGGGAGGAGGGGGCGGCACATGATTCACGCTTACCGCTGAAGGCTTCCTCATTGGTCGTGCTGGGAGTCTTTTTCTCTGTCTTAACCTCAGTGGGAACTTCGGCAGACGCAGACTGAGTCGGTTTATCTACAGACAAGGCACCCTTAAAGTGCTTTGTCTGTTCGTGTACTGTGAGGCCATCACCCTTCAAATACTTATTTGTGGTGCTGATGTCAGTGTGGCGTGCTTGGTCGCGTGCCACTACGATACCTTCGGCATTGGCCAAGTCTCTAATACCAGAGTCCTTTAGTGAATAGAACTGCTTGCTATCATCCCATTTGAGTTCCTCACGTACCTTCATAAAGTATTCACGGAAGATACGGCTGTCCGCTTGCTTTTCACTAGGTTTGAAGTCCTTGCCGAAGAGGAAGCAATGACTGGGTTTCTCAAAGATTTTGAGGTCAATCATCAAACGGATGATTTCGTCGTTGAGTCCGACCATCCCGTCACGGCGGTTCTTACTGATGGAACTAGGGATAAATACCTTTTGCTCCTTGATACTGATGTGCTCTAATTTGATTTGTGCCAATTCAATAGGACGGATGAAGGTATAGTATTCCATCAAGCACGCCAATAAGAAATGCTTGTTTGTCTTGTTTAGGTAAGTTTGGAGGGTAACGAGTTCAGTGGTGGATAGAGCGCTACGCTTTTTGGCATCTTCCTTTATTTTTTTAATCTTAGATGTGGGATTTTCCTTCAAATAACCTTTCTCAACCATCCAAGCACAAAAGGTGGATAGCCAAATCAAATAGTTATTACGGGTACGTGGAGAACTTTCACGGTCTATAAGGACATAATCCAGGAAGTCTGTCAATAGCAAGGTATCGACTTGATAACAAAATTTTACGGGAACAATACGGAGTTGAAGCCAATCCATGAAAATACCTAAGTAAGATAAGTAACCATAAGCAGTCTTGCTTTTCATGGTTCCATTCTCTTCGCTTCTACTTAGGTATGCTTTATACAATTCAAGACATTCAGAAAAAGGAGTGTGCTCACGGGTGCTATCAGTTTTAATCCACACGTTCCAACCGGAACGCAAGCGTGCCGTAACGCTGGTGATGATTTCTGCACCACGTGCTTTTTTCTCAGCAACTGTCTTGAATTTGTCAAGGTGATACTTTTTTCTTCTCATCTTGCCAATAATAGGGTCAAGGCAGAAGAAATCTACATAACAAGTTTTACCCATGTGAAGTACTGGAAGACTGTAAGGAAGTACTTCATAAACGTTGTTGTTTCCGTTCGCGTAAGTGTACATTTTTTTTGACATTTTTCGCGGTCCATTTTTTACAGACTTCAGAAAAACATCATAGTTGTTACTGTCTGAGTTTTGTCTGACCAGACACATTTTCAGACATAAAAAAAGTAGAGTAAACATCTGGAACCTAATCCATTTGATTACTCTACATTTGCTTGATAGTTGCGGAGACCCGACTCGAACGGATGACCTCCAGGTTATGAGCCTGGCGAGCTACCAACTGCTCCACTCCGCGATGTTCAAGAAGCAATGCTTTCTTGTTTTCGAGTGCAAAAGTAGGGATAATTATCATAATGACCAAATTTTCTGTGGCTTTTTTGTGGAATGACTCTTTGTGCTTTTGAAGAAATGGGAAGTAAGTCTTTGCAAAATAATGGATTAAGGAGAGTGGGAGAGGGCGGCTTTTTGTGATTGAAAAGTGAGATTGCGAGGTGGTAAAAGTCGTTGTATATAATTTGCTGTGCTTGTAAGAGAATGATACGGGTAGCAGGAAGAGGCTTATATGTGGTGTTGGGCGTACGTTGTACTTGGGTGTGCATTTAGTTTATTTGTATAAAATATACTTCTCTGTTGTAAGATAACAATCTTAAGGAATGCAAAATCTTGTGCAACCGGCTCTATATTGAGAGTTCTTTTCGTAATTTTGCCGACGTTGGAAGATTGTGCTCTGTGGCCCGGTTTCTGATTGCGCTTATGTAGGCTTTAATGCCGGGTGCTTTTGGAGAAGAAAGGCTGATGTGGAAACAACTTCGGACATACAATGTTGAATTAATAAAACAAAGTGATAATATGAAAAGAATTCTGAGTCTATTATTTCTCGTTGCGGTCTTAGTGGGACAGGCAGCATGGGCTGTTAATCCGCAACGTCGTGTGTTTGGCGTAAAGCAGGCTGATGGAACTATTGTGAATGTCAGCAAAGTTGGTAATGGCCACTTTTGTTTTTTAGTGACAGAGGATGGTGTGGCTTTGGTGCGTGATGGCGAAAACCGTCAACTTTGCTATGCTACCATGATAGATGGTAAGATGTGCAGTACGGGGCGTTTGGCTCATAATGCGGAGGCACGTAGTGCAGAAGAGCGTGAGTTTGTTCGTGGTTTGAATGTGGATGTACGACAGGCTTATCGCACTTTGGCTGCAAGCAATAAGCGGGCTTCCCGTTCGCAGATGCGAGCTTTGTCTTCTGCCGACGGCTTGGGAAAATTAGGTTCCAAATCGGATGGTGTCGTGCCTAGTCTCGGTGAGGTGGTTTTGCCGATTATCATGGTGCAGTTTCCGGACATGAAGTTCCTCGAAACTACGACAGTCGAAAAAGTGAGCCGTACGCGCAATGAGCAAGGTTACTCGGATGAGTATCAGGCCATCGGTTCTGTGCGCGACTATTATATTGCACAGAGCGATAGCCTCTTTATGCCCAGTTTCGATGTGCTTGGTGTAGTGACATTGTCGAAAGGATATGCCTACTATGGTGCTGATAATAGTACAGATATCGACCTGAATTGTAACAAAATGATACAGGAAGCAATCGACTCAATGGTGGCACGCGGTGTGGATTTCTCCAAATATGTTGTCGATGGCAAGGTGCCCAATGTTAGTATTTATCATGCCGGTCCGGGTGCGCATCAATCGTATGAAGAAGGATGGGAAGACTATCTGTGGGCACATTTCTCCAGCTACTATACCTTTAAGGCCGGTGATGTGAAAATCAATTCTTATTTTGTGGGTTGTGAAACCATGCAGGATTACACTGTCCTGGAAGGTGAATATGTGCCGACCAACTCTTATTTTGACGGCTTTGGTGTGTTTGTTCATGAGTTCAATCACGCATTGGGTCTCCCTGACTTCTATTGCACCGATTATAGTGTGGATGAGGGAACTCCCGACATTTGGAGTGTCATGGACTATGGACAGTATTTGGGCGATGCGTGGAGACCCATTGGTTTCAGTGCTTACGAGCGTGCTTACATGGGTTGGCTTGATGTGAAGCAGTTGGAAGACGAGGCGCAACACTGTGTGCTCTATCCTTTTGGTTCGGACGAGGGCCCCACAGCCTATTGCATTAAGAATCCGGCCAACCAAAATGAGTATTTCCTTTTGGAAAATCGTCAGCCCTCCACATGGTATCCCAGCGATATGGGGCACGGAATGCTGATTACTCATGTTGATTACAATAGTACACGTTGGTATTGGAATGATTTGAATAACGATCCTGACCATCTGCGTTTTACGGTTGTGCCTGCTGACAATGTTTGGAACGAATACTCCATCAATGTACGATGGTCTCGTTTCCAGAACGACCTTTTCCCGGGTGGATATGGAGTTACATCGTTCACAGATGACACGACTCCGGCTTCGAATGTGTTCACAGGAAGCAAACTCGGACGTCCTATTTATAACATAACCGAGACTGATGGTGTAATTACCTTCTCTTATCTCGATGAAAACGAAACGGCCATTGAGAAGCTCGAAGCCCAGGGTGCGACCACGGCAGATGTATACACTGTAGAGGGACGTTTGCTTAGAAGCGGAGTAGAAGTTTCTGCAATCCGTCAGATGCTTCCTGCCGGCATCTATGTAGTAAAAACAATAGCAGGAACACAAAAGGTGTTGGTGAAGTAAGTCAATAGCAATCTCTTGAAGATGATGGCTTATTGAATAAATGCATTATTGAAATATAGATATACATTTATGAAAAAGATATTCGTGAAATCATTGCTCCTGTTGACCTTGAGCATGTTCATGCCTCAAGTGGGAATGGCCCAAAATGTGTTGGGTGATTTGTTGGGTGGCCTCGCTGGAGGCAGCGGTGCCGGCAGTGCTGTCAGCAATGTGGTAGGCGCTCTGATTGGAAATAAGGAAGTGAGTCAGGCATCGCTCGTTGGCACATGGACTTACACCGAACCGGCCATTGCTTTTCAAAGTCAGAATGTGGCCAACCAAGTAGGTGGCGCTTTGGCGGCAGCCCAAGCTGAAAAGAAACTGGGCGCAGCCCTTTCAAAGTACGGTGTGACGGCTGGTAAGGTACAACTGACGTTCAACGAGGACGGCACTTATACCTGTGTCATTGGTAAGAAGAAAGTTAGTGGAAAGTACACCGTTTCGGGCTCTACGATTTCGCTGACCAAGACGGGTATCAAGAGTGTGAAAGCCAATGTGAAGCTTACCGGTAAGGAACTGCAGTTGACGGCTGATGCGTCTAAATTGCTCCGTTTGGTGCAGTCCTTGGGTAATGTGGCAGGCAGCAACTCTTCATTGAGTACGCTGACTTCGTTGCTGAGCGGTTTTGATGGCGTGAATTTGGGAATGAAACTCAAGAAATAAGGATGAAGGTATGATTACAGAACTCGAAATGCAGGCCAATAAGGAGAAGTTTATTGCCTATTGTCACGAATTCATTGGTGAGCGCGATGGGCTGGAGCGTCTTCTGAAGTATATGGATGATAGTGGTTTCTACACCGCGCCCAGTTCCACTAACTTTCATTTGAATGTGGAGGGTGGATTGTGCAAGCATTCGCTCAATGTGTTTGAGACGGCACGCAATATCTATGAAAACCTCCTGGAACCTCGACGTCAGGCCGGCGACAGTTCTCTCAACCAACCTATTCCTATGGAGAGCATTGCCATCTCAACACTCTTCCATGATTTGTGCAAGATGCAGATGTATCACAAAACTGAGAAATGGAAGAAAGACGAAGCCGGTAGATGGGTGAGTTACCCGGGTTATGAGGTGAAGGACGACTTTCCTTTCGGACATGGCGAGAAGTCGTGCTTCATCATCGAGCGCTTCATCCGGTTGAAGAAAAGCGAACTATTGGCCATTCGGTGGCACATGTGTATGTTTGATGTCTCCGAGCAGGGGAGTGCCGGTCGCTTTTCGTTGAGAGCGGCCATGGATTCTGAGCCTCTTGTTACATTGGTGCAAACGGCCGACCTGCTTTCGTCCAATTGTTTGGAGGTTACAACGAAATTATGATTGCAAGGTAATAGCCGTACAATCGGTTATAAGCGTATAGAAGCCTGAAGGAGATTACTCTTTTCCTGAAGGCTTCTTTTTTTTGTTTCGATTTCTCTTTTCGATGTTGTGCGTATGCGATTTTCAGACCTGTTAGTATGACACGTATGCGTCTTTTGTTGTCAATATGAAATCGATAGTTAAAATCACGACATCTTCTCAAAGTGGATAGATGGATATGATAGAAGAACAAAAATCCCACTCCTTTGTGTTGTGGTAGAAGTGGGACTTCTTTTGTGTTTTTGCAATGCTTTATATGAGCAATGTGCAGGCATCAATCAGCGTGCTATAGATGTAAGATCGGCGCAACAGTTCTTCATTTCCCACGAGGATAAACTGTTTGCGTGCTCGGGTGATGGCCACGTTGAGTTTGCGGTCCACGGCTTGCCCTTCGGTGATGTGAGGTTCAGAGAGCAAATTGAGCTGATAGGGTTGTGAGATAGTGGCAGAGTAGATGATAAAGTCTCGTTGGCTTCCTTGATAACATTCCACGGTGTCAATGGTGAAAGCATCAGCCTCCTTGATGTGGTGTGCACGTAGTCTGTTTCTTACCAATGCGATTTGTGCCCGAAAAGGTACGATGATGCCAATGGAATGAGCGGCATCTATCTCGTGTGTGTTGTTGCTGTGGAGTTTGATGAGCCCGGCCACAATCTTTGCCACGGCTTCTGCCTCGGCAGCATTACTCTTGGGAGTGGCCGATATGGTGTCATCTGACGGACAGTTGACAAATAGCATGCGCCGGTGTGCCAACAGTTCTTCAGTTGGTCCATCTGGAGGTGTCGGCGTGTTGAGTGTTCCCGTTTGGTGTGCGAGCGAAAGGCTGTCCAGGCGGTCGGCATAGAAGTGATGGCTCACAAATCGGCAGATGTCAGGGTGCATGCGTCCCTGTCGGCTCAGCATACCGATACATTGTGGACTTTGCTTGCTGAAATTTTGATGTAGTCGCTCAAAGAGTGATGTCTTTAAGTCATTGATACCTATTTCGGTAAGGGTATTTACTTCTTGGAAGTTTGCAGATGCTTTTGTCGACTGCATCACCACTGCAGGTAGCTGCTTGTGGTCACCAATCAGGATAAACTTATCGATGGCCGGAGTGTCAGGGCTTTGTGGTAAAGTGGCACAAAACAAGGGCAACATCTGCGGTTCAAGCACCTGTGATGCTTCGTCGACAATTGCTGCGCGGAAACTGCACAGACGGAATATCTCAAGATGGGATGAGAGGGTGAGCAGCGTACCTACGATGATGGGTGTCTCAGCGATAAGAGTAGCCACTTCTTCGCGACGTGCCAACGTGGCTGAGGCATTTTCTAAGAGTCGATGTCTGAAGGCCGGTAAGCACGTCTGTTCTGCTCCGATTCGCAGGTAGGAGAAATCGATTTCTTTCGAAAGATCCTCAAGCATGCTGCAAATTTCGTCCACGGCCCGATGCGTATAGGCCGTCAGCATCAGGGCTTTTTTCTCCTTGCGATAAGGTTGTTCGAGCAGGAATTCTTGTGTCATCGAACGCAAGGTTACATTGGTTTTCCCCGTTCCGGGAGGTCCGACCAGCAAATAGAAATCATTGGCTTGTTTGGCCGAAAGCACAATGTGATTCATGGTGTCTCCGTAATCTCCTCTTAGCTTCGCAGAAGTGTCACGTGAGGGCAACCTTTGGTTGAGCCATAGTTGCTTTCTGTCTTCGGGAGCTCGCAACAGACTATGCAGACCGCGATAGGCCAAGGTGAAGGTGGCATCTGTGCTGTCTTTCTCTATGGCATAGTGGCCGTTTGTGGGGAAAGTGCCGGCGTTGCGTTGCGGATAGTTTAGGCGCAATGTGATGTGCTCTGCGTCGAGTGTCACAATGGTCGCTCGTGTCAATTGTGTGGTGGCAACAGTGTGTTCGGCGGTGTCACGACGATAGAGCTGCACCATTTCGCCTTCGTTGAAGTTGGGAATAAAGTTCTCGTCGTGTTTGGGTAGTTTGAAAACAAGGCTTTCAATACCTTCGTTTGTGCTTTCTACCTTTTCCGGTCGTAGGTCGTGCAGGATGTTGCCGGCTTGCAGTTTGGTGGCGAAAGGCGCAGTCCATGTTCGGGCGAACCCACGATTGGAGTCGGGACGTGGATCCGATGTTTTAGATAAGAATAATTCGCGTGCGAGAAAACTGCAGAAGGTCTTGAAGTAGGCTGCCAGACGGGGACAGGCTTCCATGTCGTGCAGCGGTGCGATGAGTGCTTGCAGCTGTGGCCTGAGATATTTTTCATAAAGCCTTCCTTGCATCCCGTTGAGGTTGAGTGCATCAACGCTGAGGGTAGGCAGTATTTGCTCCCAACACTCTTTGCGCATCAGGCTTTGGTGATGGATGATGGTGTTGCGCAGAGAGAGAATCTCGCGTATGGCTTCTGCTGATGAGCGTTGGTCGAACAACAGGTTGTGTGCGCTGTAGAGGAGAAACGAACGCACTGTGTCGCGTGGCTGTCCCAAGCAGAAATGTATCATTTCCTTGTAGAGCGACATCTGCAACACATGCTCCGCGCGCGGACTGCGGCCGAAGTTGTCTGCCTTACCGCTTTTGAGTTCGAGCACGCGGTGGTAGTCGGTTGTCATCACATCGAAGCGCCCTCGCAGTCCCAAGGCCGGACAGATGAAAGCAGGTTCAAGCACCACGCGTTCGTTATCGATATCCACCTCAGGGTTTCTGAATGTGTTTTGCACCGTGTGGCGAATGTTTCTGAAGTGCATCTCGGCTTTGTCGAAATACTCCTTTGTGATGGGAGCATCGCATCCCAGATAATTGAGCAACGACTGCCGAAAGTCTTGACGGATGGAGCGAACGAATAGCTCTTTTTCCGTCGGTCCACCGTGCGGTATTACGACTTCGTGCAGGCAATCGTCCATAAATCGGTTGGCTGCATTTCCGAGCAGAATGGGGAGGGTGATTTCGCGCGGAGCAAGTTGCCCCAACCAATAGTGCCAGGCATGTGCTCCGTATGGTTTGATGCAGGCGCAGAGGGCGCTTACATCAATCAGGAAGTCGGGTTCGAGCACCACCATGCGTGCTTCCCAACCCTCGTTCTTGCGACGCATCCCGATGAGCGAGGCTTGCATTCCCTCTTCGGCTTGTTCGGCCAGTTCGGGCTGTGCCTCTATATATATTATTATATGTGTGCCGTCACCTCTTGATGGGATTACGGTCAGTCTGTCGGTTTTCACCTCAACGATGAGTGCGCGTTCGGCTTCTTGCGGAAATGCCGTATCCGACACGATAGCTGCAGACGTTTCAACCTCCGGTGTCTCAATAGATGATGTCTCCGGAGTGTTGTCGTTTTGGGGATGTGTCAGTTGTTCGATAAATTGTTTCAGCAATTTCACATCGCGCTCCAAGGTCTTTTCCGAAGGAGTGTCTACTCCCTTCAGCATCCTGCGGGCATTTCGTCTGAAGCGGTCGGCCGGTCGATGATCCACGTGTTGAGCTTTGCAGACGGCATACAGTTTGGAGAAGAGTCCGGAGTATTGTGTCCGGAAGTCGGCAGAGAGTTCTGCACAAAGACGTTCGAGCATGGCATAGAGCCTCTCGTAGCGTGCTTGTAGCGACAGGGTGGGGCTACAAGCCGTTTTTATCTCTTGTAGTAGTTCGTCAGTGGTTTGCGAGAGCATCAGTTGTCCAGTTGGTTGAATTCAGGATCGTCAGGTCCGTATATCTTTGTTCCTTTCGTAAATCGGTTGGGCTTGGCCGGGCTTTCGGTGCGTCCGTCCTTGCCGGGGATGTAGCTGCCCGGAATATCGGGATTACCACCATAGCCGCGCCAGAGGTCCATGATGCGATCCACATAGTTGGCGGTCTCGTTGCCAATCATGTAGCCATACTTTACAGATGGGTCGCGATAGTATTCAGGCAAACTCAGTTTGCGCACGTAGTTGCTCACCTCAGCCCATCGTTCCGGATTTCCGCCATGTTTGCGTGTCAGTGTCATGGCATCGCGGATGTGTCCGTAGCCTCCGTTGTAGGAGGCAAGCACGAAGCGTATTTTCTCTCTGCGATTGCGTATGTCGGAGAATTTCCCGTTGAGTTCCTTGATGAGTTTGGCTGCAGCAGCCACATTGTCTGTTGGCGAGAAGATACGGTCGGCCGGCAGCCCAAGGTGTTCGGCCGTGCCGGGCATAATCTGCATCAGTCCGCGCGCTCCGGCCCACGAAATGGCATTGGGGTCGAAGCCCGATTCTTGATAACACTGAGCAGCCAGTAATCGCCAGTCCCAACCGGTGGTTTGCGCTGCCTGTTTGAACAAGTGGTCGTAGGTGGAGATGATGCCTTTCTCGCGTGATATGTAGGGGGCTTGCACTTTTCTGCGGACACGCTGTTCGGGCACCCGGATACGGTTGGCCTTGTCGATGGCTTGTTCGGTGTGGGTCGAATACCATAGGTCCAAGGCTTCTGCCAGGGCTTCGTTGTCGCAAACGGCCCACGAGGTTTGCAGTGAGTCAACCACGGCACCGGCCGCGGTGAGGGCATTCTTCTCGATCATCTGTGTGGGTAGCTGCAAGGCTATGATGTCAGCATCCCCCCTTTTCAGACATTCGATGAGCTGTGTGGTGTCGTGTGCCAACTCCACGCGGACACTCATACCATGTTCTGCCGCAAAGTTCTCGGCCAGTGCATACTGTCGTCCCATGGGGCGGCCGTTGTAGTCGAAGTAGGTGTCAGGACCGCTCAGTGTGGTGATAATCAGTTCGCCGCTCTCCAGAATTTTGTCAAAATCGGCATCGCCTGTTGATACCGATTTCTCGGGTGCAAAAGCCCCATTATCGGCTTTACGCTCTTGGCGAGGCGTGCAGGCTGAGAGCATCAGGAGGAAGCTGAAGAGGAAAATATGAATTCGTATGACCATGTTTTTGAAATCGATTGGCTATCTTCGCTGCGCGAAAATACATTAAATAACTTAATACGAACGATTATGGTAAAACATATTGTACTCTTCAAACTGAAAAACGAACTCTCTGCCGAAGTCCGCATGGAGGTGATGAATACGTTTAAACAAGGCATCGAGGCTTTGGTGGGTCGCATAGATGTGATACGTAGCATCGAGGTCGGATTCAACTGCAATGCCGATGAGGCATGGCACATCTGCTTGAACTCAGCGTTCGATGACATGGATGCCGTGCGCACTTATGCCGCTCATCCCTTGCATCAAGCTGTGGCAGGAGCGCTGAAACCGTATGTGGAAGCACGCAGTTGTGTGGATTACGAAGTGTGATAACCTCAGAATAGTAGAAACGGATATATGAATAAGCAGCACAAGAAGCATCGTCGCCCTCGTCGCAACGGGTGGTTGGCCATCAGTCCGCTGGTAGTCTTGGTGGCACTGATGGTAGGTCTGAGCCTGCTCACAGGCGACCCCTACAAAGTGTCTCTGCCGGTGGTCTTCATCGTTACCGCAGCTTATGCACTGATGACGACGCGCGGTTTGTCTGTTGATGACAGACTGGTGCAATTCTCACGTGGGGCCGGTAGTCCCGGGCTGTTGCTGATGGTATGGATTTTTGTGCTGGCCGGTGCTTTTGCAGAGAGTGCCAAGCAGATGGGAGCTATCTCCGCCACGGTGGACCTCACGTTGCTGTTGTTGCCGGAGGGAATGTTGTTGGCCGGTCTCTTCTTGGCCTCATGTTTTGTCTCATTGGCGATTGGTACGTCGGTGGGCACGATTGTAGCCCTCGTACCGGTGGCTGTGGGTCTGGCTGCGCGCACAGACATGAGTCTGCCGCTAATCACAGCTTCGGTGGCCGGAGGTGCTTTCTTTGGCGACAACCTCTCGTTCATCTCTGACACAACGGTGGCGGCCACACGCACACAGGGCTGTAAGCTGAGCGACAAGTTTCGGGTGAACTTCCGTATTGTGTTGCCGGCAGCCTTGATTACGTTTGTCGTATATATAGTGATGGGGCAGGGGAGTCTGGCTCCGACCAATGTGGCGCAGGTCGATTGGGTTAAGGTGTTGCCTTATGTGGCAGTGCTCCTCACGGCAGTGATGGGGCTGAACGTAACCATCGTGCTCATGCTGGGGTGTGTGCTGACCGGCATTGTCGGTATGGCTACAGGTTGCTACGACTTGATGGGCTGGATGCACTCCATGGCAGTGGGCATCGGTGGTATGGGCGAGCTGATTGTGATTTCGCTCTTGGCCGGTGGCTTGCTTGAGCTCATTCGCTACAACGGTGGCATCACTTTCTTGCTGCGCATGCTCACACGTCGCATTCGTGGCAAGCGTGGCGCCGAATTGAGCATAGCTGCCTTGGTGTCGATTACCAATGTCTGCACAGCCAACAACACCATTGCCATTCTGTCGGTGGGACGTTTGGCCAACGAGATAGCCGAGCGCTACGGAGTCGATAAGCGGAAGAGTGCGAGTGTGCTCGACACCTTCTCCTGCTGTGTGCAGGGCATGTTGCCGTATGGAGCGCAGATGCTCATGGCCGCAGGCCTCGCGGCTGTCAGTCCGATGGAGATTATCCCGTATTTGTATTATCCTATGGTAATGGGCTTTGTGGCATTGCTGGCCATCTTCTTGCGCTATCCGCGACGATACAGTTGAGCTGAGCTTTGCACCAGCGTTTTTCCGTAATGCCCAGTCAAGCACGTCTTTCGTATGGCGAAAGTTCAGATGTTGGTATTGTTTTTTCGCCTTTTCGTGAAAAAAAATCCGAAGAGTAGTGCCGACTTTTGGTTTTTTGTATACATTTGTCCACCAATTTTAACCAATTAATAACATTGTGTCATGAAAACAGAGCAATTGATACAGGCGCTTGAGGCCAAGCATCCCGGTGAGAAGGAATACTTGCAAGCCGTGCGCGAAGTGTTACTCAGCATCGAGGATGTCTATAACGAACACCCCGAGTTCGAACGTGTGAAATTGATTGAGCGTTTGGTGGAACCCGATCGCATCTTCACATTCCGTGTGGCTTGGGTGGACGACCAAGGAGAGGTACAAGTGAACTTGGGCTACCGCGTTCAGTTCAACAACGCCATTGGCCCTTACAAGGGTGGCGTTCGCTTCCATCATTCCGTGAATTTGAGTATTCTGAAGTTCTTGGGCTTTGAGCAGACCTTCAAGAACGCACTGACCACATTGCCTATGGGCGGTGCCAAGGGCGGTTCCGACTTCTCGCCGCGCGGCAAAAGTGATGCCGAAATCATGCGTTTCTGTCAGGCCTTCATGCTCGAACTTTGGCGCAACATAGGTCCTGACACCGATGTACCTGCCGGCGACATTGGCGTGGGTGGCCGCGAAGTGGGCTATATGTTCGGTATGTACAAGAAGTTGGCACGCGAACACACCGGTACTTTCACCGGTAAGGGTATGGAGTTCGGCGGAAGCATACTTCGTCCCGAGGCTACCGGCTTCGGCGCGCTCTATTTCGTAGATCAGATGTTGCACGAGCACGGTATGGATCTGAAGGGCAAGACCGTGGCTATCTCCGGTTTCGGCAACGTAGCTTGGGGTGCTGCCAAGAAGGCTACCGAACTCGGCGCTAAGGTAGTGACCCTCTCCGGCCCTGACGGCTATGTATACGACCCCGAGGGTGTAAGTGGCGAAAAGATCGACTATATGCTTCAGTTGCGTCTGTCGGGCGAAGACATCGTTGCGCCTTATGCCAAGAAGTATCCCGAAGCAACCTTCTATCCCGGTCGCAAACCTTGGGAAGCCAAGGTGGACATCGCCCTGCCTTGTGCCACTCAGAACGAGCTGAACGAGAACGATGCTCGTCAGTTGGTGGAGAATGGTGTGCAGTGCGTGGCCGAGGTGAGCAACATGGGTTGCACTGCTGAGGCTGTCGACTATTTCATCGAGACCAAGACACTCTTTGCCCCGGGCAAGGCCGTGAACTCCGGTGGTGTGGCCACTTCCGGACTGGAAATGACGCAAAACGCCATGCACCTGTCATGGACTCCCGAAGAGGTGGATGCCAAGCTGCACCAGATCATGAGCGACGTTCACAGTCAGTGCTTGCAGTATGGCCGCACCGATGGATATATCAACTATGTGAAGGGTGCCAACATCGCCGGCTTCATGAAGGTGGCCAATGCCATGATGGGCCAAGGTGTTGTGTAAACTACATCCCACGTTCCTATAGTTGAAAATACACGATAGGAAGAAACAACGACGAAGCCCGATGGAACTGCTCCATCGGGCTTCGTCGTGTCTTGCGCCGGTGTGTGAACTTATTGCTGTGGGGCGGCCGGTTGCGATTAGTAGTATCTCACCATGCGCAGCTCATATCGTGCCACGTGATTGTAGATGTAATCTTTCACGTTCAGCACCATATATCCTTCGTCCATCAGTTCGATGTATGCATAGCAGTCGGCGCGATGATCGCCGTTGAAGTCGATTTCGATTTCCTGGTTACGCACACGCCAGTAGCCACCTTCGTCCAGTCCGTAGCCGGTGGTGCGCATGGTTCCGTCGCGGAAGAACTCCATGATGTCGTTTCGCTGATAGGGACAATCGCCCGGCTGCGATTCGTAGGCTTCGACGATGCGCCATGCTCCAATCAGGTTGTCGGTGATCCACATGTCGTCACCGCTGCCGTACCACCAGTCTTCGGTACATGCCGTGAACGAGGTCGCACTTATCAGGAAAGCAATCCATATCGTCGCTTTGGTAAAGAGGTTTCGCATAATGTAATTTGTTTTAGTTGTGTTATGTTTGTGTAATGTTATTCGGTGCGTTTGCGATGGAGTGGCTGCTCGGCAGGCTCGGTTGTCGTGCGGCTGATGCGTCTACTTAGATTTTTGTCAACGCGATGAAACCGATTTAACTGTTTCTCAATGCGGCTGCATTGAGGCCGTCCAAAGCATGTGCAATCCCGTTTAATCTGTTGATAAATTCTTTCGCATGGCGCTTTGCCCCTGAAGCTGGTAGTCAGCAGTCGTGTGGCGGATGCGTCTACTTAGATTTTTGCCAACGCGATGAAACCGATTTAACTGTTTCTCAATGCGGCTGCATTGAGGCCGTTCAAAGCATGTGTAATCCCGTTTAATCTGTTGATAAATTCTTCCGCATGGCGCTTTGCCCCAAAGGTGGGGGGAGAGGGATAGAAAAAAACAGAGTTTCTTAAGTATTCGTTTCCCGTTTGTTCATACCTCCTCCGCTTCGCTCGTCCTCCTACTTTAGGAGGACAGCCCCGTCCGGCTGTTTGTTGTCCTCCGGCTTGTTCTCAGCGTTCTGGCTTTCCGGATGGTTCTTCCGCCGCTCACCGGCCAAAGGTACAAATGTTTTCAGACAGACCGGTACTACAGACCGAAAACTTACTTCTATCGACTGATTTTTTCTTTCTATTCTTTGTTCTTCGCTCGCCTTGCACTACTTTCGCTTCGCGCAAGATAGGCTGCGGCTTGGAAGTGCTCAAATAAATTTGGCTTTTCGCTCGCCTTGCACTACTTTGGCTTCGCGCAAGATAGGCTGCGGCTCGGCATAACAAAAGAAAAACACGTTTTCCTTTTGCTCTGCACTCGCCTTGCACTACTTTCGCTTCGCGCAAGATAGGCTGCGGCTCGGAAGTGCTCAAATAAATTTGGCACTTCGCTCGCCTTGCACTATCTTTGCTACCACATAATAAATCACATACCATGAAACTACGAATTCTTCTCAGCCTTTTTGCCTTCTTCAGCACCTTTGGCGTGTGGGAAGCGAGTGTCAGCGAGTTGTCGGCGCAAAGCGTTATACAGGGCCCGAAACAGAAGCCGAAGCCCAAACCAAAACCCAAGCCAAAACCCAAACCTCGTCCGGCGAAGCCGAATGTTTACCAACAGCTGATGAATGAGGGGCAAGCGCAATATAACAGACAAGAGTACCAAGCAGCTTTGACTACTTTTCAAAATGCTCTTGCCAAGTATCCGGCCAAGCAGTCGGAAGTTCAGCCTTGGATAGATAAGTGTAATCTCCGATTGGCTGAGATTGCACAGCGCGAACGTGAAGCTGCAGAACAGAGAGCACGTGAGGAGGCAGCACGTCGTGAAAGAGAGGAGAATGAAAAGAAGAGGCAAATTCTTAATCGCTTGGTAGCCAACATGGTCTACGTTGAGGGCGGTACATTTACTATGGGGGCAACGAAGGAGCAGAAGCGTAAGGCAAGATACAATGAGAAGCCCGCTCACCAAGTGACGCTGAGCAGTTTCTACATTGGTAAGTACGAAGTGACGCAAGCCGAATGGGAAGCAGTGATGGACAGTAATCCATCACACTTTAAAGGTGCAAATCTGCCTGTGGAGAATGTGAGTTGGTACGATTGTCTAGAGTTTATCCGTAAACTGAATGTGCTGACAGGTAAGCAGTTCCGCCTGCCTACCGAAGCCGAATGGGAATATGCCGCCCGCGGTGGTAAGCATAGTTATGGTGAGAAGTATGCCGTAGGTGGCGATGTTGATAATGTTGCGTGGTATAGCGGAAACAGTGGAGACAAGACCCACCCCGTGGGACAGAAGCGTGGTAACGAACTCGGCCTCTACGATATGTCGGGTAATGTGTGGGAATGGTGTCAGGATTGGTTGGGAAGTTACAGCAGCAGTCACCAGACAAATCCCACCGGTCCGGCAACCGGCGGCGAACGTGTGTTGCGTGGGGGCAGTTGGTTCTTTGGTGCGAGGTGGTGTCGCCTCTCGTGCCGCGACGGCAGCTACCCTGGCTATAGGAACGACGATAACGGGCTGCGCCTTGCTCTCCCCAATTTACAATGAAGACCTTCTAAGGAGAAAAGGGCGAACGAAGAACGCCCGAAATCACTCGGCCGGCCGACAGAAGAGGGGCGAGAGCCTCAAGCCACGCCCCGACAAGGAGACCGGCCGCCGGCGAAAATATCAAGAAACGAAATTGCGATGTCACCCCGACCGGGTGGCATTTTTTATATATGGTGGTGGGCGGTAGGCAGGGCACGTCGTAATCTTGCTTTTGCTCCGCAAGATTTTCTCATTGACTTGCAGCTGCATTCTCTTGGGGCGCGAAAACTTTTTCCTTGGGTGGCGATGGTAGCTGCGTGCGCCGAGAAATTTTTCTCGCGGCCCGAGATTCTTCTTTCGTGGGAGAAGAAAGTTGCTGTTGGCTTGTTTTTTCTCTTTTTGCGGCTGTCATCTGTTCATACCTCCTCAGCTTCGCTCGTCCTCCTACCTTAGGAGGACAGCCCCATCCGGACGGCTGCCCTTCCGGCTTGTTTTCAGCGTTCGGACAATCCGGATGGGGCTTCGCCCCTGAGGCAGGGGAGATGCCCGTAGGGCAGAGGGGTATGAAAAGATCGCACCATTTTTTCCGTATTCGTTTTCCGTTTGTTCATACCTCCTCCGATTCGCTCGTCCTCCTACCTTAGGAGGACAGCCCCGTCCGGTCTGTTTGCCCTCCGGCCTGTTCTCAGCGTTCGGACAATCCGGATGGGGCTTCGCCCCTGAGGCAGGGGAGATGCCCGTAGGGCAGAGGGGTATGAAAAGATCGCACCATTTTTTTCGTATTCGTTTTCCGTTTGTTCATACCTCCTCCGCTTCGCTCGTCCTCCTACCTTAGGAGAACAGCCCCGTCCGGACGGCTGTTCTTCCGGCCTGTTCTCAGTGTTCGGGCCGTCCGGATGGGGCTTCGCCCCACACCGCTTCGCGGAGAACCCCGACCTTAGAGGAGCAGCGAGCAGATGAATTAATAGAAATTTATTGTCGACGCGATGAAACCGATTTCACAGTTTCTCAATGCGGCTGCATTGAGACCGGTCAAAGCATGTATAATCACGTTTCATCACGTTTCATCTGTTGATAAATTCCTCTGGATGGATTGTCTTGGGTTATGCTGCAACCTTATTTGAATTTTGTTGAGAAATGTTCGCCTAAGTATTAAAGGTTTGTTAACTTTGCGCACATATATTATAAAAAGGACACAACGATATAGCGAATGAGTCAGAATACAACTGCTTTGCTGCCTGTCGGCACTTTGCTCAACAGTGGAAATTATCGCATTGAGCGACATTTGGCCTCCGGTGGTTTCGGAAACACCTACGAAGCTACCCACTTGGGGCTGAACGAGCGTGTAGCCATCAAAGAGCTTTACCTGAAAGGTATCTGCAACCGCTCTGCCGACGGCAATGTGACGATAACCATTTCTGAGAACAAGCGGCTCTATTCCTCGCAGCTGGCAAAGTTTAAGAAAGAGGCTCTGCGGCTTCGCAAGCTCAACAGTCGGCACATTGTGCGTGTGCTCAACTATTTTGAGGAGAACGGAACGGCCTATTATGTGATGGACTATCTGAAAGGTGAGAGCCTGTCGGCACGAATGAAGCGTACCGGCCGACCGCTCACGGAGCAGGAGGTGCGCTATTGGTTGCCGCAGGTGCTCGATGCCTTGGAGGAATCGCACGCCCACAGCATTTGGCATCTTGACCTGAAGCCCGGCAACATCATGGTGAATGAGGAGGGCGAGGCGGTGCTTATCGATTTCGGTGCCAGCAAGCAGGTGAGTACGAACGACTCGGAGGGGGCTACCACATCCACAGCCAATTGTTACACTCCGGGCTATGCTCCCAGCGAACTGACTGAGGGCGCTGTGGAGAAGTTTGGCCCGTTCACGGATATGTATTCGCTGGGCGCCACGCTCTACAATCTCTTCACGCGTCAGTCGCCGCCGTCGCCCTCCGTGGTGATGGAAGAAGGGCTTCCGCCCTACACCGTTCCGGTGAGCGATGCCATGAAGAAACTGATCGAATGGATGATGCGCTATGCCCGCACGCAGCGACCGCAGAGTGTGGCCGAGGTGCGTCGCTACATGGAGAAACATTTCGGCAAGGAGATGCCACCCAAACCCGAAATGGGGAGCGATGACATGGAAGTCACAGAGGTGAATGTGGAAGTGGTGAAAAAGAACGAAGAAGCCGATGTGAAGGTGGAAGTGGTGCACCGTGAGCCTGTGGATACCGACGTCGTACAACCTGACAAGCCCCGAAGATGGTGGTGGCCTTGGGGCGTAGTGGTGGCGGCTGCGGCGCTGTTGGTGGGCAGTGTTGCCTTTTGCACCGGTGGCTCGGTGGCTGAGGAGCAACGTGCAGAAGATGAGACAAACGCGCAGCAGAACGACACAACCGACGTGGTGGATATGTCCTTCAAGGTGTGGGACGCTTCGCAGAAGGACAGTGTGGAATATCGTTGGACGGGTGCTGCGGTGAACGGACAACCCGTAGGTAGCGGTCGTGCCGTGTGTGCCGATGGCCGTGTGTACGAAGGTATTGTGTCGGGTGACCATTTCGAGGATAGCAATTGTACTTTCACTTTGGTGAATGGCGATACTTACAACGGTAGTTTCCGCAACGGCGGTTTCAATGGAGTGGGTACTTATCGCATCAAGGATGGAGGCAACTACTTCAAGGGAACGTTTAAGAACGGTGCACCGGTCACGGGAACATGGTACAACAAGGACGGAACGGTGTTGGAAGTAGTGAAGTAAGCTCTCTCGGTTGCTCAGTCGTTCAGCATGCGGACAATCCGGATGGCAGCTGCTCCCCTAAGGTAGGGGAGCTCCCGGGACGGGTGAGGGGCATGAACAAATAGGAACGGGCAAGTAGCGGAGCGCTTGCATAGAAAATTCTACACGGCGTTCTGAAAATTCTGCAGTGCTTGCAGAAATTTCAGAACGCCGTGTTCGTTTTGCCTGAAAGCCCGGGAGAGGCAGGAGGCTTGCTGTGGCGGGTGAAAAGAAGAAAGCGGAAGTAACGCGCTGCGCAGTTACTTCCGCTTTTGTGTGTCGTGATGGTTGACCGAAGGGTTGTGCTTCTTTCGGGGTGGAGCAGGAGGGAATCGAACCCTCGTCCAAACGGGGAAACAATGTGCTTTCTACATGCTTATCTTCGCTTTGATTTTCGAGCTGTGGCAAGACCGAAGCTACCGACCGCAGCCTTATCCTCTTAGAGCTTCATCACGACGGCGAGGTCCGCAATGACTATTCCCGATTTACCTGCACCACCTGTTCGAACAGCCTCGGGACGACGGCGCCCGGGTGATGTCTCGTTCCATCGCCTTGCAACGGAATTAAGCCCTATCTACTGTGCTTCGATTAGGCAGCGAGAGCGTAGTTGTTTTCGCCAGTTAAATTTTTGAAAGCCGAGATTTGAGTGCCCGCTTCCGTCCGCACTGCATGCTTACACACCACTCCGACCCGCTGTCAAATCCAGTCTGCCCCGGCAATGGGTGGCTTCGAAAAACACGGCGGGACTTGCAGAATGCGGCCCGGCCTTGTCAAAGCGATGCAAATTTACGGCCAAACGGCCTTTCAGCCAAAAAAAATGCTTACTTTTGCAATATATAACACAGCAATTCCGTTTGAATGTTGAGTGTGGCATGCTGAAGAGCCTCGGTCGGAGGGAGAAGCGTGCCGCCTTGCATCCCTCAAAACGGAGCTATGCAGTATAGAATTGTGAATCGCAAGAATGAAGTTTGTCCGGCGAGGCCGAACATGAGTGCTACAGAGGAAAAGGTGAAACGTCTGTCGGATGTAATCCTCGCTCTATTGGGACTCGTCCTGCTGTCGCCGCTCTATATTATACTTACGCCGATATTGGCATTGAAGTGGAAGGGTCGTCCTTTCTTTACGCAGGAACGCGTGGGAAAAGGGGGACGCATTTTTCGTATCTTGAAGTTTCGCACCATGTCGCCCGATGTGGAAACCGAAAGCATGCAGCTGACGGTGGAGGGTGACGCTCGGGTGGATGGCTTCAGTCGCTTCCTGCGTCGGCATCACCTGGACGAATTGCCGCAACTCTGGAACGTGTTGCGCGGAGACATGTCGATGGTGGGCTACAGGCCCGAACAGCCGTGCTTCGTGCAGCGCATCATGGAGGAGGACTGCCGGTATGAGTGGCTCCTGGCGATGCGTCCGGGCGTGACATCGGAGGCTACTCTCTACAACGGCTATACCGACACGATGGAGAAGATGCTCGTCCGACTGAATATGGACTTGCAATACATGGAGACAGCCTCGCTGCAGCGCGACTGGCTTATCATGCTGAAAACCATAGGAGTATTGTTTAACGATAAAAGCAGCAAATGAAATATATGTCGATAAAGAAAATCTTACTGATGTGGCTCTTTGCTTTTGCACTGATGCCTGTAGCTCTTGCACAGCAGTCGTCGATGACGGACCGCCAAGTGATGGAATTTATCATCAAGGAAAATGAGCGAGGCACAAGCCGCGACAAAATTGTGACGAAACTGATCGAAAAGGGGGTGCCCTTGTCGCAAATCCGCCGCTTGGAGCAAAAGTATAAGCGCGAACGCAATAATTCTAATCTCGGCGCTCGCGACCTGTCGGGTTCGTCATCGGGCAATCCCTCCCGTCTGCGCCAATCCAATGGTGACCGCCGGAACAGTCAGGGGGGCGGTTATGGCACTTCGGACGAGGGGCAGCGAGAACGCGATGAGCGTACGCTGCAGCGCAGAGGCGACATCAATGACGACCCGTACGATGTGGATATGTCGTCGCTCTCGGAGCAGCAGCGTGCTCGCCTGTTGGAACAACGACAAGAGGAGTATGCAGATGCGCTCGACTTTGTGATACCCGACTCCATCGATCTGTATCTTGATGGATTCGAGGAGGATAAGAAGGACAAGAAGCGCAAGGTTTTCGGTCGCGACATTTTCAATAAACGCATGCTTTCGTTCGAACCAAACATGAACATCGCCACCCCGTCGGGCTACGTGTTGGGTCCCGGTGATGCCGTGAACCTCGACATTTGGGGCGCCTCGCAGCGCAGCGAAGAACTGACCGTTACGCCCGATGGTACCATCAACATTGAGGGGGTAGGACCGGTTCATGTGTCCGGTATGTCGGTAGAAGCCGCCAATGCACGCCTTCGCTCCACCTTGGGCTCACGATTCTCGGGCTCGCAGATCCGTCTCACGGTGGGACAGACCAAAACAATCAGCGTCAACGTAATCGGTGAAGTGAAAGTGCCGGGCACTTACACGCTTTCGGCATTTGCAACGGTGTTCCATGCCTTGTATATGGCCGGCGGTATCAACGAAATCGGTACGTTGCGTGATATCAAAGTGTATCGTAAGGGAAAACTCGTTACCAGTGTTGACATCTATGACTATATTCTCAATGGAAAACTCTCCGGCAATGTGCATTTGGCTTCGGATGATGTTATTATCGTAGGACCCTATGACTGCCTTGTGGACATCTCAGGAAAGGTGAAGCGCCCCATGTTCTACGAAATGAAGCGCACCGAGAGCGTGGCAACACTCATTGGATATGCCGGCGGCTTTGCAGGCGATGCCTATCAGGGTAGTGTCCGCTTGATACGTAAGAGCGAGGGACAGATGGCTATCTACAGTCTGGACGAATTCGAACGTGCATCGTTCCAACTCACAGACGGCGATTCGCTCTATGTGGACTCGGTGTTGACACGCTATCGCAACATGGTGGAAGTGAAAGGAGCAGTGTTCCGTCCGGGTATGTATCAGATGGACGGTGAGATAACCACCGTGCGCCAGTTGGTGGAGAGCGCCGGCGGACTTACGGAGGATGCTTTGGTCAATCGTGCCGTGATGCACCGTCGTCGTGCAGACCGCACGCTGGAGGTCCTGTCGATTGACCTGAAAGGCGTGATGGAACACACCATTCCCGATGTGGCACTGCGAAATGAAGATGTGCTCTTTGTGCCCGGTCTGTCGGAGATGCAGGATGAGCGTACCCTGACCATCGATGGCGAGGTGTACTATCCGGGAATTTATGAATTTGCTGAGAATACCACGCTCGAAGACCTCGTGTTGCAGGCCGGCGGCCTGAAAGATGCGGCTTCGATTGTCAAGGTGGACGTGGCACGCCGCATCCGCAACAACACGGCACTGACAGCCTCGGACCAGGTGGCACAATACTACTCGTTCTCTCTGAAAGAAGGATTTGTGGTGGACGGAACACCCGGTTTCATCCTTGAACCTTTTGACGAGGTGTATGTGCGCCGCTCACCGGGATATAGCGAACAGGAACACGTGACCATCGAAGGCGAAGTGGCCTTTACAGGTACTTATGTCATCACTAACAAGGGACTGCGTCTGAGCGACCTCATTCGCAATGCCGGAGGCATCACCGATCAGGCCTATCCGCGTGGTGCACGCCTGGAGCGTCGCCTTACTGCTGCGGAGAAGCTGAAGCAACAATCGTTGGTGCGTCTCGTGACATCGGGCGACAGTGTGGACATGCGCAAACTCGAATTGGGAGATACACGATATGTGGGTATCAACTTGGACAAGGCACTCGAAAATCCCGGCAGTGACGAATGGGATATCGTTCTGCAAAAGGGCGACCGCATCATCGTGCCCCAATATAACAACACCGTGACCATCAACGGCGAAGTGATGTACCCCAATACGGTGGCTTTCTGTAATGGAGAGGACCTGAAATACTACATCAACCAAGCCGGTGGTTACAGCATGAATGCCAAAAAGAGCCGAGTATTTGCTGTAAACATGAACGGTACGGTTACGCGAGTCCGTTCGGCCAAGGATATTCAGCCCGGATGCGAAATTGTGGTGCCGGCCAAGCCAAAGCGCAGAGGCATGTCCTTCTCCGAAATTTTAGGTCTCGGTACAGTCACCGCCAGCTTGGCAACAGTGGTAGCTACTTTGGTGAAATAAGTATGACAATACTGAAAGGGATAATAAAAGACAATAAGAAGGCATTAGTTGATTCAGCATATCTAATCGGCATGCAAGGCATAAATCAACTATTGCCTTTGTTCATTATGCCTTACCTTCTATATATTCTTGGAGGAGAAGGGTATGGTTTTGTAGGCTTCGCTTTTTCTCTGGTACAATATGTAGTGTTAATTGTAGACTTTGGATTCAATTTCAGCGCAACGAAGAAGATAGCACAGTGTTTGGATGATAAAGAGGCTATCAACCATGTTTTTTGGAGTGTAGTTTGGGCCAAGAGTATATTACTGATGGTAACATTGCTACTACTTTTGGTGTTAATGCATATTGTACCGACCTTCAAACTTTACTATTGGGCAATCATTTATACCCTTCCTATGGTGATTGGAACAACATTTACTTTCGTTTGGTTGTTTCAAGGTGTTGGGAAAGTGCGTGAGATGGCAATTATGAATACACTATCAAAGCTATTATTGCTTCCACTTATTTTTTTCTTCGTAAAGGAACAAGACGATTACCTATGGGCTGCCTTGTTACAATCTTCCGTTTTCTTATCAACGGCTATAATTTCGAATATATATCTATACAAGTGTCATATCGTTAGACGACCATTCTATTCCAGGGCATCTGTAGTAGCAGAATTGAAAGATAGTTTTCCTTTATTTATTTCGAATGCATCAACAAGCATATACACTCAGATGTTTGTAGTAGTGTTAGGCTTTTTTACGACAGTGGATGTGGTAGGAAAATATGCTGCAGCAGATAGAATCATGCGCAGTTTATGCAATGGCTTTTTTGTACCGTTATATCAGGCTTTCTTTCCCAAAATCTCACAATTAGCAAAGCAGAGTGTTGAGAGTGCAAAAAAAACGCTCGGGCAGGTACGAACCATAGTTGCGGCAGGTATGATGGTCATATGTATCGTAATGTTTATCGGTGCTGCTTGGGCGGAAAATATCTTAGGTGGCGACTATATAGGAATTAGTAGACTGCTAAGATGCTTGTCATTCACCCCTTTGTTTATCGGATGGGGAGGTGTTTATGGTTTAATGGGGTTAATAGCAATTGGGACCGATAAATCAAAACGATATTTTAGGAATGTTTATATGATAGCTGCTGTTGTCGCAGTAGCATTAGTGTTTACATTCATTCCCTTTTGTGTCGAACTCGGAGCTGCTGTATCGTTATTGCTAACGGAGGCTTTTGTGGGAGTTGCAATGTATGTGAGTTATAAACTATGTATTGATAAAAATACTTATAAATTATGTCAGAACAAGTAAAGCAGTCTATATTGAAAAAAGAACTTAGGTTGGACCTGTTGTTTCGAGTAATAACAAAGAACAAGAAAAAGTTTATTGTTCCTTTATTAGTGGCAGGGATAGTAGCCTCTGCTCTGGCACTTTCTGTTCCAAGATATTATAAGGTGAAAGTAACCTTGGCTCCGGAATATAGTTCTTCCGGAAGCGGTATCTCAGGTGGGTTAAGTGGAATTGCTTCAATGATGGGTATAAATATGAATAACTTATCATCAAGTGATGCTATTACCCCCACATTCTATCCAGACTTGATGAAATCTACAGACTTCTTAGTGCCTTTGATGGATGTGGTTGTGGAAACAAAAGATGGTAAGTTTAAGGGAAAATATGTGGACTATTTAACAAAAGAACAAAAGTTTGCTTGGTGGGATATTGCTATCGGTTTTTTAGTGGACAAATTATCAAGTTCACAAGATGATGGACAAGAACAAAAACTGTATAAAGTTGATCCTTTCCGTCTAAGCAAGAAGCAGAATGAGGTAGTTTCGGCTATCTCAGGTAATATCAAGTGCATGGTTGACAAGAAAACAGATGTGATTTCTATAACCACCACGGCGCAAGACCCTTTGGTCGCAGCTCAACTGGCTGATACTATAAAAATGAAGTTACAGGAATTTATTACAGAATATAGAACGAATAAGGCGCGTATAGATCTGGAACATATAACCGGCTTGTGCGAGAAAGCAAGAAAGGAGTATGAAAAAGCACAGCGTGCATATTCTGAATTTGCCGACTCTCATCAAGATTTGGTTTTGCAGTCATATAAGAGTATTGAGGAAAACTACGAGAATGAAATGCAGGTTGCTTATAACACCTATAGTTCGTTTACTCAACAAAAGCAGTTGGCTCAGGCCAAGTTAATGGAACGTACACCGGCTTTTACAACTATACAAAATTCTACAGTGCCAATTAAACATGCGGGCCCCAAACGTATGATTTTTGTGTTGTGTATTCTTTTCATAACATTTGTGGTAAGGACCGTAATTCTGATTTGTAAGGATGACACGATAACATTCTAGAAGAGAAAGAGCTGTGTATATTACAATTATCGGCATATTGCTGGCTGTGGTAGCCGTGCTTATCTTTTTCGACAAGGAAGATAAGCATGTGGAGCTACTTATATATATAGCAGTTGCTTTACTGATGTTTTTTATAGTTGCTTTCCGTCCAATAGGAATAGACAAGGACTCAATCATGTACACTGAGATGTATTCTGATCCGGATTTCATGGTTGAGCCAACTTTCAAATGGATATCTTCAATTTCTTCTTTGGTGTTTGGGGATGTTCGTGGAGTTTTTATCATATATGCTTTACTCGCAATTCCCTTAAAAGCGTGGTCTATACATAAACTATCAGAGTACTCTTTGTTAGCTGTTTTAATATGGATGGGGCATTTTTTTATTATCCATGAGTGCACACAAATTCGAGCAGCAGTGGCTGTTGCAATATTTCTATATGCTATAAGATTTTTGTCAGAGGGTAAGAAGAAAAAGTATTTGTTGGCAATAATGGTTGCTTTGATTTTTCACTATTCATCGTTGCTATACTTTCCTTTAGTATTATTGGGAAATTCTTCTTTAAGTAATCGATGGAAGTATTTCTTGTATTTAGCACCTTTGATAGGGTATGTATTGGCAATTCTTAAGATAGATTTCTTGGACTTAGTTCCAATACCTTTCTTTCAAGATAAGATTAAAGTTTATCAAGAGATGAAAGATAAGGGAGTAATGGCCGGTGATGATATAAACATATTCAATGTCGCGTTTCTTCTAAAGCTTCTAATATATTACTTCCTGTTGATGAAATATGAAGTGATAAAAGATAGAGCGCGTTATATGCCTATGATGTTAAAAATATATGCATTTAGCATTCTTGTCTTTTTACTCTTCTCTTTTATGCCGGTGCTGGCTTATCGTGGAAGTGAGATGTTGGCTGTTGTGGAGATAGTATTAATACCCTATCTTGTATATGCAGTGCGCCCTGTGAATGTGGCTCGCTTATTAGTTGTGCTTTTTGTGGTTGCCGTATTCCTACAAGATGTGTTCTATAATAACTTGTTATTACAAAGTGTCTCATAATAATGAATAAGGAAGTAGTTAACAAACATGTGGCAATACTTATGGCCACGTATAATGGTGAATGTTATATATCAGAACAAATAGAATCAATCTTAAATCAGACATATTATAATTGGACATTATATGTAAAGGATGATTTATCTACCGATTCAACACTTACAATAGTTCGAAAATACGCAGCCATTGATGACCGAATTGTACTGTTGGATAGTAAAGATAAATGTGGTGCAAAAGAAAATTTTATATCAATGTTGGAAGCTATAGATGCGGATTATTATATGTTTTCTGACCAAGATGATGTGTGGTTGCCTTACAAGGTGGAAATGTCAATATCGGCTTTGTTACGATTAGAGGCAAAATACTCTAACTTGCCATTAATTGTGCATACAGATTTAAAAGTTGTAGATGAATCCCTAAACACCATTTGTCCCTCATTGTGGCAGATGTTTAGGATAGAACCTTCTTTGCTAAATACTTTTGATAGGTTAGGAGGACACTGCCTTGTGACAGGGTGTACGATGGCTTTCAATCGAAAAGCGAAAAGTGTATGCTTGCCTATGTCTGACGCTGCAATCATGCATGATGTATGGATGGCTTTAAAGGTGTATAAGGAAAAAGGGCATATAGAATACATCAAAGAGCCAACAATACTCTATCGACAACATGGACATAATACTTTAGGAGCAAAGGATTTTAGATATAATTATGTCTTGAATAAATTTAAAAGATTGAGAGGGGTTATTAAAGAGAATATAACTTTTTATCGTATGTTGAACGCCTTGTCCTATGGATCCCCATTGAAGTTTATGTATTATAAACTTTGGTATTATCTATCCTATAATTGCAAAAAGTGAAGTAATGATAAGTGTATGTATTGCAACATATAATGGCGGTAAGTATATCCGCCAACAGCTTGAAAGTGTTTTATCTCAACTAGATTCAGAGGATGAAATTATAATTTCAGACGATGCATCTACAGATGATACTTTGCTACAAATAGAAGCACTTTCATCAAGTTTGATTCGCGTTTACAGGCACACTAATCGTTTAGGGTATACCCGTAATTTTGAACGTGCGCTGACGTATGCCAAAGGTGATGTCATCTTTTTGTGTGATCAAGATGATATTTGGCTACCCAACAAGGTGAAAATGTGCATGAATGAGTTGAACAACGCAGATTTGGTCGTAACTAATGCTTTAATGCAGTTTGAAGATGGTCAAATTCTTTCCGAAACTTTTTTTGATAAGAGAAAATCATACAAGTCTGTAATAGGGAATTATATTAAATTTAGCTATTTGGGATGTTGCATGTGTTTTAAAAGAGCTGTATTGCAAAAGGCATTACCATTTCCTCGGAATAGCAGTATGTGTACGCATGATAACTGGATTTATTTGGTTGGTGCCACATTCTTTCGTGCAGCATCTGTTTCTGAACCTTGCATTATATACCGTCGGCATACATCAAATGCTTCAGGAGGTGGGTTCGCAAAACCAACAAGTTTGTTTTTCAAACTCTCTTATCGTATATATTTAATATATAACATCCTAAAAAGATTTCTGCGTAGTTCGTGATGGATTTATGAAGCGCTAGTGTAATAAATGAATATCTCACTACGTTATTTAAAAAAACTCAAAAGATAGAATACATACATGGTATTGAGTAGTTGGGCTTATCCTTTGGTCTCGTTTATGGTCAGTACGACATTGACATTAGTGTTGATGCCTTTTTTACTATATCTGTGTAAGAAGAAAAAGCTATATGATCTTCCCGATGAGCGTAAGGTACATCGGAGTAATAATATTCCACGATTGGGAGGGGTGTTGTTCGTGCCGGCAATGTTGGTTGGAACAATTGCCGCATTGACTCTCATGTTGGGAAGTTTAGAAACGTTTGAGATAAAAGCTACCGGCCTAATTCTTCTATCAGGTTTCTTCTTGATATACCTTATAGGGCTTATGGATGATATTTTCGGTATGGATGCTCGCATAAAGCTTGTCATTCAGTTTGTAGCTTCTATATTTTATCCCCTTTGTGGTGTACAGATTAATAATCTATATGGTTTCTTGGGGATATGGGAAATACCGATTTGGATAAGTTACCCGTTAACAGTCTTTGTTTCTTTGTTGATTGTCAATGCCGTCAATTTGATTGATGGTATTGATGGATTAGCTTCAGGGCTTTGCGTATTAGTGTTGGCTTCGTTTACATATTTGTTTTATCAGATGGGGATAATAGGTTATACCCTTTTCTCTTGTGGCTTCTTGGGAAGCGTGGTAGCCTTCTATATTTACAATATGTTTGGCAGTGTGGAAAGTAACACAAAAACATTCATGGGAGATGCAGGAAGCTTGGTGTTGGGATATGCATTGGCATATTTTGCAATAAAATACGCGATGGATAAACCAGATCAGATGCCTTATCGTCCAGACTCTCTATTTATTAGTTATACCTTGATGTTAGTGCCTACTTTTGACTTGATAAGAGTGGCTTTGAGCAGAATACGTCGTGGCGTCTCTATTTTTCATCCAGATAAAACGCATATACATCATAAATTAATGCAGGCTGGCAAGTCAATGAGAGGTACGTTGGGTATAATCCTATTGTTAGCTATATTTTTTATAGTATTGAACAATATCCTCTACGCATCGCAGGTAAATATCAATTTAATAGTAGTGATAGATATCTTGCTCTATACCCTTTTTCATTTGATTCTAAATTTTTTCATCTCAAACAGAAACTCTGTGTCTAAGTAAAGGAAGAAAAATGGCAACTTCCTGAAATGTTTATATGTAAGTTTGCAAAGTGTGATAGGCTTGGTCCTTTGGCGTCAAGTTTTAGTCCTCGTTATCTCATAGAATGCTGAAGTCTTTTCTTGTTACGATTTAGTACAAGAAATGTATGAGGGGTATTTGCTATGGTAAATAATCATAGTAAGGACATACATCTGCTTTTCACAACCTCGTATATTTTATAAAAATATCTGAGGGCCAACAGTGGGTAGCCGCTTCGGATGCCATGCGAACGGAGGGCGCGACGATGGTCCCTCATGATGTTGAGGTGGCTGCGCCATCCGGCATTGCTCACTCCGCCGGCACGCATCGTAACGCAGTCGATGGGCAGATAGCAGGTGCGGATGTTGTGAACGTAAATGAGTCGGAGCAGTTGTTCGAAGTCGGCCGCCACTTTGTAACTCGTGTCGAAAACGCCATGTTGCAGATATAAGTCGCGGCGGCAGTAGAAGGAGGGATGAGCCGGCATGAAGCCCAAGCGCATCAGTCCGCGCCGGAATGGTCGTGAGGAGTAATAGCGTACGCACTTTGCAAGGTTGTCGGCCTTCACATAGTGCACGTCTCCATACACGGCATCAATGTCTTCGTTCTCAAAGGCGGTAGCAATTTGCTCCAAGATATTGTCTGCGGTGAAAAAGTCGTCAGAATTGAGCAAGCCTACCACATCGCCCGTGGCTTGTCTGATTCCTTTGTTCATGGCATCATAGAGTCCTGCATCCGGCTCGCTTACCCAGCGCAACCGATTTCCGAAGCGTGGTTCGAAACTCTTGATTAAGTCCGTGGTGCCGTCCTTCGAATTACCATCGATGATGATGTATTCGAAGTCGGTGTGCGACTGTCGCAACACACTTTCCATGGTGTCGCGCAGGGTATGCGCACTATTATAGCAGGCTGTAATGATGCTGATTCTCATGCAGATGTTTAATGTTTGTTAGAGCAGTTCTTTTATATGTAAGAGAAAACGTCTCACGCTGCTCAATCAAATTTCGGGGACAAAGATAGTGAAAGGCGAGCGGAATGGACGCAAATCGCAGAATGAATTTGCCGGGTGATTCCCGAGCCGCCTCCTATCTTATCCAAAGATAGTGAAAGGCGAGCGGAATGGACGCAAATCGCAGAATGAATTTGCCGGGTGATTCCCGAGCGGCATCCGGTTGCGTCTGGGAGGTGCGAAAATCTGCAAGGCGTTCTGAAAATTCTGCAAGCACTGCAGAATTTTCTACAAGGCGTTTAGATTTTCTTACACGCCTTGCTGGTTTCTGTGGACACAAGCCGATGACATGTGCGATGTTTGTGTGTTCGTTTTGTTCGCAAAGAGGTTCTTTTGCAAAGTGTGGTTGAATGTTGCAAATTATTTAAGAAAAACAATTTGTAAGCCTGAAGCAATAGGAGAGGAGGTGTGCAGACTCGTAAATGTTGCACACACGTTGCATCTTGCTATGTTTCTTCTTTCAAACGCTCTTTTTTGTTCGTTTGCTTGCGTGATAAAAATATGAAGTCGGTATCTTCTTTTTGATAAATTTTATGAAACAATACAGAAAATGTATTATTTTTGCCTCGCTTGCCTCGAACATTTCTGTCGGGTGCGAGCGGTGTTATTGCAATCAACCAATAAATTATCTATATGGATATTATGTATTTGTTTGTGCTGGGCTTCCTGCTCCTCTTGGCCACTGTGGACCTCTCTGTGGGTGTGGCCAATGATGCGGTGAACTTCTTGAGTCCGGCTGTGGGAGCGAAAGCTGCTAAGTTTCGCACCATTCTGATTGTGGCTGTCATCGGTATTTTTGTCGGTGCTTCGTCGAGCAGCGGCATGATGGATGTGGCGCGCCACGGTGTTTTGCAGCCGACGCTCTACACGTTTGCCGATGTGATGTGTGTGTTCCTGGCTGTCTCGGCCACCGATGTCATTGTGATGGACATCTTCAACACGCTCGGCATGCCCACTTCGACCACTGTGTCTATGGTGTTCGGTTTGTTGGGCGGTAGTTCGGCATTGGCATTGTCGAAGATGATAAGTGCAGGTCAGTCGTATGCTGATCTCATCAACACCGACAAGGCGTTAACGATGATTATCAGCATTTTCCTGTCCGTGGCCATAGCTTTTGTGTTTGGCTTTATTGTAATGTGGCTGGCACGTGTGATTTTTACCTTCAGTTATAAGAAGCACTTGCGTTGGACCATCGCTGTCTTTGGCGGACTTTCGATTACCTCTATCTTCTATTTCTTGTTGGTGGTAGGTATGAAGAATTCCAAGTTGGGAGCGGCAGTGGGGCTTACGCCTGATTATATTGCTGACAACCGGTTGCTCGTTTTGAGTATCCTCTTTGTTATCTCTGCCATCGTGGTGCAGTTGTTGCATCTCTGCAAGGTTAACATCTTCAAGCTTATTGTGCTTTTCGGTACATTCTCGCTGGCGATGGCTTTTGCAGGTAACGACCTTGTAAACTTTATTGGTGTGCCTTTGGCCGGCTTGGAGTCATATCTCGATTTCACTTCGCATAGCAACGGAGTGGGTGCCGACAATTATTATATGAATGTGTTGGCCGGTGCATCCACTTTGCCTCATTTGCAATGGTTCCTCATCGGCGCCGGAACCGTGATGGCCATCGCTATCTGCACTTCTAAGAAAGCTCACAAGGTGATACAGACTTCGGTCAACTTGTCACGACAGGATGATGGCGATGAGGTGTTTAGCAGCTCGCGTGTGGCACGTAAGACTGTGCGCAACGTGCTCGACACCACTTCTTACGTGATGCGCGTTGTGCCTGCCGGAGTCAAGGGGTGGGTGAACAAGCGTTTCAACACCGAAGAGGCCGTTTTGGAAGAGGGTGTGGCTTTCGACCTGGTGCGTGCATCGGTTAATCTTGTGCTGGCCGGATTGCTCATCGTGATTGGTACATCACTCAAGTTGCCTCTCTCCACTACCTACGTGGCATTCATGGTGGCCATGGGTAGCTCGCTGGCTGACCGTGCTTGGGGTCGCGAAACTGCCGTTTACCGCGTGACGGGCGTTATCACCGTTATCGGTGGATGGTTCATCACTGCCGGAGCTGCCTTCATCCTTAGCTTCACCATCGCCATGCTCAATCATCTTGGCGGCATCATAGCCATGGTGGCTGTCGTAGGAGTAATCGTTGCCGTGATGGTAAACAACAATCGCAAGTTCAAGAAGAAGAAAGAAGAGGATACCGTTGACACACTCTATCGTCAGTTGGTGCGTTCGCACGACAAGCAGGAGACTTGGGACTTGCTGCAACAGCACGTTGCTCGCACGCAGAGTGGCATTGTCAGCTTCGCACGCGAATCGTTCGCCGGCATCACGCAGGGATTGATGCAGGACGATGTGCGTCGTCTGCGCGGTGTGCTGAGTCGCATCGATGAGGAGAAGCACATGTGGAAGCGCTATCGTCGTAAGGAAATCATTGGTATGCGAAAAATAGACTACCTCTTGGCGGTTGAGAAAAACACGTGGTTCCATCTGGGATGCAACAGCAATTCGCAGATCATCTATTCTCTGAAACGTATGCTCGAACCCATCATGGAGCACGTCGATAACAATTTCGCACCGTTGCCGCAGAAGTATGTGGACGAACTGATGCCGATTTGCAACGAAGTGGATCGTCTGTTGGAGGAAACCGCTCGCATGATTGAGACCGGCGACTTCAAGAATCAGGACGAACTGCTGGTGGAAGGCAATGCCATGAAGAGCCGCATCTCGCAGATTCGCCACAAGCAGCAAGACCGCATTCAGCGCGAAGATACCAACATCAAGGTTGATATGCTCTACCTGAGCACGCTGCAAGAGACGCAGGAACTCATCAGCACCGTTCGCCACCTGCTGAGAGCCGCCAAGCGTTTCCGCCAATAATGTGACAACTCCGAACAAGCTTCGGATAGAAACATACATCGCGATAAGCCGGATGTGAAGCAACTGCTCGCATCCGGCTTTGCATTGCAAGCACTTGTGCAATGCTTCCCCACCTTTTATGCTCGAGTGTCAGCAAAGTCTGCTTGGTGTGTTGGAAAAACAGGCAGGCTTTTCACGAGATTTGCATAGGATTTGAGCAAAACCGGCAAGGCCTGCCAAAAAACTGGCAAGCCTTGCCACTTTTTTGGCAGGCCTTGCCACTATTCCTATAGCGCCCGGAGAAAATAGCAAAAATACGCTCTCTTTCGCGCGAAGCAGCGCAATCGCATCTGTTCGGCCGTTCTGCAGACAATAAAGTGCTCGCGCAGTTCCGGTTACGCCCATCGGAGGCTTGTTTGTCGTATTCTGAAAACACATTATCCTTCTTGTGGCTGTTTGGAGTGATTTCGGTGCGCTTCGGCGTGCTTTTATCTTTGTCGTTTCGGCGAAAAGCCTTACCTTTGCGCGAGTTAAAAAACATTATACGCACAACGGCGATGAATATATCCTATAATTGGCTGAAAGAGTACGTCGAATTCGACCTCTCAGCGCAGGAAACAGCGGCAGCCCTGACCTCCATCGGTTTGGAAGTAGGCTCCGTGGAAGAAGTACAGACCATCAAGGGTGGTCTGCAAGGCTTGGTGGTGGGTCACGTACTCACTTGCGAAGCACACCCCAACTCGGATCACATGCACGTGTGCTCCGTGAACATCGGAACAGACGAACCACAACAAATCGTATGCGGTGCGCCCAATGTGGCGGCCGGACAAAAAGTGATTGTAGCCACACTGGGCACCAAGCTCTACGATGGCGACGATTGCTTCACCATTAAGCGCAGCAAGTTGCGCGGTGTGGAAAGCCTCGGAATGATTTGTGCAGAGGACGAAATAGGAGTGGGAACCAGCCACGATGGTATCATCGTTCTGCCCGAGGACACCCCGGTGGGCATGACAGCGGCCGAATACTATAACATCAAGAGCGACTATGTCATCGAGGTAGACATCACGCCCAACCGTGCTGATGCATGCTCGCACTATGGTGTGGCTCGCGATCTTTATGCATACTTGGTGCGCAACGGAAAGCCCACCAAGTTGAACCGCCCCTCTGTGGACGATTTCAAAGTGGAGACTCACGACCTTGATTTCGATGTGGAGGTGATCAACACCGAAGCCTGTCCGCGCTATTGTGCCGTGACGCTCACCGGATGTGAAGTGAAGGAAAGTCCCGAATGGTTGCAGCAAAAGCTGACTACCATCGGTTTGCGTCCCATCAACAACATTGTCGATATTACAAACTATATCATGTTTGCTTTCGGCCAACCCCTGCATTGCTTCGATGCCGATATGATTGCCGGCGGCAAGGTGGTGGTGAAGAGCATGCCCGAGGGAACCCCCTTCGTAACACTTGACGGCGAGGAGCACAAGCTCTCCGAACGCGACCTGGCCATTTGCAATGCCGAAGCCCCCATGTGTATTGCCGGCGTGTTTGGCGGCAAGGGGTCAGGCACTTACGAGACAACCAAGAATGTGCTGCTCGAAAGTGCTTACTTCCATCCCACATGGATCCGAAAGAGTGCGCGTCGTCACGGGCTGAATACCGATGCCTCCTTCCGCTTTGAGCGTGGCATCGACCCCGATGGACAGATTTATGCTCTCAAGTTGGCTGCTCTCTTGGTCAAAGAATTGGCAGGCGGAACCATCGCCATGGAAATCAAGGACGTGGAAAGCCAACTCACCAAGACATTCCCCGTGGAGCTGGAATACGACTATGCTTATCAGCTTATAGGTAAGAATATTGGCGAAGACGTGGTGAAAGAAATCGTGACGTCGCTCGAAATGCGCATTGTCGAGGAAACAGCCACCGGACTAAAGCTGGAAGTGCCGGCATACCGTGTGGACGTGCAGCGTCCCTGCGACGTGGTGGAAGACGTGCTTCGCATCTATGGATATAACAATGTGGAAATTCCCACAGCCGTTAAGTCGAGTCTCACCATCAAGGGCGATGTGGACCGCAGCAACAAGCTCGAAAATCTCATCGGCGAGCAGCTTGTGGGCTGCGGCTTCAACGAAATTCTTAACAATTCGCTGACCAAGGAAGCCTACTATGCCGAACTGAAGACATACGCTCCCGAACATTTGGTACGCCTCATGAATCCGCTCAGCTCCGATCTCAACGTGATGCGACAGACGTTGCTGTTTGGCGGATTGGAGAGCATCGCACACAATGCCAACCGCAAAAATTCCAATCTGCGTCTCTTCGAATATGGCAACTGCTATTACTATCATGCAGAAGCCAAGAATCCCGAGCGCACACTTGCAGCCTATAGCGAGGACTACCATCTCGGACTTTGGCTCTGCGGCAAGCGTGTGCAGGGATCGTGGGCACACCCCGACGAAGCCGCCAGCGTTTACGAACTCAAAGCCTACGTGATGAACATCCTCACACGTTTGGGCGTGAAACTCGGTGCTTTCGTTGTTCAGGCCGGCGAGAACGATATCTTCAGCAAGTCGCTTGCCATAGCCGACCGCAATGGAAAAGTATGCGTAGAGCTTGGACTTGTCAAGAAAGCCCTCACCGCAGGATTTGGCATCGATATGGAAGTGTTCTACGCCGATATCAACTGGAGCGCACTCATGAAGAAGACGAAGAAGAACACCGTTTCGTTCAGCGAAATCGGCAAGTTCCCGGCAGTGAGCCGCGACCTCGCCCTCTTGGTGGACCAGTCGGTGGAGTTTGCTGCCATCGAGAAAATTGCGTATGCCTCTGAGAAGAAACTGCTCAAGAAGGTGGAACTCTTCGACGTCTACGAAGGAAAGAATCTTGAGGCCGGTAAGAAGAGCTATGCCGTGAACTTTGTTCTGCAAGACGACACCAAAACCATGAGCGACAAGCAGACCGATGCCATCATGGGAAAAATCATCGCAAACCTTGAGAAGCAACTCGGCGCAAAGCTTCGCTAATTATCAGAAAACAATTATCAATAAACTACAAACACATACATCCCATGGGAAGAGCTTTTGAATATCGCAAAGCAGCCAAGATGAAACGTTGGGGGCACATGGCTCGCACGTTCACCAAAATCGGAAAACAAATTGCCGTAGCCGTGAAGGCCGGCGGTCCTGAGCCCGACATGAACCCCGCACTCCGCGCTATTATAGCTACGGCTAAGCGTGAGAACATGCCCAAGGACAATATCGATCGTGCTATCAAGAACGCGATGGGTAAGGACCAGAGCGACTACAAGACCATGACATACGAAGGCTACGGCCCTCACGGAATTGCCATCTTCGTAGACACACTGACCGATAACCCCACCCGTACCGTAGGCGACGTGCGTTCCGTTTTCAATAAGTTCAACGGAAACTTGGGTACAATGGGTTCGCTCGCTTTCCTGTTTGATCACAAGTGCGTGTTCTCCTTTAAGAAGAAAGACGGACTTGATATGGACGAACTCATCCTCGAACTGATCGATTACGGAGTGGAAGACGAATATGATGAGGACGAGGAAGAAGGCAGCATCACCATCTATGGAGATCCCAAGAGCTTCGGACAAATTCAGAAACACTTGGAAGAAAATGGCTTCGAGGTAGTGGGAGCAGAGTTTACCTATATTCCCAACGACACGAAGGAAGTAACCGAAGAGCAGCGTGAGGCTATCGATAAGATGGTTGAGAAGCTGGAAGATTTCGACGACGTCCAGACGGTTTATACCAACATGAAGCCGGCTGAAAGTGCCGAGTAAGTGTGGCGAAATCTTTTATAAAAATATGAAAGCCCGCCGCAAACGGTGGGCTTTCTTTTGCTCTAAATCAAGAAATAAACTGATGGAAACGAGAATCGTATTTATGCCTCAAGGCGTGTGCAGCCGTTGCATCGAGGTGTGCGGTGAGAATGGTGTGTTGACACATGTCAACTTCGTAGGAGGCTGTCATGGCAATCTGCAGGGCATTGCCCGTTTGGTGGAAGGCATGCGCTACGAGGATGTGGTGCATCGGTTGCAAGGCATCGAGTGTGGCAACAAGTCGACATCCTGTCCGGACCAGTTGGCACGCGCCGTGCAAGAACTTATTCGCAAGGAGAATCCGTGAGGGTGCTCTGTCAGCGTCGGTAGTCCTCTTGGGTAAACTTCTCCTGCAATACCAGCTTTCCGGTGGTGGCAGAGTGGTAAGTGTAGACAAAGTTGAGTCCTTCTTCCTTGCACTTCTTCAGTGTGATGGAGTTGATGAGCGAGCGTAGCAACTCGGTGCGGAACTGTCCGCGTACTTCTTGCATTTTTGCAAGAGCTTCCGGTGTGTCAAGCTCGTCGTGTAACGTGTACCAATAGTGGTAAGTGCGTGTGTCGATGTCGTAAGTTGTGCTGTCGAGGATGATTCCTTCGTCTATTTGTTGCGGACAATGTTTCTGTGTGTGCTCTTTTGCCTCTCGCAGACAGCGCTCGTCGAAGTTTTCGTAGCAGCCAACCAACAGCAGGCAGGCACCTATCAGTAGTAAATGCTTCATGTGAATGTTTCTTGTTGCGGTTCAAAACAATTGGGATGCGCCGCGAAGATAAGAAGAAAAGTGTAAGAAATCCATTATTATATTTATATATGTACGAAGACAGAGTGAAAAGAGCCGTCGAGCTATTCAAGAGTGGATATAATTGCTCACAATCTGTGGTGGCGGCATTTGCAGATTTGTATGACATTGATGAAACCACGGCGTTGCGACTCTCGGCATCGTTTGGTGGAGGTATAGGTCGCATGCGTCAGACGTGTGGGGCAGCTTGCGGCATGTTCCTCTTGGCCGGTTTGGAGACCGGTTCGGCCGATGCAGCCGATCGAGAAGGAAAAGCACGTAACTATGCCGTCGTCCAGCAGTTGGCAGCTCGCTTCAAGGAAGCCAATGGTTCGCTTGTGTGTTCCGAACTCCTCGGGTTACCGGGTAGCACACCTGTAGTCTGCACTCCCGAAGCGCGTACTGCGGAGTATTATAAAAAGCGTCCGTGTGCGATGATGGTGGAAACGGCTGCTCGCATCTTTGCAGACTATTTGCAAGAAAACGGCAAGTAACCCCATTTATGCAAAAGCCGCCCGGAGGAATGTTGTGTTCCTTCGGGCGGCTTTTGTGTGCTTGGGCGTAAAGTGGAATGCCTGCATGGCTGTTATCTGTAGTGTGGCTTTCCGTCCTTAATCCATTGCATGATTTCTGCCGGCGCTCTGTGGTTCTGAAGTTGGTGTTTCATGAAGTCCATATAGGGTGCCACATGTTCGAAATACATTTTGTATCCTTCGCATAAGTAGTTGTGCCCACGTTCACCGTGAATGGATTCGGCAAAGCGCAGACGCGGGCATTCGCCATGACAGGCTGATAGATATTCGCACTCACGACATTGACGCGTGAGCAATGCCCGTTTGTTTTCGCCGAATTGCAGCATCGTGGGATTGTACATCATTTCGGTCAAGGTCTTCTCCTTGATATTTCCCAACTTGAACTCAGGAAATACAAAATGGTCACAGGCATACACGTCGCCATTGAACTCGATGACACCGGCGTGTCCGCATGTTTCGCCCATGCTGCACACACCCGGTGCCACGCCCATCCATCCTGCCAATGTGCTGTCAAAAATCTGAATAAAGTATTCGCCTACGTCCTCCTGCACCCACAGATCGAAGAGCCGGCACAGGAAGTTGCCCCATTGCTGCGGACTGACGCTGAAGTCGGCCACTTCAGCTACAGCCCCTTCGATGGGCGAAGCCAGCGTGCGACCGTCGGGATGGCGGTAGAGACGTTCCACCACCGGTGTGAACTGTATGAAGTGGCAGTTCAAGTCTTTGAAAAACTGATAGAACTCTTCGGGATGCTCAGCATTGAGCGCATTGACCACCGCCAGGGCGTTCCATTCCACACCGTGCTTTTCCAATGTGCGTATTCCCTGCATCACGCCGTGCCATGAGGGGCGCCCGTTGCGTGTTCGCCGGTAGGCATCGTGAAACTCCTTGGGTCCATCAATCGATACTCCTACCAAGAAGTTGTTCTCCTTGAAGAAACGTGCCCACTCATCTGTGATAAGTGTTCCGTTGGTTTGGATGGCATTGTCAATGCGTCGGCCACCGGCATAGCGGCGTTGCAATTCGAGCGCACGCTTGTAGAAAGCGACGGGGCGCATCAGCGTTTCTCCTCCGTGCCACGTGAAAAGCACTTCGGGGGTGGTCTGCATTTCGATGTACTGGCGTGTGAATTCCTCAAGCAGCTCGTCGCTCATCACATGGCGTGGGTTGTTGGGGTAGAGGTGTGCCTTCTCCGTGTAGTAGCAATATCGGCACGCCAGGTTGCAGAGCGAGCCGGCGGGCTTGGCCATTACGTAGGTGGGACGGGCAAAGGGGTGAATGTTACTCATGAAAAGATTTTTTCGCGTATGCGTTGCAAAGATTAGAGCCGACCGAGGGCTCTGTCCGGGTGGGGTGGGAGAGTGTTGACTTCTGTAAAAGCAAAAACCGGAAACAGGTTGCGCAATTTGAGCAGGCTGTTTCCGGTTTTGTTCAAGCCTTCACGATGCCGTGCCTTCTGAGTGCAGAAGTTGGGTAGTGAAGCGGTGTTTTCTTAGAGTTGGTCCTTCTCGATGTCCTTGAAGTACTTGTAAGTTCCCAACTTGATTTCCTCACATGCAGCCTCGTCGCAGACGATGATGCCGTGCTGGTGCATCTGCAATACAGAGATGGTCCACATCTGAGTAACGGGGCCTTCGACAGCAGCCTGCAGAGCGCGAGCCTTGTTGTGACCGTTGCAGAGGATGAGCACTTCCTTGGCAGACATCACAGTGCCAACACCAACGGTGAGCGCAGTAGCGGGAACATTCTCGGGCTTACCTCCGAAGAAGCGAGAGTTGGCCACGCGTGTGTCAGTGGTAAGTGTCTTCTGACGTGTGCGGCTGGTGAGTGAGCTTCCGGGTTCGTTGAATGCAATGTGTCCGTCAGGACCGATACCACCGAGGAAGAGGTCGATGCCACCGGCTTCTTCGATCATCTTTTCGTAGTTGGCACATTCGGCTTCCAAGTCCTCGGCATTGCCGTTGAGGATGTGGATGTTCTCCTTCGGGCAGTCGATGTGATTGAACAGGTTTTCAGCCATGAAAGAGTGGTAGCTCTCGGGGTGAGACTCGGGCAGACCTACGTATTCGTCCATGTTGAAAGTGAGCACGTGCTTGAACGAAACGCGACCTTCCTTGTGAGCTTTCACCAAAGCCTTGTACATTCCCATGGGTGAAGAGCCTGTGGGCAATCCCAGTACGAACGGTTTTTCTGCTGTGGGGTTAGCAGCATTAATCTTGTTTACCACATAGTCGGCTGCCCATTGCGACAATTTTTCATAGTCGGGCTGAATGATAACTCTCATTGTTTGTTTGATTTGATGGTTAGTAGAAATTTATTTGCAAAGTTAATGAATTTTTGTATTACCACAACCAAAACCCTATAATATATTTATAATGTATGGGTCGCATCGTGTTTTTGTGAGAATACGCTAGTTCGCATCCTGCAGGGTGGGGATGCATTATCGGAATCGGGTAGATAGTCTGCTCAATGCTTTTCTCGATTTTCTACACGCCTTGTAGAAAATTCTGCAAGCACTGCAGAATTTTCAGAACGCCTTGTAGATTTTTGCACTCAAATGATTGATTTCTCTGTCAAGAATGAAGATATAGTTGCAGTATATGTGTGAATGTGTAAGTGATATGCGTCTCTTCGTGGAATGATAGCTGCAAGATGTGCTGTTCTTGATAGATTACCTCTGATGGAGCAGAAGCGTTAAAAATACTTTTTGAAGTAAAATAAATGGTGTTTTTGCAATTATAGACAGTATATTTTTTTATACCTTTGCGAAGTTAAGTGTATTGTGGTGTGAAGAAAAGCTTTCTTCGATGCCGCAGAAATGTAGTTGCAACCTTGTTGCGATTGTGAGTATCATGAGTGCAAATTGCTGCAACGATGATATGAAAATCGAAAAAGAATGAGGACGAAACTGCATGTCACTTGGCAGAAATAAGAAACAAATAAACATTTTAATAATCTAACTATGAAGAAAAACAAGACTTTTGTTGCAGCAGTGCTGGCAGGGTGCGCGTTGATGTTCTCTGCGCCGGCGTTTGCCCAGACACAAACAGTTTCGATGCAGACCTCTAAGGAGGTTGGATCGGAGGTTACCTTGTTATTGAACAAGACCACCGGTATTTCTGTTGACTGGGGAGATGGAACATTTGTTCCGGTTAATGTAGGCTCTGAACCCATTGTTCAGGTTGCCGGAGAAGTAAAGGGTGCCACAATCAAGGTGCAGGGTGACCGCTACTTTACGATGTTGGGATGTGCAGGCAACGGACTCGTTTCGATCGATGCCACTGATGCACCTTTCCTCCAATCACTCTATTGTCAGAACAACGAGTTGACAACGCTCAACATCACCGGACTGACAGAACTTACGGACTTGAACTGTGCTAATAACCAGTTGACTTTGTTGCCCTTGGATGAGGTGGCTTACCCCAACCTCCAGAATATCGACGTGAGCAACAACCAACTTTCAGGACGCTTTGCCGTTCGTTCGGAAAGCATGCGTTATCTGAACATCAACAACAACGAGTATAACAAGCTGTATGTTCAGAACAACAGCAACTTGCTGGTGTTGCAGTTTGCATCCAATGTTGTTTCCGGTACATTCAGTCCTTCGGGCTATCTGCCGAGTGTGGAAACAATGATTTGCAATGACAATCAACTTAGTAAGATTTCCGTTAGTGCTTCAGTGGGTATGCCCAATCTGAAAACCATTATTTGTGATAACAACAGCCTTGCTGCGCTCGACTTGTCCTTAAGCCAAGATGTAGAGTACATTTCGTGTGCCAACAATGCGCTGACAGAGGTTTCACTGCACGCCAAAGCAACTCCTGCGTCCTATGTCTGTGGAGGCAATGCACTCACGTTTGCTTCCTTACCCACCAGAAAGCCCGCTCATTTCGTTGGCATGCCTCAGGCAAAGGTTGACATCACTTCTTTGTTGCAGAAAGCCGATCTCGGTTACTATTATGTGACAATCAGCCCCGACTATTCTTCTCGCAATGATTATGCAGTAGACCTCTCACCTTATCGCGTAGATGGTGGCGGTATGGCAATCGTAACGCAAACTCCCGTGATTGTGGATGCAGATGGTAACGAAACGAATATGGCTAAGGGTACGTCTGCCTCAACAAAGGACTACACCGTAACCAATGGCGTGTTCACCTTCTATAAGCCTTATGAGCATGCATACGTGAAGCTCACCCACCGCAGCTATCCCGACATGGTACTCGAGACCACACACTTCTCGGTGCGCGACCTCAGTCCCGAAGGTATAGATGGCGTTGTTGAGGATGGCAACCTGGCTGTAACTGTGGTAGGTGGCGCATTGGTCTTCAACAGCAGTGCTAATCAGGCTGTCAACGTATATGCTGCAGATGGCAAGAACGTGTGGAGTGCAACCCTTGCAGCCGGCGAAACAACAACAGTCAGCTTGCCGAAGGGCGTATATATCGTGAATGGAAAGAAAGTGATAATCTGATAAACATTCGGAAAGAAACAGCATCATCATGCAAAGGATGCAAGTTTTTGACCCTTGTATATAATATAAAACGAATTACAATGAAGAAATTACATAGTTTCTTGTGGAGTGTGGGTGTTGCGGCTACAATGATGTCTGCCCTGCCCGCCACAGCTCAGAACATTCTTCCGGAAGAATCAGCTCCGATCATCGTGGTTCCCGGTGAGCAGACGCTCAGTTACAGAGAGCGTACACTTTGTTACAGCGTAACAGCTAATGTGGAATTCAATGTATCTACAACAACCGAATGGATTTCTGTTCGTCGTGGTGCAGATGGAGCAGTTTACATTCACCTGAGTCAGAATATGTCTGCCAACAGCCGTACCGGAGAATTGGTGTTTACATCAACAGACGGAACTGTTACCAAGAAGATGATTGTGACACAGACACGCGACGAGTCAGTGGAGACACTTCCCACAGATGTTGTGGTAGATGTAGTGTCGGCTGCAGCCAATACGAACCAAAGTGGCAATGACATCAGTAAGACCATCGATGGTAAGTATGACACTTATTGGCACTCGCAGTGGACCGGAAGTGGATTTACTGTTTCAGAGAATAAGCCTGCTGTGCTGACATATACTTTCGAAGACGTTGACTATATTGATTACATCAATTATGTACCTCGTCAAGATGGAGAGTCGAATGGTAACTTCGGAGAAGTGGAAGTGCTTGTCAAGAAAGTGGGAGAGAGCGAGTACACTTCAATGGGCCGTAAGGACTTTAAGCAAACTGCAGGTGCCAAGAAGTTTAAGTTTGATGCACCCGTTGAAAATCCTGCTTCTATTCAGATGAAGGTTTATAGCGGTGCCGGCAATTTCGCTTCTTGTGCAGAAATGGAGTTCTGCCAATATGCAAATCAGACAGACAATATCTTCGACTTCTTTGAGGATGATGTATGCTCGGTTCTCAAGCCCGGAATCACACAGGATGATATCGATGCTATCAAGAATCCGTTCGCAAAGAGCTTGGTGAGCCAAATCTTTGCCGGAGATTATGAACTGAATTATCGCGTGGCAGACTACAAGTGCTATCTCAGTCCTTCAGTTTTGGCGCGTCGTTGGAACACCGAGGGCAAGCAGTATAACCAATACGAAGGTGCAACCGGTATCAGTATCTCGCAGGGTAAGCACGCTGTGATTGTATCCGGAATTCCTGATGGTGAAAGTGTACGCTTGCGTGTATGTGCTTGGTACGTAGGTAAAGTTGGTAACAATTTTGATGGTGGAAATCCCGAAACCGAAGATTTCACTCTGGAAAATGGTCTCAATGTGATTGACTACAAGAATGACTGGCCGGGTTTGGCATATGTATGTTATTATACCGACGATGCCCCCTCAACCAAGCCTAACATTAAGGTACACTTTGTGAATGGTGAAATCAATGGTTACCTCTCACCGGATAAAACAAACGAAGAGATGCACGAACTCTGTAAGAATGCTCCCAACTACTGTATGGACGCTGTAGGTGAATTGGTACACTCTGTATGGACTTCACAAGGCTTCTACAAGTATTGTAAGGCTTCCGATGGTAAGAGCATCGGCTATCGTCAATTCATGAATATGCTTGACAGTCTTGTTCAGTGGGAACACGACCTTCTCGGGTTCGAAAAGTATGGTTTGCTTGAGTCTCCGCAGAATCGCACCTTTGCTTATGTAAACTTCACATACTACATGTTCCAAGGTGGAGCAGGGGTTTCTTTCCACCAGAACCAGGAGAGCCGCGTGCTCAATTGTCAGAACATGATGTATAACGACAATGATGCTATTTGGGGTTTGTCGCACGAATGGGGACACCAGCACCAGATGCACCCGTACTTCTGCTGGGGAGGTCTTGGAGAAGTTTCCAACAACATGAACTCCTACTACAACATCATGCACATGGGTTACACTGAGTCGGACAAGATTAACCAATGGGCACCGGCTCGTAAGCACTTTGTTAATACTGCCTCCGATTATACCCCATATGACAAGAGTTCTTTGGGTGAGGGAACCAAGATATATTGTCCTGCTCGTCAAGATGCTTCAACACTGGCTAATGATTATGCATATAGCCCCAAGATGAAGGCTTTGTGTGAAGAAATGGCTAGCTATAATGGTGCAGGTTGCATGCCTACTCAAGAAGAAAACGTAGTAAAGGCACTTGGACACACTGAAGTAGGCGTTGGCGAAATGCTTTGTCCCTATATCATGCTTTACAACTACGCTACATACGTAATGGGAATCTCAGACTTTGGTCCTAACCTGTATGAGGCTCTTCGTAAGACAGACGCAGAAGATGGCTCGTCGGTTGAGAAGAGTAGTGGCCTTGATAAGTATGAACTCATTGCAGCAGTTCAGAATGGTAACAAGAACAATTGGTTGTCTAAACTGAAGAAGGATTATCCTACATCTTGCTGGGTGGTTGACAAGTATCTCTGCGAAGGTCATACCAACACATGGGAGAATAGCACAGCTTATGTGTTCAACTTCATCCGCAAGACTTCACGCCTCACCGGTTACAACTTGTTCCCGTACTACGAGCGTTGGGGCTTCCTCCGTCAGTTGGCTACATTTGTGGGAGACTATGGTCACAAGCCTCACGTCCTCACTAAGGAAATGTACGACGAGTTCAAGGCTGACATGGATGCTTTGGTGGAAAGTGGTGAACTGAAGGCTATGCCCGAAGGTATGGTGGAAGATATTTCCAACTACCGCGACCTCAACGTGGCCGGCGACAAGATGTTCGAAACTCCCAAAATTCCTAACTAATCATAGGATTTATGGTATTTAATACCGGAGGACACATTCTGCGGAGTGTGTCCTCTTTTTTATTGTTTTGAACAGCTTTCTGCTTAAAGGTTTTTATGTATTTTTGCACGCGAGTATTCTTGATCTTTGCATGGCTGTCGGGCATGAGGAAGTTTATTTAGACCTTTGTAAACTAAAAGTTGAAATATAATCGTTGCTTGCCAAAAAGTAGGGAAGCATAGTAATGATTTTAATAAGCAGTTGAAGAATAAAAATATCATAGTGAACAGAAATGACGTGCGTTCGCAGAGTTTGGATTTGCTGCGTTTCCCCTTAGCCGTGGTGGTACTGATTGTTCATGTCTTTACCATTTCGGAAGTTGCATTCGGTGGACAACGGCTGAACGCAGAGGACTTTCCTTTGTTTGTGCAAGTGCGTAATTTTTTGGATGCCTTCCTTCGTGGCCAAAGTGTTCCGATATATTATTTCATATCCGGTTACGTTTTTTTCTTGGGGGCAGAAATGACGCGGGAGGTGTATGTTCGGAAATTAAGAAACCGAGTCAAGAGTTTGTTGATTCCATATTTAATATGGACATTGCTTGCTGTTTTGCTTCTCATCGTTTTTGCTTTAGCACCTTTGGGACAGTATCGTGCAGAAGCTCCCACACTGTCTCTGTCATGGCAGGGATTGCTCTCTGCTTTTTGGGTGTATCATGGCGAATTGGAAGGAAGATTTGTGGAAAGCACTTTCCCTATAAATGTTCCGCTTTGGTTTGTGCGCAACTTGATGGTTGTGGTGCTCAGTACGCCGTTGCTATATTGGTTGCTGAAGCGTGTAAAGCTCTATGCGGTGATACTGTTGGGCTTGCTTTGGATGATAATCCCGTTTAGTGGTGTCAATACATATTCATTTGAGGTTTCGTTTTTCTTCTTTACATGTGGCGCATATATGAGTGTATGCAAGAAGGACATGGTGAGCACATTTAGCCGATGCTATAGAACTTCTGCGATGCTGTATGTTGCTTTGTCGTTTCTCTATATGGCAATTGAAGGTTCTTATCCTCAGTTAGCAATTGCTGTAAAGCAATGGAATGTGTTAGCAGGATTGTTCTTTGCTTATGGCCTTTCTGTTTGGTTATTGCAGCATGGTGTTTGCAAACCTAATCCATTCCTGTCTTCAGCAAGTTTCTTTGTATATGTTTCACACAGCCTCATAGTTTATAAAATTTTCAAGTTACTCAGTCTTCTCATTTGTCCTTACTCTGATTTTACTTTGCTGCTTGTTTATCTTCTTACCATTGTTGCTACGTTGGGCACGTTGTTAATGCTTTTCAATCTGTTGCGCCGGTATATGCAAAAAGTGCTGAACGTAATGACCGGCAAGAAATAGTAGTTCTCTTTCCTGTTTCCGGAAAAGGTGAATTGCAGTCTTGACGCGTTTGGTGGGCTGCTTCTGATTTCATAACTTTGCGGACAAATTCGAGTACATATAATATATATAATGTAAGTATGCCAGGAAAAACTCAATCGCGATATATCACTTTCAAAGTGCGAGAAGAGGTAGAGCTGATGCCTTTTTTGATGAAAGCACTTGATGGTATCAGCCGTAACAAAGCCAAGTCGATACTCTCGGGTGGAGGTATGCGTGTGAATCGTCGCATAGTGAAACAATTTGACCTTGTGCTGAAACCCGGTGATATGGTGGAAATCAGCAAACGAAAGCCACGTGAAGAGTTGAACAATAAGTTCGTAAGTTTGGTGTATGAGGATGTACAAATTGTTGTAGTGGAAAAGAAGCCCGGCATTTTGTCTATGGGTACATCGCAGCAGGTCTACAGTGTGAAGACTGTACTCGATGAGTATTTTCGTCGCACTCATCAGAAGTGTACAGCACATGTCGTACATCGTCTGGACCGCGACACTTCCGGACTTTTGGTTTACGCCAAGACCATTGAGGCAGAGCAAATTCTGGAGCACCATTGGCACAACATAGTAACCGACCGTCGCTACGTAGCCTTGACTTCGGGGCAACCGCAGCAGAAACAAGGAATGGTAGAAAGCTGGTTGAAAGACAACAAAGCCTATATCACATTCTCATCGCCCGTGGACAATGGCGGAAAGTTTGCTCGCACTCATTATAAAGTAGTTCGCTCGAATGCGCATCATTCCCTTGTTGAGCTAAAACTCGAAACCGGACGTAAAAATCAGATACGTGTTCATCTGCAAGATTTGGGCTGTCCTGTTTGTGGCGACGAGAAATACGGCAATGGTGATAACCCCATCGGGCGTTTGGCCTTGCATGCTTTTCGCCTCAACTTCTATCACCCAATCACCAACGAACAGCTTCGCTTTGAGACTCCCATACCTAAAAGCTTCTTGTCAGTGTTTGGGAAAACTGCGAGTGAAAAAGAAGCAGAAGATAAAAGAATGAAATAAAGACAGACAGAGGACTTGCAATGCAATGTTGCGTGTCCTCTCTTTTTTATAGAAATGTTTGTAACGCATTACAATTCTCCCTTGGGCAATATTACGTTGTTTGGGACTGAACGAGGTCTTTCTGGATTGTGTTTCCCTTTGACGCAGAAGCCCATTGCAAATGTTTTTACAGAAGGAAGTAAACCACATCCTTTGAGAGAGGCTGAGGAGTGGTTGAATCGCTACTTCTCGGGTGAGATCCCCAATTTTCTACCAGCCATAGACATTCATGGGACACCGTTCCAACGTTTGGTATGGTCTATGTTGCAGGATGTTTCCTATGGAGAAACTATCACGTATGGCGAGATGGCCAAAGCGGTAGCCGATCGTCTGGGTATGAAACGCATGTCAGCGCAAGCCATCGGTAGAGCTGTTGGAGCAAATCCGGTGCCCATACTCCTTCCTTGTCATCGTGTTGTAGGACGTAGGGGGCGATTAGTGGGCTATGCCGGTGGTGTAAATATGAAACGTTTTCTATTAGATTGGGAGCAACAATGCAAAGGTCAAGGCTTCCTGTGTGGTAATGTGTGGTAACAAAAGAAAAACCGCAAAGGCTTCAATACCCTTTGCGGTTTCAGTTGCGTCGTTTTCTCTTTCCGAAAAGCCATCCGAAGGCTCGCATCAATTTGTATCCGGTCATCACTCCATCATATACGGCAAACAATCGGGATGCATTGTTCATCCAACCTTGCATTTTTGTCTCTGCTGGTGGGGGAGTGAAGAGCGAGTCGAGTTTAAGGCGTATGCCGGCTTGGTTTTCACTCAGTGCCTTTTTAAGTGCTTGCTTCTGCAAGGCCATTTCTTCAAGCGTGTAGGTTTTCTTCATCATGACCGGTATTGTTTTCTGTTTCTTCGTTAAGGAAGAGCCCACCCAAGAAGTTGGCCAACGGTGCGAGTATGAGTCGTTGGCGGAGAGCGTAAATAATTCCTCCGACAACGATATAGCCTAGTGCAATCACACCGCAGGCGGTTGTTGCTCCGCCAACATGTGGTGCCAAGGCAAGCATTGCCATGTATGATAGGAACAATATAATGATAGCTCCCAATACGAACAACACAGCCCCCAATATGAGGGCACCTAAAAGGCGTGTCATTTTGCTCACAAAGTCCAAACGTGCCATCTGCATGCGAAGCAGCATTTGCTGCTTCAAGTCCATGCAGATTTGACGTATGGTTTCAATGTTCCGATCGTTGGAGAACACGGTAGTAAGATTAAACGGTGGCGGGTTTCAGTTCGTCGGCGATATCGTCTACCAAGCCTTCCAATTCTTGATTGCTCAGTTTGATACCTCTCTTACGGATAGCTTCGGCTATGCGAGTGCGGGTTTCAGTACCCTTTTCAGGAGCGAAAAGAATTCCACATGCAGCACCAACTGCTGCGCCGCCTAAGAATGCGGCCAAGATACTCAGTCCTTTCATGATTGCGTTGTTTTTAGGGTTAATAAACGTGCCAAATATACTTCTTTTCCTTTGTTCTCGTAATTTTAGAGACATAAAAAAAGAAAAAACGTGGCAGTTTAAGCAGTTTTAACAACCGGAAGGGGGTTCTTTGAGCCTAAGGTTGTATCTTTGTGCTGCATAAGTGTGAATAAACACTGCATCAGAAATTATCAATCAAAAAATAAGAAAAATGAAGAAGCATCTTATCTTGGTGTTGAGTTTGTGCTCCGCCGTTGTGTTTACCGGTTGTAAATCTAAGGAAAGCGCCTATCGTCAGGCTTACGAATTGGCTCGTGCTCAGGAAGCACAGAGTGGAGCTGCACAAGCAAATCCTGCTCCCGTGGTTGTGACTCCTCAGCCTGGTCAAGGACAAGCAGAAGTGGTAAACGTCAATGCCGGAAATTCAAATACAACTCCTGTCTCAAATGTAGATGTTCGCACTATCCCCGGTGGTTTCACCATGGTAAGCGGTAATGCTCTGAAGGCTTATAGCGTTGTTGTGGGAAGTTTCGTAACACAGGCCAATGCCGAAGGTTTGATGACAACACTCAAGAGTCGCGGTTATGACGCTCGTGTGGTGAAGACAAATGAAACTATCAACAATCAGACCGGTTGGTTCCGCGTGATAGCTTCTTCGTTCGACGATAAGGAGTCGGCAGCTCGCTCTCGTGATGAATTGAAAGCGACTTATGCCGGTGCTTGGTTGCTTTACAACAAATAAAGCTGACGCCTAAATTATTATAATGTGCTAATATGTCATTGGGCTTCTTTTGGAGCAAATTGGCAGATTAGCACATTTACCTATATATAGGTTTTGATGATTTCCTGAGGAACTTTCTACTTTGGAAAGATGGGATAAGAGCCGGTTTGAATTGTACTAAAAGATTTTGGGATGGATGTATCCAAGTGCGTAGATGTGGGGAAAAAGGCGCTTCTCGGACTCACGCCTAACGAATTACGTGACATAGCTGTTAGTAATGGCTTGCCTGCATTTGTAGGTAAGCAGTTGTGTGATTGGTTGTATGCAAAGAAAGTGAAAAGTTTGGAGCAGATGACCAATCTTTCGAAGATAGCTCGTCGGGACTTGTCGGAGAAATACACAGTGGGCTGTTCGGAGCCTGTACATCGCATGTGTTCTGTTGACGGAACCGTGAAGTATCTTTACCACACAACGCAAGGCTATGTTGAGACAGTTTACATTCCGGATGGACAGCGAGCAACGCTTTGTGTCTCTTGTCAGGTGGGATGTAAGATGGGTTGCAAATTTTGTATGACAGGTCGTCAAGGATTTGTGGCACAACTGACAGTGGCTGACATTCTCAATCAGATTTACTCCATCCCCGAGCGCGACTCCTTGACCAATATCGTTTTTATGGGACAAGGAGAACCATTCGATAACCTCGACAATGTGTTGCGTGCCACGGAGGTGCTGACATCGGAGTGGGGGTATGGATGGAGTCCGAAACGTATCACTGTTTCCAGCGTGGGTTTGCAGAAAGGTTTGCGACGTTTTTTGGATGAAAGCAAATGTCATCTGGCCATCAGTCTGCACCATCCCGAAGCAGAAGGACGCGCAGCGTTGATGCCGGCAGAGCGTGCCTACTCCATCGAACAGGTGGTGAAAACGCTCAAATGCTATGATTTTTGTCGAAAGTCGCCATTGGCTGATACAACAAAGCAACGACGTCTTTCGTTTGAGTATATTGTTTTTCGTGGAATCAACGACAGTCTTCGTCATGCCGATGCGCTTATTCGTCTATTGGATGGACTGGATTGTCGCATCAATCTCATACGTTTTCATTCTATACCGGACACTCCTTTGCAAGGCACCGACGAGGAGACCATGGTTGCTTTGAGAGATTATCTCACGTCGCATGGCATTTTCACTACCATTCGGGCTTCGCGAGGTCAGGACATTTATGCAGCTTGCGGCTTGCTGACTACTGCCCAACAGGAGAAAGAGGCCGGTGAGAGTTCGGAGTGAAAGCGAACATAATAATTGAAAACCATTAATCCATTATTTGTATGGACAACAACAAGATAAAGGTCGGAATCACGCATGGTGATATCAACGGAATAGGTTACGAAATTATCTACAAGACTTTTTCCGCTCCCGAAATGTTTGATATGTGTACTCCTGTGGTTTATGGAAGTGCCAAAGTGGCTACATACCATCGCAAAGGTCTGAACATAAACGTGAACTATCATGTTGTGTCAGCCCCTCACGAAGCTAAGGAAGACTGCCTCAACCTGATTAATTGTTTTGATGGTGAGGTGAAAATTGAAATCGGCCATCCCGGCGTTGAGGCCGGCAAGTTGGCGCTTTTGGCTTTGGAACGTGCTGTTCAGGATTTGAAGGACGGAAAAATTGATGTGCTTGTGACTGCTCCGATATGTAAGTCGGATATCCAGAGTGCCGAGTTCAATTTTGCCGGTCATACTGAATTCCTTCATGACAGAGTGGGTGAAGGTGAACCTCTGATGATATTGTGCTCGGAAACTTTGCGGGTGGCTTTGGCTACTACGCATCTTCCGCTAAGAGAAGTTCCGGCAGCAATCACTAAGGAAAATTTGGCTGCAAAACTGCGTTTGTTGCACGAGAGTCTGCGTCGCGATTTTCTGAAGACGCATCCACGCATTGCAGTCTTGTCACTCAATCCGCATGCAGGTGATAACGGTCTCTTGGGCCAGGAAGAACAGGACGTCATTGCTCCTGTGATAGCAGAACTGACCGAGGAAGGTGTTCCTTGCTTTGGTCCGTATGCTGCTGATGGTTTCTTCGGATCGGGCAACTATGTGCATTTTGATGCAGTGCTTGCGATGTATCATGATCAGGGTTTGGCCCCGTTCAAGGCGCTCGCCGGTGATGATGGCTACAATTTCACTGCCGGTCTTCCGGTGGTGCGTACCAGTCCGGATCATGGCACTGCTTTTGACATTGCCGGGCAGGGAGTGGCTTCGGAGAATTCGTTCCGTAAAGCCATCTATGCTGCTATAGATATCTATCGTAATCGTCAGAGACACGATGAGGCTTACCAGAATCCGCTTCCGAAGCTTTACAGAGAGCGTCGTGAGGAGGGGGAACGCGGTCATCGTACACAAACAGAAAAAAATCAAGAATGAAATTCGCTATAATAGCTGCAGGAGAAGGTTCGCGCTTAGCGCAAGAAGGCGTTGCGCTCCCCAAACCCTTGGTGAGCATTGGCGGTGAGCCGATGATTGAGCGATTGGTACGCATCTTCAATGCCAATGGGGCAGACGAGGTGGTTATCATTGTCAACACCCTACATCCGCAGACGGAAGCTCATTTGCGCCGACGCATCAGCGAGGGGTGGGGGAGCAATGTGCGGCTCGTGGTGAAGAGCACGCCGAGTTCGATGCATAGTTTTCACGAGCTGAGCGCCTATTTGCAAGATGCTCCTTTCTGCCTGACTACTGTTGATACGATTTTCCGTGAGGAAGATTTTTCCCGGTATATCAGTGCATTCCAAGATTCGGAGGCTGATGGCATGATGGCTGTTACCGATTTTGTGGACGATGAAAAGCCGCTTTGGGTCGGCACGGATGAGCAGATGAACATCACCGGCTTCCACGATAGTTGCCAAGGCGATACATATATCTCCGGTGGTATTTACTGCCTGAAGCCCAAGGCAATATCCACCTTGCATCGGTGCATGGCTGAGGGGCGAAGCCGGATGCGCAATTTTCAGCGTGCTTTGGTAGAAGATGGATTGCAACTTCGTGCCTATCGTTTTGGGAAAATTTTAGACGTAGACCATGCAGGCGACATCGAGAAGGCAGAAGCTTTTTTGGCTTCGGCTGATTGATGGAGTGGGAAATGCGTAATTTATTATATCGTTTAGAAGTTTGGCAAACAACAAAAAAATACTTGGAATAAGCAGGTCGCATCGCTTTTCGCCCGGTAGCGAAGAGCGTGATGCGGCCATTTTTGATGCTGTGCGGCGAGAGCTTGAGCAACGAGGCTATTCGGTGTCCGTGGTGTCAGAGGATGATTTTCTGTTCGAAGTCAATGGAGCAGCCGAAGGGCTGTTTAACTATTGTGTCGTCTTCTCGATGGCTCGTGATGTGCGTGTGCTGAAAGTCTTAACCGAAGCTGAGGCTGCCGGAGTGCCGGTGGTCAATTCGCCGAAGCATTTGCAAAGCCAGACACGTATGGCACAAACCACATTGTTCCAAGCTGCTGGGATACCGGTCCCTCGTACTATTTTTCTGTCGCAAGGCTACGAAATGCCGGTCGGAGTTCGTTTTCCGTCTTGGCTGAAGCGAAGCGACGCTTGTGCCCAGACAGCCGGCGATGTGCGTTTTGTGGAAAACCGCTCGGCTTTGGTCGAAGCCTTGGACGATTTTCGTCGGCGTGCTGTGCCTGAAGCGATATTGTGTGAGCATGAGGAGGGCGATTTGATTAAGTTCTATGGTGTGGCCGGCACCTCTTTCTTCCACTACACCTATCCTACGCGCCCCGGCTCTTTCAGCAAGTTTGGTTGCGAAGCCATCAATGGTGCTCCCCACGATTATGTGTTCAGTTCGGCGCTTCTCAAGCAATATGCCGATCGGGCTGCGCAGTTGTGCGGCATTCCTGTGTATGGAGGCGATTGTGTGGTGCGTGCCGATGGCTCATTCTCGTTCATCGACTTCAACGATTGGCCCAGCTTCTCGGTGTGTGCGGCACAGGCAGCGGTATTCATTGCTACGTTGTTGGAAACTATGAAATCTAAAAATCAAGAATAACAAAATATCATGGCAGAAAATAAAACATTGTCATCAACTTTTAAGTCGGCCGATACGGAGGAGTGGCTTGATGTGCACTTCACACGTCCCATCGGCCTGCTTTGGGCAAAATTTTTCAATTATTTCGGCATTCATCCCAATGTGGTAACCATCATTTCGATTGTGTTGGGAGCTGCAGCCGGTGTGTTTTTCTATTTTGATAACGTTTGGCTCAATGTTGTCGGCATTTTGCTGCTGATGTGGGCCAATTTTTACGATAGTGCAGATGGTCAGTTGGCGCGAATGACCGGTAAAAAGACGCGTTGGGGGCGTATTCTTGACGGCTTTGCCGGCGATGTGTGGTTCTTCTGCATCTATGCAGCCATCTGTCTTCGCCTGCAGGACGATTTCATCCCCTTCACGCAAGTTGCTTGGGGAATTTGGATTTGGTTGCTTTGTGCTTTTGCCGGATTTGTGTGTCATGGCAAGCAGTGTCAGCTGGCCGACTACTATCGCAACATCCACCTCTATTTTATCAAGGGAGAGAGTGGGAGCGAGCTGGACAACAGTGGTAAACTCACGGAGGAGTTTGATTCGCTCAGTTGGAAGCACGATGGAGCATGGAAGTTGTTCCTCTTCTTCTATCGTAACTATACGCGCAGTCAGGAGAGCATGACGCACGATTTTCAGTCGTTCAAGCAGCACATTGACCGTCGCTATGGTCGTGCGTTGCCGGCACCGTTGGTTGACGATTTCCGCGCAGGAAGTTTACCTCTGTTGCCTTACGCCAACATCCTGACTTTCAACACACGTGCCATTGTGCTCTATGTATCGGTGTTGTTGGGACAGCCGTGGATATATCCCGTGTTCGAAATCACGGTGATGAACATTTTGTTTTTCTATATGCACTCTCGCCATGAATCCTTGTGTCGTCGCTTGGAGGACAAATACCTTGCTTCAAAATGAAACCGCTCTATCGTAACCTCTTTCTGCTCTTTGGTGTTGCCGCCATTGTGGTGATGCTTTTCACGTTTGATGTCGACTACACTCAGTTGTGGGACAACTTGGCACGTGCCGGGATGTATCTGCCGGCTGTGCTCGGTGTTTGGGTCTTTGTCTACGCCTTCAACGCTTGGGCCTTCCAGATCATTGTCAATCATGGCACGCACGATAAGCACTTATCTTATCGTCATGCATACAAGCTCACCGTGTCGGGTTTTGCCTTCAGCTACACCACCCCGTTCGGCTTTGGCGGAGGTCCTTATCGCGTGATGGAACTCAGTTCGTACATCGGCACACCGCGTGCCATGTCGTCGGTAGTGCTCTATAGTATGATGCACATTCTTTCTCACATCTGTTTGTGGGCCTCGTCGGTGGTGCTGTTCATCATCGTCTATTTTGAGAAAGTTGATGCCTGGTTGTGGTCGCTCTTCGGTGTCTTTGCCGTTTTGCTGCTGATAGCCCTGTATTTCTTCTATTATGGCTATAAGAATGGGATGATAGTGAAGCTTTTCAGCCTCTTGCTGCACATCCCCTTTGCCAAGAAGTACGCTCGCCGCTTCTACGACAAGCATGCTGAGGCCATGGAGCAAGTCGATGTGAACATAGCCCATCTGCACCAGCAGGGCCGTGCTTTCTATTCGTCGTTGCTGCTGGAATACCTGGCGCGTGTCATCAACGCCCTTGAGTTCTATTTCATCTTGCATGCTTTCGGTCTGTTCATCACCTTCTGGGATGCCGTGCTCATTCTCGCCTTTTCGTCTTTGATGGGCAATTTGCTTTTCTTCCTGCCCATGCAGTTGGGAGCACGTGAGGGCGGTCTGGCAGCTATCATTAAGATACTGGGCATCAGTTCAGCCGGTGTCGGTGTCTTTACCAGCTTCTACACCCGTATCCGTGAGCTCTTCTGGATTTTTGTGGGTGTGAGTTTGGTGAAAATAGGCAATAAGCGAATTATGAAATAAAGCGAGTGGGGGAGAAATGCTGTCTCCTTTCGTCTTTCTCAAAAAAGTATTATCATGAAAACAAATCTCCTTTTCGACTACGGCGGAACGCTCGACACCGCTGCTCGCCATTGGGCACACGTGCTGTGGGAGGGTTATCGCCATGTGGGCATACCGGTGAGCGAAGCGCAGTTTCGCGACGCCTACGTCTTTGGCGAACGAGCCTTGGCCAAAGCCCCCATCATCAGCCCCGATGACGATATGCGAGCGCTATTGGTCAAAAAGTTGGAACGCGAAACCTTCTCTCTCAAAGAGCAGGGATGGTGGCAACCGTCTGAGGAGGAGCGTCTCCGCTTAGGTTGTGCCGTGGCAGACTATTGCGATGCCTATGCCCGTCGTCATGTCGAGGCTTCAGCACGTGTGCTTGGTGCACTCCGCGACAGGGGATGCCGCCTCGTGATGGTGAGCAACTTCTACGGCAATCTCCCGACCGTGCTCCGCACTTACGGCATTGACCACCTCTTCGAGACCATCGTCGAGAGTGCTGTGGTCGGTGTTCGCAAGCCCGATGCCGCCATCTTCCGGCTCGGCGTCGAAGCCCTTGGCTGCGCCCCCTCCGAGGCTGTGGTCATCGGTGATGCTTATGGCAAGGACATCCTGCCCGGTCGCGAAGCCGGATGCCGCACCGTGTGGTTCAAGGGTGAGGAGTGGAAGCCTGAGCAGCGTGATGAAACCATCCCCGATGCCGTGATTACCTCCCTGGAGCAGCTGCCCGATGTGCTGACGACGCTTTGAGGAAAACAGAACTGTCCGGACAAAAACGTGCAGTGCTTGCAAAAAAATCCGCAGTGCTTGTGTGAAAATCTACAAGCACTGCGGAATTTTCGTATCTCCGAGTTCCGAAACAAAGAGCAATCCGGCAGTGGTGTTGTGTCAGTCGGGGGAGTAGTGATAATGCCAGTTATCGCGCATTGAGCTCCACGCGTCCCACGATGGAGCGCCCCAATGTCACTTCGTCTGTATATTCCAGTTCGTCGCCAATGCTCACCCCACGTGCCAGCACCGTGAGACGCACCTCCGGATGTGCAGCCAAGCGTCGTGCGATGTAGAAGTTTGTCGTGTCGCCCTCCATTGTGGGGCTCAGTGCCAAAATAATCTCCTTCACCTCACCCTCGGCCACGCGCTCCACCAGCGAAGCCAGCTCCAGGTCCGCCGGTCCCACACCGTCCATCGGCGAAATTACCCCACCCAGCACATGGTATAAGCCCCTGAATTGCCCCGTACTCTCGATGGACAGCACGCTCCGGATGTTCTCCACCACACATAGCGTCGAGGCATCGCGCAGCGGGTTGGCGCAAATGTCGCACAGCTCCGTGTCCGATATGTTGTGGCACCGGTGGCAATACTTCACCTCGTCGCGCAGGCGCACCAGGCTCTCGCCAAGGGCATGTACCGCAGCACTGTCCTGCCTCAGCAGGTGTAGCACCAAGCGTAGAGCCGTCTTGCGGCCGATGCCCGGCAGTTTGGCCATCTCGGCCACAGCACGCTCCAAGAGTTTTGAGGGATATTGTTGGTCAATCATAGTCTTTGGTGAAGTGATTGCAGATTAAAACGTCCATTTGGCCGCCAGCGTCGGGATCACGTAGAAACGATTGTTCCTGCCGTCGGTGGGCCACACGAAGTTGTTCGAAATTTCCACCTCCGTCCCCACACTGAGTCGCACCTTGTCGCTCACCCCCTTGAGGGCATACAGGTTCACCCAGAATTGCGGCTCCGAGGTCATCACCAGGTTACCATCCACGCTGTTGTCGTGCGCCAGGTCCACATATCCGGTGAAACTGCACACCCTCTGCGCGAAGTGGATGCCCCACACCGCCGTGAGCTGCCAGCTGTGGCGCGACCCGTGGCGATCCTTGGCCTGATAGCGATAGAGCGCCTGTGCCGAAAAGGTGCGGCTGAAGTCGGCACTCGCCCAGTTGTAAGCCGCCCCCAGCAGATAAGCATCGCTGTAGCTCCCATGGTTCGACAGCCCGCCGTTATACTCCACGTGCACCGCCACCGGCGCTTTCCACCACCGCAACTCGCGCGACAGTTCGGCATAAGCACTCTCCATCACATGGGCACCAAAATTGGCATCGACAAAGAAGTAAGTGCTACCCCAGCGGTCGGCCGTGAAGTTCTCGATCGTAGCCGTCCAGTGCGGACGGTCGGACAATTGGCGCCCATAGAGCGCATCGCCCGGGTCATAGTGCATCTGCACATTCAGCTGCGCCACAGCTGCAGCCCACGGCATGGCCGGCAGCACCACGAGCAAGCAACGTTTCATACGCTTCCACATACGCACACAGATTGTTTTTTCTTATTGTTATACAAGGAAAACCCGTCTACACAATGAATTTCAGCACGAAGAAAGCCGCCAGCATCAGCATGCCCCACGACACCTTGCGGTGATTGCCACTCAGCAGGTTGACGAAGATGTAGCACAGATGCCCCAGCACGATGCCGTCCGAGATACTATAGCAGAGCGGCATGAACAGCATGCACACAAAGGCCGGAATCGCCTCCGAATAATCCGCAAAGTTTACCTCCAACACCGAACTCATCATCATCAACCCCACCAGCACCAACACCGGCGTGGTGGCAGCAGCCGGAATCGAGAGAAAAAGCGGAGCGAGAAACAGCGCCAGCAGGAAGCACACCCCCGTGGTGAAAGCCGTCAGCCCGCTGCGTCCCCCCTCGTTGACACCCGCCGCACTCTCCACATACACCGCCACCGTGCTCGTGCCCATCACGGCACCCACCGTGGTAGCCACCGAGTCGACCACAAACACCTGCTTGAGCCTCGGAATCTTGCCCCCTTTCACCAAGCCCGCACGCTCCGTCACGCCGATCACCGTCCCGATGCAGTCGAACAGGTCGACGAAGAGGAAGGTGAACACCACCACCGCCATGTCGCGCGTCAGGATGTGTTCCCACTCAAACTGCAGGAAGACGGGCCCGATGCTCGGCGGCAAGCTCACCACCCCCTTATATCCCGTCACCCCCAGCGGAATGCCCACCAGCGTAGTGGCCAGGATACCGAAGAGCAGCGCCCCTTTCACATGCTTCACCAGCAGCACCGACGTGATGCCGATGCCCACGATGCCCAGCAGCGCGCCGCCCTGCGTGATGTCGCCCAGGCACACCAGCGTAGCCCGGTTGTCCACGATGATGCCCGCACTCTTCAGCCCGATGAAAGCGATATAGAGGCCGATGCCCGCACTGATGGCCTTCTTCAGCGTGTCCGGAATCACGTCCACAATCCTTTCGCGCAGGTGCGTCAGCGTCAGCGCAATGAAGAGCAAACCCTCCAGAAACACCGCCGTCAGCGCAAACTGCCACGAGTAACCCATCACCATGCACACCGTGTAGGCAAAAAAGGCATTCAGCCCCATGCCCGGCGCCAGCGCCAGCGGCAACTTGGCATACAGACCCATCAAGAGGGTCGCCAGCCCCGCCATCACCGCCGTCGTGGTAAACACAGCCCCGCGGTCCATGCCCGTTTCGCTCAGGATGGACGGATTCACCGCCAGGATATACGCCATGGTCAGAAAGGTGGTCAGCCCCGCCATCACCTCCGTGCGGAGCGTGGACACGCGAGGGTCGAAACCAAACAATTTAGTCAGCATAAGCACAAATTCTGAAGAATAGGGTGAAACAACAGGACACAAAGCTACAAAAAAAACACTGCGCACACCCCCACCTGAGCACCAAAACGCATGCGCACCACCCAAAAGCCACCTCCCGACGCATTAAAACGCACCAAAGCCCGCTATCGTGTTTCTCTTTTGTGGACTTATCCGTGAGTTGGGCTATCGGCATATTTGTGGATGTGCCTAATTTAATTTAAACCGACGTTACTGCTTTTTTCTCCCACGGCATAACTTTTTCAGCGCATCGCGTATCAATTACCTGCCGCCGGTAGACGAGTGTCGAGGGAGCTGCCGTGAGAGTGTAAAATGTCAAATGTCAAATGTCAATTCGCACTAAAAAAAGAAATCAACAAATATATAATATTATATTATTATTAATATATTATAACATATAATTTTGTTTATGAACGGAAATTGACTTTTGACATTTGACATTTGACGTTTTCGCCGCTCCATAAATACTTAACAGACGTGCTAAAAAATATGTTTTTCTCTTTTTTATTGCGTTAGGTTGGTAGATTAGCAATCAGATAATCAGTAGCTTGCATTTCTTAGATCCGATTGTGTCGCATAAATGAACCAACGATAAATAATCAGAAAATGCAATTTTGGTTGGACGAATTACACATTAAACTCACAGTTAAAATTGTATCAGTGGGTGAAAAAACAGGGCCAAAAGCAGTCTTTGGTCGTGCAAAAAGGCCCGATGCTCGTTCATTTTTTGCATCAGCTATTGCAAACAAACCTTAATTTGTTGGATTGTTGTGTGAGAGTTAGGCAAATTTCGTCTATAATACACGTAATTTGCATGAGCGGTAAACGGATTTTGCATTTTTCTGCTTCCTTTTTGTTGAACAGCATTGATGTCGAAGTGGTGAGTTGTCCCCCACTCGTGCTGCACAGAGGACTCCCTGCCGCGCTTTCTCTATACAATTAATATATATACATGCACAACGCACCCGAGAGCAGCTTCTCCTTCGGAAGGGGGGCGGCTCTCGGGTGTTTGGGTGTTTTTGATAAAAAAAATAGCTTCGCGCGTGTGGCGCTCGCTGCGTGGGGCGCTCGCTTTTCACCGGTGGCTCCGGCTCACTCACTGCACGATGGTGGGGGGCAGGGGGCGCAGGTTGTAGGTGGAGGCCATGCTTTCGCCATAGGCTCCGGCAGAGCGGATGGCGATGAGGTCGCCGCGCCGGCAGGGGGGCAGGGGTTGGTCTTTGACGAAGACGTCGCTGCTCTCGCACACGGGGCCCACCACGTCGTAGGTGCAGCGCGGGGCGTCGGCTGCGGGCGTAGCGTCGGTGGGCAGCGCGATGCGTTGCACGGCATGGCGGGCGCCATACATGGCGGGGCGCACCAGCTCGGTCATGCCGGCATCGAGGATGAGGAAGCGGCGCGTGGTGCCTTGCTTCACGTAGAGCACTCGGGCGATGAGCGTGCCACACTGGCCCACCACGGAGCGGCCCAGCTCGAAGTGGAGCTGCTGACCGGGGCGCAGGGCGAGGTGGCGGCGGAAGGTGTCGAAATAGGGCTCAAAGCGGGGGATGCTCTCGTCGTCGGGGTGCTCGTAGCTGATGCCGAGGCCGCCGCCCACGTTGATGCCGGGGGTGCGGATGCCTTGGCGCTCGAGGCGCTCCTGCAGCTCGTTGATGCGATGGCAGAGCCGGCGGAAGGGGGCGTCGGTGAGTATCTGCGAGCCGATGTGGAAGTGGAGCCCCTCGTAGCGGATGTGCGCCAGGCTGTGGGCGGTGCGGATGGCGCGCTCGGTGTCGCCGAGGTCGATGCCAAACTTGTTTTCGCTCAGGCCGGTGGTGATCTTCGCGTGGGTGCAGGCGTCGACATTGGGGTTGATGCGGAAGGCTACGGGGGCGATGGTGCCGAGGCTTGCGGCGCGCTCGTTGATGACTTGCAGCTCCTCGAGGCTTTCCACGTTGAAGCAGGCGATGCTGTGACGCAGGGCGAGGTCGATTTCGCGGTCGCTCTTGCCGACTCCGGCGTAGACGATGCGCGTGGCGGGGATGCCGGCTGCGATGGCGGCTTCGATTTCGCCTCCGCTCACGCAGTCGGCACCGAGGCCGGCGCGGGCGATGCGTCGGAGGATGGCGGGATTGGCATTGGCCTTGATGGCATAGTGGACGTGCCAGTGGGGCTCACCGCGCGTGCAGCGGTCGATTTCGGCCAGGGTGGCATCGAGCAGAGCGGTGTCGTAGTAGTAGCAGGGCGTGGGGTGCTGCAGCAGCCTGTCGGCGGGGAAGTGTGTGTGCATGGGGCGGTGGGTTTAGCTGAAGAGCTTGCTGCTGAGTGAGCGGAGGGCGGCTTGCTTGTCGCTCTCCTTGATGAGGAAGGAGATGTTGCGGTTGCTGCCTCCGTAGGATATCATGCGGATGGGGATTTCGGCAAAGGCTTCGGCCACCTTGCTCTCAAAGCCTACGTTGCTCCAGCTGAGGTCGCCCACCACACAGATGATGCACATGTCTTCGTCGACCTCGACGGTGCCGTATTTCTTCAGTTCGTCGAGAATGGCTGCCAGGCGACTGGTGTTGTCGATGCTGAGCGATACGCCGACTTCGGAGGTGGTGACCATGTCGACGCTGGTGTGGTAGGTCTCGAATATCTCGAATATCTTGCGCATGAAGCCGGTGGCGAGGAGCATGCGGCTGGACACGATCTTGATGACGGTGATGTTGTCCTTGGCGGCGACGGCCTTGATTTTGCCGCTCTGCATCTCGTTGTTGATGATGGTGCCGGGGGCTGAGGGGTCCATGGTGTTGAGCAGACGCACGGGCACTCCGGCGAAGCGAGCGGGCTGTACGCAGGTGGGGTGGAGGATTTTGGCACCGAAGTAGGCGAGCTCGGCGGCTTCTTCGAAGTTGAGCTGGCGCAGGGGGGTGGTGTTTTCGACGAAGCGCGGGTCGTTGTTGTGCATGCCGTCGATGTCGGTCCATATCTGTATCTCCTCGCAGCGGAGCACGGCGCCGATGAGGCTGGCGGTGTAGTCGGAACCACCACGTTGCAGATTGTCGACGGCGCCTGTGTGGTTGCGGCAGATGAAGCCTTGCGTGATGTAGAGGTCGTAGCCGGGGTGCGTGCTGAGGGTTTCCTGCAGGTGTTCGCGGATGTGGTTGAGGTCGGGCTCGCCTTCGACGTTGGTGCGCATGAAGTCGAGTGCGGAGATGAGGCATACCTTGATGCCCTGTTCGCGCAGGTAGTTGGTCATCATGTTGGTACTCATGATTTCGCCTTGTGCGAGGATCACCTTCTCATCGCTGTCCACGAAGTTGCGGTTGGCAAAGGAGTGCAGGTACATGAACTCGTCCTCGAGGAAGTCGCGTGTGCGCTCTGCCATCTCTTCGGTGGAGTAGAGTTCGCGCACGTGGCCCAGATACTTGGTGCGCAGGGAGTTGATGATGTTGTTGGCTGCCTCGGGGTTGCGCTTGCGCAGATAGTCGGAGATTTCGACCAGTGAGTTGGTGGTACCCGACATGGCTGAGAGGACCACAATCTTGCTTTCGTCATTGGAGATGAGCTGTGCCACTTCCTTTATTCTCTCGGGGGAGCCGACGGATGTGCCGCCGAATTTCAATACTTTCATGTGTGTGTATTATTTATTTTATTGTGTATTTTCTTATTTGTGTCTCGGTGTATCTTTTTCTCTCGTGCTACTCTATTTCGATGGGTACGTTGTATTCGTTGGTTACCTCGCACATCTGCTTGTTCTCGCAGCGATATACGATGCCGGGGAACTGCTGCAGCAGGTTGAGGTTGTGGGTGATCATGATGACGGCGGTGCCCTGTTCGCACACCTGCTTGAGGATGGCGACTATCTTCTTGCCGGTCTCTTGGTCAAGGTTGCCGGTGGGCTCGTCGGCCAGGATGATGCGGGGGGTGTTGAGCAGTGCTCGGGCTATGGAGATGCGTTGCTGTTCGCCACCGCTGAGTTCGTGTGGGTATTTGTCAATTTTTTCGGGCAGCTCGACGAGGTTGAGCACTTCGTCGATGCGTTGCCGACGCTCAGCCTTGCGCTTCCAGCCGGTGGCTCTGAGTACGAAGTCGAGGTTCTCGCGCACGGTGTGGTCGGCCAGCAGCTGAAAGTCTTGGAAGATGATGCCCAGCTGCTTGCGCAGTTCGGGGATGTGTTTTCGCTTGAGCTTGCGCAGATTGAAGCCCAGGATTTCGGCGCTGCCGGTGCTGAGGGGCAGTTCGCCGTAGAGGGTCTTGAGCAGGGAGCTCTTGCCGGAGCCTACCTTGCCGATGATGTAGACGAACTCGCTTTCGTCGACGTGAAATTCAATGTTCTCAAGCACGGTCTTGTCTTTCTGACAGATGTGTGTGCCGTTGAGTTGTATGAGCATGGTGGGTGTGTGTTGAGGTGAGTGAAGTGTTGGGATGTAGGTGAGAATTTAGTCCAATTTGAGTACGGCGAGGAAGGCCTTCTGTGGCACTTGCACGTTGCCGATTTCCTTCATGCGCTTCTTGCCTCGTTTCTGCTTCTCGAGCAATTTTCGCTTACGGCTGATGTCGCCACCATAACATTTGGCGGTGACGTCCTTGCGCACTTGTTTCACCGTTTCGCGAGCAATGATTTTGGCTCCGATGGCAGCTTGTATGGCGATGTCGAACTGTTGGCGTGGTAGCAGCTCCTTGAGTTTCTCACACATGCGGCGGCCGAAGTAGACGGAGTTGTCGACGTGTGTGAGCGTGGAGAGGGCATCGACCGGCTCGCCATTGAGCAGTATGTCGAGTTTTACGAGCTTGGAGGGGCGGAACTCGATGGGGTGATAGTCGAAGGAGGCATAGCCCTTGGAGATGGATTTCAGTTTGTCGTAGAAGTCGATGACGATTTCAGCCAGTGGCATGTCGTAGTAGAGTTCCACTCTGTCGCCCGACACGTATTCTTGCTTGACCAGTTCTCCGCGTTTGCCCAAGCAGAGGGTCATGATGTTGCCGATGTAGTCGGTGCGGGTGATGATGGAGGCGCGGATATAGGGCTCCTCGATGTGGTCAATCTCTGTAGCATCGGGCATTCCGGCAGGGTTGTGCACCTCTTTCATCTCGCCGTGCTTGTCGTAGATGTGATAGCTCACGTTAGGAACGGTGGTGATGACGTTCATGTTGAACTCTCGGTCAAGGCGCTCCTGGATAATCTCCATGTGCAGCAGTCCCAGGAAGCCGCATCTGAAGCCGAAGCCCAAAGCCACGGACGACTCGGGGCTGAACGTGAGTGAGGCATCATTGAGCTGAAGTTTCTCGAGGCTGGCACGGAGTTGCTCGAAGTCTTCTGTCTCAATGGGGTAGACTCCGGCAAAGACCATGGGCTTCACTTCCTCAAAGCCGGCAATGGCTTCAGAGCAGGGGTTGGAGACGGCTGTAATGGTATCGCCCACTTTCACTTCAGTGGCTGTCTTGATGCCACTGACGATGTAGCCCACATCACCGCAGTGCAGGCTTTTCTTAGGCGAGAGGTCCATCTTGAGCACACCGATTTCGTCGGCCGAATAGCGCTTCTTGGTGTTGACAAACAACACTTCCTGTCCCTGCTTGATGCTTCCGTTTACAATCTTGAAGTAAGCAATAATACCTCTGAACGAATTGAAAACGCTGTCGAAAATCAGGGCTTGCAGCGGTGCGTCTTCATCGCCGACGGGGTGGGGGATGCGTTCGATGACGGCTCGCAGAATGTCGTCAACGCCCTCTCCGGTTTTTCCGGAGGCGCGGATGATTTCCTCACGCTTACAGCCCAGCAGCTCGATGATTTCGTCCTCCACCTCTTCGGGCATTGAGTTGATCATGTCGCACTTGTTGAGCACGGGGATGATTTCCAGGTCGTGCTCAATGGCCATGTAGAGATTGGAGATGGTTTGTGCCTGAACGCCTTGTGTGGAGTCGACAACGAGCAAGCAACCTTCGCAAGCGGCAATGCTTCGCGACACTTCGTAGGAGAAGTCGACGTGCCCCGGAGTGTCAATGAGGTTGAGCGTATATTCCTCGCCATCGAGTTTGTATTGCATTTGGATGGCGTGGCTCTTGATGGTGATGCCTCGCTCTTTCTCCAAATCCATGTCGTCGAGCATCTGACCAGCCGTTACGTTGATGGTCTGCGTGCGTTCCAGCAGTCGGTCAGCCAGGGTGCTCTTGCCGTGGTCGATGTGAGCGATGATGCAGAAATTGCGTATGTGTTTCATAAATGGGATAAATGCGTTGTGAGTGTTGGCAGTGTTGGTCCTCGTTTAGAACAATTCGGCCTCAGAGAATGCTACGGCATGCTTCAGGTCTTTCTCGGAGAGCAACATTTCGTCGGGGTGGCTGATGGGCCATCGGATGTCGAGTGCAGGGTCGTCGAAACGGATGCTGCATTCGGCTTCGGGAGCATAGCGATTGTCAACCTTGTAGGTGAAAACAGCTTCGTCCGATAAAACCTGAAATCCATGGGCAAAGCCGCGCGGTATGAACAATTGACGATGGTTCTCAGCGCTGAGCTCCACCATGACATGGCGGCCGAAAGTAGGCGAATTGCGTCGCAAGTCCACAGCCACGTCGACCACAGTTCCATGCAGCACTCGCACCAATTTGGCTTGTGATGTTTCGCCTTTCTGGTAGTGCAAGCCACGCAAAACACCGCGCGATGACTTCGATTGGTTGTCTTGAATGAAATTCACTTCTTGGCCTATGGCACGGTCAAAATCTTCCTTGCGATAAGTCTCCATGAAGTAGCCGCGTGCATCTTCGAAGAGGCGAGGCTCCAGGATCCAGACACCTTCTATGTCGGTGGGAATATAATTCATTGTATGTGTGTTTTAAGGTATTGTGATATCAATGTCATGGTCTCTGAGTTCGGCCACCACGCCTTTGGTTTCGGCATGGTGATTTCCGGACATGATGAGGTCGCAAATCAGGTCTTCGATGTAGCTCTGCACAGTGCGCTTGAGGGAGCGTGCTCCATATTGTGGTTCGAATCCCTTGTCGGTGACGAGCTGGGCCACCTTGTCGGAGAGGTGCAGGGTGTAGCCCATTTGTCGTACTCTCTCGGTGAGCGCATTCAGTTCGATGGCTGCAATCTGACGTGCGCTTTCTTTGGAAAGCGGGTCAAACATGATAATGTCGTCCAGTCGGTTCAGAAATTCGGGCGCGAATTGTTTTTGCAATGCTTTCCTGACGATGCTTTCGGCTTGTGCTGCATCGGCGCTGGCACCGGTGTTGAAACCTATGCCGGCTCCGAAGTCCTTCAATTGCCGAGAACCGCTGTTGGAGGTCATTACGATGATGGTATTTCTGAAGTCGACGGTGCGACCATTGCCATCGGTGAGGCGTCCTTCGTCCATCACTTGCAACAATGTGTTGAAGATGTCGCCGTGTGCCTTCTCGATTTCGTCAAACAACACTACGGAGTAGGGATGGCGACGTACCTTCTCGGTGAGCTGACCGCCCTCTTCATAACCCACATATCCCGGAGGCGCCCCCACCAATCGGCTGGTGCTGTATTTCTCTCCATATTCCGACATGTCGACTCGTATTAGCGCATCTGCCGACCCAAACATGTGTTCTGCCAAGAGTTTCACCAGATATGTCTTTCCCACACCGGTAGGTCCGACAAACATGAAGGTGCCCACAGGTCGGTTGGGGTCTTTGATGCCAAGGCGGCTGCGAGTGATGGCACGCACAAGCTGTTCGATGGCACGATCCTGCGCAATCACTTTGGCTTGGAGGGTGTTTTTGAGTCCTCTGAGGCGATCGCCTTCGTTCTCAGCCATCTTGCTGACAGGCACACCGCTCATCATGGACACCACGTCGGCAATGGCATCCTCGTCCACCACTTTGCGGTGTTCGTTCTGCTCAGCTTGCCATGCGGCGATGATTTTGTCGAGTTCCTGCTGGCGCATCTGCATTTCATCGCGGAATTTGGCAGCTTGTTCGTAGTTCTGATTTTGCGCCGCCTCTGTTTTTTTGTCGCGCAATTGAGCAATTTCTTGCTCCAACTCCTTGATGTTTTCTGGAATGTTGTTGTTGCTCAAGTGCGAACGGCTGCCGGCTTCATCCAAAGCATCGATGGCTTTGTCGGGCAAAGAGCGTTCGGAGATGTATCTGTGAGTCAGGTCAACGCAGGCAGCCAGGGCCTTGTCGGTATATTGCACGTGGTGATGCGCTTCGTATTTATCTTTGATGTTTTGCAGAATTTGCAGCGTCTCTTCCGGTGTCGTGGGTTCGAGCAACACTTTCTGAAAACGACGTTCGAGTGCTCCATCCTTTTCGATGGTCTTGCGGTACTCACCGGTGGTAGTGGCGCCGATGCATTGCACTTCCCCACGAGCCAAAGCCGGCTTCAGGATGTTGGCAGCATCAAGGCTTCCCGGTGCAGAACCGGCACCGATGATGGTATGTATTTCGTCGATGAAAAGCACAATTTCGGGGTGCGAACGGAGTTCCTCAATCAGGCGACGCAGGCGCTCTTCAAATTGTCCGCGATACTGCGTTCCGGCCACGATACTCGTCATCTCCAGTGCCACGATACGCTTGTCGCAAAGCAGTCGGGGGGCTTTTTTGTCGGCAATGAGTTGTGCCAATCCCTCGACGATGGCACTCTTTCCCACACCGGGTTCACCGATGAGCACGGGATTATTTTTCTTGCGACGACACAAAATTTGTGCTATGCGCTCAATTTCCTTCTGACGCCCTACTACGGGGTCCAAGCAGCCATCGGCCGCAGCCTTGGTCAGGTCTGTTCCGTAGTTGTCGATGATAGGAGTGTCGCTGTTTGACTTAGCGCTCTTCACACCCACTTGGTTGCGACCGGCATTGCCTGAGGAAGATGCTCCTTCTTGTGGAAACTCTCCGGCTGTGTCGTCATCGGCAAATCCGAAAGCCGAATGGATGCTGGGCTTGGCATTGAGTACGCCGGCCACCTTGTCGTAATTGATATCCCATGCATTGAGCTGACGGCGCCCTTCATTGTTGAAGTCGCGCAGCAAGGCCAGGAGCAAATGTTCGCCCAGTGGCTGCTCACTCTTAGCCCAACGAGCTTCCAGCAGGGTGAGCTTCATGATGCGGTGGCTGTCAGTGCTGAATGAGGGGACATAGTCCTCTGTTTCGGGTACGTGTTCTGTGCTTTCTGCCTGTTCGAGCGCTTTTATGAATGGCTCGGTTTGCGGCAACAACTGTTGCAGCGCATCGGCAGCACGGCTGTTGCCATCTTTCAGGATGCCTAACAGCAAATGGGCTGAGCCAATGGTGCGATTGCGCAGCCTACGGGCTTCGCGGCTGCTGCACTGCACGATGCGTTGTAGTTCTTTGGATATTTCGTTATTGGTCATGCGCGTGTGTATATAATGATGTGCGAAAATAACGATATGCCACGTAAAAGCCAAGAAGTGCCCTCCTTTTTGATACTGAAAGCCGCGATTTTTACCTAATTCGTAAAGCCTGGTTTACGAATTTGCGGTAATAAAACGTATGAGGGGAGCAAGTAATGCCGCGGTGCATGTAGGGAAACCATTTCTATAACATCAATTCTAAGGTGGCTTTGTGAAAAAAACTGCAGTGCTTGTAGAATTTTCTGCAGTGCTTCCGGAAAATTCTGCAGTGCTTGTAGATTTCTGCGCATTGGGGTGCGATTTATTCGCTAAAATGCAGAACTTTTATGAATAGGGCGTTTGAAATTGAGATATTGTCGATGAAAAGGGCAAAAAACGTTTCTGATTTACTATCTTTGTTGCCAAACATTCTAAATCAGATTATGAAAGACAAACTTACTTTGTTGGCCGATGGGGGCAGTACAAAAATAGATTGGGTTCTGTTGAAAAATGATGCCGAAAGTATGCGATTTTCTACTCCGGGAGTTAATCCATCTTTACTTCAATTAGAGGATGTCATATCATTGTTAGACAAATATATAAAAGATGTACAAATAGATTTTCCATCTGTAGGCGAAATTTGCTTCTATGGTGCCGGTTGTCGTGGCAAGGCAGCTGTTGTGATGCACCAGGCATTCACAACTCTCTTTGTCAATGCTGAAGTGTATGTACACACTGATTTGCTGGCTGCAGCTCGGGCTTTGTGTGGTGATGCGTGCGGTTTGGTTTGTATACTTGGCACTGGCTCAAATAGTTGCATGTATGATGGAAAAGAGATAGTCCGCAACGTTTCTCCCTTAGGCTATATCCTCGGTGATGAAGGCAGTGGAGCCGTTTTGGGAAAGCGCTTGGCTGCCGATGTGTTCAAAGAACAATTACCCGATGACCTTTGCGAAAAATTCAAACAGGAATGCTGTTCCGATATAGACACGCTGGTGCAGCACGTCTACCGCGAACCTTTTGCCAACCGCTATTTGGCCGGTTTTACAAAGTTTTTAAGTAGTAATATACAACGATCAGAAATACAAGAACTTGTTATTGGTGAATTTGAGCGTTTCTTTGCTCGAAACATTCGCACATATCAACGTCCTGAATTGCCTGTAAATTTTGTAGGAAGCATTGCTTGGTTTTTTAGAGCACAACTTGAAAAAGCAGCTCAAAACACCGGTTTCCGCATAGGCTGTGTGCTGCGTTCACCCATGGAGGGATTGTTGCGTTATCATGGAGCCGAGGCGCAATAAAGCACTGCAGAGGCAGAAATGCCCGTTTTTGCTTTTGCGTTTCACAATAAAAAATTATTTTTGCAGAACTTTACAAACCCTATAATTAAAACAGATTATGGAAAAAAGTGCATTGCAAATTGCGCGTGCCGCCTATCAGCCCAAACTTCCCCAGGGATTGCGCGGCAACGTGAGCATCAAAGAGGGTGCTCCCACTGAGAGTGTTGGCGACCAAGCTGACATTAAAGCATTGTTCCCCAATACATACGGAATGCCGCTTGTGGAATTCGTTCCTACCGACGAAAAGAAGGAATACGCTCCGATGAACATCGGAATCATCTTGTCAGGTGGTCAAGCTCCCGGCGGACACAACGTGATTTGCGGTCTGTATGATGAACTCAAGCGTCAGAATCCTGCGAGCAAACTCTATGGTTTCTTGATGGGTCCCGGTGGACTCGTAGACCATAAGTACATCGAGCTGACCGACGCTGTGATCGACGAATATCGCAACACCGGTGGTTTCGACATGATTGGATCCGGCCGCACAAAGCTTGAAGAAGAAAGCCAATTTGAAGAAGGTCTTAAGATTATCCGTGAACTGGGCATCAAGGCCGTAGTTATCATCGGCGGAGACGACAGCAACACCAACGCCTGTGTGTTGGCAGAATACTATGCTGCACACAATTATGGCGTACAGGTAATCGGATGTCCCAAGACTATCGATGGAGACTTGAAGAACGACCAGATTGAAACCAGCTTCGGATTTGACACTGCTTGTAAGACTTATGCAGAAGTGATTGGCAACATCCAGCGTGATGCCAACTCGGCTCGCAAATACTGGCACTTCATCAAGTTGATGGGTCGTTCGGCCAGCCACATCGCTTTGGAGTGTGCGCTTCAGTGCCAACCCAATGTGTGCATCATTAGCGAGGAAGTGGAAGAAAAGAACATGACTTTGGACGACATCGTAACCTATATCGCAGGTGTTGTAGCCAAGCGTGCAGCCAACGGAAACAACTTCGGAACTGTGCTCATCCCTGAAGGACTCATCGAGTTTGTTCCTGCAATGAAGAAACTCATTGCCGAACTTAACGACCTCCTCGCTACTCCTGAAGCAGCCCAAGTGGAAGCTGACGAACAGCGCGCATGGATTCTCGGAAAGCTTTCAGCCGAAAATGCAGCCATCTACGAAAGTCTCCCCCTCGGCGTTGCTAAGCAACTCACTATGGAGCGCGACCCGCACGGAAACGTTCAAGTTTCGCTCATCGAGACTGAGAAACTTCTCTCTGAGATGGTAGCTGTTAAGCTTCAGAACTGGAAGCAGGAAGGCAAGTTTGCAGGTAAGTTTGCTGCCCAGCATCACTTCTTCGGATACGAAGGTCGTTGTGCAGCTCCCTCTAACTATGATGCTGACTACTGCTATGCACTCGGAACAAGTGCCGCCCAGCTCGTAGCCAATGGAAAGACCGGCTACATGGCTATCGTGAAGAACACTACAGCTCCTGCAGCCGAATGGGTGGCAGGCGGTGTGCCTATCACAATGATGATGAACATGGAGCGCAGACACGGTAAGATGAAGCCCGTAATCCGCAAGGCATTGGTGCTCCTCGATGGCGCTCCTTTCAAAGAGTTTGCTGCACATCGTGAAGAGTGGGCTGAAAATACCAGCTTCGTTTACCCCGGCCCCATTCAGTACTTCGGTCCGACTGAAGTGTGTGACCAGTGCACCATGACGCTGAAACTCGAACAGAGCAAGTAATTGTGTGAGGCGGAAAGCCGAGCACAAAAATGAAAATATGACTAAGGGGTAGGTGGGGGCAATGCGCCTATCTACCCCTTTTCTTTTTTATAAACCATCAAGCGTGACAAGAAACAATAGCAGCTCAACCAAAACCTCCGGAAGGCGGAGAACCTCTGCCGGAAAGAGAGGCAAAAAATCAGCAAGCACATCGCCGATGAAGAAACTCTTCGGCACAAAATCTGCTTGGATGAGATGGTTGGGTGGCGTCGCAATTGTGGTTTTCTATATATATGTTTTCCATGTCTACGTAGTGTCTCCTCTCACTTTGCGTTGGAAAGGGATATATGGAGAGGCCGATTACCCCACCGAATACTCCATCCGAGGCATTGACATAAGCCACCATCAAGGAACAGTCGACTGGGAAAAATTGCAGACAGCAAAGATCGGAGACGAACCGGTGCGTTTTGTGTTTATCAAAGCCACTGAAGGAAAAAGCCTATTGGATGAAAATTTCAATAGCAACTTCTACAATGCACGTGAATACGGCTTTATTCGAGGAGCGTACCACTATTTCAAACCCAAAGTACCGGCCCGACAGCAAGCAGAGTACTTTCTGAAACAAGTGCATCTGGAGGAGGGAGACCTGCCTCCCGTGCTTGATATTGAAGAAACCGGTGGCCTGTCGCCACAAGCACTGCGTGAATGTGCGCTCACGTGGCTGAACATTGTGGAAAAGAAGTGCGGAGTTAAGCCTATACTTTATACTTATTATAAGTTTCGTACGCAATATCTGAATACGCCTGAATTCGAAGCTTACCCCTATTGGTTGGCGCATTACTATGTGAAAGAAGTTGCCTACAAGGGAGAGTGGAAATTTTGGCAGCACACCGATTGCGGAAAACTTCCCGGCATCAAAGGCGATGTCGACTTGAATGTTTACAATGGTTCGATGTATGATTTGCGTCAATTGATGATAGGAGAGGAATGAGGCTTTGCTGATTTTATAGGTCAAATATCAAACCGTCCCTTAAGCATTGTGAAATTCATAAAGTAATACGTGATATACTCCGAATAGTGGATACAAACAAAAAAGCACCATAGCGCGATGGCTATAGTGCTTTTTTGTTTTGCAAACGTGCAGCCTCTTATTCGGCAGCAGTAGCTTCGGTTTCCTCAGCGGGAGCTTCAGTTTCGCCCTGTGCTTCAGCAGCAGCGGCAGCTTCAGCCTCAGCCTTGGCAGCTGCTTCTGCAGCTTTCTTCTCGGCTACTTTCTCTGCAATCTTCGCGTTTACTTCCTTCTCGGCAGCGAGGCGAGCTTCGTCAGCTGCTTTCTTGTCAGCAGCCTTTTGGCTGGCGAAAGCAGAAGCCTTAGCTTCTTTCTCCTTCTTCCAAGCCTCAAACTTGGCCTGTGCTGTTGCTTCGTCGAAAGCGCCCTTGCGAACACCACCATTGAGGTGCTTCATCAACATCACGCCTTCCTGAGAAAGGATGTTGCGTACTGTGTCAGTGGGCTGTGCGCCTACTTCTACCCAATACAGTGCGCGTTCGAAATTCAAATCTACTGTAGCGGGATTGGTGTTGGGGTTGTAAGTACCAATCTTCTCAATGAACTTACCGTCACGCGGAGCTCTAACATCTGCGGCCACGATGCTGTAGAAAGCATAGCCTTTACGGCCACGACGTTGCAATCTGATTTTAGTTGCCATTTGTTTTAAAAATTTTATTGATAGGTTTGAATTAATGCTGCTATCTCGTAGCAGCGGCGCAAAGGTACGAAGTCTTTTTCTTACGGCAAAGCGAGTTTTGCTTTTTTGTCGTCAAATTGAGGCCGTTGCGTGTAAAATTACAGGAAAAGCACTTCGGGATGCAGGGTTATGTTGAAGCGTTCTGCCACATCTTCTTGGATTTTTCTGCTGAGCTGAGCTATTTCTGCACCCGTTGCGTGGCCGAGGTTGATCAGTACAAGGGCTTGTCGGGGATGCACTCCGGCTTGTCCCAACTGCTTGCCCTTCCACCCGCATTGTTCAATCAGCCATCCGGCAGGAACTTTGATTCCTCCTTTTGCCGGATAGTGAGGGATGTCGGGATTTTGGGATTGCAGAGCTTGGAATTGTGATTCGCTAATTACGGGATTCATAAAGAAAGAGCCGGCGCTACCAATCTCTGCAGGGTCGGGCAATTTTTCACGACGTATCCGTATGACTTTGTTGCGCACTTCTGCGGCTGTGGGAGGCATGTCGTTTTTTTCGGAAAGGTCCTTGAGTGCCCCGTAGGATATTTGTGGGAAAAACTGCTTGCTTAAGCGATATTGTACATGTGTGACGATGAACTTTCCTTTGTGCTGCTGTTTGAACACACTGGTGCGATAGCCGTATTCGCATTCGTCGTGCAGGAAAATGCGTGCTTCGCCGGTTTCCACCTTAAGGGTTTCCACTTTTTCAATCAGGCTTTCCACTTCTACGCCATAGGCTCCGATGTTTTGAACGGCACTTGCTCCGGCTTCACCGGGGATGAGGGAGAGGTTCTCCAAACCGTGTAAACCTTTCTCTACGCACCATTCCACCAACTTGTCCCAATCCTCGGCAGCTCCCACGCGGAGCAAAACACTTTCGTCGCTTTCCTCGATAATCTCCTTTCCGTAAATGCCGGAATGCAGGATGGTTCCGGGGTAATCCTTGGTAAAGAGGAGATTGCTGCCGCCTCCGATGTGCAACCATGGTGCTTCTGTGTTTTCCTTGAGCATTTTCAGCGTTTTGCGGAGTTCGTTTTCGTCGTTGTATTCCACGAACTGTCGGCATTTGACGTCGATGCCGAATGTGTTGTGTCGCAGCAGGGAGTAGTCAGAATGAATTTGCATGGTTGGGAAGGGTTTGGATGGTTTTTGCGGAGGTATGTAGTGATATTTAGTTCTCAAAGCAGGTCAAGCGCCAAGTGTCGCCATATTTTACAAAGGTGAGGATGCAGTTCATGCCTTCCGACTGACTGCAAATTATCAGTAGGCGCTGTTTTGATCCCGGCGCATTGATTCCGTAATTGATGTTTGTGAAATTTCTTATAGGCATTTCGGGGCGGAAGGCAAACCATTGTTCAATGTCGAGCAGGCCGTCCACGTTGTTGTAGTTGTCAGAGTCGTAAGTGCGAAAGCGCAATGGGTTTTGCGTGTGTTGACGCTGAAAAACTGAATCGGTGGCGAAGTTGCTATAGAAGGCAAGAAACTCCTGATTGGAATCGTTGTTGAAGTGGTGGATGTGTATGTCCGTGAGTTTCCAGCGTCCGTTTGTCTTCTTGAAATGCAGTTGCTTGATTTTCTCTTCGCTCATGAAAATGTGCTCCACGCATACTTGGGTCAGCGAAGTGTCGTTTCTGTGTTCAAACGCGGTTTCGTCGTTGAACAGCATGGTATAGCTATCGTCTTCAGCGAACAATGGGTCATATTTCCAGGCATTGCGTTGCACGAAAGTTGTTTTTCCATTTTCGGTCTGTGCGAGCGGAAACTTGATGCGTCCTGTCTGAAAACGTTTCTCCTTCATAAAGGAATAGATGAAATCATCAAAGTTCTCGTCGACGGCTGCTGACAGTTCTTCATCCTCTTTCGAGAGCGTGCTGTCTGCCATGCCGGTCTCTGTGTTTAGCACACTGTCTGTGGCCGATGCGCTTACGCTTCCCTTGTCGGGCTTGTTGTTGCAAGCCGTGCACAGGGATGCAGAAATCGTGAAGCATAGTAAAAGTCTTGTCAACAAATTCAGAATGTTCATTATGCCGGTTGGTGATAGGTTAGGCGCATTTGCCGACAAAAATACGGCTTTTCGTGGTAAGTGGCAGAGATTTTACAAATAAATCTTTACCTTTGCGGCGTTTATAAAACAGACCTACATATAAATATATTATGATAGAGAAAATCCAGGCCTTGCTTTCGGAAGTTCAGACCCTGAAAGCCGGTGACGAAAAAGAGTGGGAGGCACTCCGCCTCCGCTATATGAGCAAGAAAGGAGCGCTCAACGAATTGATGAACGACTTTCGCAATGTTCCTGCCGAGCAGAAGCGCGAGGTGGGAATGCGTATCAATGAACTCAAGACGGCTGTGCAGGACAAGCTCGCGGAGCTGAAGCAGGCATTGGCTGTGAAGGAGGAAGATCACAGCGGTATCGACTTGACGCGCACTCCTTATCCCGTTCGTGTGGGAACACGCCATCCGCTCACCATCGTGAAGAACGAAATCATAGACATCTTCTCGCGTCTCGGATTCTCCATGGCAGAGGGTCCGGAAGTGGAGGACGATTGGCACGTGTTTGGTTCGATGAACTTTGCCGATGACCATCCGGCTCGCGACATGCAGGATACATTCTTCATCGAGCAACGTCCGGACATCGTGTTACGTACCCACACCAGCTCGGTGCAGAGCCGAGTGATGGAAACAGCCGAACCGCCCATCCGCGTCATTTGTCCGGGTCGCGTTTATCGCAACGAAGCCATCTCAGCCCGTGCTCATTGTTTCTTCCATCAGGTGGAGGGACTCTATATCGACAAGGACGTATCGTTCACAGACCTCAAGCAGGTGTTGCTCACCTTTGCCCGCGAAATGTTTGGTGCTGATACAAAGATACGCCTCCGTCCCAGCTACTTCCCCTTCACAGAGCCAAGTGCCGAAATGGACATCTCGTGCAACATCTGTGGCGGAAAGGGTTGCGGATTCTGCAAGCACACCGGTTGGGTGGAAATCCTGGGTTGCGGAATGGTGGACCCCAATGTGCTCGATGCTAACGGCATTGATAGCAAGACCTACAAGGGATATGCCTTCGGTATGGGCGTGGAGCGAATCACCAATCTGAAGTATCAGGTAAAGGATTTGCGCCTCTTCTCCGAGAACGACATACGTTTCCTCGACGAGTTTATGGCTGCCCATTGAGGTGGCGCGTTGATATAAGGCGAGTGGAAGAATACAACAGAATGTGCCATGTGTCCGCAAGGTAAACAGCATTATTCGATGAGCAAGCTCACCTAAATCACTTTGCCCCGCTATTCCCTCTAAGGGATGGCGGGGTTTGTTGTATCTGTAGAAAATTATTAAATCACGTTCAGAATGAATGCAGTTCAGACTTTCGTAAACAATCAGCTCCTGTCCATCTTCTCGGATGGAACTTCTGCCTTTTTGGGCACAGTGGTGGTGATGCTTTTGATGCTTGCCCTCGTAGCTTGGTTGGGTGGTGTGTTGTGTCGCAGGTTGTTGGTGCCGATGATCAACAGGTGGGTAGCACATACGCACAACAAGTGGGATGATTACTTCTTCAATCCGCCGGTGCTGCAAGCCGCCTCTATGCTTGTGCCGGGGTTGCTGTTTGCCATGCTCTTGCCGCATGTGTGGGTGCTGCATGCCGACGGAAGTGTGCCGTCTTTCTATTCTTTTGTTGCAGTGCTTGCCGATGTTTACATCACAGGCACGGTGATTCATCTTGTCAACACGTTTCTCTCTAACATCATTACGTACACCACGCACCGGGGTGAGCACCGCAATCTCCATGTGGTGGGCATTGTGCAGTTCCTCAAGATAATAGTCTACGGTTTAGGTACGATTGTGATTATAGCTTTGCTGTTTGGCAAGAATCCCGTCAGTCTCATTGCGGGCTTGGGAGCAGCGGCTACGGTGTTGATGTTGGTGTTCAAGGACAGCATCCTCGGTTTGGTAGCCGGTATTCAGCTATCGGTGAACAAGATGCTGAAGCCGGGCGACTGGGTGACGCTGAATAGTCATGGCATCGATGGCGTAGTGGAACACGTTTCGCTCACCACGGTGAAGATTCGCAATTTCGACAATACCATTTCCACAGTTCCGCCCTACACGCTAGTAAGCGATTCGTTCCAAAACTGGGATGGCATGGTGCAGAGCGGAGCTCGCCGTGTGAAGCGCTCTCTCTTCATCGATGTGCACAGCATCACGTTCTGCACTGCCGAGCAAATGGAGAATTTGCAGCGCAGGGGACTCATCCCACCGCGTGAGACCGAGCGTTCGGACGAAGGCGTGGTCAATCTCACCCTGTTTCGCGAGTATGCGGAGCACTACCTCACGCATCGTCCTCACATCAGTCATGCCCACTTCTTGCTGGCACGTCATCTGGAGCCGACGCCCACAGGTCTGCCGGTGGAACTTTGGTTCTTCTTCACGGACACTCGCTTTGTGGCGTTCGAACATCTGGCTGCCGAGGCCATTGAGCATCTCCTGGCCGTGCTGCCTGCGTTCGGTTTGCGCCACTATCAGCAGCCGAGCGGTAGCGATTTGCAGCATCTGAGTCGGAATTTGCATAAAGGGCAGGAAGCGGCACAATAAGTCGTCAGATCGCTACATGCCGAGAGGCAACATTCTGCAAGCACAGTAGAAAATTCTGCAGTGCTTGCAGATTTTTTTGCAGTGCTTGGAAGAAATACTGGCAGGCCTTGCCAAAATACTGGCACGCCTTGCCGATTTTTTGGCAAGGCCTGCCAAAAAAGTGGCAAGGCCTGCCACTTTTGCTACAATGGGGCACAAAGGGTGGGGAACTTATCTGTATGTTATAACGATGCCGATAGTGCTTTCTACATGGCATATACAAAAAAACACGGCTTGAACCCCTAAGGTATTCAAGCCGTGTGGATATTTGGACGATGTATCAGGCCCTATTGCTTAACGGCCGATAAACATTTTCTTGCCACCCACGATGTAGATGCCGCGCGGGAGCTTCTGCTTGCTCTGAGTTGCCACCTTTGTGCCGGCGAGTGTGAACACCTCGGAAGTGCTTGTGGAAACTGCTGTTGAGATGATGGATGTAATTGCAGAGGCAATGTCGGGATCGGAGGCTACGTTGGGATTTTCGCGCAACTGCCATGCAGCTCCGGCATCATCGTTCTGCCATATTCCGATGGGCCCGTCCGACATCTGTGGTGCAGCACACATGTAGTCGCGTGCTTCGCCGGTGGCGCTGAAAGCCATGCAGCCGTTTTCCAACTCTACAACCGTGAGAGGCACTGCTTCGTCTGTGAAGCGGCAAGGGGCCGTGGTGCCTCCACCTGCTGAATAGCCGGGTGTGGTGAGGTACTTGCCGGCTCCCATGTTGTAGAGATACACTTTGTCTTCGTAGGGAATAACCATCCAACTGCTTCCGGCATCGGTGATGGCGAGTTCGGACGCGTACGAGTTGTTTGCCAACGGATGATTATCGTCGCCTATCATTTCGGCCGACCATACCTTGGATTCGGAGGCCGATGCATTGTAAATGGCATAGGCGGTGAAGGTTTCGTTGTAGAGCACATAGGTCTTTTCGATACTGATTTCGTCGAGCGAAGTCACGACAGCGCCCAGTGGTTCGGGCAGCGGACCTACCAAAGATTCCACGATGTCGATGTCTGCTTCGTGGAACGGATTTTCTATCAACTGCCATGCCGAGCCGGCGTCTGAACTGTCCCAACTGGAAACCGGAGTGGAAAGTTGCGGAGACACGCAGATATAGTCTCTTTCCGATCCGCTGGCTGTGAAAGCATAGTTGTCGTTACCCAGCTCGACAGCTGTAAGTGCCACAGGCTCTTCAGAGAAATAGCTTGCATTGCTCCCTGTATCGATACCGGGGGAGGAGAGATAGCGTTGCGCTCCCAGGTTGTAGAGATAGTATTTGTCATCTTTTTTCATCAGCATCCATGCACTTCCGGCTTGGGCTACATTCACCGGTTCTGAATAGGTTTTTGAGCTGACGGCATGTGTGTCATCACCGGTCATACCGGCAGTCCAGAGGTTGGTGTCGGAGTATGTGTCGTTATGGATGGCGTAGGTGGTGAAGTGCTCGTTGTAGAGCACATAGGTTTTTCGCATATCGACATCCTTGAGCGAAGAGATTTTGTTACCCAGGTCTGCCACAGATGGCAGAGGGTCTTTGCCCGTCAATTCGCGCACTACGTCGGAATCAGCCTTGATGTTAGGATTCTCTATCAGTTGCCATGCTGCACCTGCATCAGAGCTCTCCCAGTTGGATACGGGTATAGGCAGTTGCGGAGACACGCAGATGTAATCCTTCTCCGCTCCGCTGGCAGTGAAAGCAAAGTTGCCATTGCCCAAATCTACCATGGTGAGTGCTACAGGGCTTTCAGAGAAGTAGCTTGCCTCACTGTGAGTGTCGGCACCGGGAGAAGAGAGATAGCGCTGCGCCTCCATGTTGTAGAGATAGTATTTACCCTCGTGAGCAATCACCATCCAACTGCTACCGGGCGAAGTGATGTCCACCGGCTCTGTATAGGTGCTCGAACTCACAGCGTGTGTGTCATCACCGGTCATGCCTGCAGTCCACAAAGCAGTCTCTGAATGCTTGTCGTTGTAGATGGCATAAGTGGTGAAGTGCGCGTTGTAGAGCAGATACGTTTTAAGCATGCTGATTTCGGCCGGTGACGAAACTTTGTCGCCAACCGACGAACTTGAGGAGGTGCCACCTGCTGCAAATCGTATAGTGTAGACCGTTTGATTCGCGTTGTTGACGCTATAGTCGTTGCCTTTCACTGTGATGGTCAGCAGACCGGTTTCGGCATCATAGGTGTGTTCGGCCGTAGCTCCGGCGCCTTTAACGGTATAAGAGAGCTTGGAATTTTCGAATGCTGTGGTAGAAAGATCGTAACTTGTTTTACTCTCGCTAAAACCGATGTTGGCTCCCTGATAACTGAGGGATGACAGCGTATTGTAGTAGACAAAATGGATTTCGTCGATTTGCAAATAATCGCCGCTACTTCCTCCTGCGGTGGGGTTGGTGGTCACAGAAGCAAGGAGATACTGCACGGAGGTCTGCGCCTTGTCATAAGAAAATTTACCTTCGTATTTCACCCAATCGCTTGAAGCGGGAATGGCTACAGAAGCCTTACCGATGCGGTTGCCGGCTTGCTCGCTGATTTCGGGGTCACGATAGTCGCAGTCATCATGCAAGATGAATTGTGCCCGACCATTGGGACTTCCGCCGGAAGAGAATTTGGCATAGAACGTAACGGCATCCGGACGACCTGCGAAGCGTAAAGAATGTGTGGCATCGCTTCTGCGCGTGAAGTTGTAGTTGGCAGAGTTGGCCGGACTCATGTTTCCCATGTTGATGACGCCCGTAGTGAGGTTGCCATTGGCCTTCTGTCCCAAAATAGACTTAGAATAAATCTGCACGGCGTATTTCGAACCATTCGCACCGGGTGAATAGCTTGAAGCCTGCGGCGAGTTGCCCTTGAAGTTCGACAAAGAGCCGGTGGCCGAAGCAAATGAGTTCCATCCGTTGCCGGGTTCGTTGCCTGAAGTGTATTGCTCAAAGCCAGGGTCAGCGAACTGATAAATACCTTCTTGGGCAAAAGTCAGGCCCGTAGAGGCCAGAGAGAGGCAAGTGGCGAGGAGAATTTTTTTCATTGTTTGATAAATGTTTCAATGAATGAATGTATGGGGGAAAATCGTATGGTGAATTTTGCAGAAGCGATGTGTCCTTTTCGGAAACAAACAAAAAACTTAGGGTAAGCACCATTCACTTACCCTAAGTTCTTATAAAGTTACACTCAGACGTATTGTCGTCATTGTTGTGTCGTGTTCAAATGTGAGGATTGATTACTCACCCTTTTCCATCTTGGCCTTCAGAGCAGCCAAAGCGTCGATGTCGCCGAGGCTGGTAGAAGCGGCCTGATTCTGGATAGCGGGAGTTTCCTCCTTCTTGGTTGCACGCTTAGCGGCAGCGGCAGCCTTCTTCTCGGCACGAGCTTCGGCACGCTGAACATCTTCGAATGTGCGGCTGTGGCTCAGGATGATACGCTTGCTGTCCTTGTTGAACTCAATTACCTTGAATTCCAACTTTTCGTTGAGCTGTGCGTGGCTTCCGTCTTCCTTCACGAGGTGCTTGGGAGTGGCGAAACCTTCAACACCATACTGGAGCTGAACTACGGCACCCTTGTCGAGAAGTTCGATGATAGTACCTTCGTGGATGCTGCCTTCAGTGAAAGTAGTTTCGAATACATCCCAAGGATTTTCTTCGAGCTGCTTGTGACCGAGGCTCAGGCGGCGGTTGTCCTTGTCTATCTCGAGAACTACAACTTCAACGCTTGCGCCAATCTGTGTGAACTCAGACGGATGCTTGATCTTCTTGGTCCAAGAGAGGTCAGAGATGTGGATGAGACCATCAACGCCTTCTTCCAACTCTACGAACACACCGAAGTTGGTGAAGTTGCGTACACGAGCTGTGTGCTTGGAGTTAACGGGATACTTTTCCTCGATATCCTTCCAAGGATCCTCTTTGAGCTGCTTGATGCCGAGAGACATTTTGCGCTCAGTGCGGTCGAGCGTGAGGATAACGGCTTCCACTTCGTCGCCAACCTTGAGGAAATCCTGTGCGCTGCGGAGGTGCTGGCTCCAGCTCATTTCGCTGACGTGGATAAGGCCTTCAACACCGGCAGCAATCTCTACGAATGCACCGTAGTCGGCCATAACAACAACCTTACCGGTTACCTTGTCGCCTACCTTGAGCTCTGCATCGAGAGCATCCCAAGGATGGGGAGTGAGCTGCTTCAGACCGAGAGCGATGCGCTTCTTCTCTTCATCGAAGTCGAGGATAACGACGTTCAGCTTCTGATCGAGCTCAACGATTTCGTGCGGATCGTTCACGCGGCCCCAAGAGAGGTCTGTGATGTGGATGAGTCCGTCTACGCCACCGAGGTCGATAAATACGCCGTATGTAGTGATATTCTTGACGGTTCCTTCAAGAACTTGTCCTTTCTCAAGCTTGGAGATGATTTCCTGCTTCTGTGCTTCGAGCTCGGCCTCGATGAGAGCCTTGTGCGAAACAACCACGTTCTTGTACTCCTGGTTGATTTTAACAACCTGGAATTCCATGGTCTTACCAACGAATACGTCGTAGTCGCGGATGGGCTTCACGTCAATCTGTGAGCCGGGCAAGAAGGCTTCAATACCGAATACATCTACAATCATACCACCCTTAGTGCGGCACTTGATGTATCCCTTGATGATCTCCTTGTTTTCGAGAGCCTGGTTCACACGCTCCCATGACTTGCTTGCGCGAGCCTTTTTGTGAGAAAGAACCAGCTGTCCCTTCTTGTCTTCCTGGTTTTCGATGTACACTTCTACAGTGTCGCCAACCTGAAGTTCGGGATTGTAACGGAATTCGTTAATGGGGATGATACCGTCGCTCTTGTAGCCGATATTGACAACAACTTCTCTCTTGTTGATGGCGATAACTGTACCATCAACCACTTCGTGTTCGTTCACGCGGTTGAGTGTTTCGTCATAGGCCTTCTGCAAATCAGACTGGCCTTCAGCGGCAACTGCATCGTTTTCGAATGCGTCCCAATCGAAATCGGACAGCGGTGCAATGTTCTTTAAATTCTCCATTGAGTTTAATGAAAAGTTTTAATTAATAATGTTGGACTTTATGTTGTTTGAAAAAACGTTGCAAAGATACTCCCAAAATTATTATTGACAATGTTTTAGAGCAGAAAAAGTGCTCCAAAACGCCTTGCAGGCTGTTAAATTTTCTTTTCTGCGATGTTTATGTGGCTAAATGCCGGATGGAGAACTGAAAATCTGAGACTTTTCGTTCTGTTCTTGAGACTCTTTCTGTATCTTTGCGCGGAGCGATTGCCACAAGGCAACTGCCGAAATACAAGTGTTGTCCTGAGATGAGTTCATGAGAACGACGGGACGATGGCTGCGGTAGTGCTAATTACACATTATATATAAATATATGAAAAAGTATTGGATGGGATTATTCCTGCTTTCTGCATCTTTGATGATGTCGTGTGGAGGAAATAAAACCGAAAAAGAAAGCAATGCTGACAGTATTGCTGTAAGTGAGGAAGCACAGGAGGTTCGAGACACGACCTTATATGGTGTTTCCGGGCAGTTTGGAATGAGTACGTTTACTCTGATTACCGATGCCGGCGATACACTCCACGTTTCCCGCACCGGTGAAGACGGTATCGATGGCTTGGTGGCCGGAAGTTTGGAGGAAGGAAAGCGTTATGCCATGACGGTTCGCGAAAACGGCGAAACGATTGCCCGACTCATCAACCTCTCACAGCTGGAAGGGATTACCAAGGAGTATAAAATCTGCAATGCTCGTCTGATATTGCAGAATGAGGGAAAAGCAGATACCGTTGAGGTGCTGAAACTTACGGATACGGAACTGGTGGCCGAAGGTGCAGAGGGTAAACGTTACGAACTGAAGAAGTAAGACGTATCGTCATATTATAAAAATACGCAAGCGAGTATGGAATGAGAATTCCGTATTCGCTTGTTTATTTTTGCCTTAACCAAATTCTTCCCTGGGTTTCTCCAATTTTGGAAATAAAAAAACGAATGTACGAGATAAGGGCCTATCTACGTACATTCGTTTATGAATTTTGTTGCGTAATCTTACTTCTTGTTGAGTACGAGGTCAACGTTTACGGCACAAGCCACAGAGCAACCCACCATCGGGTTGTTACCGATGCCGAGGAAGCCCATCATTTCAACGTGGGCAGGAACAGAAGAAGAACCTGCGAACTGAGCGTCGCTGTGCATACGGCCCAAAGTGTCAGTCATACCATAAGAAGCAGGACCGGCAGCCATGTTATCGGGGTGCAAAGTACGACCTGTACCACCGCCTGATGCTACAGAGAAGTAAGGCTTGCCGGCGAGCACGCGTTCCTTCTTGTAAGTTCCGGCAACGGGATGCTGGAAGCGAGTGGGGTTGGTTGAGTTACCGGTGATAGAAACGTCAACGTCTTCCTTCCACAGGATAGAAACGCCTTCGCGAACGTCATCTGCGCCATAGCAGTTTACGGCAGCGCGAGGACCATTGCTGTAAGGAGTGCGAGCCACTTCCTTAAGTTCGCCTGTGAAATAGTCAAACTTAGTCTGCACGTAAGTAAAGCCATTGATGCGGCTGATAATCATGGCAGCGTCCTTACCCAATCCGCAGAGGATGCAACGGAGCGGTTTGTCGGCAGGTCTTGACTTGTTGGCCATTTGTGCAATTTTGATAGCACCTTCGGCAGCAGCGAAACTCTCGTGGCCGGCCAAGAAAGCAAAGCACTTGGTATCTTCAGAGAGAAGACGAGCAGCGAGTTGGCCGTGGCCGATACCCACCTTACGGTCATCGGCTACAGAACCGGGCACGCAGAAAGCCTGAAGGCCTTCTCCGATGTATTCAGCAGCTTCAACAGCATTCTTAGCTTTCTCTTTCAATGCGATTGCAGTACCTACTACGTAAGCCCACTTCGCATTTTCGAAGCAGATCATCTGAGTCTCTTCACAAGTCTGATAGGGGTCGAGACCTGCCTCTTCGCAGATTTGGTTAGCTTCTTCGATGGATGAAATTCCGTGTGCGTTCAAGCAGGCAAGAATCTGCTTGATACGACGATCCTGACTTTCAAATTTAACTTCACGTATCATATTCTTGTTCCTCCTTATATTATTCGTGACGCGGGTCGATTGATTTCACTACGCCGTCTTCGGCTTTTGTGCGGCCGTATGTGCCGGTAACACTCTTGAGAGCTTCGTCTGCAGGAACACCCTTCTTGATGGCATCCATGAACTTGCCCATGTGAACAAATTCGTAACCGCAAACTTGGTCGTCCTTGTCGAGGAACATCTTAGTGATGTAGCCTTCGGTGAGTTGGAGGTAACGGCTTCCCTTAACCTTTGTACCATAGAGAGTGCCTGTCTGGCTGATGAGGCCCTTACCAAGGTCTTCGAGGCCGGCACCGATAACGAGTCCGCCTTCAGAGAAAGCCGACTGTGTGCGACCGTAAACAATCTGCAAGAAGAGTTCGCGCATAGCGGTGTTGATGGCATCGCAAACGAGGTCGGTATTCAACGCTTCGAGGATTGTCTTACCGGGGAGAATTTCACTGGCCATAGCAGCTGAGTGAGTCATACCGGAGCAACCGATTGTTTCTACCAAGCATTCTTCGATGATACCTTCCTTCACGTTGAGCGTAAGTTTGCAGGCGCCTTGTTGAGGAGCACACCAACCCACACCGTGAGTCAGACCGGAGATGTCTTTAATTTCTTTGGCTTGTACCCACTTGCCTTCCTCGGGAATGGGAGCGGGACCATGGTTGGGGCCCTTGGCTACGCAACACATGTTCTGAACTTCGTGTGAATATTCCATGTCGTTTATTAAAAAGTGAATATTAGGTGTAAATTTATTTTCGTAGCAAAGTTAGTGCAAGGCGAGTGCAAAACAAAGCAAAAAGCCATTTTTTTGCTTTTTTTGCCGAGCCGCCGCCTAACTTGCGCCTCGCGAAAGTGTGCAGGGCGAGTGTGTCCTGAAATTATTCTTTAGGTTTTAGCACCTGTTTGATGCCTTGCTCGCGGTGACAGATGGCAACTTCGATGTTGTATTTTTGATGCAGATGTTCTGCCAAATGTTGTGCGCAGTAAACGCTGCGATGCTGACCTCCGGTACAGCCAAAGCTGAACATCAGATCGGTAAAACCACGTTGCAAATATCGCTCCACGTGTGCTTCCGCCAAGCGATAGATGCTTTGCAAGAAGAGCAGGATTTCTCCGTCTTCTTCCAAAAAACGGATAACCGGCTCGTCCAATCCTGTAAGTTGCTTGTAGGGGGTGTATCTACCGGGGTTGTGCGTGCTGCGACAATCGAAAACATATCCACCGCCATTTCCTGATTCGTCTTCGGGTATTCCTTGTTTGTAGCTAAAGCTGAATACTCTTATTTTCAGTTTCTTTGAAATCTCTTCTTCGAGTGAAGGTGTATGTTCTTTGTATGCGGGTTTTTCGTGGTTTGTACTTGTTTCTTGTACATTGCCTTCCCGCTCCACAAGGCGCGTCAGAACATTTTCCAAATATGGGTAGGGAGCAGCAACACCCACTTGTAAAAGTGTGTTGATGCTTTGTAGCGCAGGCGGAATGCTGTCAATGAAGTATTGTTTGCGTTCGAAGCGCCCTCTCAGGCCATAAGCGCCCAACACTTGCAGCAAACGGAATAGCACGAAGCGTTGCAAATCTTGCTTGAATTTCTCGGGATCGATGTCTACCAGTGTGGAAAGTTCAGCTATGTACTCTCCAATGAGTATATGCCGCAGTTTGTCCGAATAACGGGCTGAAGCCTGCCAAAGGAAAGATGCTACATCATACTGTAACGGACCGCATTTACCTCCTTGAAAATCTATGAAATATGGCATTTGTTCTTTGCCGACGAGCATCACATTGCGGGCCTGGAAATCGCGATACATGAAAGTACATTCTCCCATGGCGGACTTTACGAGGTCATCGGCCAATTGTTCAAAGCAATCTTCCAACTTTGTCTCGTCGATGGGCAAGTCGGTGGTGCGCAGGAAGCAATACTTGAAGTAGTGTAAATCAAAGAGTGCAGTGCGTTTGTCGAAATGTGTAGGCGAGAGCAGCGTGTTGAAGTCGAGTGCTTGTGCCCCGGTTACTTGTAAGTGGGGCAGCAGCCGAATGGTGCGTTTCAGCAACTCGATTTCTGCATTATCGTAAGCCCCGTTATTGTCGCGTCCGTGGCTGAGAGCCTGATAGAGTGATACACCTCCTAAATCTGTTTGCAAATAGCAGGTTTCATCTGTGCTTACAGCCAGTATTTCGGGCACGGGCAATCCTTTGGCGTGGAAATGCCGACTCAGACGGATGAAGCAACGATTTTCGTGCGTGTCAGGACTGATGACACCAATCACATTGCAACCTTCAGCATCGGTGAGACGTACGTAATGCCGATTGCTGCCGGCTTTTGGCAGGCTTTCTGTGTGTTTGGGTAAACATCCATGCCACTGCTCGTATAATTGTATGAGTTTCTGCATAAGGGATTTAAGGTGTGTTTATTCGATAATAAATATAGTTTATTGCATGTGTGCATATGAGCCCTTGTAGGAGGTTAATGCTGATGCTGTTTGTCCTCATGGCTGTTGGGCCAGATTGGTGATGTGTACTGCAGCCAAGGCTGCAGTCTCTGTACGAAGTCTGCTACGTCCCAAGCTGATCGACTGAAAGCCCGCAGCTTCAGCCTGGCGTACTTCGTCAAGACTGAAATCGCCTTCCGGTCCGATAAGGATGAGCACTTTTTGATTTTTCACTTTGTTTTGGCGCAACAGTGTGTCGAGTGAGGGCAAATTGTTGGCCGCTTCGGTATTTTCGCCCATGTTGTGACAATGTGCGATGTAACGTTTCCCATCAAAAGGCCGTGCGATGAATTTCTTGAAATCGGTCATTTCGTTCACAGCCGGCAGGTGTGCTTTGTGGCTCTGTTTCATCGCTGAAATCACGATTTTTGTGATGCGTTCTGTCTTCAGCACGCGCCGTTCTGAGTTTTGGCAGTTGAGGAACGAAAAGCTGTTGATACCTATCTCTGTTGCTTTTTCGACCAGCCATTCCATGCGGTCCATATTTTTTGTCGGTGCCACAGCCAGATGTATCTCGCCCATCCACGTTTGTACTCCCGGTGTGGAGCTTACTACGCTGATATGGCACTGTTTGGGTGATGCTATGGTGATTTCCGCTTCGTGAAAAAAGCCCATTCCATCGGTAACAAATATATGGTCGCCCTCTCTGAGACGCAACACGCGGATGGCGTGTCCGGCTTCTTCGGGGGGCAGCAATCCGCCGGTGGTAGCTTCGGGAGCATAGAACAAATGTATCTCTTTCATATCAAGATGTTGTATTTTCTGTTGAGGTGTTGGTGCTTCTGTCTTGTTGTTACGGATGTCTGTTGGCTTGTTGGCGCGCCTTGATTTCCTTGTGTAAGGTAGCAGCCAACTCATAGTTCTCTTCCGAGATAGCCACTTGCAGTGCCTCGTCCAGCAGTTGGTCGGTCATGGCCGGTAGCGGAAAAGCCACCTGACCATTGTCTTTGATCCACCCTTGTTGTTGTACGAAGTCGGAATGCGACATCAGCAGCGCACAATCCGTTCTTAATGCCAAGCACACGCCTTTGGTTACGCTGCAAGTCATGATGTGCCTTGAGCCTGTGTCTGCGAGCATTATCACGTCGGCATGATAATGACCGGGGGCATCGGGCACAATGCGCACACATTCAATGCGAGCTTCCAATGATTTGAGTACTTGTAGCGCCAAGTCAATCTCATCAAAAGTTCCCACTTCAACGGCATTCTTCAGTGCTTCCACTTCATTATTTGTGATGAGCACCGGCAGATGCACCTCGCTTTCTGCATGCTTCAGCATCAGGATGTGCGCCTGCTTCAGGTGCGTTCCGCGTGTCAGATAGTGCACCTGCAAAGTGATGTCGTTGTGTATGCTCATGTTTGTGTCTATCATTTATATTTTTAAGCCTGCTATACCTAAATGATAATTGCAGGACCACTTTGCAAAGATAGTGAAAGGTGAGCGGAAAGTTTACGAATGAGCTTGCGAAATTTGATAAACTTTCCCGAACCGCCTCCTATCTTATTCAAAGATAGTGAAAGGTGAGCGGAAAGTTTACGAATGAGCTTGCGAAATTTGATAAACTTTCCCGAACCGCCTTGAGATAATGATAAGACAAGCGATGGAACACTCAAAGTGTGATTAGGTAATATCATTATTATATTAGAAAATAGATGAGAAGCACTTTGATGTAGGCTGTTTTGAGGAAAGCGTTGGCAAAGTGCTTTCATTGAAAATCTGCAGTGCTTGTAGAAAATTCTGCGAGCACTGCAAAAAAATCTGCAAGCACTGTAGAATTTGGCCCGGGCCGTGTCGCGATTGAGGTGATGTGAGTGTGGGTTTGCGTCAGCCGAACAGGAGGACATCTCAACAGTTCGCTCTTCGTGGACATACGACGTGAGTATCGGTGAGGCAAGGTGGGGTTTTCGCTGTGCATTGCTTCATGATGAAACTCGCGAAAGAAAAAAAGCAAAACGCCACGTTCTTTTTCTTAACAGTATTCCGTATTTTTTGTATTTTTGCTGCGTGAAAACCTTGCCGCGTGCTGTTTCCTCTGAAATACCGATGGCAATAATGAGTTTCAATCACAAAGCAACCTATCTGATATGGATAACATAAAAGTATTGGACAAAACATTTGCCATCTCTATCCCCGAGAGTCGCATCAGGGAGCGTGTGGCGGAACTTGGAGCAGCCATCAGTCGCGATTTGGAGGGTAAAAATCCGATATTCCTCGCAGTGCTCAACGGCTCGTTTGTTTTTGCCTCCGACCTGCTGCGAGCAGTCAGTATCCCCTGTGAAATATCTTTCATTCGCCTGGCTTCCTATGTAGGCACCTCCTCAACAGGAAATGTGAAGGAAGTGATGGGACTGAGCGAGGATTTGGAAGGTCGAACCGTGGTAGTGGTGGAAGACATCATTGACTCCGGCCTCACCATGAAGGAGTTGCTCAACACGCTTCAGGCCAAGCATCCGGCTGAAATACGTGTCGCTTCGCTGCTCGTCAAGCCCGAAAATCTGAAGGTAAACCTCGACATCCCTTATTGTTGCTTCGAGATTCCCAACGACTTTATCGTGGGCTACGGACTCGACTATGATGGCTACGGCCGCAACCTCAAGGATATTTATACCGTGGTTGAAGCAAAATAAAGAAACGACAATAAAATCATACCATCAATGAAAAACATTGTGATTTTCGGTGCTCCCGGTTCAGGAAAGGGAACACAGAGTGCTCTCCTCGTTGAGAAATACGGTTTCAAGCATATATCCACCGGCGATGTGCTGCGTGCGGAGATTAAAGCCGGAAGCGACCTCGGCAAGACCGCCCAAGCCTTCATCGACAAGGGACAGCTCATCCCCGACAGTCTGATGATAGACATCTTGGCAGCCACTTACGATGGCCTGCAGCCTTGTGACGGAGTGATATTCGACGGATTTCCTCGCACCATCCCGCAAGCCGAAGCCCTCAAGGTGATGTTGGCCGAACGTGGCACCGAGGTAGCTGGAATGTTAGAGCTCAGCGTGCCCGACGAAATGCTCACAGAGCGACTTATCAACCGTGGCAAGACCAGCGGACGCGCTGACGATAACGAAGAAACCATCAAGAAGCGCCTTGCCGTATACAACGAGCAGACAGCCCCCCTCATCGAGTGGTACGAAGCCGAAGGCAAGCGCCACGCCGTGAAGGGATATGGCACGTTGGAGGAAATCAACGCCGCCCTGTGCGCAGTGATCGACCGGCTATAGGGCACACATTCGCGCCCGACGACATATCGAGACACAAGATATGAGGCAACACATTCGGGGTTGCACCCCGTCAGCTTATATCTTGTGTTTCGTTTTTTTGTATAAGGAGCAAAAAGTAATTCTCCGGATTATCCAATCAATAAAATACGAAGAACAAACGCGTTAAGTTATGGCAGAAAGCAATTTCGTTGACTATGTGAAGATATTTTGTCGCTCCGGCAAGGGCGGTCGAGGCTCAATGCACCTGCATCGTGCTAAATACCAGCCCAACGGAGGCCCCGATGGCGGTGACGGAGGTCGCGGCGGCCACGTCTATCTGCGTGGCAACCACAACTACTGGACGCTGTTGCACCTGCGCTACGAGCGTCACGTTTTTGCCGGACACGGAGGCAACGGGTCGAAATGCTGTTCGCATGGTTCCGATGGCGAGGACAAATACATCGACGTGCCTTGTGGCACTGTGGTGTATGATGCAGAGACCGGAAAATACATTTGCGATGTCACCGAAGACGGACAAGTGGTGATGCTACTCAAGGGCGGCCGTGGCGGTTTGGGCAATTGGCAATTTCGTACCTCCACCAATCAGACGCCGCGCTATGCCCAGCCCGGTGAGCCCATGCAGGAGATGATGGTGATCCTCGAGTTGAAACTCTTGGCCGATGTCGGCTTGGTAGGCTTCCCCAATGCCGGAAAATCAACACTCCTGTCCAGCCTCTCGTCAGCGCGCCCCAAGATAGCCAACTACCCCTTTACCACCCTCGAACCCAGTTTGGGAATCGTGCCCTATCGCGACGGCAAATCCTTTGTTATGGCTGACATTCCCGGCATCATCGAGGGAGCCAGTGAGGGCCGCGGACTTGGTCTGCGCTTCCTGCGACACATTGAGCGCAACTCTCTGCTGCTCTTCATGGTGCCCGGCGACACCGACAACATCAAGCGTGAATACGAGATTCTGCTCGGCGAACTCAGTCGCTTCAATCCCGGCATGCTCGACAAGCACCGCATCCTGGCCGTCACCAAGAGCGACCTCCTGGACGACGAACTCATGGAGATGCTTCGCGAAGAGTTGCCCCACGACCTGCCTGTGGTGTTCATCTCTGCAGTGACGGGCTACGGACTTCAGCAGCTCAAGGACCTGCTTTGGCAGGAACTCAACAGCGAGAGCAACAAACTGCAAGCCATCACCGAAGGCGGTAGCATTGTGCATCGCGATCGCGACGTGGCCGCCTTTGCCGGCGATTTTGCCGATTGGCAGGACGATGATTGGGAGGATGATGACATCGATGTGGACGACCTCGAAGAATACGATATCGAAGAGCTCGAAGATGAATGACACCGTGCAACCCCAATTGCTCGAATATCCACTGCATGCCGACGTGCGCGCTTTCAGTACCCAGCGAGATGGTGGAGTGGGACAGGGCAACTATGCCACGTTCAACCTCACGCACTATTGTGGTGACCACCCCCACAACGTAGCCCGTCACCGTGCAGCCCTGTGTCGTGTGCTGGGCATTGCTGACGAAGCCTTGCACCTGCCACATCAGACCCATGGCACGGGTGTGCTGAAAATCGACGCTGCACATCTCAGCCGTTCGACAGACGAGCAAGCCCAACGCATGCACGGCATCGACGCCCTCATCACCGATATGCACCACCAATGCATCGGCGTATCCACGGCCGACTGCATTCCTGTGCTACTCTACGACCCCACCCACCATGCCATAGCTGCCATACATGCCGGGTGGCGTGGCACGGTGGCCGACATTGTCGGCTGTACCATACGAGCCATGAAGAAGCACTATGGCACACAGTGTCACCACCTCCGCGCTGTGATAGGTCCCGGCATCGGGGTGGAAGCCTTTGAAGTGGGTGATGAGGTATACGAAGCCTTTACCAAAGCCGGTTTTCCCATGGAGCAAATCGCGCGTCGCATGCCATGCATACTCACCCCCCGATCAGGCCATGCAGCCGGCACATCCGAAAAGTGGCACATCGACCTATGGGCAGCCAACACCCACCTGCTGCAAGCCTCCGGCCTGCCTCTGCACCACATTATGGTGAGCGGCATCTGCACCTATATGCACCACGAAACCTACTTCTCGGCGCGCCGTCTGGGCATCAAGAGCGGACGCATCTTCACCGGCATCATGCTGCGCTGAGCGCATGCACCCTACGAACATGTGCCTTGTTGCACAACAAGAACGTAAAAGCCAACCCTTGTTGGCACCGTATAGAGATTTTATTCAACGCAGCGCACGATTGCAGTAAATGCAAGCCAAAATCTTTCTGCCATACTTCCTGCCATACTACTTCCTTCTGATTTTCAGTGATTACCGGTCCAAAATGGCAGAATGGCAATAAAAATCATGAAAACTCATAGTGCGCGCGTGCGCGTGTGTGTTGGACAAGTGCAACAAAGAGGTACAGAAAAAATAAAGAGAAAACAAATAATAAGCACACACCTCAAATTGTGCAACGCGTATAGGTACAAAAAATACCCCGTAGAAGGACGAGGCAACCTAATGTTTTCACAACGGAATAATCCTTATTGTGAATTGCTTCAGAAAAGTAAGGGCAAAACATACTGTCAAGATAGAAGTGCAACAATAGTTCCCCTCTCTCACACCTTTTCGCTACGCTCAAAGTCGTGAGCAAGGGAAACTGTTGTTGCACTTCTATCTTGACAGTATGCGAATTGTTCTTACCAATGCAAAGATAATAATCTGAAAGCATTTTTGCAGCTGTGGGAGAGGGCTCGTTTTTCTCTTGTGTAATCGCGTGCTCTCTCTTGTTTCGCTGTGCGTGTCTCCTCCGCTTGGGGCAGAGAGCGAGGGGGAGGGGTGTGCGGCTTCCTCCCCTCGCTCGCTCACGTTTGGTGTGAGGGGGCACTTTCTTCTTTGTTGTTCTGTCTCTCCGCCGCCTCTCTCTCAAGCTTGGGCTGCTGCGAGCAGGATTTCGCTCAGTGCAGGATGGGCGTGAATGCAGCGGCTAAGCTCGGTGATGGTGGCATTGGCGTTCATCAGCACTGCCACTTCGTGTATGAGGTCGGCAGCATGCGCTCCCAGGATGTGGGCTCCGACGATGTGTCCTTGTTCGTCGCACAGTATCTTTGCCAGTCCGTCGTCGGCTCCCATGGTGAGGGCTTTGCCATTGGCGCGATAGAAGGCTTTGTGAGTTGTGTAAGCGATTCCGCGTTCGGCAGCTTGTTCTTCGGTGAGTCCTACGCAGGCTGCTTCCGGCACAGTGAATACGGCGGCCGGCACAATGTCAAGGCGGATTTCGTCGGTCGCTCCACAAATGTGATTGACAGCACGGAATCCTTGGAAGGTGGCGGCATGGGCCAGCTGGCAGAGGCCGTTGATGTCGCCGATGGCGTATACACCCGGCACATTGGTCTGCATGTTCTCGTCCACTGTGATGCCACGTGGTGTGTATGCCACACCGATATCGTCGAGGTTGAGCGATGTGAGATGAGCTGCGCGGCCCACAGCCATGAGCACAAGGTCGGCTTCGGTGGAACTCTCTTTACCCTTTTCTTCGTAAAAGACGGAATAGCCTCCGTCTGTGGGGCGAACTGCCGTTACAGCTGCTCCAGTTTTGAAGGTGATGCCGCGCTTCTTCAATGAGGTGCGCAGGCGTTTGGCTATGTCGCGGTCAAAGTTGGGCAGAATTTCCTTGCAGTATTCCACCACGGTTACTTCACTGCCAAAACTGCGATAGATTCCTGCAAACTCAAGACCGATAACACCTCCTCCGATGACGCAAAGACGTCGAGGTACTTCTGTGAGGTTTAGCATTTCGGTAGAGGTTACCACACCTTCGCAGTGTGCTCCTTCGATGGGCAAAAACTTGGTTTGACTACCGGTGGCGATAATGATGTTTGGAGCTGTAAAAATTTGCTCCCCCTCGGCTGTTTCGGCAGCTACGGTATGAGCATCGACAAAGTGCGCCTTACCTCTGACAAGCGTGATGCCCGGAGTTTTCATCAGCATCTCGATACCTCCCACGAGCTTGGCCACCACTTCATTCTTGCGGTCCACGGCTTTTTCGAGCATGAAACTCACTTCGCCACCTGTTGTGATTCCATAGCGCTCAGCTTCACGTACATCATCCAACACTTCTGCATTTCGGCAGAAGCATTTGGTGGGGATGCATCCGGCGTTGAGGCACGTTCCACCCAATTCGGCAGCTTCGATGAGCACCACCTGGCGTCCGGCCTTGGCAGCATGCACTGCGGCCTCGTATCCTCCGGGGCCTGCACCTATGATGATAATATCTGTTTGCATAGCTTTAGAATGGTTTGTGTGAAAGTTACGGGTCAATCGAACCCTTTGGCGCGATTGACCCGATGTGATTGTAATAATATCAAAGTGCTGCGTACGTGAACTTGGGTTCTTTCACAGCCTTCACATCGTCCAGGCGACGCACCGGCGTTGTGTGAGGAGCCGTTTTCAGCATTTCGCGGTGGTCGCGGGCTTCAAGAGCGATGGTGCGCATCACTTCGATAAACTCATCCAAGGTGTCCTTGCTCTCGGTTTCGGTAGGCTCTATCATCATGGCTTCATGGAAGAGGAGAGGGAAGTAGATGGTAGGAGCATGAAATCCGTAGTCGAGCAAACGTTTGGCTACGTCGAGTGTCGTAACGTGCCCTGCGTCGTGGTGGTCGCCACCATATTCCTCACGCAATCCGTCGAACACAAATTCGTGCTTGCAGAGTCCGTCGATGGGCAGTTTGTAGTATTCTTTCAAGCACTCTTTGATGTAGTTCGCATTGAGCACTGAGAGTTTTCCTGCCAAAGGTACATTTTCCTTACCCAGCGACAGCAGGTAGGCATAAGCACGTACGATGACGGCATAGTTGCCGAAGAGGGGCGACACCGAGCCGAGTGAGTTTTCGTTTGTTCGGATGGAGAAAGAGCCATCGCTGTTTTTCACCACTTGTGGATTGGGCAGATATTCTTCCAAGCCTTGACGTACACCCACAGGTCCGCTACCGGGACCACCTCCGCCGTGTGGGGTGGCAAAGGTCTTATGCAGATTGATGTGCATCACGTCGAAACCCATATCGCCGGGACGGCAAACACCCAACATGGGGTTCAGGTTGGCACCATCGTAATACATGAGTCCGCCACATTCGTGTACGAGACGGGCAATCTCAGGTATTTTTTTCTCGAAGATACCCAGAGTGTTGGGGTTGGTCATCATCATACCGGCGATATCGTCGCCAAGCAGCGGCTTGAGGTCCTCAACGTCCACGGTTCCGTCGGCCGTACTCTTCACTTGCACAATCTGCAGTCCGCATACAGCGGCCGAGGCCGGATTGGTGCCGTGTGCCGAATCGGGAACGATAATCTTGGTGCGTGCAGTGTCACCGCGCATCTCGTGATACTTGCGGATCACCATGAGACCGGTCAGTTCGCCATGCGCGCCGGCATAAGGATTCAGAGTGAAAGCACTCAGACCGGCAATCTCGGACAGTGTGCGCTGCACCTCCCAATAGAGTTCCAGTGCGCCCTGTGTGGTGCATTCGCACTGTGCCGGATGCAGGTTGGTAAATCCCTTGAGCGCCGCCATCTCTTCGTTGATTTTCGGGTTATACTTCATTGTGCAGCTTCCCAGAGGGTAGAAACCGGTATCCACTCCGAAGTTGTTGTTGCTCATATTGGTGTAGTGGCGCACTACGGTGAGTTCGTCCACCTCGGGAAGCCCCAAAGGCTTTTCGCGCAACAATGCAGAGGGCAGTTCGTCCATGCTGTGGTTTTTCATGGTGCTCTCGGGCAATGAATAACCGGTACGTCCGGATTTTGAAAGTTCGAATATCAACTTTCCGTAATATGTTTTGTTCATTGTTCTGACTTTAGGATGTTTTCTACCATGTTCTTACGCTCGTTGGGACACTGTAGCGACAAAGGCGTCTATTTGTGTCTTGCTGTTTTGCTCGGTGGCGGCAAAGATGACAAGTTGTTCCTTCTCATCTGCTACGACTCCGGCAAGATATCCTTCGGCAGTCAGTTGCTTGCGTAGCTCGTGCAGCGGTGTGGCTCCGGTATATCGGAGGGTGAACTCGTTGAGATATGGACTCTCATACACGTCTTCAAACAAACCCGTATCTACCAGTGCGTCGTGGAGATAGTGTGCTGCTTCGTAGGACAGGCTGTTCACCTTGTGCAAGCCTTTCGGGCCCATCAGTGACAGGTAGGAGGCTACATAGAGGCACATGAAACCTTGTGCCGTGCAGATGTTGGAAGTGGCTTTCTCACGACGAATGTGCTGCTCGCGTGCTTGCATTGTCAGTACGAAGCAACGTTTGCCCTCGGCATCAGTGGTGGCACCTACCAATCGGCCCGGCATCTTTCGGATCAGTGCCGAGTTGGTGCAGAGGTAGCCTATGTACGGACCGCCATATCCCATCGGGATGCCCAGGCTCTGTGCGTCACCACACGCGATGTCTGCTCCCCATTCGCCGGGCGACTTAAGCACGCCCAGTGCAGAAGCCACAGAGTTGATAACCAAGAGCGATTTTTGTGCATGGCATGCATCGGCCAATCCGCTGAAGTCCTCAATGCAACCATAGTAGTTGGGTTGAGCTACCATCACGCCGGCCACGTCGCCGGCTGCGAGTAGTGTTTCGATGGCAGCCTTGTCGGTAGCACCATTCTTGGCCGGAACTTCCACCAAGTCAACGCCGTGATATTTGGCATAGGTGCGCACCACTTGGAGCACAGCCGGGTTGAATGTGGCCGAGATCAGCACTTTTCTGCGCTTCTTGGCGGCAGCCACACACATCATCATGGCTTCTGCAGTGGCTGTGGCGCCATCGTACATACTGGCGTTCGAAATTTCCATACCCGTCAGTTCGGCCATCATGCTTTGGTATTCGAAGATGTACTGCAAGGTGCCTTGCGATATCTCGGCTTGATAGGGAGTGTAGGACGTGGAGAATTCGGAGCGCGATGCGATGTAGGGGATGACGCTCGGTGTGTAGTGATTGTAAGTGCCGCATCCGGCAAAGCACACCAGCTGCTTGTTGCGAGCTGCCATGCCTTCGATGATTTCGCGCACTTCGATTTCGGATTTTTCGGAAGGAATGTTGAGTTCACGAGCGAACTTCAGCTCCTCGGGAACTTCTGCATAGAGTTCATCCAACGAACCCACGCCAATCACTTTCAGCATTTCGCTGATGTCTTGTTCGGTGTGGGGAAAATACTTATAGGACATAGTTTTTTGATTTGTTGGTTAGTGAAAATGTGTCCTTAAACTCAAAATGTGTCAATGGCCAGATGGGTTTCACCGGCGCACTGACACATTTTGTAGGGCACACTGCCTATGTTTCTTTAGTGGCAGCTGGCTTCGTAGGCTGCGGCATCCATCAGTGCATCCACTTCGGAGGGATCGCTGAGCTTTACCTTCATGATCCAGTTGGCGAAGGCATCTTTGTTCACAAGCTCAGGAGCGTCTTCCAGTGCCTCGTTGATTTCGACTACCGTGCCGCTGACGGGTGAAATCAAGTCGCTGGCGGCTTTCACGCTCTCAACGGCACCAAATTCTTCGCCGGCAGTTACTTCGTCGTCCACTTCGGGCATATCTACATATACCACGTTGCCGAGCTGGTCCTGCGCATAGTCGGTGATGCCGACGTATCCATATTCGCCTTCAATCTTTACGTATTCGTGGCTCTCGCTGTAGTAGAGTCCTTCAATCACTTTTGCCATTTTTGTTGTGTTTTTAGATTGTTATTAAATAGTATTATTTCTTGTAATTCTTCTCGTAGAAACGTTTCTTGGTCACAACGCCGTCTTGCAGCTTGCGGTGTATGCGTACCTGGACGGGGGTGCCGAGTTTGGCGTAGGCAATGTCGATCAACGCCATGCAGACGCTCTTGCCGGTAGATATGGAGTTGTAGCCTGTTGTTACGGTGCCAATCACTTTACCATCGGCTTCGACATCATATCCGTGGCGAGGAATGGCGCGGCCGGCCAGTTCGATGCCCACAATCTTTCGGCTGACACCTTCGGCCTTCTGCTTGGCAACGGCTTCCTTGCCGATAAATTCTTCTTTGTCGAGTTTTACAAACATGCCAAGGCCTGCTTCGATGGGCGAGAGCTCATCGGTAAGTTCGTCGCCATAGAGCGGAAGTCCCACTTCGAAGCGGAGTGTGTCGCGACAGCCCAGGCCGCAGGGTTTCACCTCTCCGGAATTCACCAGGATGTCCCAAGCCTTTTGGATATAGGCGTGGCTTCCGTATATCTCAAATCCGTCTTCGCCCGTATAGCCTGTACGGCTTACGATGAGGGTTTCGCCTTCGGCCTCAATGGTCTTGAAGGTGTAGAAAGCCAATTCGGCGCATTCCAGACCGAGGAGCTTCTCTGTCAGAGCTTCGGCCTGAGGACCTTGCACGGCCAGCTGACCATACTGCTCGCTTTGGTTGATCACCGAAACGTCCATGCCGTCGGTCTGCGCCAACATCCAGGCATAGTCCTTGTCGATGTTGGCTGCGTTGATGACGAGGAAGAATTTTTGCTCGGCCATTTTGTAAACCAACAGGTCGTCCACGGTTCCGCCATGCGGGTGCAGCATCATGCCGTAGTATATTTTTCCGATGGGCGCACCGGCTACGTCGTTGGTGAAGATGTGCTGAACATAGCGCTCGGCATCCGGGCCTTCCACCAGCACTTCGCCCATGTGGCTCACATCGAACACGCCGCAGGCTTGTCGCACGGCGTTGTGCTCGTCTGCGATGTCGGTGTATTGAATGGGCATTTCAAATCCGCCGAACGGCACCATCTTGGCTCCGAGTGCGACGTGTTTTTCGTAAAGACAGGTTCTTTTTTCAGACATTGTCGTATAGATTTTGTTTGGTTAGTATTTTTCAGTTTCAGAATGTGTCATTCAGTTTGCGGCTCACCGGAAAGGAGGTCGAGCAGTGCTGTTTCGCTAAGCCGGCGTATGCTCTGTTCCGGATGGTGTGTTCGTACGGCGTCACGCAGACTTTCGATGGTGTAGGTCGTTCCGACAAAAGTTTGTCGGAAGGCTTCGGTGGCATCTCCGCATTCGAAGAAATCGCCCGTGAGTTGCACTTCTTCAATGGTGCTGCCGCGTAGCGAGAAGCGTATTTCCACCTTGCCACATCCCTCGATGCGCCGGGCATGCACCAGGGCGGTGCGGATGTTGTTGCCATAGAGGTGCTCGTGAGTGAGATAGCTCTTTTCGATTTCCTCAATGTGCTTCACATCGTCGTTCGTGAGCTTCACGTTTCGGTTGCACAAATTGTTGCAAATGGCTGAGCGAAGCGTTTTTATATCGACCGAAAGCACTTGATTGAGCAGGCCTATCCGGCTTTTCACGCTGGCCACTCCGGCCTTCTGCAGTTTGCTCTTGTCCGGCGTGATGGCAGCTTGCATATTGGCAGCGTCGGTGTCATAGAGCATGGTGCCGTGCACGATGTTGCGGTGTGGCAGATGATAGAAGGCATTGCCGCACACCTTTCCGCCCTCTGCCAGGCAGATATCATTGCGTCCGCTCACCATCACCGATGCGCCGAGCCGGCAGAGCGTTTCGGCCACGCTGTGGGCGTATTCGGCAAAGAGCGGTTCGACGGCGCCTTTCGGAGTGATGAGACTCAGCATCAGGTTGCCACGATCGGCGTAGATGCATCCGCCACCGCTCTTGCGGCGTATCACGTCTATGTGGTGACGTTGGCAGTAGTCCAAGTTGATTTCTCTGTGAGCCACTTGGTTTCGCCCCATCACCACGGTGGGGTTCAGCTGCCAGGTGAAGAAATAATGGTCCTCGGGAAGCGCTTCCGCCACATACTCTTCGGCCGCCAGATAGAAGGAGGCGCGTCTGTGTTCGGTGCCTTGCGGCAGGAGCACATGGCAGGCCGGAAAGGCCGCAGTGGGAGTGGATGGCTTTATGTCCATTGAAGACAATTACAGTTTATCACCGCCAAAATTAAGGAAAGGTGGGCTAACTCACAACATCCCTCGCAGATTTTTTCTCGGGCTTTGCAGGATTTACTGGCAGGCCTTGCCAGTTTTTTGGCAAGCGGTGCCACTTTTTTGGCAAGGCCTGCCAGTTTTTGCATCTCGGCATGCGGATTTACCTACAACCGGTGTGGCTATTCTTCCATGCCGTGGTGGATGTTGCTGGATGCTTTGTGGAAAATTGTGTGAGGGAAGGAGAGAGGGCCGTTTCGGCATCAGTTATTTGAAAGTGCCTCCGCTGCCATTCGGCGTGCTTCGACGCGTGCCGGCTTACCTGTGTCGGTGAAGGGCAGATGCTTCACGCAGAGATAGTGTTTGGGGCGCTCGTGCGATGCAAGCCTTTCGTGGCAGAGGGCTTGCAGTGTCGGCAATTGTTCGGGCATGTCGGTGATGAGCGTGAGGGCTTCGCCAAATTTTGCATCGGGCACGGCAGTGAGCTGAAAGCGACCTGCATCGGCAAGTCGTGCTTCTAAAGTCTCGATTTGCAGCTTCAGTCCTCCCGAACATACCACGTTGTCGCGGCGTCCAAGCACTTCGAAGGTGCCGTCGGGCAGCCATCGGGCGCGGTCGTTGGTGTGGAGCGTTTCGGGGCAAACTTCGGGGGCTTTGATGACGATGCAGTCGTCTTCGTCAAGGCTGATGCTGACATTGGGCAAGGGGCGATAGCCGGTGGGAGTGGGGGTGTTGATGCGCCGCAGAGCGATGTGTGATAGCGTCTCGGTCATGCCGTAAGTGCTCCATACGTTGTGCGGAAACTGCTGAAGCCGGGCTTCCAGTTCTGCACTTACGGCACCGCCTCCGATGATGAGTTGTCGCACTTGGCGCAGCATTTCGGCTTCGCGTGGAACGCTTAAAGTTTCCCACACCTGCATTGGTGTCATGGCTGCAAACACCGGCGGTCGATGCAGACCGGCCATGGGGTGGGCCGAAGGGCGCACGGGGATGAGCCGCAGGCCGTGGGTGAAGGCTCGCACGGCCATCATCATGCCGGCGATGTGGTGCAGGGGTAGGCAGAGCAGCGCGGTGTCGCCGGGCTTCAGGTTCAGAATTTTGCAAGTTGCCTTTGCGCTGTTTTGCATCCTGCGTTTTTCCACCACAATGGGTTTCGGCGTTCCGGTAGAGCCGGAGGTGTGCACCGTGAGGGTGGGGCACGCATCTTCCCATTGCAGTCGGAAATCACGGAGTTGCATGTTGAAATCACGCACTTCCCTTTTGTCAATCCACAAGTGCTCTCCCTCGATTTGCAGACTTGTTTCCTCGAAATTGTCGGTAAAGAGCTGTCCCGTGCCCAGTCCTTGTGGTAGCATCGAGCTGTGGGGCTCGATGTGCGAGGTCCATTGTGCGATAGCGTTCAGCCCCACGTTGCTCTCGAGTGCACTGGTTATCCAATGTCCGATGCCGCGTTTGTCGGCTTCGGCAATCCATTCCTCAGCTCCCGAAAGGCCTCCGTGCAGCGATGGCTTGAGGATGATGAATTGCGGACGGATGGTGTCGAGCAGTCGCTGCTTATCCGCCGGCGTATAGATGCCGATCAGCTCTTCGTCGAGTGCGATGGGCAGTGGTGAGGTGCGGCATAGCTTTGCCATATCGTCCCACCGGCCGGCACGAATAGGCTGCTCAATGCTGTGGATGCCCAGTGCAGCCAAACGCTCCAGGCGTTCGGGAGCTTCGTCGGGCGCGAAAGCTCCGTTGGCATCCACCCTGAGCTGCACCTGTTGGGGGGTGAAGCGTTGGCGCAGGCGTTGCAGAAGGTCCATCTCGCGTTCGAAGTCGATGGCGCCTATCTTCAGCTTTATGCACTTGAAGCCCGCATTCAGTTTCTCCTCCATGCGCAAAAGCATCTCCTCGTGGCTGCCCATCCAGACAAGCCCGTTGATGGGGATGCCGTGCTCTCCGCGTGTGAATGGTGTGTTGAAGAGTTTCAGATAATGCCCTTCGAGAGATGCGCGAAACGACAATATTGCCGTCTCAAAGCCGAAGAGCACAGAGGGAAGGGCGCGTAGCGTTTCGTAGTCGATGCTTTGACGCTCTTCGAAGTCGGCAGCTAAACGTAGTAGCCTGCTTTCGTAATCCTCCGAAGCATCGCAGCTCAGGTCGGGCAGGGGAGCACATTCGCCCAGTCCCAAGGCATAAGGGTCGGCCGGCGAGGTGAGGCGAACGTACCACGAGCGTCGGATATGATAAATGCCGCGCGACGTTCCTGCTGGTTGCTTGAAGTGGAACGTGCGCGGCTCTATGTTTACTTTGAACGGTATCATGTGGTGGCTAAATCCCGTTAGGGCAGTTTGGGATACTTCTTGAAGTCGGGCTTGCGCTTTTCCAGGAATGCACGACCGCCTTCGTGGGCTTCGTCCAGCATGTAGTAGAGCATCGTAGCATCACCGGCCAATTCCTGGATGCCGGCCTGACCATCCAGCTCGGCATTCAGTCCGGCCTTGATCATACGTAGCGCGAGCGGCGAGAGCTCCATCATTTGCTCTGCCCAAGCCACGGTTTCGTTCTCCAATTCCTCGAGAGACACCACCTTGTTGACCATTCCCATACGTTCGGCTTCGGCGGCTGTGTATTTGCGACAGAGAAACCAGATTTCGCGGGCCTTCTTTTGACCTACGATACGTGCCAAATACGAAGCACCAAATCCGGCATCAAAACTGCCGACACGAGGACCTGTCTGCCCAAAGATGGCATTGTCGGAGGCTATGGTGAGATCGCACATCAGGTGCAGCACGTGGCCGCCGCCGATGGCAAAACCATTCACCATGGCTATGACGGGCTTCGGCAAGGAGCGGATTTGCTTCTGCACGTCCAGCACATTGAGACGCGGAACCCCATCTCCGCCCACGTATCCCCCGCGTCCCTTGACGTGCATGTCGCCGCCGGCGCAGAAGGCCTTGTCGCCCGCTCCGGTAAGTACGACGATGCACACTTCCTGCGCCTCTCGGCAATAGCGCAGTGCATCGCTCATCTCGGCCACGGTGAGCGGCGTGAAGGCGTTGCGGTAACGCGGACGGTTAATGGTGATACGGGCTATGCCGTTCCAAAAGTCGAACAATATCTCTTCATATTGCTTGATGCATTCCCAGTTTCTTTCCATAATATATATAAATGTGTGTTTGTTACGTAAGAACTTCCACAAGCACCGGGCGAGTGGCTTCGTCTTGTGTCAAAAATTGGATGGCGGCCTCAAGACTCTCGCCGGGGGCAACCGCCATATAGTGCAAGCCGTAGGTATCTGCCAAACCTTGGGCTCGGAATGTGTGGCCGGCAGCGATGTATTTGGGCAGGGCGGCTGAGGCTCTCAGCCCCGGCAGTTGGTGAAAAATGGCTCCCCCGCCGTTGTTGATGAGCAGGATGCGCAGATTGCCGGATAGCTCCGGATTGCACAAAGCATTGCTGTCGTAGAAAAAGCTGAGGTCGCCCAAAATCACAAACGTGCGTCCCGGCGATGCCAGAGAGTGTCCGGCAGCTGTCGAGAGCGTTCCCTCGATGCCGTTGGTGCCTCGGTTGCAGTATACAGGATATTCTCCGCCTTCGATGAAGCGCGAAGCCATGCGCACAGTGGTGCTGTTGGCCAGATGCAGGGAGGCGCATTCCTGCTGAAGCACTGCCGAGCAACACAGTTGCACCGCGCGGAGTGCTGTGGGGTCTTCGGGTGAAAGGAGGCTGAGCTGACGGGCTTCGATCTTGTGTGCTTCGAGCATTTCCTTCCATCGTACAACTTCCGGCTTGGCAGTGGTGAGGTTGCAGAGTTGTTGCACCACTTCGGGCAAACCGGCTCGCACCACGGTCTGCACTCGGCAGAAAGTGTCGGGGCATTGTCCGTATTCGTCAATGCGGACGACGGGACACGACGCGGCTTGCCGAAGCATCAGCTTGGTACGCTTGTGAACGAAGTTGCCGCCAGCGTGTAGAATGAGGTCGGGCTGAAATTCGGTCAGTGTATCGGTGTATTCCATGACGGCAGTGCGCCATGCGCCGGGTGTATTCGAGAGGTGCTCCGGCAGTATTAGCACGTGATGCGCGGCTTCCAGTTCTTCGATGTATGGAAGGGGCTTTTCATATTGTCCGATAACGAGTACCGGCAAGCGGGCCGCTTCAATCTGCTGCATGATTTCATCGCTCAGCGGGCTTTGCGTTGCGGGCTGATACTCGGTGAAAATTCTTTCCTGCGGCAGTTGTGTTTCTGTGAATTCGAAGAGCGGTTCGCTCAATGGCAGGTTGATGTGTACAGGTTTGTTGCGCGAAAGCTCCACCAGTGCTTCGTTGGCTTGTCGGTTGGCGTACCAATGTTCGGACGGCGTTTCAATTTCCGGCACCACAAAGGTCGAAGCATAGGGTTGGAGAGCACCAATTTGGGGTAGCGTCTGTCCGTCCTGTTGCCCAATCCATTCGGCCGGGCGATCGGCGGAGATAATCAGCAACGGCAGGTGGCGCATGGCAGCTTCGGCAACGGCCGGCAGCGTGCCCAGCACGGCAGAACCGGATGTGACGCACACGGCCACGGGGTGCTTGGTGGCTTCGATGATACCGATGGCCACAAATGCCGCACTGCGCTCGTCGGTTACGGCATGGCAGCAGAAGTCCGGGCACTCGTTGAAGTTGTGCACCAAAGCGCCATTGCGCGAACCGGGACACACCACCACATCGCGCAGCCCGTGTCGGGCCATCACGGCAGTGAGCAGGTTGACATTTTTCTTGTGGCTATACATGGCTGGAGTGTTGTTTCATGATTGTATCAAGGGATGGAGCACTTGCAAGATGGTTTGCAACTTTCGCTCGGTCTCTTCCCATTCTTCGGCTTCGTTGCTGGAGCGCAGCAGACCGCCTCCGGCATAGAGCGTGATGGTATCTGCGTTCACGGAGAGGCAACGGAGCGATACGTAGAAGTGGGTGTGGCCTTCCGGCGTCAGCATGCCGCTATAGCCGGCATAGTATCTGCGGGGTTCGGCTTCGGCTTGCAGAATGGTGGCGAGGGCTTTCTGCCGAGGCACGCCGCACACGGCCGGTGTGGGATGCAGGTCGGTGATGATGTCGAGGGGAGTGGCAGATGCACGGAGGCCGAAGCTGAAATCGGTGCGCAGGTGCACCACGTTGCCGGCCCGACAGGGATAAGTGGGCGAGGTCTCAAGATGATCGGCATAGGGATGCAGGCGTTGTGCCACTTCGTCGGCCACCAGCTGTTGCTCACGGCGGTTTTTCTCATTCCATTGCTCGATGTCGATTACGGAGTGCTCGCCATTCCAGGCCTCAGTACCGGCCAAGGCCATGGTGTGCCAACGATGTCCGTCGCTCTCGAGCAGCACTTCGGGAGTGGCCACGAGCCACAAACCGGTTTCGGCCGTCCACCATAGGGCTACATAGTGGTTAGGGTGTGCGATGCAGGCATTCTGAAACAGCACCACAGGATTGGGGGTGCCTTCTGCGTTGAGGTGCATGCGACGTGAGAGCACTATCTTCTCACAAGTGCCGTCGTTCAGCAACTCTCGGCACATGGAGAAGGCCTTGGCATACTGTTCGCGGCCGTTGTCGGAAATGGTGGCGGTGACGGGGTGAGGCGTAACGCTTTGCGGCGTCGTGCAGGTTTCGTGGAGGTCGGGCACAATCAGTAATGCCGGGGTGGAGGGATGAGGGTGAAAAGGTGCCACCACATACCCCGACTTTCCGCTCCAAGAGTGAAGCGTGTCGAGGTGCTCAGGCATTCCTGCTTGCGCCAAGTAGTGATAGACCGAAGCACCCGGTAGGCGGCAGAATGCGTATCCGCCACCATCGAAACAGCCTTCGGCCACAGCCCGGATGCTGATGTTCTTCTCTCTTTGCATGCTGCGTTTCTGCCTTTACTGTTCGCCTTGACGCTCTGCCCGTTTGGCTTCGTCCCAAATGGCATCCATCTCGGCCAGCGTCATATCGGTGAGTTTGCGTCCCTGCTTCAGGGTTCGTTCCTCCAAGTAGCTGAAACGGCGGATGAACTTCCGGTTGGTCCGCTCCAAAGCGTTGTCGGGATTGATCTTGTAGAGGCGTGCCGCGTTGATGAGCGAGAACATTACGTCGCCAAATTCGGATTCTGCCTTGTCGCTGTCCATGTTTTCCACTTCGGCTTCAAATTCCGAAATCTCCTCTTTCACTTTCTCCCACACCTGCGAGCGTTCTTCCCAGTCGAAGCCCACGTTTCGGGCCTTGTCCTGTATGCGGTAGGCCTTGATGAGCGAGGGCAGGGCTGCTGGAACGCCGCTCAGCACCGTCTTGTTGCCATCTTTCTCGCGTTGCTTGATTTGTTCCCATTGTTCGCTCACTTGTTGCGCTGTCTTAACAGACTTCTCCGGACCGTCGTTGCCGGTCTCTTGTTGGGGAGGGAAAACGTGTGGGTGGCGGAATATGAGTTTGTCGCAGAGTTTGTGGCAAACGTCAGCGATGTCGAAGTCGCCCTTCTCCGAACCTATCTTTGCGTAGAAGCACACGTGCAGCAGCACATCGCCCAGCTCTTTGCAGATGTCGGCTTTGTCGTCATTGATGAGCGCATCGCAGAGTTCGTAAGTCTCCTCGATGGTGTTCGGGCGCAGGCTCTCGTTGGTTTGCTTGCGGTCCCAGGGACATTTTTCTCGCAGTTCGTCGAGCACGTCCAGCAGTCGGCCGAATGCTTCCAGTTGTTCTTCGCGTGTATGCATTATATATTCATTTCTCAATAACAAGGCAAAGTTAGTGCAAGGCGAGCGGAGAACAAAGCGAAAACGCAGTTTTCAGCTTTTTCTCCCGAGCCGCAGCCTAACTTGGGCACAGCGAAAGTGTGCAAGGCGAGCGGAGAACAAAGCGAAAACGCAGTTTTCAGCTTTTTCTCCCGAGCCGCAGCGTCACTTATACGCAGACCAAAGTCGTGCAAGGCGAGAGAGCGTTCAAGCACCGGTCCCGGATTTTGTTCCTGTCCTTGGGTGTGTGGCTTACACTTTGTTCGAAAAACGACCTCTGTATGTGCAAGAATTTACAGTGCTTGCAGAATTTTCTACGAGCACTGCAGAAAATTCTACAAGCACTGCAGATTTTCGCAGAATGCTCGGCTGATTTTCAGGCCTTCGTCAGCTATCCTCGGCCGACCCTTTTCTGTTTCCGTTTTAATTATATAAATTTGCACAAACGGTATCCGAGCAATTGGTGCTGCGGGTGCGGAATACGTAGATGGTATGGAAAAGTTTGAGGTACATGTTTTAGGTTGTGGCAGTGCACTGCCCACGACGCGCCACAATCCTTCGGCACAGGTGGTAAGCCTGCGCGAGAAGCTGTATATGGTTGATTGCGGTGAAGGAGTGCAGCTGCAATTACGCCGTTCGCGGTTGCGCTTTTCGCGGTTGACTCACATCTTCATCACACACCTGCATGGCGATCATTGCTTCGGTTTGCCGGGGCTTGTGTCCACTTTTGCTTTGCTGGGACGCACCGCCGATATGCACGTGTATGGTCCGGCAGATTTGGAGAAGGTGATGCGACCATTGTTGGACTACTTCTGTTCGGGCAGCCCCTTTGATGTGATTTTCCATACAGTGGACACCACGGTGAGCGGAACGGTTTACGAAGATCGCAGCGTGCTTGTCGAAGCCTTCCCGTTGCAGCACCGCAAGCCCTGTGTGGGTTATCTGTTTCGCGAAAAGCCCACGTTGCCCCACATCAAGCGTGACATGATTGACTTCCTGGGAATTCCGCATTTTGCCATCAATGATATCAAATCCGGAGGTGGATGGACAACGGCCGAAGGGGTGTTCTATCCCCACGAGCGGCTGGTTACGCCGGCCGAACCGCCACGCAGTTATGCCTATTGCAGCGATACGCGTTTCGTTCCCGAATTGGCAGAAACGCTGCGTGGCGTCGATTTGCTCTTCCACGAAGCCACATTTTCAGAAGCCGATGCCGCTCGTGCTGCCGAGACGATGCACAGCACGGCTGCCCAAGCTGCCACGATGGCCAAGCTGGCTGAGGTGCGGCGCTTGTTGATTGGGCACTTCTCGGCACGTTATGAAGACGAAGGGGTGCTGCTGAAAGAGGCGAAAGCGGTATTCGAAAACACACTGATGGCACGCGAAGGGCTCTGTGTGAGTATATAGGAAATTGCGCGAAGCGTCGGGATATAAGAAAAGCGCCGGATTTGTTTTCCTGAAAGTGTTGTTGCTTTCGTCGAAACAAATCCGGCGCTTTGTGTGTGGGCTGATGAGTGCTCCAAGTGCTATCCTCGAACTCCGAAAATGCGCGAACCGATGCGCACCATGTTGCTGCTCTCGTCGATGGCCAAAGGATAATCGTCGCTCATGCCCCATGAGCGTATGGCAAAGGAGGGTTCGTTGGCAAAATAGGTTTGCTTGATTTCGTCGAACAACTGTGCAGCCGTGCGGAAATCCTGCCGGATGCGCTCCTCGTCGTCGGTGTTTGTGGCCATGCACATCACACCGCAAATGCGTACATGCTGCATCTCGCGCCATTCGCCGTCGGAGAGCAACGCGCGGCATTCGTCAGGACTGAAACCGAACTTGGTTTCTTCGGCTGCCACATGCACTTGCAACAGGCAGTCGATGCAGCGTCCGGCCTTGGCTGCCTGCTTTTCGATTTCGCGCAGCAGTTTGGCTGAATCGACTGCATGAATGAGCGCAACGAAGGGGGCGAAGTATTTCACCTTGTTAGGTTGCAGGTGTCCGATGAAGTGCCATTCGATGTCGGCAGGCAGAACTTCCTGCTTGGCACACAGCTCCTGTGCCCGGCTTTCGCCAAAAATGCGTTGGCCGGCATCATAGGCCTCCTGCAGCCGCTCGACCGGATGAAACTTGGAGACGGCTACCAACCGAACGTGTGGGGGCAAGGTGGAACGCACTTCCTGAAGATTGAGCGTGATTTCGTTCATGGGATGTGGTGCTTGTGGGATGGGATGCAAGGGAGTGGGGAATGTGTGGACTACTCTTCCACCTTCTTGGCAAACTCGGGCGCGGCTTCTTGATACTTGTAGACATCCACAATCTGCGTCTCGGCCACTGAGGCAATGACATAATCCATCATCGAATCCTTCATGCCTTCGTCCAAACGCTTCACGGCAGAACGTAAGTCGGCTGCCTGAACAAGTACATTCTGCGATGTCTTCTTCTCAGCACCGCTCTTCTCATCGAGCGTGATGAATACAAGTTTCACCTTGAACCAACGGTCGGCAGACTCCTCGGGTGTCTCGAACAACTCGGCGTAGCGAGCACGCTTGATGTCGCTTACCTCGAACTCGCCCGTCATGAAGGGTGTTATCTCCTCGATGATTCGTTTTTCTGCTTCGGTGAAGCTGATGGCATCTACCAAGTAGGGTTCTGTAACCTTCTTGACAGCTCCGTTCTCCAGTGTTTTCTCGTACTTGATTTTGGTTTCAAACCATTCGTGCATCATGTGTGTATAATTTTATATTGTTTCTGAATATATTCCTAAGCCATCTTGCAATTTGGCGAAGCAAAGTTAGTGCAAGGCGAGCGCAGCGCAAAAGGAAAATACCTTTTTCTTTTGCACGGCCGAGCCGCAGCCTAACTTGCGCAAGGCGAAAGTGCACAAGGCGAGCGCAGCGCAATATAGATGAGTTGCTTATAAGGAACCAAACGGTATGATTAGAAAAATCAGTACGGCCATCGGTGGTATCAAAATAATCTTTACATTTGTGAGCATCAATTATATATGTGAGCATCAATTATATAATAGTATAAAACCTTAAATCAAAGATGTGAGTATGAAGAATTATTTTGACCTGACAGGGCGTGTAGCTGTAGTTACCGGAGCGTCAACCGGCTTGGGACTTCAGATGGCAAAGGCATTCGCTAACCAGGGTGCCAACTTGGTTTTGCTGGCTCGCAGAATGAATCTCCTAGAAGAGAACGCCAAGGCTATCAATGAGGAGTATAGAGTGGAAGTTCTTCCCGTTGCATGCGACATAACAATTACCGAGCAGGTGGTGAATGCTGTCAATGCCACCATGGAACGTTTCGGGCGTGTAGATATTTTGGTAAACAATGCCGGTACGGGCGCAGTGGCTCCGGCAGAGGAAATCACCGATGAACAGTTCAAGCACGAGATGAGTATAGATCTCTTTGGCACTTTCGTGTGTGCCCGAGAGTTTGGCAAAAAGATGATAGAGGCCCGTTTCGGACGCATCATCAATATCGCATCAATGTATGGGCTTGTGGGAAATATGATTGTGGGCAGTTCACCTTATCACGCTGCCAAGGGTGGAGTCGTAAATCTCACCCGTGCATTGGCGGCAGAGTGGGGCAAACACGGCATTACCGTTAACAGTATTTGCCCGGGTTACTTCTATACTGACCTTACCACGGAGACACTCGATAGTGACTTCTTCCAAGATATAGCAAAGCGTAGCATACCATTGGCACGCTATGGCCGTTCGGGCGAACTCGATACCTGCGCCCTCTTCTTGGCATCGCCCAACAGCAGTTATGTAAATGGACAAAACATCGCAGTAGACGGAGGTTACACCTGTGTTTAGCCGTTTCTGTATTGCTCTTCAAGGCGGATAAAGTAAGCATCAGCACACTTTCCTACGGCTTTCTTTCGCTCAGAAATCGCAGGTAACATGATAATGCCATCTGCGCCGGCGACGAGAGATGGGATTGGGGAAGTTATCGGATGCTTCTCACAAGTTCCTCGAAGCGGTTGAGGTCGCGTGGATCGGCGTTCACTTCAAGCAGGTGGCCGTTGCGGTCGATGAGATAGTACGAGGGGTACTTGTTTACCTTGAGGAAAAGTTCCACAGCGCGTTGTTGCTCCGCGGGAAGGTTGTAGTGGACCACGTTATCGCCCAGCACATTGTTTTCCTTGATGACATTCTGCCACGACTCGCGGTCGGAACGATTGGCGAGATAGAGGAAGATCATGTCGTAAGGTGCCAGACGTTCGTACTCCTCTTGGCTGTCCGCCAAAGCTTGCTTGCAAGGACCGCACCATGTGCCCCACACATCGATGAGCACGAGTTTTCCTTCGTAGGGAGCTATGAGTTTTCTCAAGATTTGTTCACCGTCGCTCATGCCTGCCACGTCGTCGGCTGAGCGAAGGGAGTGAGAATTTGAGATGTCGCGACGGGCTATGGCTTCATACTTTTCGTTCAGTGCAAGCACCTGCTGACGAAATGCCGGAACTTTCAGCTCGCGGTTCGTCCACTCCACCATACTTTGAGGAAGCGCACGGCGATTGTTGTCAATGTTTTGATAGAGTTCTCGAGCCATTTGCAATTGATGCAGAAGGCTGTCGGAAGCCACGCTGTCGAGAGCGTGAGGCAACGCTATGCGCAACAGTTCGGTGGAAATCTCATACTGATATTTGGCAACGACTCCGTTGATGGTGGCAATGAATTCGCTACTATTGAAATCCTGTATCAGCGCGTTTATCTCCGTTTCGTCGTTTGTGGCATCAATAGCCCGATCCAGTTTCTCCTTTTCCTCTTCAATGCGACTCAGAGCATCGATTTCTTTGTCGGAGAGTGGAAGTTCGCCGCGCCGTGCCATTGTTTCTATCATGGAGAGCACGTCCATCTTCTTCTCTTGGTTGCTTTCGGTACGCACGTCGATGTAGTCTCGCATCAACGTGCTGAAATCACGATGAAGCGTATAGGGACGGCGTTGTTGCAACCATAGTTCTTGAGAGACGTAGTCCACATACGCTTTGGGGAGTTGAAATTTCTTTACATAAAAGCGAGCCTGCATCAATTCGAGTCCTAATTGCACCCGACGGCTGTCGCGCATGAAGTTGATGTATCGCTGTGACAGATCAGGATGTGCGGAGAGTAGCGAATCGAGTCGGGCATTTTCTTCGCCCAACCAAGCCTTTCCTTCTTCAAGGTAAGCCATGGCCTCTTCGGCTGTGGCATGTTCTTTGTGGAATATAGGAAAAGCAGAAGCGTCTTCGTGCGTCAGCAGTTCGTTCTGAAAACGTACATCTCTGCCCATAAAGAATTGCTGCCCCGTTTTGCAATCGTACAGATAGAAGTACGTTTCGCCCGGTTCGAGTACTGTGTGGCAGATAAACTCTCTGTTATGTCCGGCCATGTGGACTTGTGAAGTGTTGAGCAAAGGCACTTTTATGCAGAAGCGACCCAAGGAGTCGGTGGGGGTGTTGAAAACTTCCTGCTCGTCGGATACAAAGTTCTCAATGAAGACTTCAAAAGAGCCATCCGCTTGCGCAGGTTTTGCCAAAGCCGGAAAATCTTTTATCCAGCCCACGATGGTAGCGCTGTCGCCGGCTTGATAGCCGTTGTCTTTGAAATCCGGACGAAGGTCGCGTGTGGGATAATCGGGCAAGGTCGCTGTCTGGATGGGACTGCAGACCACAGCCTTCTCCTCGCCGATGCGGATTTTTCGCACGCCTTTCTTCATTTTGCTCACGCTCACTGTGAGTTCATCTTTGCGGTTTCGAGCCACGAAGGTTGTAGTTGTTTTCTTCTCTGTTCGTGAGAGAATTTCCCACATACAATTATTATATATAACATACTGCTCGGTAAATCCGATGAACCAGTCGCCCGTCGCTTCGTTGCGCCAATAGGTATCCATGAGGCCTTGGGGCAGAACGTTGCCGGGACGGATGTTAAAGATCTGCCAACCGGCGGGTTCTATCAAGTCGAAGTGCGTGGTTCCTCTCGGCAGAGGGTCGAACACCATCGTGAAGTCCACTTCTCCGCTTTTGGGCATGAAGAACTGCTCATCGGGCATGAGGAGCGTAGTGCCCACTGCCGGCCACTGAGGCATCTCCTTTCGCATGGCGAAACGCCTGTCGCCCACTTGCAGATAGGACGTCGATGCCATCCTGATCCAATGGTTGGGCCGGTAGCTGACGTGGAAAGTAATCTCCGTGCGGTCGTCGCCCATGGCTACTCGATTTATGCTGAACACGTGGCTGTGCGAGCTGTAACCGGTTGCCGGCTTCTCCCAAATTTCGTTGGGTGTTTGTGCATGTGCGACCAATGCGAGAAGTGAAAAGAGGAGTGCGGAGAATCTTGCTTTCATTGTGGTGTGTTTGTTTTATGCTTCTTATTGTTTCATTAGTGTGTAGTAACCGTTGATGATGGGGACTATCGCGATGTGCGTCGCAAATGTATTTCTTTTGTGTGGTTTTTACCCCCCCCCAAATTATAATTTATGTTAAACCCCCAAGCACTCTGCTTTCTTTGAAATACGGCTGCCTGAGTCGTTGATGGTAGTCGGGCGATGATAGCTGCCTCCCGTTAAGTATTAACGCATGAGGCAGCGTTTCGTTACATGGAGAGGGGCATTTTTAAAGTTTTTTTAGAAAAGTCGTCGGGCTTATTGGCTTTCATCACCGGCGATGTGGGAGTTACGCAGGTGCGCAGAGAGACGTTGTGATAAGGCTTTCAACGGTAATCGAACCGGCATCTCGTTGAATTATCATTATAGTGATACGTTCTTATCATTATAGTGATAAGTTCTTATCATGCGCATGATAATTTACCTGCAAGCCGTTTCGATAGGTCTTGGAGTGCTTTTTGATATCGCTTACTTGCCGAGTCAAAAAAAAATACTCGGCGAATAGATTTCTCTAAACGCCGAGTAGCTATTTGTGCACCTGACACCTAAGTTATGTGATGGTGTGTCGTGTCATACCACCCGGGCTGCTCGCGTGCAGCCGAGCACTTCTTGGGTGGTGTCTGCCGTTGTGAGAGGGCGTGGAGTGCTTCTTAATTCTCTTCCTGCTCAAGTCCGTAGTCGAGCTCAGCTTGCACAACGAAGAGGAGGTCTTCGGGAGAAAATTTGCCTACACCTTCTTTGGCCGCCTTGGCCGACAGGTGGTTGGCAATGGCTTCGGTGTCGATTTCCACGAAACCGTCTTTGTCGGGAGTGGCATCCAGAACACCGCTCTCGGCATAGTAGTCTACGATGAGGTCGAGGAAATAGTAGAGCTCGTCTTCTGTGATTTTCTCCTGGAGCTCTGAAGGAAGGTGGGTCTTGATGTATTCGACGATGCGTGCGTCTTCGGCTGCGTCTTGCAGGAGTTCTTCTTCGAATGATGCCATGTTGTAAGATGATTTTGGGGTGTGATGATGGTTGTTGTGCTTCTCGGAATACGAAAATGCCGCAACCATTTTCCAGCAGTTAGGAATGAGGTTTGCGGCATTGTTCGTGTAGGATTGTGTTATGCGAGCAGCGCTTCGATTTTCTCAACGAAGACATTCTTGGTTGCGGCTCCGACGTGCTTGTCGACCACTTCGCCATTCTTGATGAAGAGTACGGTGGGCACGTTGCGGATGCCGTATTTGCTGGTGAGGTCGTCGTTGTCGTCGACGTCGCATTTTCCGATGTTCACCTTGCCTGCATATTCTTCAGCAAGCTCTTCGATGATGGGAGCAATCTTCTTGCAAGGGCCACACCATGTGGCGGAGAAATCGAGCACGATGGGGAGTCCTTCTGCTACCCATGCTTCATAATTTTGGTCAGTTACAATCTTTTCCATGTTTCGGTTGTGTTTTTGGTTAGTACTATTGTGTTTGTTTTACATTCGTTTCCTTTGCAAAGATAGTGCAAGGCGAGTGCAGGACAAAAGGAAAACGTGTTTTTCTTTTTCATGCCGAGCCGCTGCCTATCTTGGGCGGAAGCCAAAGTGTGCAAGGCGAGTGCAGGACAAAAGGAAAACGTGTTTTTCTTTTTCATGCCGAGCCGCCGCCTATCTTGGGCGAAAGCCAAAGTGTGCAAGGTGAGTGCAGGACAAAAGGAAAACGTTTTTTTCTTTTGCATGCCGAGCCGCTGCCTATCTTGGGCGGAAGCCATGCAAAGCGGTTTAGCTCTCTTCCGGTTCCTCTGTCAATTTCTTGACATTGCTTTCTTCGACCTTCTTGTCGTTGATGTAGATGGTTGCGCCCGGCTTCCGCGTGACGAAATTCATAAAGTCCTTGTTTACATTTACCTTGCAGCCTTTAGCATCCAGGGAAATCGTTGTTGCGCTTTCGATATCGATGATTCCGATGCTGAGGTTGGTGCTTCCAGGGTTTTGTTCAATTATTTCACAAAGGTCGGAGCAGAACGAAGCATCGAGGTTCTCAAGTGGAAGTTCGATACTGATTTTTTCAATCTTCTGTTCCTTGATGTCTGCCAGAAACTCCACATTTTGCACCGTGAGTCGCAAGTCGTCGGCATTCCATCGGCCGGGCTGTACGGCTCCTGTGAAGAAGAGGAAATTGCCTTCGTGCATGTAGCCGCTCCATTTTGCCCAATCTTCACCGAAGAACGCAATTTCACCGGGCCCTTCGTAATCTTCAATCTTGACGATACCGTACGCCTTACCGTTTTTGCTTTGTCCGGTGCGGATGCCTGTTACGATTCCGCCAAAGTTGAGCGTTTTGCCCAGCAGGGGCTGCAGATTGTCGCGGTCGCCCACCTTTGGCATGCTGGCGTTGCAAACATATTTGATGATGCTCTCGTATTCGTCCAATGGGTGGCCGGAAATGTAGATGCCGATGAGCTCGCGCTCCTTGTTGAGACGCTCAAGCTCCGTCCATTGCTGATATACTGTCGGTGGCTGCGGTTTCACGATTTCCACACAGTCCATATCTCCAAACAGCGTGTTGACGGACGACTGACGGTCTTGCTGGAATCGGATGCCGTATTTCATCAGGACATCAAGGAATGTTTCGCCCTTCTCATTGGTCGCGGCATATTGGTCGCGCTTTATCTCAGGGAAGCAATCGAGTGCACCTGCGATGGCGAGGCTTTCGAGACTCTTCTTGTTGCAGGCATTCAGGTTGATGCGTTCCACGAAGTCGTAGATACTCTTGAAGGGACCGTTCGCGTCGCGCTCTTCCAAAATCGCATCTACGGCGGCGTCGGACACGTTCTTGACGGCGCTCAATCCGAAACGAATGTCGCCCACGTGGTTTACACCGAATTTTCTGAAACTCTCGTTGACGCAAGGACCTAAAGTCTGTACGTCCATGGCACGGCATTCGTCCATGAGTTTTGAGATTTCGGTGATATTATTCTTGTTGCGGCTCATGTCTGCCGCCATATATTGTGCGGGATAGTTGGCCTTGAGGTAAGCCGTCTGATAGGCCACCCAGGAATAGCAGGTGGCATGGCTCTTGTTGAAAGCGTACGAAGCAAATGCCCGCCAGTCGTTCCAGATTTTCTCCAGCATTTTCGGGTCGTGTCCGTTGGCTCTTCCGCCTTCGACAAACTTGGGGTACATTTGGTTCAGCTTGTCGATGAGCTTTTTACCCATGGCTTTGCGCAACGCATCACTCTCTCCGCGAGTGAAGTCAGCGATGACGCGCGACAGCAGCATGACTTGCTCCTGATACACAGTGATGCCATACGTGTCCTTCAAGTATTTCTCCATGCACGGAAGGTCGTATGTGATTTTCTCCCTACCATGTTTGCGAGCGATAAATTTCGGGATGTATTGCATGGGTCCCGGGCGGTAGAGCGCATTCATGGCGATGAGATCCTCGAATGTGGAGGGCTGAAGTTCGCGTAGGTATTTCTGCATTCCGGGTGACTCGAACTGGAACGTACCTATGGTTTTGCCATCGCAGTAGAGCTGGTAGGTGGCTGCGTCCTCGATGCTGATTTCGTCAATATCGAGTTCAATGCCGAGAGAAAGCCTGATGTTTTCCACGGCCTCACGGATGATGGACAGTGTCTTCAGTCCCAAAAAGTCCATCTTGATTAGGCCGGTTTCTTCAATCACGCTGCCTTCGTATTGTGTGCAACGCAGCTTTTCGCCGGTGGTCTTGTCGTCTGCTGTCGAGATGGGTACCCAATCAGAGATGTCGTCGCGACAAATGATAGTACCACAGGCGTGAACACCGGTGTTACGCACATTTCCCTCCAGCATTTTGGCATAGCGGATAGTGTCATGTAATAGAGGGTCGGGACTCGACTCTGCAGCTTGCAGTTCGGGAATGGCGGCAATGGCATTGGGCAGATTCATCTTGGGCACCTTTCCGTCTTTTCCTTCGGGCAGTTTGTCCGGAATGAGCTTGCAGAGTTTGTTACTGATGTCCAGAGGCAGCTTCTGTACGCGTGCCACATCCTTGAGCGCCATCTTGGTGGCCATTGTTCCGTATGTGATGATGTGGGCCACCTTCTCCGCTCCATATTTTTGAGTAACCCAGTTGAGCACTCTGCCTCGGCCGTCATCGTCGAAATCGACGTCGATATCAGGCAGCGAGATACGGTCGGGATTTAGGAAACGCTCGAACAGCAAATCGTACTTAATGGGGTCGATTTGTGTGATGCCCAAGCAATAGGCCACGGCACTGCCGGCTGCCGAGCCACGGCCGGGACCTACGGAAACGTCGAGTTCTTTGCGAGCTACGTTGATATAGTCCTGCACAATGAGGAAGTAACCCGGAAAACCCATGGTCTTCATGATGTGCAACTCGAAGTTGATGCGCTCTTTCACCTCATCACTGAGCGGATTTCCATATCGGCGTTCAGCTCCTTCGTAAGCCAGTTTGGACAAGTAGTCGGCTTCGAGCTTGATGCGGTAAAGCTTGTCGTAACCTCCCAGTTTCTTTATCTTATCGTGCGCATCCTCTTCCGATAGTACCACATTGCCGTTCTCATCGCGTGTAAACTCGTTGAAAAGATCTTCTTCGCTCAGCCGTTTGCGATACTCCTCTTCTGTTCCAAATTCTTCGGGGATGTCGAAGTTGGGCATGATGGGCCCATGATCTATGCTGTAGGTCTCAATTTTGTCAGCGATTTCACAAGTGTTGGAAAGGGCTTCCGGAATGTCGGCAAAGATTTCGTTCATCTCCGCCTGTGTTTTGAACCACTCCTGCTTGGTGTAGAGCATTCGGTTCGGGTCATTCAAGTCTCTTCCGGTCGACAGGCAGATGAGCCGGTCGTGTGCCTCAGCATTTTCTTCGTCAACGAAGTGAACGTCGTTGGTGCAGATGAGTTTTACGTTGTGCTTACGCGCAAATTCGATGATGACGTTGTTGCATCTCTCTTGCAATGCATACGTTTCGTGATTGGCACGTTGGGCCGGGTCCGGTACTTTGTGGCGTTGCAGCTCCAGGTAGTAGTCGTCCCCAAACAGATTCTTAAACCACTGTACAGTCTGTTCGGCAGCTTCGACGTTGTCTTCCAAAATCTTTCTGGGCACTTCACCGCCAAGACACGCCGAACTCACGATGAGTCCTTCGTGATATTTCTCCAAGTCAGCATGGTCGGTGCGTGGACGCATATAGTATCCGTCTACCCATGCTCGCGACACGAGTTTTATCAGATTGTGATAGCCCTTTTCGTTCTTGGCAAGCACCACGAGGTGCCATCCCGACTGGTCTTGTCGCCCTTCCTTCAAGTGTTTGCCACGTCGTGCTACGTACATTTCACACCCAAAGATGGGCTTGAAATCAACAATTCGCTGTTGTTCGGCCAGCTCTTTGCGTGTAGCTGCAGCAATGTCTTCCGGACTTTTGTTAGCTTCCTTATCTTTGTCAGGCTCATAGCTACCTTCGTTGATGGCTTGCAGCTTTTCGTTGAGTCTTTTTACAGCCTTCTTGGCGTTAGCCTTGATTTTATTGGTATAGTTGAAAAACTCCTTGATGCCCATCATGTTTCCATGGTCGGTCAGCGCCATGCCACGCATGCCGTCGCGCAAGGCTTTGTCCACCAACTTGGAGATGGAGGCCTGTCCGTCGAGAATGGAGTATTGGGAGTGAACGTGTATGTGTATGAAGTCGTGCATTGTCTATGGGGTGTTTGTCTGTGTGAGGTTGAGACAAAGATATGCTCAATGTTTGTGGGGATGTGATATGTAGGAGGGGAATCTAATTGTAGAAATTCCAAGAAAGTCCGAACCGTATTACCAAACCGTTGGCAGGGTAGTGGGGGGTGATAAAATAGTTTCCTCCTTTGCTGCTGCGGTTGATGTGTGAGCCCATGACGTAGAAGCGGAAATTGCGCAGGTGCAGGTTGGCATATACATTGATGAAAGGATAATTGCCAATCTTCACACGTTGTTCTGCATCTTGTACGCAGAATTGTCCGACCATGGGAGAATAGGCCGGAGCATAATAGCGGGTGAAGTAACGCATATCCGCACCAATCTCCGTGGTAAGTACCTTCGCAATCTTGAAGCCTAAATACACGTTGGTATAGGCGTTGAAGGCCGGCAATGGGAGTACGTCTTTGTCTGAGGTGGCTTGATAAGTGAGTTCGTTTTCCCAATTAAAGATACCCCAATGGAAATCCTGTCGCAATGTAGCTCCAATGAGTTGTATGTTCTTGTTGTGTTGTTGTGGCGATACGCCGAAGTGTGCCAATGGTACTCCGGCTGCAGAGGTATAGGGTGTTTGTTTTTCCTGAAAGTAGAGATAGTTTTGCAGGGTCTCCACGAATACGTTCAGACGGGTGTCGCGATAGCGCAGTGTGCCACCGATACGTGAGCGCATCACTTTCTTGAAATCGTTGTCCCACCATGCGTTGCGTCCGTGGTAGTGGTTATAGTAGAACATGGGTGACTCGTTGCGAATATAGCCTTCGGCCTTGATCAGCAGGGAGTCGCGGCGCAACGGAATGTTGAAACTGAGGTTTCCTTCCACGTTGAATTCTCCCCAATCGCTTCCGGTGGTTCGCAGCTCGCCCAGCACGTTGTAGTGGAAGATTTTTCCTTGTTGCTTCATCAGTTGCGCACCCACGGTGAAGTAGTTGTAGCTGTATGCCGTGGCAATCTTGTTTTCGTTGGGCAGTGTGAAGCGATTGAATTCGTGCCGTGCGAAAAGTCGCATACCCGATTTCACCCATCGGTTGAAGCCTTCGCGCAGTTCGAAAGCCAAAGTGTTGGTCACATAAATGTTCTTGGTGAAATCGTTGGCCGTGTCTCCGGGCAGATAATAGTCTGCAAAATAGTTGTCAAGCAGGGCATTGCTCACCAAGCGGCGATTGTTGTGGTCTACGCGCAATGTGTGGAGAAATCCGGCCACAGGCACAAAGGTCGACTTCAGTGCAACAGAGTCGGTGTTTGTGCTGTCGGCTTGGGCGGTGGTGCTGTCGGCTTGCACTTCCACTCCGGGTAAATTCAGCCGGTTTCTCGATTCTCGTTTTACCACATTACCATCGCTGTCGGTGTAGCGGAGAAATCCCACGTCGTAGCGCTGAGTGAAATAGAGGTAGTTCACATTCAGACGATTCCATGTCTTGCTGAGTCGGGTCGGCATGTCGGCCGTTCCATATTTCTCGGGAAAACTTTGGGGGTCGGTGATGTAGAGGTCGCTCTCGAGTCCGCCGTTTTCGGCAGTCTTCAGGTGATTCGCCGAATAGGCCAGGTGCATCTTGTAGCGCTCATCCAGATAGGATGCAAACACCGTACCGCCAAACTGCGATGTGCTCTGACTGGGGTAATAGCCTCGTCCGTATAGATAGTCCAAACGGAAACCCATGCCCAGCTTTTTACCGGCATTTACGGCAAAGATTGCGTTGATGCGGTCCTCGCCATTGGTTTTGTTGCCGCACTTCTGATAGGTGATGTTTGTGATCGGCGATTTGGTGTTGGTGAACACAAGGTTGCCGGGCTGCTGTATGAAGAAATCGTAGGGGCGTTCGAAGATGAACTGGTTGCCTCCACCTTTCTCCCAGCGGTCATAGAAGATGCGACTCTGACGAGGCGAACCCAAATTGCCGAGTGTGTTGTATCTGAACGTACTTCCTTCAGTGAAATTGCTGTTCTGAAAACCATGCAGCAGTGTGTCGGGAGTTGTCGGGTGAATGTCTCCAAAACGCTCATCGATGTTCCACATGTAAAAGCCTGTGGGCACATCCTCCTTCTCCGTGCTGTCATTGTCAGCCCAGCTGCTTCTGATCTTATTATCAGACGTTATGATGTTCTGTGCTGTAGTGTTGATGGAAACCGACAGCACAGCAAAAAATCCGATGATTGCTCTTATTCTTTTCATTCCGACGACAAAGATAGTGAAAGGCGAGCGTAAAGTTTGAAAGTGAGCTTGCGAATTTTCAAAAACTTTGCCGAGCCGCCTCCTATCTTATTCAAAGATAGTGAAAGGCGAGCGTAAAGTTTGAAAGTGAGCTTGCGAATTTTCAAAAACTTTGCCGAGCCGCCTCTTTTACTTATTGAGAGATAATGCAAGACGAGCGGAATACTAAGAAAGGCCGCAGGCTTTTATCGGTATTCCGAAGCTGCGACCTTTCTGGTGATATGAGAAAATGTGAATGGTGAACGGGAAAAAGAAAACGCCGAAACGATTTTTCAGAAGTCTTCTTGATTTACACCAATTGTGTTGCTTGTTGTGCGGAAAGCATTGTGCATCATGTCAATACGGATTTACACCTGTTGCATGTTGCTTGTAGCAGACAAAGGTTCCTACATCGAATTTTCCTTCATCTTTTTGGCAATGTCTGAGGCGAAGATGAAGGAGTTGAGACGCTCGTTGTTGGCAGTGAGCACTTCCTCTTTAGATCCCTCCCATTCGGCCAGGCCTTCATAAATATAGAGGATGTGTTCGCCGATGCCCATCACGGAGTTCATGTCGTGCGTATTGATGATGGTCGTGGTGTTATACTCTTTGGTGATGCCGTGGATGAGTTCGTCAATCACGAGCGAGGTCTTGGGATCGAGACCGCTGTTTGGCTCGTCGCAAAACAGGTATTTGGGATTGAGGGCTATGGCACGTGCAATGGCTACGCGCTTTTGCATACCTCCACTGATTTCGCCCGGAAACTTCTGCCAGGCTTCGCCCAAGTTGACGCGTTCCAAGCACTCCATGGCTCGGCGGCGACGGTCCTTGTAGTTGTCGTCCGAGAACATGTCGAGGGGAAACATCACGTTATCGAGCACCGACATTGAGTCGAAGAGGGCTGCGCTTTGGAATATCATTCCCATTTCACGGCGCAGGAGTGTGCGTTCGCGTTTGCTCATCGTCACAAAGTTGCGTCCATCGTAGAGCACTTGGCCAAGCGTAGGGTCAAATAGGCCTACAAGGCACTTCATCAGCACCGTCTTTCCCGAACCACTCTGTCCGATGATGAGATTGGTTTTGCCGTTTTCAAATATCGACGAAATGCCTTTGAGCACTGTCTTTCCGTCGTCGAAAGTTTTCTGAAGGTCTTTGATTTCTATCATCGCTTAGGAGAGTAGTTGTGTGAGGAAGAGGTCAGAGAACAGAATCAGCATCGAGCAAGCCACCACAGCATTGGTGCTGGCTTTACCCACTTCGACAGAGCCGCCTTCAACGGTGTAGCCATAGAAGGATGCCACACTAGAGATGATGAAAGCGAAGAAGAGGGATTTGATGATGCCCATCCAGAAGAACCACTGCGTGAAGTCGTGTTGCAGACCGGCTGTGAGATCAGACGGAGTGATGATGTGGCCGATGTAGGCGGTGGCGTATGCACCAATCAGTCCGGCGAAGGTGCTGAAGACTACCAGCAGAGGGATGATGGTGATGAAGCCCAAAATTTTGGGCAGGATGAGGTAAGAGGCAGAGTTGACGCCCATGATTTCGAGAGCATCAATCTGTTGCGTAACACGCATCGTGCCTATTTCGGTAGCGATGTTCGAACCCACCTTACCGCTCAAAATCAGACACATGATGGAGCTGGAAAATTCCAAGAGCATGATTTCGCGTGTCACATAGCCCGATACCCAAAACGGCATCCACGCGCTCTGCACGTTCAGTTTAATCTGAATGCATATCACCGCACCGATGAAAAAGGAGATGAGCAGCACGATGCCGATAGAGTCGACGCCGAGTCCCACCATCTCTTTGGTGTATTGCCGGAAGAACATGCGCATTCGTTCCGGTCGCGAGAAGGTACGCCCCATCAGGCAGATGTAGCGTCCCAAAGCGTTAAGTTGTGATTGTAGCAACATAAGGAGAAATTCGGTTTTGTCTGTAGCGTATCCTCCTGCCGTCTCCCGAAGGTACTCATGGCTGAGGAGAAAACTTTTTGTTCGTTTTTGGTTTTGATGTGGCAAAAGTACAAAAATCCTCTCAACGTTTGCAAGGTTTTTGTGGTCAAGTTTGGGCTTACTTTGTGGCGTTTTCACTTTTAGAGTCCCATGGTTGACATTTTGGCAAGGCTTCGTGTGAAATCTGCAAGCACTGCAGAATTTTCCGCAAGCACTGCAGAAAATTCTAAACGCCTTGCAGATTTCAGCGCCGTGCTTTCTGTTTTTCGTTGGCTGAAAGTGCAAAGATCAGGGTGCTTGTCGGCAGTGTTTACGCTTACAATTTCAGGAGACAGATTGCACTTGACTCGTTCTTAATGCCTACTTTTGTAACGTCAAGAGTGCCACTCGACTTCGTCCCTGCGATCCGGGTGTGCCACAATCAGTAGCAGACAATGAAGATAGCAGTTGTGGGCGGCGGTGCCGCAGGTTTTTTTCTTTCCGGCAGGCTGAAACGGCTTTTGCCGGAGGCTCGGGTGGTGCTGATAGAGCGTTCGTCGCGTGTGCTTGCCAAGGTGAAAGTGTCGGGAGGCGGGCGTTGCAACCTGACCAACAGTTTTGCCGAAGTGAGCGACCTGTGCCACGTTTATCCGCGTGGGCACAAACTGATGAAGCGCTTGTTGCGCGAATTCAGCCATGAGGATGCCTATCGTTGGTTTGAAGCGCATGGTGTTCCGCTTACCACGCAGGACGACGAATGCGTGTTTCCGCAGTCGCAGAATTCGGAGTCGGTCATCTTGTGTCTGAGGAGAGAAGCCGAGGCTGCAGGTGTCGAGGTACGCACGGGTTGCCCTGTGATTGCCGTCCGACGTCGTGAGGGCGAAGGTTTGCTCTTGGTTTATGACGAAACCGGTGAGCGTAACGAACTATTCGATCGGGTAGCGATTACTACCGGTGGCGCACCGCGAGGTGAGGGGCACAATTGGTTATCGGCCTTGGGGCATAAAATAGAGAAGCCCTGCCCATCGCTCTATACATTTAATATAAATACGCGTGCGCTAACGTTATTGATGGGCATCGTGGTGGAAAATGCCATGGTGGGCATTGCCGGCACCAAGTATCGCGCAGAGGGAGCACTGCTCATTACACATTGGGGGCTGAGTGGCCCGGCCGTGCTTCGGCTCTCGTCGTATGCAGCTCGTCACATGGATGAAAACAATTACAATGTGCCTTTGCTTGTAAACTGGACCGGTGAAACCAATGTCGAGAAGGTGGCTGAGCAGCTGCGTGTGTGCCTCCGCGATGCGCAGCGCCGACAGATGAGCAATCTGCATCCCTTTGGTCTGCAAAATCGCTTGTGGCTCTATTTGCTCGAAAGGGCCGGCATTGCATCGGACAAGACTTGCTGCGAACTGGGGAGCAAAGGACTCAATCGCTTGGTGCATGTGCTCACTTCCGACAGCTACGAAGTGGCCGGCAAGGGTGCTTTCCGCGAAGAGTTCGTCACATGTGGTGGCGTCAGCTTGGAGAGTGTGTCGATGCGGACGCTGGAGAGCAAAGTGTGCCCCGGCCTCTATTTTGCCGGCGAGGTGCTCGACATCGATGCCGTTACGGGCGGCTTCAACTTTCAAGCAGCTTGGACCACCGCCTATGTGGCTGCCGGAGCTATAGCTGCATCGCTCAGAGATAGAGAAGCGGGCGACGAAACACGGAGATAAGCCGATGAGATATTGACATCGGCGACAAAAGTGCTGGAGAGAGTCTCCATTAACCCGGAATTTTCATAAATTTGCACACATGGCAGCTACGAACTGCCAACAACATATCGAATGAAGTAAGAAGCGTTATGCTTGTCTCAAAGTCGGGAACGTAGGAAATTCAAGGCTTATCAGAGGGAAGGCATAGTGGTTCTCACGCGTATAGCGTGGGCTGCTATTTCCATATTCTCTGATAAAGGTTTTCCTACGACCTCCGACTTAGAACGTGGCATACAGTTCCACGCTTCGTGCATCTATTAAGGAAAACCAAAACCGGCTTTTGTGGGAACTGGCAATGGCACAATAACTTTATAATATGAAGAAAAGCATTTTCAAGATGGGAACAGCCATGGCTTTCAGCCTTGTGATGATGTGTGCTTGCGGTGGAACGACAAACGAGAACAGCGATGGTGGTGCTCCAACAGATTCGGTGCAACCGGCAGTGGAGGTAAAGGAAGCCGAGAGTAATTGGGAGTATAGTGAATATCCCGATGAAATGTCGGACGACACTACCTATTTGGCTTCAGTTGTTTCGGAGAATTCTGTTGACTTTGATTTCCCGTATGACGGAGGAAGCACGTTGACGCTGACGGTTCGCAAGAGTCCGCAGTATGGTTCGGACATTTATATAAAGATATCGAAGGGACAGTTTAATTCGGGCATCTATGGTCAGAAAATCAAGGTACGTTTTGATGAAAACAAAGCATTCGATGTCAACTGCCGAACTGCGAGCGACGGAAGTTCTGATCTGTTGTTCCTGACCAACTATAAGAAACTCGTAAAGCAACTGAAAGATGCGAAAGTGCTAAAGGTGAGTTGTGAGTTTTGGAATGAAGGAGCTCGCACGTTCACCTTCAATGTTGAGGGCTTGAAGTGGGAACACGGGGAAGGGAAGAAGTAACATCTTATCGCCATCACATCCACTACCTGTCAAAGGTTTGATTGCAGCCAACGTAAAGAAGAAAGCAGGACGAGCATTTCAGTGTGCTCGTCCTGCTTGTTTTGTAATCTTGTTACCGATTTGCCGATGATGTGAAAGTGCTTTTTGGCGTTACGAAAAGCAGAAGTAGAGTCCGCAGAGGCCTATGTAAGAATAAACAACGTATCGAAATGCCTGTTCGGGGATGCGTCGAAAGACGTGAGCACCGATGAGCGTGCCGAGCACCACGCCACCAAGTCCGTAGAGGTAGCCCGTGAGTACGTCGGGCGTGAGGAAACCATTGCCGGCACGAAAGAGGGTCATCGACAGGTTGCCGATGAAGAAGTATGCAGAGATGGTGGCCATGTAGCTCTCCTTGTTGGGCTCGGCTGTGATGTAATAGAGCACGGCAGGTGGGCCTTGCATGGCAAAGAAACCGCCCATCAGACCGCTCAACGTCCCCACGCCGATTTGTGTGGTAAGCGAGGTGCGCAACCGGATGCGTTGGTGGAAAAAGGCAAAGTAGAGCGCACAGCACACGAGCAGCACTCCCAAAGACTTGTACAACCAATAGCTATCGGTGCGGCTCAGGCAGCCGATGGCAAGAGCCGACACCACGATGAACGTCAGCAGCACCGGCAGAAGCTGCGCCCGGTCGATGTGGCGACGCATGCGGAAGGTGATGAGCAGATTGGTGGTCAGGGCCAGTAGTCCCGAGAGTGTAGTAGCCTCGGCATAACTCGGCAGCAGCATGGGCAGCATGGTCATGATGAAGATGCCGAAGCCGAAACCCGTGGTGCGCTGGATGAAACCGGCGATGATGCAAAGCGGAAAGATGAATTCCATGGGCGGAGTGATTAAAAGTCTCCCCAAGCATGCCTGTGCTGCTTGGGGAGAATGTGTGTCGGTGTCTTGATATATCCGAGTGAGATTATGCTTTCTTCACGCTCATCGAAGCCTTGGCAAGATAGCCGATGAGGAGGAGATACATGCCGAGTGAGAGCCACTGGGCGCCGGCTGTTTCGTTCCATCCGGCGATGTTGAGACTGATGCCGCCAAACTGTAGACCGGCACTTACCACACCCATCAATGCACCTCCGGCGATGAAGCCTGAAGCAAGCAGCGTGCCTTTCTCATTGCGCAGACGATTGAGCTCGGCATCCTTGCTGCGACCGTTGACATACCAGTTGACTGCACCGCCGACGATGAGCGGCAGGTTGAGCTGCAAGGGGATGAACATACCGAGTGCGAAGGCTAATGCGGAGATGCCGCAAGCGTTCAGGATGATGGCGAGCACGGCACCGATGCCATAGAGCAACCAGGGTGCGCCTTGGCCGGACATGAGCGGCTCGATGACGGCGGCCATGGCACGAGCCTGGGGCGCAGCCATCACATCGGAGTTGTCGGGTGTAAATCCGTAGGCCTTGTTCAGAATCATGATGACGCCGCCCACGGTGGCTGCGCTGACCAGGATGCCGAGGAACTTGAATGTTTCCTGATGCTTCGGTGTGGAGCCAAGCCAATAGCCGATCTTCAGGTCTGTGATAAACGCGCCGGCGCTGGCCAATGCGGTACATACTACACCGCCCATGATGAGGGCTGCCACCATGCCGCCCGTACCCTTGAGGCCGACGAGCACCATGATGATGGAGGAGAGGATGAGCGTCATCAGTGTCATGCCGCTCACGGGGTTGGAGCCGACGATAGCGATGGCATTGGCGGCTACGGTGGTGAAGAGGAAGGAAATCACGGCCACGATGAGGATGCCCACGATGGTGAACAAGAGGTTGCCACCCATCACGCCGAAATAAAAGAAGAGCGTGGTGATGACGATGGTGAGCAACGAACCTATGGCGATAATCTTCATCGAAAGGTCTTTCTGCGTGCGAGTGGTTTCTTCCTCGGCAGCACCGCCCTTGAAGATCTTACCTACAAGGCCGAAAGCGCTCTTGATGACACCCCAACTCTTGATTACACCGATGATACCGGCCATGGCGATGCCTCCGATACCGATGCTCTTGGCGTAACCGAAGATTTGTTCGGGCGAGGCATTGGCGGCTGTTACTCCGGCGGCCACTTCTGTTTCGGGGAAGATGAGGGCGAGACCCGGCACGATGAGCCACCACACGGCCACAGAGCCGGCGCAGATGATGGCGGCGTATTTCAGGCCGACGATATAGCCCATACCGAGCAGCGCAGCGCTGGTGTTGACACTGAACATCAGCTTTGTTTTCTCAGCGATGGTGCAGCCCAATTCTGTGGCACGGCTGGTGAAGTTTTCGCTCCAAGCACCGAAAGATGCCACGGCAAAGTCGTAGAGTCCGCCGATGAGTCCGGCCACCAGCAGCGGCTTGGTCTGGCTACCGCTCTTCTCGCCGGAGAGCAACACCTGCGTGGAGGCAGTGGCTTCGGGGAAGGGATATTTGCCATGCATGTCCTTCACGAAATACTTACGGAAGGGGATGAGGAACAGAATGCCGAGCACACCGCCGAGCAGCGAGGCCATGAACACCTGGAAGAAGTCGACGGTGATTTCGGGATACTTCGACTGCAGGATGTAGAGCGCGGGCAGGGTGAAGATGGCACCGGCCACAATCATGCCGGAGCAGGCACCGATGCTCTGAATGATGACGTTCTCGCCCAAGGGGTCTTTGCGATGTGTGGCACCAGAGAGGCCCACGGCAATGATGGTGATGGGGATGGCAGCCTCGAACACCTGGCCCACCTTCAGGCCGAGGTAGGCTGTGGCTGCCGAGAAGATGATGGCCATCAGGATGCCCCAGAAGATGCTCCACGGGGTTACTTCTCTGTAGGTGCGCTCCGGCTTCATCAGCGGAGTGTACTCTTCGCCCTCGCGCAATTCGCGGAAAGCGTTGTCGGGAAGATTGGTTTCTTTCATTGGTTGTATTGTATTTAATTAGTAATTTATTAGCATTTATCTATCGTTCGGATGACGCGGCAGGGATTTCCCACGGCTACGCTGTCGTCAGGGATGTCCTTTGTGACGACGCTGCCGGCTCCGATCACGACGTTGTTGCCTATGCGGATACCCGGCATGACTTGTACGCCGGCACCTATCCACACATCGTTGCCTACGGTGATAGGGTAAGCATATTCGATACCGGCATTTCGTTGTTGGGCATCGATGGGATGGCCTGCTGTGTAGAAGCCGCTGTTGGGCGCGATGAACACGTTGTCGCCAAAGGTTACCTTACCCCCGTCGAGGATGACCATGTTGTGGTTGGCAAAAAAGTTGTCGCCCACTTCGATGTTGTATCCATAGTCGCACCAGAATGGGGCTATGATGCAACAATTCTTTCCCTTCTTTCCGAGCAGTTGGTCAAGCAGTTGCTGTTGTCCCTCCTCATTCGAGGGGCGCAATGCATTGTAGTCGTAGCAAAGCTCCTTGGCCAGGCGTCGCTCTTCGATGAGTTCGGCATCATAGTTGGCATTGTAGAGCATCTGTTGGAGCATTTTCTCTTTTTCGGTCATTATGGCTCTATGATTGTGTATGGGATTGTTATATTGTAGGGGGCGGTGAGCATATGTATGAGCCGATTCTTCCGGCGTGCAAACCTACTCTGACAAAATGTATGCGCGTATCAGGAATTTTCTCACGCCTTGACACTGCAGTATCACGGCGTGACACTCGAGTATCATGCGCTTGGTTCTTATAATTCAATCTTTAGTCCATACGGTCGCGATAGTCCTCGTAGCGATATTCGCGCAGCACCAGCAGCGTCCCGTCAGTCTTGAGCATGGCCAGCGACGGGTGGTGGATACCATTGAACATGTTGGTCTTCACCGTGGTATAGTGTATCATGTCTTCGAAGACGACGGTATCGCCAACAGAGAGCGGTGTGGCGAAACGCCAATAGCCCATGAAGTCGCCCGAGAGGCAGGAGTTGCCGCCCAGCCGGTAGACGCACTCTTCTGTTTCGTGTCCGCGCGCCGCTTCATCGGCCAGCGTTTCTGCCCCACGCACGGCAGGGTGGTAGGGCATCTCCAGGCAGTCGGGCATGTGGCAGGTGAACGACACGTTGAGGATAGCCGTCTTGATGCCATGGTTTTCGACGATGTCGACCACTCGCGACACGAGCGGCCCCGTCTGCCAGGCGAAGGCCGAACCCGGTTCAAGAATTATCTGCAATGCAGGATGCTTGGCTCGGAAAGCTTGCAGCAGCGCGACGAGGTGGTCCACGTCATAGTCCTTGCGAGTCACAAGGTGGCCACCGCCCAGGTTGAGCCACTTGATGCTGTCGAGCCAGCGGCCGAACTTCTCCTCGATGTGCTGCAGCGTATGCTCTAAGGCGTAACTGCTGCTCTCGCAATGGCAGTGACAGTGAAAACCCTCGATGCCTGCAGGTAGCACTTCGGGCAAGTCGGCAGAGAGCACACCGAAGCGCGAGCCGGGAGCGCAGGGATTGTAGAGCTCAGTTTCGATTTCGCTATACTCAGGGTTGATGCGCAAGCCGCACGACACGCCTTGGACCTTAGCTCTGAAGCGTTCGTATTGTGAAAGTGAGTTGAAAGAGATGTGGCTTGAACATCGCACAATCTCATCGAAGGTTTCAGCCTCGTATGCAGGAGAATAGGTGTGGGCTTTCGAGCCAAACTCTTCGAAAGCCAAACGCGCCTCGTAGACACTCGACGCTGTGGTGTGCAAAATGTATTCGCGGAAGATGGGAAAGGTCTTCCAAAGCGCAAAGGCCTTGAAAGCCAATATGAACTCCACACCGGCACGCTCGGCAATGCTGCGAATGAGCGACAGATTTCGGCGCAGTTTTTCTTCTTCGATGATGTAGCAGGGAGAGGGAGCACCCTCGTAAGGTTGATGATTCACGATGGGATGAGAATAATTCAAAGTACTTAATGTTGATTTTCAATAAGGACCTTAAAGCAACTTTGTCCTTAAGGTCCTTGGCTTTGTCGCAAGCGGACGTCAGAAACTGATGTTGAAGCCTACCGAAAGTTCTTCGAGGAACTGGAAGTAGGTGCCGTTCTTGTCACGTGCCGCAGAGTCGTCAAATCGTGGGAAGAGGAAGAGGCGAGTGGAGAGGTACTTGTTGATTTGCAGATTGAACGTGTTTTCCCACTCGACCTGTGTCTTCGAATAGTCTGTGAAGAAATAGATACGTCCGCGCCATTGCACATTTTTGCAAATGTCCCATTTATAGTTGGCCGTGATGTTCGAACCATATTCCAGGTGACTGTGTTTCCCTGCCTTCACTCCGAACGACGTGGCAAGGTCTTTTCTGTCTACGTACTTAAACTTACCGGCTATGGGCGAGAGAGTCGCATCAAAGTGGAACTTCTTCACGTCGAGCGTATAGGTCATACCGACAGACAGCACTGACTCGAAGGGGGACATGAAGTCGGAGTAGACTTTCGTGTCGTTGGCATGGTAGCCTGGATAGAACTGAGTCCACGATTGCAGCATCACGGTATAGTCCCAATGCTTCACAGCCGTGATGTTCAGCTGGTTGGTCAGACGGATGAGGTCGCTGTTGGTGCGAAACTTGTGTGTGTTGTCATTTTGCGACTTCTGAAAGCCGAGACGCATCTCCAGGGTGTTGAGAAATTTCACCTTCTGCTTGTTGTCATAGTTGGCACGCAGTGTTACATCCGCCTTGAGCGAATAGTTGCTCTCGCCACCCTTATACCAGTTGTCCGTCACATAGTTTTGCAAGAATTGTAGTGCAAAGTCGGCACTAAACTTCCAGAAGTTGGGCTTGCGCACAGCAATTTCCAGTCCTTCGCCACCGGTTTCTGCATTGGGTGTCTCGATGGTTTGTGCAAAGCGCTCCGTGAGTTTCACATTGGGCTTCACTTCGGCTGGGAGGTCTGTGCGAATGCCATCCGTGCTTTCGCCTTGGTGCTCATCGTTCACAATCAGCCACGGAGAGGAAGTGTAGACGTACAACAACTCATTGTCAATCTGCTCATCCAAAGATGGGCGTGACAAATAAGTCGGCAGCCCGCCAAGACTGCTATCAGCTTCCGATGGCCCCGAATATGAAATTTGGCCAATGCTTCGCTTGATGGGCGCAGCGTAGAACGTAGGCGATGAGAACAGATAGAAATAGTAAGGATTGCCCAATGTGTCAGCTCCGGTGTATTCCCATTTGTCAAAGCTCTGTTTCAGAGAATCAAGGCTGTGAAGATATTTTTGCGTAATGGGATTCATTGTAACTGAGTCAGCCGGAAGCGCACTTTTATTCTTCTGTGCAAAGGTCGGTGCACAGAGAATGGCAATCAAGAAGATGGTGAACAATCGTTTCATATATACGTATATAATTATACTCGTCGGCAAAGATAGTGAAAGGTGAGCGGAAAGGCTGCAAATCACAAGGTGAATTTGCAAAAGGCTTTCCCGTTGCCCGGCTCTTACAAATAAAAATCGCGAGTAAGCCGTTTGTAATCTACGCTACGGCTTCCGTCGGGGGCTGTCAGCGTGATGGAAGTGCGTACCACGGGAGTGTCGATATGAACACTCTTGACGAAGTGCAAGAGAATGCGTCGTGGAGGTTTGTGCACCACCGTGTGTATAGTTGTGGAGCGCAACAGTGAGAAACCCTGCTGCACGCACAACGCTGTAAATCGGCTTTCGGCGGAGTGGGGGAGCACCACCTGAAACGAGCCATCATTGCACAACAATCGGTGAGCCTGCTCGATACAGGTGGCAAAGGGGAGCCCTTGTGTGTGACGGGCTCCGGCTCTTGCCTCATTGGGAGGCAAAAGTTCTTCTTCGAAATAGGGAGGATTGGTGAGAATGCAGTCGAATGGTGCTTCGGGATGAAAACAGCGTACGTCGCACAACTCGATGTCGATGCGCGACGCGTAAGGTGAAGAAGCCACATTCTCGCGTGCTTGCTCCACCGATGGCGCATGAATGTCGATGCCTATAATATGAGCTTGCGAGCGTTGGGCTGCCATCAGTGCGATGAGACCGGAGCCCGTACCAATGTCGAGAATGCGTTGTGCTTTTTCCACATCGGCCCAAGCACCCAGCAGCACGCCGTCCGTGCCTACCTTCATGGAGCATCGGTCGTGACAAATGCGAAATTGCTGAAAATCGAAATGAGGCATAGCGAAAGTGTCTCTGTATACTATTATATATATGTGGATAGCCGTAAGCACTCGGAATGAGGCTTGTATATTCTTTTAGCGTGCAGGGCAACATTTATCACCCTGCACGCTAAAATGTAGTCAGACAATCTGTCTGTACGGTATCAGCTTATTCAGCCTTGCGTCGCAGCACCATGGCTGTGCGTGCCGGAATGTAGAGCTTGAGCCAACCTTTTCCGTCGCGCTTGAGCAAGGGGTCAAAGTTGGTAAAGTGGCAGATGGAATCGTCAGTAAGTCCGTTTCCTCCGAAAGCCGGTGCATCAGTGTTGAGCACCACTTCATAAGCACCTTCGGGCACCATGAAGCCATAGTCGGTGTAACTGCGAGTGGGACTGAAGTTGAAGACAAAAATCAGCTCTCCGCGGCTATAGGCTAGAATTTGGTCTCCATCGTTGTGCCAAATCTCTTGCACTTTCTTACGTTGGAACTGGCGTATGCTCTTGACGGTTTCGAGCATGGCTCGATCGAAGTCGCCCAAGTAGTGATAGCACAGTTCGTGATTGTCCACCAAGTTCCACTGACGACGCGCATATTTGTGACTCCAACCGTTGCCTTCGCGGGGGAAGTCAATCCATTCGGGATGGCCAAACTCGTTGCCCATGAAGTTGAGATAGCCTCCATTGATGGTCGAGAGGGTAAGCAGTCTTATCATTTTGTGCAGAGCGATGCCGCGATGCACGGTTCCGTTCTCGTCACCCTTGCGGAAGTGCCAATACATATCGGCATCGATAAGGCGGAAGATGAGTGTCTTATCGCCCACAAGTGCTTGATCGTGGCTCTCACAGTATGACACAGTGCACTCGTCGGCTCGGCGGTTGGTGAGCTCCCAGAACAGGCTGCTGGGATGCCAATCTTCGTCGCGCTTCTCCTTGATCATCTTAATCCAGTAGTCGGGCACGTTCATTGCCAAACGGTAGTCGAAACCATATCCTCCGTCCTTGAAGGGAAGGGCAAGGCCGGGCATTCCCGATACTTCCTCTGCTATGGTGATGGCATTGGGATTGACTTCGTGAATAAGCAGGTTGGCCAGGGTGAGATAACAGATGGCATTGTCGTCCTGGTGTCCGTTGTAATAGTCGCCATATCCACCAAATGCTTCACCCAGTCCGTGGCTATAGTAAAGCATGGACGTGACGCCGTCAAAGCGGAAACCATCGAACTGAAACTCTTCGAGCCAGTATTTACAGTTGGAGAGAAGGAAGTGGATTACCTCATTCTTTCCGTAGTCGAAGCACAGACTATCCCATGCAGGGTGTTCGCGACGACCACCGGAGTAGAAGAACTGACACGGATCACCGGCCAAGTTACCCAAACCTTCGATTTCGTTCTTCACTGCATGACTTTGCACCATGTCCATGATAACGGTCAGTCCGGCTGCATGGGCTTCGTCAATGAGTTGCTTGAGTTCATCGGGGGTTCCGAAGCGACTGGAAGGAGCGAAGAAACTGGATACGTGATAACCAAAACTACCATAGTAAGGGTGCTCCTGTATGGCCATGATCTGAAGGCAATTGTATCCTTCTGCTACGACGCGGGGTAAAACGTTTTCACGGAATTCGTTGTAAGTACCCACCTTTTCTGCATCTTGCGACATACCGATATGGCATTCGTAGATGAGCAACGGATTGCGCTTGGGCTTGAAGTTTTTATTCTTGAATTCATAAGGTGTTTCCGGTGCCCACACCTGTGCACTGAATATCTTGGTAGCATCGTCTTGCACCACGCGTCTACACCATGCAGGGATGCGTTCGCCTTGACCGCCCTCCCAATGTACTTTCATCTTGTAGAGGTCAAGATGATTGAGAGCTTTCTTGGGTAATTTGATTTCCCAGCATCCGGATTTTCCGATGGGCTTCAAACGATATTCTTCACTCTCCGTCCATTGGTTGAAATCGCCAATGAGATATATGTCAGTGGCATTGGGTGCCCATTCGCGAAAGACCCATCCACGGGCAGTGCGATGAAGACCGAAGTAGTTGTGTCCTTCAGCAAAGTCGGCCAAAGTTGTTTTTCCTCCGGTCAGTTCGTTAATCTTGTTGACCACAGCTTGGTGGCGTCCTTCGATGGCATCGTTAAAAGGTTCGAGCCAAGGATCGTTCTTCACCAATTTCAAGCGAGGCTTTACTGCCTTTTTTTGTTTTGCGCTTTTCATATCTCGTGATTTTAAGGTTGTTGTCAAGTATTTAGAATGTGGTGTAGGAGTTAGTTGGCTAACCTTCCGTGATTGTAGCTACCTTTCTTCACTACATTGCCATGCTTGTCGTATTCCACAAACTTGCCGTGGCGCTCGTCATTTTCGTAGTTTCCTTCAAACTTAGTGCCATTGGCCATTACTTCAACGGCTTTTCCATGTTTCTTTCCGGCTTTGAAACCTCCTTTATATCGGTCTCCATTGGCATATTTCAGCACACCTTCGCCTTCCATCAGGTCGTTGACCCATGTACCATTGTATTCGTCGCCATTCTTCCATTTGTACACACCATGGCCTTCGCGTCGGCCGTTTTTCCACTGGCCTGTATAGCGAGCCACTCCTTTCCATACGAAAACGCCTTCGCCATGTTGTGCTCCTTTTAGGAAGTTGCCCTTATAGGAGTCGCCGTTTGCAAAATAATACATGCCGGAACCGGTGCGCTCTCCTTGTTTGTATGCACCTTCGTATCGGTCACCATTGCGATAGTGGTAGATGCCGCGTCCTTCTTTTTCGCCGTTTTTCCACTCGCCATCGTAGATGTTTCCATCTCCATAGATGTATTTGCCACGTCCATGGGGTTGGTTGTTAAACCATCCACCGGTGTAGGACGAGCCATCGTTCCAGTCGAATGTGCCTTGTCCTTGTTTCTTGTCGTCTACCCATTCACCGGTATAGCTTGCACCATTTTGTGCAAAGGTGTAAGTGCCTTTGCCTTGACGCTTGTCCTCATACCACGTTCCGACATAGCGATCGCCATTGTAATAATACATTGTGCCTTCGTCGTGTCGCAATCCGTGAAACCAAAATCCTTCATAGCGATTGTTGTTTAGGTAATAGTATGTTCCTTTACCTGTCATCTCGTTTGCTACCCATCCACCATCATATTTCTCTCCATTGGCATAATTGTAGACACCATGTCCTTCGCGTTTCCCTTTGCGGTATTCTCCTTCGTAGAAGTCGCCATTTTGGAATTTGGTTGTACCACGTCCGTTGGGCTTTCCTCCGGATAGCTCACCGCAATATACGGCACCATCTTTGAATGTATAGGAACCCACCTGAATACGCTGGGCATAAGTGTTGATGCAGATGCCTGCCATGATAAGCAGTAGCAACTTGGTTTTATGGAACATATCGTTGTCTTTTATTTGAATGTTATTAAGTGATTTTTAGAATGTAGTATTGTTTTGAAAATAAAGGACCGCTGCCGACTTGTTTCAAAGGGAGGATGTAATCAATCCTACTCGAACAGCATATCCACTCCTTCGTCTGCCACGGCTGTAGAGTCGCCACCCTCGTTCAAGGTAAAGCCGATGCCTTCGTCACATGATTGAAAATCTGCCGGGATGTCGAAAGGCTCACTGGAGGAATATCCCAAAGCCTTGTCGGCATATACCTTTTTCATATAGAGCGCCCATACAGGCAAGGCCGTAGCAGCACCTTGTCCAGTAGCTGTGCTGTAGAAGCGGATGTTGGGATCTTCACCGCCCACCCAACATGCAGTTACGAGGCTGGGGACTACACCGACAAACCATCCGTCGGCATTGTTGTTGGTCGTACCTGTTTTTCCTGCTATAGGACCGGTGAAACCATATCGGTTGCGCAATCGACGACCAGTTCCTGCATCTATTACGCCACGCATCATGTCAATCATCTTATAAGAACTCTCTGCGCTGATCACCTCCTTGGTGCGAGGTCTGAATTCGGCAACCACTTTGCCGGAGGCATCCTCAATGTGTGAAACAAAGATGGGAGCAGCGCGAAATCCCTTGTTGACAAAGGCTGTGTATCCGCTTGCCATTTCGGCTACTGTGATTTCGCACGCACCGAGGCAAAGCACAATCGAAGGACGTATCTGATTGTTGGCCACACCGAAGTCGTGCAATAGTTTCACAAGACGGTTACCTGTGGGGTCAACATTGTTCATCAAATCTGCCGTAATCCAGTTGTTCGATTGCGACAAGCCCCATTTCAATGTCACTTGCTGTCCATAGCGAGCATGACTGCCGTTTCTCGGTGTCCATGGAGCACCATTGATGGTATAATAAGTGCGTTGGGCATTGGTAAGCATGTCGCAGGGCGAGTGTCCGTCCTGCATGGCCATGGCATACACATAGGGTTTCATGGTAGAACCTACCTGGCGGCGGCCCACTGCACACATATCGTATTGGAAATGTTCGTAATTCAGTCCACCTACGTAAGCCTTGACATAACCTGTTTTGGGATCGATACTCATCAGCCCTGAGCGCAACATTGATTTCTGGTAACGTATGCTGTCCATCGGTGTCATCATCGTGTCGCGATCACCGCCATAAGCATAAATGGTCATGTGTACCGGCGTGTTGAAGGCACGTTCGATAGCAGCATCGTCGGCTCCTTCGCTTTTCATGACACGATAGCGTTCACTCTGTTGCATGGCGAGTTTGAACATACGATCCACCTGATTACGGGAGAGCGATGGAGGGTAGGGGAAATTGGGCGAATTGCGCTTCTCGCGTGAGAATGTTCTCTGCAAATCTCTGCCCACATGTGTGAGCATAGCCTCTTCGGCATATCGCTGCATGCGTGAATCGATGGTTACATACACTTTGAGACCATCGGTATATATGTCGTAAGGCGAACCGTCTTTCTTGAAATTCTTTTTGCACCAGCCATACAGCGGATTGGTTTCCCAGTTGAGTGAATCTTCATAATATTGTCGCGCATCTGCGGCCGATTTTCCATAATCGCTACGTTCGGGTCGGTTGGCCATCATAAAGCGTCGCAAGTATTCGCGCAGATAGGGGGCAGAACCTTCCTTGTGGTCCACACGATGGAAGTTCAGTCCCAATGGCTGCCCCTTTGCCTCGTTACATTGCGCCTCGGTGATATATCCGGCTTTAAGCATTTGGTCAAGTACGACGGCTCGTCTGTCTAAGGCACGTTCTGGAAATCTCACCGGGTTATAGTAAGATGGATTTTTGCACATACCTACCAATAGAGCCGACTCTGTGAGGGTCAAATCGCGTGGATGCTTACTAAAATATACCTGGGCTGCAGTTCTGATTCCCACTGCGTTATATAAGAAGTCGAAATAATTGAGATAGAGCGTCAAGATTTCGTCTTTGGTGTAGCAACGCTCCAGTTCGACAGCGATAATCCATTCGATGGGTTTTTGCATCAAGCGCTCCAACTTGTTGGAAGCTTGTTCTGAATATAGCTGCTTGGCCAGCTGCTGTGTGATGGTACTTCCGCCGCCGGAACTCTTCTGCTGCAGAATGCCGGTTTTCACAATAGCGCGTCCCAAAGCACGCATGTCGATGCCCGAATGTTGGAAGAAACGTACATCCTCTGTGGCAATCAACGCGTCAAACATGTGTGAAGAGATGCTGTCGCGGTCCACAAAGATGCGATTCTCGCTTCTTGACCAAGTGCCCAGCACCTTTCCGTCTGATGATATCACCTGCGAAGCAAAACGGTTGATGGGGTTTTGCAAGTCATCCAATGGCGGCATGTTGCCGATCCATCCATTCTTTACTCCCACCACACCGATGGTGGTCATCAGTACAAAAGCTACGGGAATCAGCCATATATATGTGACAATGCGCTTCTTCATGTTGCTGCGTGGTTACTTGCTGTGTTGATAAGTAATAATGCTTTTCGGTTATTGAACGATGGTTATTGAGGATTGCCCTCAACCTGTTTCATTCTCGTAGCTTCAAGAATAGGCAGGTTTGTCTCCGTGGGGACATATATCACCGTCTTGTTGCTCAAATCCGATTGTTGACGTACCCAAAGATATTGTATGTATGTGGAAGTAATGCTTCCGTTCTCAATTTTGATAGCCTCTGCTGCTCCCTTGGCACGCTCGATTTCAGCCTGTGCATTCAGCTTTTCTGCTTCCAGATTAGCGCGTGCTTCTTCAATTTTGATTTTTCGATTTTGTTCTGCCTTGGCAAATTCTGCCTTACCTTCCATCTCCTGCGACCATACGTTGTACCAGGGAAGAATAAAGGCCATACTTACAATCAGTGCAACCACAAGAACAATCACCAATAACACTTTTTTTACCACATCTGCAGTGATGTTTACGTTGTTGTAGTTATTCATGAGAATACGATTTATAATGTTAGAATCTGGCGTGAATGATGTATTTGTGCCTTTTGCGTGCAACAGCCGTATCTCTTGCAATGCTTTCTATGCTTAAGAGCGAGAACTGCGTGGGAGAAGTTGGTATACACGTTGGCAACTTTGCAAACTTAGCAATTTTCGTCCGAATGCACTGCCGTGCAGCACGATTTTTTGTTTTTTGCAGTGCAGATGCGTTGAGAACGGGGCGTGTTTGCCGCCTTCAATGTGCACTCCATTGCCGAGAAGATGGCGGCCTTGCTCACCGATGCCGATGGCAAGCTCAAGCCGTTCTATTAGTGGAAGGCGGAGGTGGAAGGCATTGCCTCGCACTACGTCGGGCCGTGGCTGCGGACGGAGTACAACACGGCGGTGATCCGGGCACACAATGCAGCGGACTGGCTGCAGTTTGAGCGCAACCGCGACATCCTGCCGAACCTGCGCTGGATGCCTACCACATCGCCCAACCCCGAAGCCGAGCACAAGCGCTTTTGGTCGGTCAAGCTGACGCGCCCCATCGACGACCCGTTCTGGAACAAACACCGCCCGGGCGACCGCTGGAACTGCAAGTGCTCGCTCGAAGCCACCGACGAACTACCCACCGATATCCCCGACGATGCCGACGACGAGAAGCCGCAGCGCGGACTCCGTGGCAATCCTGCCAAGACGGGGCAGATCTTCGACAAGTCGCACCCGTACTTCCCCAAGAACTGCGCAAGCTGTGGGTTTAATAGGAGGAAGTGGACTATTACGAGCCGGTTGAGGGGGTGGTTCGGTAATGCGGAAAGGGATTGCTATCGATGCAAAGGGATGAGTGTTATATTGCCCGTTTTTCAAGGGAAAGCGGTCGCACACTTAAAACAAATAAAGGCGCAAATACACCCTTTTAACGGAAAGCAAGTTAAAGTGAAGTCTTCAATATCTGGCAGTATAACAGTTTTGAGAAGAAGTCTTTCTGACATCCTTGAGCATCAAAGAGAAGATGCCACACTCATGAGATGGCTTAGCAGGTTTAAGTTTTCCGAACTGAAGAAAATGAAATATGAGGGGTGGGCTGAAAATAGGAAGTACCCCAAAGACCACCCTCGATTTGACCCTAAAAATCCCCAAAAGCAGAAGCATTCAGAGGCTGAGTACTTCACTTATTACAGCGTGAAGATTGGAATGAAGAAGTATTGGGTGAACGTAAAAATGCACAAACTATATGGCGAGGTGGTTTATACAATAGAAAAGGATATGCCAAAAGATTTAATAAAAGGAATGCCACAAAAATAGGAGAGTGTATGCGTTAACCCGGGTCCTAAGCCCTTTGGGCGCGTTTACCACACTCTCCAAAGTTTTTTCTATTCCACTAAACTTTGATGCAAAACTACAACCTCCCCACGACACTTGCAAGTGTTTTGGGCAAAAAAACAAAAAAGATGAGCAAAAGAGGAATTTTCATGCTTGCTGCCGCTGCTGCAATGCTATCTGGAGACCTTCCCTATTCCGCACCATGGCTATATACGTATCCTGACGTTACGAAATCTGCGATGCTCGCAGAAAATTCTGCAAGCACTGCAGGAAATTCTGCAAGCACCGTAAAATTTCACACAAGAAGCGCCGGTATTTTTAACAAAGTGCAAGGCAATAAAAGAAAAGACTGTGTCAGCGTTTTTTCTTGACACAGTCTTTTCTGAATAGGTTTGAGGGATTTCTTAAAGATTTTCGTGCTCTTCTTTCATGTCGATTTCCTCACCTTCAGCGTTATAGAAAACATATTGCAAGTAAGATAACCTTTGGTTGGGTACTATACGAAAACCGATACCATACTTGAGACGCCATTTGTTCTTGAGTGAGAGAATTCCCTGATTGATGTAAGCAGCAACAAAAGGATGTACGTGAAGTTGGAACTTCTTAATACCATGTTTGTTGACCAAGATGTCAATTTTCCCTTCCAAGGTGTCAGTGAAAAGAAGACTCGATTTGATGGTGCCTTCACCGCCACAGGTTGGACAAGTCTCTTCGACCTTAATATCCATGGCAGGGCGCACGCGTTGACGGGTGATTTGCATCAGTCCGAACTTGCTGAGGGGAAGGATGTTGTGCTTGGCACGGTCTTTCTTCATGTTTTCCACCATTCGCTCGTAGAGCTTTTGGCGGTTCTCTGCAAGGTTCATGTCAATGAAATCGACCACAATGATTCCTCCCATATCACGCAGACGCAACTGGCGTGCCAATTCATCGGCTGCACCAAGATTGACATCAAGCGCGTTGGCTTCTTGACCATCAGCCGACTTTGCTCGATTACCACTATTCACATCGACCACATGCATAGCTTCAGTGTGTTCAATGTACATATACGCCCCATGTTTGTAAGTAATGATACGCCCAAACGATGTCTTGATTTGCTTGGTAACTGAAAAGTTGTCAAAAATGGGGACACTGCCGGTATATTGCTTGACAATGTTCTTACATTCTGGAGCAATCAGGCTCACATAGTCGTGAATTTCATGAAAGACGGCAGCATCATTGATGTGTATGTTTTCATAAGAGGGATTGAAAAGGTCGCGCAACAAAGCAAGGGTTCTACTTGTTTCTTCGAACACTACCTGTGGTGCTTTTTCTGCGTTTCTTACCCTCTGTATGGTGTCATCCCATCGCTTCAGGAGAATTTTGAGTTCAGCATCCAAGTCTGCCACACGTTTGTTCTCTGCAACAGTTCGGATGATGACACCAAAATTCTTTGGTTTAATGCTATGAATGAGCTGCTTCAATCGTGCTCGTTCGGCTTCGCTCTTAATCTTTGACGAAACTGAAATTTTATCACTGAAGGGTACGAGCACGAGATAGCGGCCCGGGAAGGATATGTCGCAAGTGAGACGTGGTCCTTTGGTGGAGATAGGTTCTTTCACAATCTGAACCAACACCTCGTCACCTTGCTTAAGCAGATTTTGGATGCTTCCGTCTTTGGGAAGGTCGGGTTCGCCTTGCACTTTTGTCAAGGGCGGAATTTTCTTGGTCTTGTCTCTGACAATATGCAGGTATCTGGAAATAGCATTATACTTGTTTCCCAGGTCGAGGTAATGCAAGAATGCGTCTTTCTCATGTCCAACATTCACGAAGCTGGCATTGAGTCCGGGCATCAGCTTGCGGACTTTGGCTAAATAGATGTTACCCACAGAGAAATGCTCGGCACGCCCTTCTTTGTGAAACTCAACGAGCTTTTTGTCTTCAAGAAGGGCGATCGAGATTTCTTTGGGTTGTACATCTACGATTACTTCGCTTGTCATTGAAATGCAGGTTTGTGTTAAAACTAAGAACAAACTCGAAACGCACGTTCGGCGCAGTCAAGTTTGTCCTTAGTAGTGGAGTAAACAAAGAGCTGTTTACTTGCTCTTATGTCTGTTCTTTCTCAGTCTTTTTTTGCGCTTGTGCGTAGACATCTTGTGTCTTTTCTTTTTCTTTCCGTTAGGCATAGTTGTTTGTTTTTACGGTTAATATTATTGTCTTATGATTGTTTAGCTCTTGATGGACTGGCTGAAGCTCTTAGCAGGCTTGAATGCCGGAATGTTGTGCTCAGGGATGATGATGGTAGTGTTCTTTGAGATGTTGCGAGCTGTCTTCATTGCACGCTTTTTCAATATGAAGCTACCGAAACCACGAAGATACACATTCTTCTCATTTATCAGCGAATCTTTTACGCTGTCCATAAATGCTTCAACAGTTGTCAACACTGTGGCTTTGTCAATACCGGTTTTCTTAGAAATCTCGGTTACGATATCTGCTTTAGTCATCTTAACTATTTGTTTTAGGTTTGTATTTTCAAAAAACTTTGCAAAGATATAATTTTCAGTTTATTTGAGAAATACAACCGAACTGTTTTTGTTGATTTTATTTATCTAATGTGCTTTTATTGAGCATTTCGACTTCACAACTACGTGTTGGGGATGGCAATCTTCTCCACTCGGCGAATGTGACGGCCTCCTTCAAATTCGGTATTGAAGAACTCATCCATGATGGATGCTGCTACTTCCTGACTGATGTATCTTCCAGGCATCACCAACACATTGGCATCGTTGTGAAGACGTGTCATGTGTGCTATCTCCGGAATCCAGCAGAGGGCTGCACGAATGTGGCTATGTTTGTTAAGCGTCATAGAAATGCCTTCACCGCTTCCACAGATGGCTATGCCCTTGACACATTCTTCGGCCTTAATACCGTTGGCAAGTGCATGGGCAAAATCAGGATAATCACAACTTTCTTCCGAATAGCAACCGTAGTCTTTGTATTCAATGTTGTGCTTCTCCAAATATGTTTTCACATATTGTTTAAGCTCATATCCGGCATGGTCGGATGCCAATCCTATAATTGTGTTCATGTATACTATATATATTTATATGTTATGCGTTGAGATAGTCCAACACTTCCTTGTAGATATTCTCCGCAGTGAAGCCCAACTTTTCATCGAGCACTGTGAAGGGAGCAGAGAAGCCAAAACTGTTCAAGCCGTAAACTTTTCCGTAAGCACCCACAAGTCCTTCAAATGTGATGGGGAGTCCGGCAGTCAGTCCGAAGATTTTACCATTCTTAGGAAGCAACTTTTCTTGATATTCTGCCGATTGACGACGGAAGAGACCTTCCGAAGGACAACTTACCACGCGTGCCTTGATCTGTTTGCGCTCCATCAACAATGCTGCAGTGTCAGCTAATGTTGAAACTTCCGAACCCGAAGCAACGAGAATCACATCCGGATTTTCTTCAGGCACCACTTCATAAGCACCACGTGCCACTTGGGTATAATCGGTGGACTTCGGCAGATCTTTCACATTCTGTCGGCTGAAAATGAGTGCCGTAGGGGTCTTCATATTCTCCATGGCCATACGCCAACATTGGGTTGTGGCATGAACATCACAGGGACGGAATACACGTACAGAGTCTTCGCCATCGTGGTTGCGGAGCTTCTCCATCAAGCGGATTTGTGCTTCTTGTTCCACAGGTTCATGGGTAGGTCCGTCTTCACCCACACGGAAAGCATCGTGTGTCCAAACGAACTTCACGGGCAACTTCATGAGCGCAGCCATGCGGATGGCTGGTTTCATGTAGTCGGAGAAAACGAAGAAAGTACCCATAGCAGTGATAATGCCACCATGTAGTGTCATACCGATACATACACAAGCCATTGTCAGTTCGGACACGCCGGCTTGCAAGAAGCCACCGCTGAAGTCTCCACGTCGTATCTCTGTGGTGTGTGCCAAGAATCCGTCTGTTTTATCTGAGTTGCAAAGGTCAGCCGACGACACAATCATGTTCTTCACGTGAGCAGAAAGCATCTGTAAGCATGCGGCAGAACCATTTCGGGTAGGTCCGTTGTCCTTTTGCTGAATGCTGTCCCAAGGAAGTTCAGGCAGACGATTGGCAAACCAGTCTTCTTGCATTTGTGCCTTTTCGGGATTAGCGGCAGCCCATGCGGATTCTTCGGCACGCAAAGTGGCAACGATTTGCGTCAATTCTTCTTTACGACGAGCATAGAGAGCTTCCACCTCATCCCATACCACAAAGGGATCATCAGGATTACCGCCCAAATTCTTGATGGTATTAACGTAGGCATCACCACCCAGGGGAGCACCATGTGTTTTGCAATTTCTCTCGTAGCTTGTGCCATCCGCCTGACGTGCACCTTTACCCATCACACAGTGACCGATGATGAGGGTCGGGCGTTCTGTCTCTTCGTTAGCGGCTTTCAGCGCAGCGCGTATTTCTTCTGCATTATTACCATCGATTTCCAGCACATTCCAGTTCCATGCACGATACTTCATGGCTGTATCTTCCGAAATCACAGCTGCAGTTTCGGTGGACAACTGAATTTCGTTGGCATCGAAGAACATTATCAGGTTGTCCAATCCCAAGTGTCCGGCAATACGTCCGGCACCTTGCGACACTTCTTCCTGCACACCACCATCCGAGATGTAAGCATAAATCTTTTCTCGCTTAAATCCTGGATTACCGGTTCGTGCATAGAGTGCTTTGGCTGCAATTGCAGCACCTACAGCATAAGTATGTCCTTGTCCCAAGGGGCCTGATGTATTCTCTACACCGCGTTCCACGTTCACCTCAGGGTGTCCCGGAGTGGGGGAACCCCATTGGCGGAATTGCTTAAGCTCATCAATCGTGAAACGTCCTGCCAAAGCCAATTGTGCATAAAGCATGGGCGACATATGTCCGGGATCCAAGAAGAAGCGGTCACGGCACTGCCATGTGGGTTGTTCAGGATCATAAATCAAGAACTCGCTGAATAGTACGTTGATGAAATCTGCACCTCCCATAGCACCGCCCGGATGTCCGGAACGAGCCTTTTCTACCATACTGGCGGCCAAGATACGAATGTTGTCAGCTGCTAAATTAAGCTGTGTCGTAGGATTTTTCATTATTATAAATCTCTTTGCAACGTTTTTAAAATTGTTACAAAAGTACAACTTATATGTTTAGCAGCAAAATAAAGCCCATGTTTTTGATTGTTGGTCTCTATTGCGACATGATTTCGCGTGATATTTAATAAAATAAGAGAGAACAAACCCAATTGTCTGTCCTCTCTTACTATTTTTATACGGTATGTCCTACCGAATTAATAGCTTCGCGCAATTACCACTCGGCATACAGCAGGCTTACCACTGACCATATCGTTGCCAAGATTATCTTGGCTGTAACCATAAGGAACGCAACGAATGGTGGCCTGTGTGTCGGCCTTGATTTGCGCTTCGGTTTCTTCTGTTCCGTCCCAAGGGCAGAGGAAGAAACCACCGTCCTTTACGCGCTCCTTGAATTCTGCATAATCGTTACAAGTATACACATGGTCGTCCAAGTGCTTCTTGGCTTTGGCGTAGATATTTTGCTGAATGTCGTCCAACAGTCCGGCCACGTGCTCAGCGATGCCATCAAAGGGGAGTGTTTCTTTCTCCAACGTATCACGACGCATCAGTTCAATGGTGCCATTTTCGAGGTCGCGACCACCCATCACGAGACGCACGGGTACACCCTTGAGTTCGTAATCGGCAAATTTGAAGCCGGGACGCTTATTGTCTGCATTGTCGTATTTCACGCGAATACCCATCTTGCGCAGTTGTTCGGCCAAGTTACCGAGTTTCTCGTCGAAAGCTGCCAATTCGGCATCTCCCTTATATATGGGGACTATAACCACCTGTATGGGTGCAAGCTTAGGAGGAAGCACCAGTCCGTTGTCATCGGAGTGCGTCATGATGAGGGCACCCATCAGACGGGTACTCACGCCCCAGCTGGTGGCCCAAGCATAGTCGAGTTTGTTATCCTTGTCCACAAACTGTACGTTGAATGCCTTACCGAAATTTTGACCCAGGAAGTGACTCGTACCACTCTGCAATGCCTTTCCGTCCTGCATCATAGCTTCGATGGTGTAGGTATCGAGCGCACCGGCAAAACGTTCAGTGGCACTCTTCACGCCGCGCACCACGGGGATGGCCATGAAGTCGCGAGCGAAGTCGGCATATACGTCCAACATCTGGCGGGCACGTGCTTCGGCTTCTTCGCGAGTGGCGTGTGCTGTGTGTCCCTCTTGCCAAAGGAATTCGCTGGTGCGTAGGAACAAGCGGGTACGCATTTCCCATCGCATCACGTTGCACCACTGGTTGCAGCACAAGGGGAGATCGCGCCAAGAGTGAATCCATTTGCGATAAGTGTTCCAGATGGTTGTTTCGCTGGTGGGACGAATAATCAGTTCTTCCTCCAATCGCGCAGAGGGGTCAACCACCACGCCATCACCTTCGGGGTTGGCTTTCAAACGATAGTGCGTAACCACAGCACACTCTTTTGCAAAGCCTTCCACATGTTCTGCTTCTTTGGAGAGGAACGATTTGGGGATAAGCATGGGGAAATACACATTCTGCACGCCGGTCTCCTTGAATTTCGCATCCAGTTCTTGCTGGATTTTCTCCCAGATCGCGTAACCATAAGGCTTTATCACCATGCAACCACGCACATCAGCCTGCTCGGCCAAGTCAGCTTTCACCACCAATTCGTTATACCATTTTGAGTAGTCCGTACTCCGTTTCGTCAGGTCTTTTAATTCTTTTGCCATAATTCGTTTTATTATTTTGTCTGCAAAGTTAGTGCAAGGTGAGCGCAGAGCAAAAGGAAAACGCGTTTTTCTTTCGCTCTGACGAGCCACAGCTTCACTTGCGCGAAGCGAAGGTGTGCAAGGTGAGCGCAATCAGATACAGAGCTATCATGATACATTATATAATATATAGCGTAAGTATAGGTATTTCCTCTTGTCTATAATTAGTCATGAAATTCATCCAAATAAACTTTATGACAGACTGTATCTAAAATACCACTTGCACGTTCTATAAATGTGTTCTGCAAGTTTGTGTCATTCTTTTCTGTATTTTTCAGCTTCATGTTGTATCTTTGTGCCGAAAATCAACAACCTAATTTTTACAAGATGAACAAAATGAAGTTTTCTGCGCTCTTCATGAGTGCTGCGCTCCTGTTGAGCGGATGCTCTATGAGCAACACTGCAAAAGGTGGTCTTATCGGTGGTGCCGGTGGTGGTGCCCTTGGTGCATTGGTGGGTCAGTTGGCCGGTAAGGGCAAGGGAGCTGCTATCGGAGCTGCCATCGGAACTGCTGTAGGTGCCGGTGCCGGTGTCCTGATTGGTAATCGTATGGACAAAGCTAAGGCTGCTGCCGAAAAGATTGCTGCTGCCGAAGCCGAAATGCTCACTGCCGACAACGGCATGAAGTATGTGCGCGTTACTTTCGACTCAGGTATCCTCTTCGGTACCGGTGAAGCAACGCTCAGCGCACAGGCCAAGGAAGCCCTCAACCAGTTTGCCACTACCGTTCTCAACGAGAACAAGGATATGGACGTAGCCATCATCGGTTACACTGACAACGTGGGTTGGAAGAACAGCAACAAGGCGCAAAGCCAGGAGAAGAACCGCCAGCTCTCTCTGAAGCGTGCACAGGCTGTTTACAACTACTGCTTGGCACAAGGTGCTACCACCGACCAAATCAAGACTGTCGATGGTCTCGGTGAAAGCAACCCCGTGGCCGACAATGCTACCAAGGAAGGCCAGGCTGCTAACCGTCGCGTGGAAGTATACCTCTATGCAAGCCCCGAAATGATTGAAGCTGCCAACGCTGAAGCTAAATAAACTTAGGCAGACAATATCTGTAAATCCTAAAACGAGGACAACCCATGGGAAATATCCCGGTAGGGTTGTCCTCGTTTCTTTTTGTGTTTTTCTGAACCGCTTATAAATCCATTCTGCTCTCTTCAGCACACGGGCCGACCAGATGGCAATGCTTCCCTGAGGTAGGAGAGTTCGGGGCAGGGGCTTTTCATCTTCCGCCCTCACTTTCGGCCCAATCTGCAAGCACCCAAACTGCTTCGCACGAGCACTGTCACTCAATTATCATTATAGTGATAAGAATTTATCATCGTAGTGATAAGGATTTATCATTATGGTGATAAGAACGTCTCATGCGCATGATAACAAATCCGGAAGGCGTTTCGCTGCCCCTTGCAGTGCCTTTGGTGGCATGCTCCGGTGCTTGTTGTTTCTTCAGAAATTCGCTTTGTGTGTGCGGAATGCTTGGCGTTTTTTGCCGAAATGCCTATATTTGCGCCATAACCCTAATTAAAAACTTGTAATTATGAGACTTCGCATCTTGCTTCTCACTCTTTCGTTCTTCCTGCTGGGTGCTGCAGCCGCTCCGGTGCTGGCGCAGAGTGTCATACCGGGCCCGAAACTGAAGCCCAAACCAAAACCCAAACCCAAACCAAAGCCGAAGCCTCGGCCGGTGAAGCCACGTACCACTCCCTCAAATACTTATCGTCAGCTACCCCCTGCAATTCAGCAGCTCGTGGCCAACATGGTCTACGTCGAGGGTGGCACCTTCATCATGGGTGCTACAGCAGAACATGATGGCAGTCGTGATTGGTATGACGAAAAACCAGCTCACCAAGTAACGCTGAATGGTTTCTACATTGGCAAGTACGAAGTAACGCAGGCAGAATGGCAGGCAGTGATGGGAACGAACCCTTCCAAGTATAAGGGTGATAATCTTCCCGTGCAGAGCGTGAATTGGTACGATTGTCAGGAGTTTATCCGAAAGTTGAATGAACTGACTGGTAAAAACTTCCGTTTGCCTACGGAAGCCGAATGGGAGTATGCAGCTCGCGGCGGTAAGCGCAGCTATGGTGATAAGTATGCCGGCGGCAGCGACATTGATAATGTTGCGTGGTATGGTGGCAACACTTCTTCTCTACACCCCGTTGGTCAGAAACGCGCAAATGAGTTAGGTCTTTACGATATGTCCGGCAACGTAGCTGAATGGTGTTTCGACTGGTTTGGGAAGTATTCCTCCTCCGCTCAGACAAATCCCACTGGCCCTAGTTCTGGTACTTATCGTATAATGCGTGGTGGGTATTATTACGGCGACGCGGATCATTGTCTATCCTTATACCGATCGAACATTCGTCCTGACCACAAAACTCAATTTTATGGTCTGCGCCTAGCTCTATAGTTTGAGAAGATTTTCCAAGTTCCAATTTAGTAAGCTTCTTGCCTTTACCTATAAAACGAAAGTGCGAAACGACAAGAGTCGTTTCGCACTTTCGTTTTATATAAATGTATGTATTCTTGCGGTGGGGTTAAGAATTCATCGAGATGAGGAACTCTTCGTTGTCGTGCGTGTCCTCCATGCGCTTCTTGAGGTTTTGCATGGCTTCGAGGGGCGTCATGTCGGCAATATGGTTGCGGAGCACCCACATGCGGTTGCGCGTGTTCTCATCCTGCAACAGGTCGTCGCGGCGTGTTCCGGAAGCGATGATGTTCACAGCCGGGAAGATGCGCTTGTTGGCCAATACGCGGTCGAGCTGCAGCTCCATGTTGCCGGTACCCTTGAACTCTTCAAAGATCACTTCGTCCATCTTCGAGCCGGTGTCGATGAGAGCTGTGGCAATGATGGTGAGCGAACCGCCTCCCTCGATGTTGCGGGCAGCACCGAAGAAGCGTTTGGGCTTCTGCAATGCATTGGCATCCACACCACCGGTGAGCACCTTGCCGGAGGCCGGAGCCACGGTGTTGTAGGCACGGGCCAGGCGGGTGATGGAGTCGAGGAATATCACTACGTCGTGACCGCTTTCCACCATGCGTTTGGCTTTTTCGAGCACGATGCCTGCAATCTTGACGTGGCGGGCTGCCGGTTCGTCGAAGGTAGATGCAATCACTTCGGCCTTGACGGTACGTGCCATGTCGGTCACTTCCTCGGGGCGCTCGTCGATGAGAAGCATCATGAGGTAGGTATCGGGATGGTGCTCGGCAATGGCATTGGCGATGTCCTTCATCAGGAGTGTTTTACCCGTTTTGGGCTGTGCCACAATGAGTGCGCGTTGTCCCTTTCCGATGGGAGCAAAGAGGTCTACGATGCGGCGCGACAAAGAGTCTTTGCCTCCGCCGCCGCACAATTGGAACTTCTCATCGGGGAAGAGGGGAGTGAGGTGTTCGAAGGGGGTACGGTCGCGCACACTTTCGGGAGTGCGGCCATTGATGCGCTCGGGCTGAATGAGGGCAAAGAACTTTTCGCCTTCGCGTGGCACTTTCACGATGCCTTCCACCACATCGCCATTCTTGAGACCGAGGTTGCGAATCTGCTGCGGCGATACGTAGATGTCGTCGGGGGAGGTGAGATAATTGAAGTCGGCCGAACGCAGGAAGCCATATCCTTCGTTCACAATCTCGAGCACTCCGCATCCATTGAGTGTGTGATCTTCGGGCTGCTCGGGCTGGGCAGAAGGTGCTTCGGGCTTGGCCTGCTGAACCGGTGTGGTGAGTCCCAGGCGCTCGTCTTCCTTGAAACGACGGAACTTCGGCATCACCACTTCGTCAAAGCTGTCGGAACTAACCACCGGAATGTCCTCCAGGATGATGAAATCGTTTCCGGGAGTGGGAGGTTGGATTCCTTCGGGAAGAGCAGCTGCCTCCTGACGGGTGTTGGCTTCGTTGAAATGGCGCTCCAGTGCTCCGAGGTCGGTGGCAGAGGTCTGTTCTTCGGTTTGCGCGGCCTTGGCCTGCTCTATTTGTTGGTTGATAAATTCGGGCAGTTTGCTGTCTATCTTTTTGGCAGGACGGTCGTTCGCTTTATCTTGAGCATTGGTTTCGTGAGTCTCGACGGGCATACTCAATTCTGTTTGTGTCGCAGCAAGTGCAGCCTGACGCGCTGCCAGTTCTGCTTTTGACGGACGTCCGCGCTTACGCTTGGGCGGTTCAACCGGAGTTTCGGCTGTTTCCACTTCGGGAGTTACAACAGGTTCGGTTGCTGTATTTTCCGTCGGATTCTCTGTGATGATTTCCGTATCCTTTGCTGCGGGAACTTCTGTCTTCTCCTCTTTTTCAGCCGGCTTATTATCGGTATTGTTGTGCACGGGAGCAGCTTCGAAACGCTGTGTTTGTTCTTTCGAAGCAGAATAAACTCGGTCCACCTCTTTCTTCACAATTCGTGTACGCTTGCGATGAGGTTCGGATGTGCTCTCCTCTGCACGTGCCTCGCCTTGAGCATCGAGGATGGCATAGATGAGGTCTTCCTTGTTGTTGCTATGAGATGCATTGAGGTTGGAAGCAATGTCGTGCAGCTCTTGCTCGCTCATGTTTTCCAATTGCTCTTTTCTGTAATACTGCATAGTGATTGTATTTTGTCTTTGTGTATGCTTGTTGGGAGGATGCGATATGCTCCTCGTTTCTTCTTCCTGTTTTGGGAAATGGTGTTACACTTCTGTATGCTTGGTCGGGATGCATAGGAATGCAGTTGCTGCACCTTTGTTGTCTGATGTCAATCCGAAACCTTTGTAGCTTGTTTTCTCACTCGGCTTGACGCAGAGTGGGGAGAACAACGAAGTGTGTGGGGAATAGCTATAAGTGAAAAGCAGATGGTGTTGGCTTTTTCACGATGCAAAAGTAAACAATTTAGCTTAACCACGAAACGTTGTGATGTTTTTTTTATACTTTCGCCGCAAATTGTGAGCAGATTTCCCAAGTTCCTCAGTTTTTATGCCTCCATCGGCGGAAAATAACGACTGCTATATCACTCTCCGAACGACACGTGGGAGAGTCGGGGTAGGGAAGTTCGCTTTTCGCACATATTATAATAAATAGATACAGCTACTTCACATGACGCCATATTTGGACGTACAACATCTCACCAAGCGCATCGGCGATTTGCTGCTGTTTGAGGACATCAGCTTCTCCGTAGGCGAGAGCAGCAAGGTAGGATTGATAGCTCGCAATGGTACGGGCAAATCCACTCTGCTGGACATCCTTGTGGGTCGCGACGACTACGAAAGCGGACAAATCGTGTTTCGGCGCGACCTGAAAGTGGGATATCTCGAACAGACTCCGCACTACGATCCCTCCACCACGGTGATAGATGCCTGCTTCAGGCAAGCCGGCGAATTGTCAGAACTCATAGCACGCTACGAGCGTTGTCTCGAAACACCCGGAACGCCGGGCTTGGCGGAGTTGATGGAGGAGATGGAACGCCGCGAGGCATGGAATTTCGAGCAGAAAGCCAAGCAAATTCTGACCAAGCTGCACATCACCGACTTTCAGAAGCCCGTCGGCTTGCTGTCGGGAGGTGAATTGAAGCGTGTGGCATTGGCCAACGTGCTGCTCACCGAGCCCGATTTGCTCATCCTCGACGAGCCTACCAACCACCTGGACCTCACGATGATCGAGTGGTTGGAAGGCTATCTGCAACGCCATGTCAGGTCGCTCCTGATGGTAACACATGACCGCTATTTCCTTGACCGCGTTTGTTCCAACATCATCGAACTCGACAACCACACCGTCTATTCCTACCAAGGCTCTTACGAATACTATCTGGAGAAGCGCGACGAGCGCATCACGGCCGACAATGCTTCGATTGTGCGAGCCAACAATCGTTATCGGCGCGAACTGGAATGGATGCGCCGCACCCCCAGTGCTCGCTCGGGCAAAGCTCGCTATCGCAAGGAAGCCTTCTACGAATTGGAGCAAGAGGCCAAGCGTAAGCGGCAAGAGCGAACAGCCCGGCTGGAGATAAAGAGCGGATACATCGGATCGAAAATCTTTGAAGCCGAATATGTCAGCAAGGCCTTTGCCCCCATCTCGCCCGACAACGGCAATGGCACCACTGCTGCTCCCAAGGTCATCATGCGCGACTTCTATTACAACTTTTCGCGTTTCGAGAAGATGGGCATCGTGGGCGGCAACGGCACGGGCAAGTCCACGTTCATCAAGATGCTGCTCGGTCTGGAGAAGCCGGACAGCGGCCGCTTCGTTGTGGGCGAAACCGTGCGTTTCGGATACTTCTCGCAGGAAGGCATGGAGTTCGACACACAGATGCGGGTCATCGATGCTGTGCGTCGCATTGCCGAGACCGTTGATTTGGGAGGCGGTCGGCGTCTCACAGCCCAGCAACTGCTCACCCACTACCTCTTCCCACCGGCACGCCAGCAGGACTACGTCTACAAACTGTCGGGGGGCGAACGTCGCAGACTCTATCTGTGTACGGTGCTGATGCAAGCCCCCAATTTCCTCATCCTTGACGAACCTACCAACGACCTCGACATTGCCACGTTGCAAATTCTGGAAGAATACTTGTCCGACTTCGGCGGCTGTGTCATCGTGGTGAGCCACGACCGCTACTTCATGGACAAGGTGGTGGACCATCTGCTGGTGTTTAATGGCGAAGGCGACATCGATGACTTCCCCGGCAACTACACACAATACCGCGAATGGCAGCAATTGCGCGATGAAGAAGAACAGGAGAAGGCTGCCGACAAGCACAAGACGAAGGGAGCACCAACAAGCTCCACCCCCGCCAAGGCCAAGCCCATTCACGAAGGGTCTGACCGCAAACGCAAACTCTCCTTCAAGGAACGTCGTGAAATGGAGGAGCTGGAACAAGCCATCGCTGCGCTTGAAGACGAGCAGAAACTTCTTGAAGAACAACTCTGCAGCGGAACATTGTCGGTCGAAGCCATCACCGAAGCCAGCATACGCCTGCCACAACTGCGTGATGAGCTGGACGAGAAATCCATGCGCTGGCTCGAATTATCCGAAATCGAATCATAATCCGTTTTACCCCAATACCTAAGTATGAAACCGCTACCCGAACGCTTGCGTCCCACCCGTCTGGACGAATACATAGGCCAAGAGCATCTTGTGGGCGAAGGAGCCGTGTTGCGCACCATGATCGAGAGCGACAACCTCACTTCGTTCATTCTTTGGGGACCTCCCGGGGTAGGGAAGACCACACTGGCCAAAATCATTGCGGGCAAGCTGGAACGCCCCTTCTACACGCTGAGTGCTGTCAGCAGTGGTGTGAAAGATGTGCGCGAGGTCATCGAACGTGCACGCAGCAACCGCTTCTTCAATGCCAAGAGTCCCATCCTCTTCATCGACGAAATCCACCGTTTCTCAAAGTCGCAGCAAGACTCGCTGCTCGCTGCCGTGGAAGACGGCACCGTGACCCTCATCGGTGCCACCACCGAGAATCCGTCGTTCGAAGTGATACGCCCGCTCCTGTCGCGCTGTCAGGTGTACGTACTCAAACCGCTTGGCAGCGAACACCTGATGAAGCTCCTGCAGCGTGCCATGACAGAAGATGCCTACCTAAGTGAAAGCGGCATCCGACTGGACGAAACCGAAGCCTTGATGCGTTTCAGCGGAGGCGATGCACGCAAGTTGCTCGGACTGCTCGACCTGGTGGTCAACGCACATCCTGAGGGAAATATCGGCATCACCAACGCCATGGTGGAGCAAGTGCTGCAACACATGCCGCAGGCCTACGACAAGAATGGCGAGATGCACTACGACATCATCTCCGCATTCATCAAGAGCATCCGTGGCAGCGATCCCGATGCAGCACTCTACTGGTTGGCACGCATGGTGGACGCCGGCGAAGACCCGAAGTTTATCGCGCGTCGGCTCATCATCTCGGCAGCCGAAGACGTGGGGTTGGCCAATCCCAATGCCCTGTTGCTGGCCAATGCAGCCTTTGATGCCGTTCAGAAGATCGGGTGGCCCGAAGGCCGCATTCCCTTGGCCGAGGCCACGGTCTATCTGGCCACAAGCCCGAAGAGCAACTCTGCCTATCTGGGCATCGGGGCAGCGCTCGAACATGTGAAGCAGCATGGCGGAGCCCCCGTTCCGTTGCACCTGCGCAATGCTCCCACCGAACTGATGGCCGAACTGGGATATAGCGGCGGCTACATCTATCCGCACGACCACCCCGGACACTTCGCCCGACAGCAATATCTGCCGGACGAACTGGTGGGCAGCGCCCCCATGTGGCAACCGGCTGACAATGCTGCCGAGGCCCGCATGTTGCAATACATGCGCAGCTGCTGGCCGGAGCGTTATGAGAAATCGTAAACCGGAAAACAAACCTCCCGAACATAAGCCCTGTTTCCTCGCATCGGAAGCAGGGCTTTTTTGCAGTGCTTGCAGAAAATTCTGCGGTGCTTGCGCATTTTTCTACACGCCTTGCAGGTTTTACTGGCAGGCCTTGCCACTTTTCGCACATCGGCATGTGAAAACAACAGATACATGGCAACTTCTCCCGAAAAGTTCGCCCGTATCTGTATCAAGCGAGTGGGAGAGAACAGTTCTGAAGGAGGGAGCTTTTCACCGACTTTCTGATGTCAAAACACGAAATCAGGTGTTGGTTGTGCCGTTTTTTGCCGTCGAACAATGCCTTTTCAGAAGATTTTGAGCCACTTTTGATGAATAAAGCGTATTTTTGTAGGTCATTATATACCATCATCATAATTCATAAGACACAACAAAACATTTTAAACAATATGGAATTAGCCAGTAAATACTCTCCCGAAGCTGTGGAGGGAAAGTGGTACCAATACTGGATGGACCACCATCTTTTCAGTTCGAAACCCGACGGACGCACCCCCTATACCGTGGTGATTCCCCCGCCCAACGTAACCGGCGTGCTGCACATGGGACACATGCTCAACAATACCATTCAGGACATCCTGGTGCGCAGAGCACGCATGGAGGGAAAGAACGCTTGCTGGGTGCCCGGCACCGACCACGCCTCCATTGCCACCGAAGCCAAGGTGGTGAACCGCTTGGCCGAACGTGGTATCAAGAAGAGCGACCTCACCCGTGAAGAGTTTCTGAAACACGCTTGGGATTGGACCGAAGAGCATGGTGGCATCATTCTCAAACAGCTACGCCGCGTGGGAGCATCGTGCGACTGGGATCGCACGGCCTTCACCATGGACGAAGAGCGTTCGCAGAGTGTCATCAAGGTGTTTGTGGACCTCTACAACAAGGGACTCATCTATCGCGGTGTGCGCATGGTCAACTGGGACCCCAAGGCACAGACAGCGCTGTCGGACGAGGAAGTAATCTACAAGGAAGAAAACTCCAAGCTCTACTATCTGCGCTATCGTGTGGAGGGCGACCCCGAAGGACGTTATGCCATCGTGGCCACCACACGCCCGGAGACCATCATGGGCGATACCGCGATGTGTATCAACCCCAACGACCCCAAGAACGAATGGCTGAAGGGCAAGAAAGTGATTGTGCCGCTGGTGAACCGCGTGATACCGGTGATCGAAGACGAATATGTGGATGTGGAATTCGGTACGGGATGTCTGAAAGTAACACCGGCTCACGATGTCAATGACTATATGTTGGGCGAAAAGCACAACCTGCAGAGCATCGACATCTTCAACGATGACGGAACACTCAGCTCCGAAGCCGGTCTCTACGTTGGCATGGACCGCTTTGATGTGCGCCGACAAATCGAGGACGACCTCGTGGCAGCCGGACTCATGGAACGTGTGGAAGCCTATACCAACAAGGTGGGTTGCTCGGAGCGCACCGGTGTACCTATCGAACCCAAACTGTCAATGCAGTGGTTCCTCAAAATGAAACACTTTGCCGACCTGGCACTGCCACCGGTGATGAACGACGACATCAAGTTCTATCCTGCAAAATACAAGAACACTTATCGCCACTGGTTGGAGAACATCAAGGACTGGTGCATCAGTCGCCAACTGTGGTGGGGACACCGCATCCCGGCTTACTACCTGCCCGAAGGCGGATATGTGGTAGCCGAAAACATTGACGATGCCGTGGCCCTGGCTCGCGAGAAGAGTGGCAACGCTGCTCTCACACAGGCCGATTTGCGTCAGGACGAGGATGCTCTCGACACCTGGTTCTCCTCATGGCTCTGGCCCATCTCGCTTTTCAAGGGTATCAACCAACCGAACAACGAAGAGCTGTCCTACTATTATCCCACAGCCGACCTCGTAACCGGTCCCGACATCATATTCTTCTGGGTGGCACGCATGATTATGGCCGGCTACGAATACACCGGAAAGATGCCCTTCCGCAATGTTTACTTCACCGGTATCGTACGCGACAACCAAGGCCGCAAGATGTCGAAGCAGCTGGGCAACTCACCCGACCCATTGGTGCTCATCGACAAGTTTGGTGCCGACGGTGTGCGTATGGGAATGATGCTCTCGGCTCCTGCCGGCAATGACATCCTGTTCGACGAAGCCCTCTGCGAACAAGGCCGCAACTTCTGCAACAAGATTTGGAATGCCTTCCGTCTCGTTCAGGGATGGCAGGTGGCCGATGTCGAACAACCCGAAACCGCCCGCATCGCTGTCGAATGGTTTGGTGCAAAGCTCCGCAAGAGTGCTGCCGACCTCAACGACTTGTTCAGTAAATATCGCTTGAGCGAGGCTTTGATGGAAGTGTATCACCTCTTCTGGGACGAATTCTCTGCATGGCTGCTTGAGATGGTGAAACCGGCATACGGCAATCCCATCGATGCCAAGACCTACGCTGCAGTGCTCGGCTACTTCGATGATCTGCTGCACTTGTTGCACCCCTTCATGCCCTTCATCACCGAAGAGCTGTGGCAGCACCTGTGCGAACGCCGTGAGGGCGAAAGCATCATGGTAAGTCCGCAAAACATTGCTACTCCCCATGACGATGATGCCCGCCTCATGGCCGACATCGAAGCCGTGAAGAGCGTGATTGCCGGAGTGCGTGCCGTGCGCAATCAGAAGAACATTCCGCAAAAGGAAGTGCTCGAGTTGCAAGTAGTAGGTGCCAACCCGCTGGCTGCCTACGACTGCATCATCACCAAGATGGCCAATGTGGCATCGGTAGATGTGGTTGATAGCAAAGGACAAGGCGCTGCAGCCTTCATGGTAGGCACCACCGAATTTGCTGTGTTGCTGGGCAACCTTATCGACATTGAGGCAGAAATAGCAAAAGCCAAAGCCGAACTGAAACACTTGCAAGGCTTCCTGGCCGGTATCGAGAAAAAACTCTCCAACGAGCGCTTCGTTGCCAACGCTCCTGCTGCTGTTGTCGAGCTGGAGCGCAAGAAACAAGCCGACGCACTCTCAAAGATTGCAACACTCAACGAAACGCTTGCTTCACTAAAGAAATAATCACCTTAAACAATATCAAAAATATGAAAAGAACACTCTTAACCTCGGTTTTTGCATGCATGGCATTTGCATGGACCGGTGAGATGCGTGCAGACAATGTTTACACCATCTATCCCATACCGCAGGAACAAGTCATGGTAGATGAAAATCCATGGTGGGATGGCGGTAAATATGAAGTGGTATGTGAAGAAGGCATTGACCGTGCTACAAAAGTACGACTGCTGAACATCTTGTTTGCCAGTGGTGCCTCTGCTCCCGGATGGAATGCTCCGGAAGATTTTGATGCTTTGGTTGATGCCATCCCAACAAAAGCCACAGGTACAAAATGGCCGGTGATCTATCTTGGCATCAACGGCTCCGGTGGAGCTGCCGACGCCAAAGCCACGGCAAAAGGTCTCTCGCGTGAAGTCTTCACGCAAGAAGGTAAATATGACCGTCATCTGCTGAGTATCTCCAACTCCGGAGACGAATACAACAGCGCCGACTTCATCATCTTGGGTGAACACACGGATGCCGTGTTCCATGGATTGGCCTCATTGGAGCAAATTTTCGAACAGAGGGAAAGTATGGATAAGATACAAGCCGTTACTATTTACGACTATGCCGACCAGCAAAGTCGTGGATTGGTGGAAGGATATTACGGCTACCCTTATACCATTGCCGTGAAGAAGGACTTGATGCGCTTCATGATGCGTTACAAAATGAACACCTATCTCTACGGAGCCAAGAGCGACCCGTATCATTCACAGTATTGGAAGGATGCTTATCCCACAACGCTTACAGACGAACAGGTAAAGAATGGATGGCTTTCACAAGATATGGTGCGCGAAATTTCAGCTGTATCTGCAGAAACGAAGGTTAACTTCATCTGGGCCATCCACCCCGGAAATGACTTCACCGGCAGCAGTACGGTAATCAACGATATCATGGGCAAGTTTACCAAGATGCATGCCCTCGGTGTGCGCCAGTTTGCTGTGTTTGTGGACGACGTTTCGGTTCCCGGCGATGCAGCGACCCACACACTGAATGCCAATCGTCTGACTCAGTTGCAACGCGAAATCGAAGCCAAATGGAATGCTGAAGGAGCCGTAGCAACTGATACAGTGAAACCTGTGCATTTCGTACCGCAAGTATATGCTTCTTCGTTTGTTAATGCCGATGTGCGCCGTTCGTTCTTCAATGCTTTGTCCACCGTTCCTGCTAACGTAACCATCTACACCACAGGTTGGGGTGTATGGACCGTGCCCAACAGTAACGACCTCAAGGTGGTGAAAGATGACCTTGGCCGCAACGTGGCCTGGTGGTGGAACTATCCGTGTAACGACAACGCTGATGGACAAATCTACCCTATGGACATGTATTCCAACTTCTATGACCTGCCTGCCGTCGACGCCAACGCACGCATGGAGAGCGATCTTCAACATGGTTTGGGCATCGTGAGCAACCCGATGCAGCAGGGTGAAGTATCTAAAACGGCTCTCTTCAGCGTAGCCGACTATGCTTGGAACAACAGCGGATTTAAGAACATCGAGAGCTGGAACGCTTCATTCAAGGCCGTGGTGAGCAGCGAAGAATTTGCCAAGGCTTATCAAACTTTGGCCTACTATCTGCGATACAACGACCCCGAAGAACTGAAGACCGTAATCAATGCCTACAAGGCTTCACTCAGCAGCGGAAATCCGAAGCCCGATGCACTCAGAGCGAAGATGGAAGAAGTGTTGCAGGCATGCAACGTGTTGGTAGGTCTTAAAGACTCTGAGGTGGAAAGCGACCGTTTGCTCTATAACGACCTTGCACCCTGGTTGCTCAAACTGCAACAGATGGCTTCCAGTGTCAAGGAGTTGCTGAACATTGCATCAATGAGTAACGCAGACAATGCTAAATGGGAGACATTTGTACCCGAACTCAAAAATATCAACGCACTCGATACCAGTGAGCATTACACAGCCTTTGCACTCGAAGGCATGGGCAACAGTATCTCCGTATCACAGCGTCAATCACAACCCAGCGAGTTATATCTCTATCCCTTTGTAAAGGATTTCAAAACCACTGCACTTGGCGATTTCTTCACTCCCAAGAGCGGCGATGAACTGCTGACCAACGTCGATGGTATCCGCGCTGTCAAAGGAAGTGCTACCGGAGTGGTGTATATCAATATGCCCAACACAAAACTCAATAAGGGCGAATATGTCGGACTCACACTGGGTACAGCCATGCAGTGCACAAGCATTACGCTCGATGAGAGTCTGCTACAAAACTTTTCGCTCATTTATTCGCCTAACGGAAAACAGTGGGTGCGCGTAGAGAGTGTAGCAGAAGTGCCCTCTGTTATCAAGCACATAGCTTTCATCAACGAGGGCAATGAAGCACAAACACTTTCACTCTCAAAAACAAAATTCTGCATCAATCTCCCCACATTGCCCAAAATATCTTCGGCCACAGCACCCGAAAACACTTTTTGGGAAAACCACAATGCAAACCTCTTCATCGATGGTGATTACAGCACTTTCTGCACACTGAACCGTAATCAGCAGAACGGCGACGCTTATACCGTAACACTGGCTGCACAGACCGCCATCACCGACGTGAGAGTATATGTAGGAACTACCAATGGTGACTATATGAACACAGGCAAGGTGCAAGTAAGCACAGATGGCAAGAAATGGAGCGACTTAAAGATAAAAGGAACGTCACAAACCACTTTCGGCATTAACAAAATGAAGACACTTAATGCTGACGTGAAGTATATCGACATGGAGGGAGCCGACATTCAAGCGAAGTATGTACGCCTATATGTGCAGAGTGCTAATACGAGCAAGTGGTTGCGTCTGTACGAAATCGAAGTCAACAAGCAAAGTTTGCTTGAGGCCTGCGAACATGTCTGCATCGATGCTGAAGGAACTGAAGTTGCAACACTCAATGATGGTCTAGGCCACAGCGGATGCAACGATGCCATAGGCGCATTGACCTACCGCTTCCAACAAATTTATCCCCTGAAGCGAGTACTGATATACCAAGATGCAAGTACCGAAGGGGGCAATACCAAAATTCTGGCTACCACCGATGGTAAGGAGTGGACCAATGTCGGAACGCTCTCGGACCATGTAACCGAAATTAATTTCGACAACATGCCTTGGGCACTTGCCATGAAAATTGAATGGAGCGGTGCTGCGCCTGCCATCTATGAAATAGTGGAAGAGACAGACAAGACGCAAGCACCGACTATCACTGACATTCGCACAACGCAGCAGGCAGCCACCGAACTGCCGGTTTTTAAGAACGGCCGTCTGCACCTCAACGCTACTCAAGGCATGAAACAAATCTGCCTTTATGGAGCGGACGGCAAATTACTCGCACGTCAGGCCTGCGGCGGAAGCCACGAAGCTGTGCTGACAGTGCCCGGCGTATCGGCCGGAAGCGTAGTGCTGGTACAGGTTACGCTCCAGAATGGCACCACTGCCGTGCACAAGGTGATGGCCGGTAGATAAGAAAACAACCGGTGCACTTCATATCCCAACAATGTTCAACCAATAAAAACAAGATGACATGAAAAAATTGCTCTTAACCCTGTTGGTGGCAGTATCAGCGCTGACTGCCAATGCACAGATCTATGTGGGAGGCGAAGTGGGACTGTGGCGAAACAACAAAGCAGAAACCACGGATTTCACCATCCAACCCGAAGTGGGTTACAACCTGAGCGACCATTGGGCCATCGGCTTGAATATAGGTTATGCCCATAGTTACAAGGAGGGTTCAAGCGTCAACGGATTTATTGCTATGCCTTATGCCCGCTACACCTACTACGAGTGGGGCATAGTCAACCTATTCCTTGATGGCGGATTTGGTTTCAATACCTATAAGCACCAAGATGCAGACGAAGCCAACAATGCTTGGCAAGTGGGGATATCTCCCGGATTATCTGTGAAAGTAGCGAAAAATCTCAGTTTTGTGGCACACTTGGGTTTCTTGGGCTATCGTGATTCCGATAGCGACTTACCAGCTGGCAATGCATCCGTTAGCGCTTTCGGTGACGATGGCTTCGGATTTCGACTGAGCGGAAACGATGTGCGCTTCGGACTGTATTACAATTTCTGATGTAAGCCACAGAATTGATATCGCAAAGTAAAAACGTTGCCACATGCAATAGAATTTACTTATACCAACCAAAAAAGCGAGAAACTCATCCGAGCTTCTCGCTTTTGTTTTCTTATTTACCATGCAGCACGCAATGTGTAATCAAAGACGCGAAAGCGTGCTACGAAAGCCTAAATGATGTAGTTTACAATGAGATGAGAATGATTGGGAAAGCTCTTAAATGCTTCCGAACTCTTTGGCCAATCCTCCTTCGCTGGTTTCGCGATAAAGGGAGGGGAGGTCATGACCGGTCTGCTTCATCACCTCAACAGCCTTGTCATAGGAGATGCGATGCACACCTTCAGCATAGGTAGCATAGATGTTGGCATCAAGTGCACGAGCTGCGGCATGCGCATTACGCTCAATGCAGGGTATCTGCACAAGTCCACAGATGGGATCACAGGTCATGCCAAGATGGTGTTCAAGCCCCATTTCGGCTGCATACTCGGTTGCGGCCAAACTACCACCAAACAGGTAGTTGGCAGCCGCAGCAGCCATGGCGCATGCTACGCCCACTTCGGCTTGGCATCCGGCTTCGGCGCCACTGATGCTGGCACGCGCCTTGGCTATATTACCCACAAGGCCGGCAGTTGCTAAGGCATGAAGCATTCGTTTCTGCGGGAAGTGACGGGTGCGGTGGAGGTGATAGAGCACTGCAGGCAGTACGCCGCTGGCTCCACAGGTAGGAGCCGTCACGATGCGTCCACCGGAGGCATTCTCCTCGCTGACTGCCAGGGCATAAGCAAAGACAAGTCCGCGACTCTGCAGGTTAGGACCATAGCCGGAGGCTTTTATGTAATATTGGGGAGCTTTACGCTTCAAGTTGAGACAACCGGGCAAAACGCCTTCGTGCTCAATGCCGCGTTCCACAGCTTGGCACATCACATTCCACACTTCTTCCAAATAATCCCAAATATCGCTCTCCTCACAGTGTTGCACGTATTCCCAATAGCTCTGTCCACGGTCTTCGCACCATCTCTTAATGTCAAGCAGGTGATCGAGATCATAGATTTCCTCACTCTGCATACAATCTTTCCCTTCCTCAGCCAAGGCTCCACCGCCCACGCTGTAAACGGTCCAAGCATCGTGAGGATTACCTTCAGCATCGAGGACTTCAAATTTCATGCCGTTGGGATGAAAGGAGGGCACAATGTCTGCTCGCCAAACAATCTCGGTACGCTGTTCGCCAAGTACACAATTGACAGCCCAGTCGGTAAGGTGCCCCTTACCGGTGGCTGCAAGGCTGCCATAGAGTGTTACACGAAAACGCGTTGCCTCGGGATGGCGTTCAAGATATTTCTCGGCAGCGGTGCGCGGTCCCATGGTGTGGCTGCTGCTAGGACCAGAGCCTATGCGATAGAGTTCTTTTAGAGTTTTCATATTGTTGTGTATGTGTTGGTATGAGTTGTGTACGTGTTTCTACTTGCAGTATAACTTAATTAACTCTCCTTGATTAAGCCTTTGCGATAGGCCTTGAAGAGTTTTTGCAGGTCATCGATTTGTATACGTATCTTTTCGCCGACATCTGTATCATTGACTCGTTCACGGCGACCGGTCATCTCAACAATCTGCGTGGTGCTCCGGATGTCTGTGCCGAGACGAATGGCTTCTTCCGTGGAATGGAAAGGTTCGTGTTGTACGAGCTGAAAACCACGACTGTGGTAGACGAGGGTGTAACCTGCTATACCGGTGGTGTCATGATAAGCCTTGGCAAATCCACCATCGATCACCATGAGACGACCTTCGGCTTTGATGGGATTTTCTCCCTTACCGGCTCTCACGGGTACATGTCCGTTGATGATGTGCCTGTGTTGGCCTTTCACCTCGAAGTCGTCAAGTATGGCATCACAGATGGCAGCATTGTCGCGCAACTTGTAGTACCATCCTTTCTCCTCAACGTGCGTGCTCTTGTCGGCAATGAGGTAGCGCTCGAAGGTGGCCATCTTTCCCTTGTCGAAGAGGGGAGAGTTTTTACCACACCAGAGATACCAGAAATAGTCACGTGCATATTCCTGCTCGCCTTCCTCGGCTGCATCGTCGAAGGCGGCTCTAACCATCTGCTCGACACGCATCATGAGTTCGCGGCCCTTGACTGGTGTTCCGCCCAACATCACTTCGCGCAGACTGCCGTCCTCGTTAAGGGGCACAGAAGCATGAAAGAGGAGGTTGGAATTGAAGACAGAATACATACTACCACGCGATAGTAAGCAAGCCACGTGGCGTTGCAGACGTTCGGAGATGAGGAACGAATGCTGCAAGCGAGTCATCAGTTCGCTCTCTTCGGGGGTCAGCACTTCAGGATGCAAAGGGTCAAGGGTAGGGAGATGCTTGTCGCGTAGTTCATAGCATGCATCACCAAGTCGAACTATACCTTTGGTCTTGTCAATGTGTTGTACCAAACAACGATCCAGCATTTCCCATTCAGGATGCGCCTGACTGATTTGTGCTTCGAGCTTGAACTGTATCAAAGTAATGGCCTTGTGCATTTGGGCAATGAGCCGCAAATCCTTTTCGCTAAGACGATTGTTGGTCTCTTCGACTTTCGGTACAAAAATCTCACAAGGGTCGTCAGCATAAGTTTCCATGGCAAATCGTGCCAATGGAACCATGTTGATGCCGTAACCTTCTTCCAACGTACCTGTGTTGGCATAGCGCAGAGAGAGGCGCAACACACTGGCTATACAGCAGAGATTGCCGGCTGCTGCTCCCATCCACAAGATATCATGGTTGCCCCACTCAATGTCCAAGTGATGATAGCTACAAAGCGTGTCCATGATGAGGTGAGCACCGGGGCCTCGATCGTAGATATCGCCCAAAATGTGCAGGCGGTCAATGGAAAGACGCTGTATGAGATGACACATGGCCACAATGAAGTTGTCGGCTTGGCGGGTAATAATCACACTGCGTATGATAACATTGAGATAATCCTGCTTATTGTGGTCGTCAGCCGATTCGTGCAACAATTCCTCAATGATATAGGCAAATTCTTCGGGCAAACTTTTGCGGACTTTCGAACGAGTGTATTTCGAAGAGACACTACGACACACCGTGATGAGTCTTTCGAGGGTAGTCTGATAGTATTCTGTGAGATTACTCTGTTCGTGCTTGATCAATTCCAGCTTTTGTTCCGGATAATAAATCAATGTACACAGATCTTTCTTTTCTTGCTCCGTCAAAGTATCGCCAAAAAGTTCGTTTACCTTGCGCTTGATGTTGCCCGAAGCATTTCGCAGTACGTGTAAAAAAGCCTCGTGCTCACCGTGCAAATCAGCCAGAAAGTGCTCGGTAGGCTTGGGGAGATGTAAAATGGCTTCGAGGTTGATGATTTCAGTGGTAACACGTGAAATGGTAGGAAAGTCGCGGGCCAAAAGTCGCAAATAGCGCAAATCGTCCTTGACACTTTTGAGAGATGTGTGCGATGCCAACATAATGGTTTGTGTATTTTGGAAGCGAAGATAGTGAAAGCTTGGCGAAAATCGCTCAAAATGCACAAATGTTTTACCAATGCTTGCTGAACTTTTGTCGGACAGACGACAAGTATGAATGCACAACACAAAAAGTTGGGCCGCCCGTTTCGCAACGGACAGCCCAAGTGTTTTTGATAGGTATTAGTTCTTTAAGGTAAAAAGATTGTTTTGATAACGGCGCAAAGTTGGGCTTTTCAGCTAAACTATGCAAGGCCCTAATATATGCTGTGCGGCATACTTAAGCACAGAATGTGCAATTTATTCGGGTTCGCCTTTGAGTACGGGTAAATGAAGCCCGTATTTCACAGCCAAAAGTCGCATCAGGATGACAGTAGCACCACAGATGAGTCCGGATGCAATAGTATCAAGGCCACACATGTGGTAACAAATGCCATACACGATTCCTCCGATTACGCAGGCCAGAGCATAAATTTCTTTACGGAAAATCAATGGAACCTCGTTTATAAACACATCGCGGAAGACACCGCCGGCAGCACCGGTAATAGCTCCCATAATGATAGCTACCCAAAATGGATATTCAGCCGGTGCAGTCAGTGTTTTCTCAATGCCTGTTACAGTGAAGAGTGCCAAACCGATGGTGTCGAAAAGGAACCATGTGTTGTTCTGTCGCACCAAAAGACGGCGAAAGGTGATTACCCATAACAATGCAATAGCGGAACAGATAAGATAGAAGGAGTTGGTCATCCAAAAGATCTGATTGCCCAACATGAGGTCGCGCATTGTTCCTCCGCCGATGGCTGTCACGACACCTACTACGTATGCACCAAACAAATCGAAACGCTTGGCCGAAGCAAGACGGATACCGGAGATAGCAAAGGCCAGTGTACCAATAAAATCAAGTACCTGAGTGAAAGTAATTTCTATCATAATTATTTATTTTACAAAAGATGCTGTTACACTTCAAAAACGTTTATTACGCATTCACCACATTCCGGAGGTTACCTTCTGCATAAGCGCGAATGTTACTCACCAAGATGTCAATAATGCGTTCGCGAGCTTCTACCGTGGCCCAAGCGATATGTGGAGTGACAAACGTACGTGGAGCTTTCAGAATAGGGTTGTCGGATGTGGGAGGTTCTTTTGACAAAACATCGCAACAATAGGCACCCAGCCGCTGATTGTGCAAAGCCTCAGCTACGGCTTGCTCATCGATGAGACGGCCGCGAGCTGTATTGATGAGTATGAGATTGGGATTAGCTTGCGCAAGCAATTCTGCATTCACCATCTCACGATTGCTCGCTGTGAGGGGACAGTTGAGACTCACCACATCACAGGTGGAAAAAGCCTCGTGCAGCGTGATTTTTTGCACATCGGCAGGCAGATGTTCCTGCGGCTTCGAACTCACAGCAAAGAGTTTCATACCAAAAGCCCGCATGATATCAGCCACATATTGGCCAATGTTGCCAAAACCCACTATGCACATTCGTTTGTCTGCGAGTTCAGTGAGCGGATTGCTCCAGCAACAGAAATCACGACTGTGCGTCCAAAATCCTTGTCGATTGGCTTCTGCATAATGGCCGACACGCGATGTAACTTCGAGCAGTAATGCTGCTACCATCTGTGCCACAGCCCGACTACCATAGCCGGCTGCATTGCATACCGGAATGCCATGGGCACGTGCTGCCTCCACATCGACAACGTCGTACCCCGTGGCAGCCACACACACCAATCGTAAACGAGTCAAACGGTCGAAATCTGCTGCACGTAGAGGTGTCTTGTTGACTATCAGCACCTCTGCATCGGCAGCACGCTGATAGAGTTGTTCTGTGGTTTCAGTACGATCGTACACACGAAAATTGCCCAATGCTTCGAGTTTTTCCCAACTCAAGTCACCGGGATTCAGTGTGTGTCCATCGAGAAATACGATATTCATGTTGTTCTTGTTATGCGCAGGGCTCGACAAAAGTCCTTGAATGTTTCTTACTTTAAACGATACGTTGTACCGGCATATCCCACCAGTCTGTCATAGCGTTGCGAAGGAGTACTGTAGTACACCAGTATGTCGTATTTGTTTTCCGTTTGATAGAAGTCGCCTTCGATAGGCGCTGTATGTCCCGTTCCATCTCCTCCGGCAGGAACGGCAAGATACTGATAGCTGTAGTATCCCTGTTTGAGCAGCAACACAGCTTCATAAGTGCCATTAGCTCGGTTGTAATGCATTCGGTAGGAGGGCGTCATAAGGTCGTGAGTCCAATCTCCATTGATGTAAATCGTAGCATCGGGTATAGAGTCGGCTTCGAGCACAAAATGTGTCAACATATAGTCGCTCTCTGTATCAGGCGAACCTCCAAAACCATCTTCAGTGCGAATCACGCATCGACCATTACGGTCTTCATCATAGAGATAGTTGCGACGCACCTCTGCAGGGAAAAGCGTGGCATGATAGTAGGGAGCATAGTATCCGGTACTCATCAGCCCCATGCCGGGATAGCGTGTGCTGAGCATTTCGAACTTGCGGTATTCGTTGCCGGCCGGAAAAGCCAATCGCCGATCGTGCTCCCACAACAATGTAGTGCCCATGACCGATGTCGGTTCGGGGGCGATAACAGCATTGTCCCATCTGCCATTTTGCAAAATGACAGCCTTGAATTCCGTTCGAGCATCTCGAGGTTGCAAAGCGCCTCCGTTCACTTGCAAGGTAAGTTGCTGGTGACGGTCGTTCCAATCAAGTTCGGTGTTGGTGCTTACAGACGCATTGATACCCACCACCGGTTCGACCACACTGAAACAAGCGATGGCCACAGGACGTCGACCATCGTCAGCATCGTCGTCTTCCACACTGATAGTGAGTCGATAATTGCCCGAGATGAGCGGTCGCATATAGGCATTGGGTAAACACACTTCGTAGTGCGTGTAGAGCACAGAGGTATTCATACTCTGCGTATAGCCCTCGATTACACCCTCATCCACTGAAGCTTCCATGAATTCGCTTTCAAAGAGATTGTCAGACACCTGCCAATCCCATGTACAGTGTTGCAGTGTATAGGTAAAACGACGATAGTCGTGCGTCATGTCATCAAAGGAGATGTTCACGCGTTCGCCTGTTCCGAGTCGCATCACAGGAATCTTCCGTTCACCCCCATCCACAGCGACCTTCAAGGTGCGAATTTCGTCACTCAATGTCATGCTACGTTGTGCCATCAGCACACAACACAACATGCCAAAAACAACGAAAGCTATGGGCCTTAACCCTCTCATTTCTTATGAATTTCGATGATATAATTAATCGTTTCTTCAGGTATATTTATCTCCGGAATGCACAACTTGCCATCGCGCAAACGATATTCCAAACGCTGCTTATCAGAAAAAGCCACCACACGCTTTACCTTTCCGGCAAAAGGCACTTCAATACGCTTCACTTTGTCGGACAACACATGCAGATAAGTCACGTTGCCACATCGGGTAGAAACGATACTATCGCCCACAACAACTTCACCGGCTTCTGTTCCATAGATGCTACTTCCATTCACTGCCAACCATTCGCCCATCTCCGAGAGACGACTTAGAGCAGTTGCCGGCAGTGTGCCGTCAGGTTGCGGACCAACGTTGAGCAACAGATTGGCTCCCTTGGCAGATGTACGCACCAGTAAGCGGATGAGTTCGGCCGTTGACTTGTAGTTTTGGTCCACCACCTTATATCCCCACATACCATTCATGGTCTGACACGTCTCCAAGGGCAAACGGCTGATTTCTTGGCCTGACAACCCTGCTTTGTTTTCACCCGGCACATCGCGCTCGAAAATCTGAATGTCTTCACCCTCCACCGGTGTCTGATGATGATTGTTACCTACCAAGCAAGCAGGTTGCAAGCGATGAATCAGAGCATATTGTTCCTCCAACTGCCAATCAAAAGGCACGGAGTCGCTATCGTGATCCCACACACCATCAAACCAGATGGCTCCAATTTCTCCATAATTAGTGAGCAACTCTGTGAGCTGTCGGTTCATAAAGGCATAGTATTCTGCCCAATTTGCACGTCCCTCGCGACCGGTTCCGCGCCCTGTACGACCAATGGGATAGTCCTCGCGTGTCCAGTCCAAGTGTGAATAATAAAGGTGCAACTTCACATCCTGGCGATGGCATTCGTCCGCCAACATTCGGAGCACATCTTTGCCATAAGGCGTATTCATGATGTTGTAATCGCTCTGCTTCGTGTCCCACATAGAGAAGCCCTCATGGTGACGCGAAGTGAAGCAAATATATCGCGCTCCCGAAGCTTTGATGGCAGCCACCCACTGAGCCGCATCGAAGCGATGCGGATAGAAAGCCTCGCTCACCTTGGCATACTCAGCATGGTTAATATTGGCATTGGTCATATACCATTCGCCCTGACCAAAGATGCTATACAAGCCCCAGTGCAGGAAGATACCAAATCGGCTATCTCTGAATTCGGAACGTGCTTTCAGGTTCTCGGGAGTCGGGGTGTAACCACCGTTTTGCGCTTGCGCCGTGAGCATGCAACTTACGGTCATGAGCAGTGCCAAGAGTTTCTTCATGTGTCGATATGTGTTAAATTGGTTTGTATTGTTGTGCCATAGCCTCAACTCCCTGCTTTGTGCGATGGGAGAGAATAGCCAATGCGAAGCAAATTTACAGATTTTCTCCGTACGGATGGGGCGTCACCATGGAAAATTCGTAAATTCGCAGCCCGAGAAACAGTCGGACAGTCTGTCGCGTGCGTCCCTCTTATGGTGGCGCAGGAGGAAAGTCCGGGCAGCACAGGGCGCTCCGCTTCTTAATGGGAAGTAGTCCGTGAGGGTTAATCAGTGCAGAAGAAAACAACCGCCGGCCATGGTCGGTAAGGGTGAGAAGGTGGGGTAAGAGCCCACCGGTCGTATGGTGACATGCGAGCCGTGCACATCGGAGGCTGAAAGTTCGCGTATACCGACGGAAGAGGGCGGCCCGCCCGAGTAGAAACATCCCGCCGGAGGGTAGAACGATAGAGCTTGTCGGCGACGGCAAGCGCGGATAAATGACAGACATGTCTCGCCTGCGAGGCATACAGAACCCGGCTTATCGCCCGACTGTTTCTCTCTTTTTTTGTAAGCTTAATACACAACAATTCCGCCCACAGCATTTGTACATTTGCATTGTGAGCGGAATTGACTTTTTACATTTGACATTTTACGTTTCTCATGCTTTGCTATCTCATCCTCCGCTACGGATACACTATGTCTTGGCGGATGTTGGATAATCGCATTAGGGGATAGTCGGTGGTGTGAAGCCCTTGCGTGTTCCACTCCTCGCGGTGGCAATACACAGGAGGACCGGGGAAGATGAGCTGACGGGGTGCGGAGCTGACAAGGTAATAGGGGATGGCCTGCCGATCGAGCAGATGAACAAAGGTGAGATTGTGGGTATGCAACCGCACAGGCGGACTTTGGCGCAGAACATCAGTGAGATAGTTCACCTTGGAACGATGCATCTGCATAAGTAGCAGGGAGACGATGCCCACCGTGAGAACATTGATGGTAATGATGGCGGTTGCGCAATGCTTGAGCAATCGTTGATCTCCTCGTGGGGTGTACTTTAGGAAATGAAAATAGGCACATAGGGGGATAGCATAAGTAAAGGGAGCAAATCTGATCCACCAGCCACCTGGTACTATGAAAAGGGATGCAATGAGAGTTAAGATGAGGGTGATACAACACCTTGTGGATTGAGGCGAATACCGACGAGCTAGCCACAACAAAATCGGAGTTAGCAGCAGCATCTCTATAAAGAGGATGCCTCCACCGCCCATGCGCACATCAGCCTTGCCGGACGATATAATATTGGTCATTCGCGGCAGGTAGCCGGTAAGAGTATCAAGGCTTCCGTCATTTGGACGGGAGAAGAGGGAGCGCACCACGGCTTCGGCCCTACTACAATGAGCCAAGGCTTCGGATTGAATGGTATGTATATCAACGGCCTCAGCTCCCATGAAGGGGTGCAACATGTGTCGCCCTTGCTGCAGGTGAGTGATATAGGGGTGAAAACCGAAAACGAGGAGGCCTAACACCGTGCCACAAATCATGCCTCGTGCGATGCTACGCCATGATGGGTGCTTCTTACACAAAGCAACGGCTATCGCTACCACCAACAGCAGAAGGGTCCAAAAGGCAGCTGTGGCTTTGGTTGCTATGGCCAGTGCTACGACCATTGCCACGACCGGCGCCACCACTTTGGGGTTCGAAACATGGGGTGTGGGATATTCGGTGGCTTGATGCAGGCTCAAATAACACATGGAGAAACCGATCAGCAAGTAGGCATAGAGGGCAAAGTCGACGTAGAAGGTAAGTGCTTGCGAGAGTGTGACCGGCGACAGCGTGAGCAGCAGGGCCATGAGTTGCCTTGTAGTGGGAGCGAAACGCTTGCCAAAATAGGCTTTTACAAAGCAGGAGGCAAAGCAGAAGGAGGCAACGATGAGCAGGAGGTTGGCAGCCTTGCCGGCTTCGATGTTTCCGCAGCATAGAGCGAAAGCTGCACAATGTGTCTCGAGCCCCTTGGGATAATGGTCGACATACGCGCTGCATGGCCATCCGGCAGTTTGTGGGCTGTGTGGAGTGTAGAGAGGATTCCACCCTTGCATGAGCGAATGGATGATGGGCTGATGATAGGACATACCATCATAAGCATAGTCGTAGGCATAGGTTGCCAGGGCTATGGCAAATGCTGTAATCGCACCGGCTGTGAGCAACAGACGAAGGAAGCTGCGCACATTGCCTTGTTGCCATCGCACATGGAGCCCCCACATGACACATAGGGTCAACAGACCGGCTACCGGCAGATTCCACCATCGCATGGGACTGTGCACGGCCCAAGTGATGGTGGCGCAGAGCAGACTGCAGCAATGCAGCAGCAGGAGCAGGATGCCCAATGAAAGGGTGTAATCACCGGACTGTGAACTATGAAGGGATGGGCCTCGGCCGGTGTTGTGTGGAAAAAGCAAGGGGTGGGTGAAGAAAGGGTGACGAAATTGAAAATCTTAATACAAGAGACGACCGGTGGCGACGTAGCTATATCGCCGAAATAGAGGTGACGCCCTGAGGGGCTATGGCGGTAAGCGCCATCGATTGTTTATCTCATGATTGTTTCTCGATGAGTACCACGGCATAGGCTGACATGCCCTCTTGCCGCCCTGTGAAGCCCAACTTCTCGGTGGTAGTAGCCTTGATGGATACATCCTCCTCGTCGATGTCCATCAATGGAGCGAGCACGGCTTTCATGGCAGGGATGTGGGGATTGAGCTTGGGTTGCTCTGCACACACGGTGGCATCCACGTTGCCGATGGTGTATCCTTTTTCCTTCAGCAAATCGGTGGTGCGGCGCAACAAAATTTTGCTGTCGATGCCGGCATATTGACTGCCGGTATCAGGAAAGTGGTAGCCGATGTCGCGCAGGTTGGCAGCACCGAGTAGAGCATCGCAGATGGCGTGAATGAGCACATCGGCATCGCTGTGTCCCAAGAGGCCGTGTGTGTGGTCGATGCATATTCCGCCCAGCCAGAGGGCACGGCCCTCGACGAGCTGATGAACGTCATATCCTAAGCCGGTTCGTATCTTCATTTGTGTCTATGTTGTATCAAAGATGATGCGTGATAAAAAAGTGGGGAAGTGCTTCGGAATAAGAAGAACATGCAGTCGGTCTATCGACGGCGACCGAAGAGGTCGCGAATGCCGTCAAAGTCGAAGCCCAGCGAGACGCGCAGCGTCTGGTCCAACGGATTGCTAGGCGATGTGGCTACCACATATCCGGCATCAATGTTGAGCACGCTCATTCGAAAACCGGCACCCACGGTGAAATACTTACGATTGTCCTGCATCTCGCTTTCGTGATGATAGCCCGCGCGCAGCGAGAACTTGTCATTGTAGGTATATTCGGCTCCGACGCTCCATTGTATTTCCTCCAATTCACCTTTGAAGCCTCGCTCCGAGTCGCCAAAGCTCTTGAAGATGCCGGAGATGGACGACACGTCATAATAGTCTTTGCGGATGCGTTCCTCATAGTCTTCGTTGCTTTCGTCCTCACCCTGCAGAGGCTTAGAGGGCACGAGCAACTTGTTGACATCGGCATAGAATGAAATTTTGTTGTATTCGTTGAGCGGCATGGTGTAGCCGAGACCGATACGCAGGTTGGTCGGGATGAAGTATGAATAGTCTTCACCATAATTGATTTTGCTACCGATGTTACTGATATCCACACCGAAAGCAAACAGACACTCGCGGTTGCCCATCATCACGTAATTGTTGTAATAGCAGGCAATGTCGGCAGCAAAAGCCGAACCGGCAGTGGTGTTATCGTCATAGTGTCCACTCAGGTCCGAATACATATAGCGCAGAGCCACTGCTGCCGAAAATCGTTCGCTGAGCATACGCGAGTAAGCCACATCGACCGAAAATTCGTAGGGTTTCACAATCATATCTGTGGCTTGCACTTCGCCAAGCGTGAAATAGTTGACCGATGCACTCACAGCTTGATAGTCGCCAATGCGCACATATCCGGCCAGGTTGGCCAACGCTATACCATCGGTGAGCGAGCGCAACCATGGGGTGTAGTTGACAGACATACCTGCCCGACTGATGGTAAAGGGATATTTTGCCGGATTCCAGCGTTGCGAGTTGGCATCGGGCTCGGTGGCGGCACCTATATCACCCATAGAGCCCGAACGGGCATCGGGAGCTATGGACTGTGACGTAACGGCTGTCAACACGGGGTTGAACTGGTCCTTGATTTCATTCTGTGCCAGGGTGGGCAAAACGCTCATGGCGGTCAAGGCCCATGCGAGATATCTTTTTGTTGTCTTCATCATTGAAGGGGGGGGATGGGTTATTTGTCTACTTGCTTTTTTGTATGAGAGCAACACACTCTCCGATATAATTTAACGCAGTATATATATATTTATTGTATCCGTGCACAAAAAGAGTAGTGCGGTCAATAGCGTTGGATGATCAACTTGCGAGCTTCGGTCTCACGCTCGCCGCCGTCCCATTTCACCTTCGATCGATAGAGGTAGAGTCCACCTGGCAGTGGGCTACCATTGGTCTGCGTGAGGTTCCACGATGTGCAGCTGTAGCTTGTGGGCGTTTCGTGTGTGGTCGTGTGGCTCCACAGCAGTTGTCCCGACAGGCTATACACCTCATTGGTCACACTGCAGCCTTGCAACATCTCCTCCTGCGGCAGGTGGGTGATGAAGGTGGTGGAGGTGCGTGCCGGATTGTCAGTCGCACTGACCTCGAAGGCCTTTGCTGCTGTTGCGCCTACGCTGAATTTCAGGTGCTTCACCGTGGAGTTGCCATTGACATCCCACACCTTGAAACTCAACGTGTGGCGTCCGTCGGTGAGCCCCGTCAGGTGGAATGTAGCGCGTCCACTCTTGTAGCTGCCAGAGTCGAAGCTGAAATTCTCGTTCAGGTTGTAGACACCCGCTCCGCCATCGAGCGTAAGTTCCATATCGCGTCCGCTGCTGCTTGCCGTTGTGTTGATGCCGAAATCGTCCGACACCTGTGCCACAAAGAGTGCATCGGTGCCCACTTCACCCCCATCGGGGAAGTCGGGGTCGTCCAGATACACATACACCTGCGGAGCAAGTGTGTCGGGAACTGACATTTCCACCGTACCATTCAGGCAGAAGTCCTCGTACACCCCGCTCGCCTCTTGCTGCTTGTCGTTCGTCACCGCATATAGCGAGAGGCGTGCAGCGTCGTCGGTGTAACTGATGTTGTAGGGGATAAGCATGCTCATCGCGAAGCGTCCGTTTCGGATGGAGTCGTTGCCTTGCAACAGGGCATTGCCTCTGTCGGGATAAACAAAGGCCGCCCCCGAATTCTTGTTGTTCTTACATACCACCTCGCGTTCTCGATCGTAGAGAGTGGCTGTTATCGCGCCGTCGAAAGCACTATCCGTCTGCCCCTCCGCTGTGAGCGCTCGTCCGCTGAGTCGCACCACCTCGCCGGCTCTGAATGTCAGCATCTCTCCCGGGGCCACGACTTGTCCATTCACACTGTCGATGGTCAGCGCAGCAGTGGGTGTAGCCAGCACCAGTGCCGGGTCGCCCAACAGAGCATACTTCATCTTGTTCATGGTGCGGTCAGAGCCTGCCACCATGTCGTTTTTGGCCAAACGAAGCGCATCGCCCATGCTGTAACGTCGCCCCGTGACGTCGCGCCCCATCACGTAGCGGCAATAGGCCGTGTTGAGACTGTTGTTGTAGGAGGCATACACAGCACGCGAGGCACACACGAAGGCGATGGCACCACCGGCCTTGTTGATGAGCGCCGTGCGGCTCACGTCGTCCATCTGTTGGTCGTAAGGCGAAATTTCGCACGATGCCAACACCCAGAGCGTCATGTTGGGGGAAGCACAGTTGGCAAAATCCTCCAACGCCAAAATCCGACTCTTGGACAGTTGACGCGGGTCGCCATGTCCGCTATAGTTCATCATCACAGCCCCCTTGGTCATCGTCTCTCTTAGCACCTCGGTTGCCTCGGGGCATCTGAAGCCCGTGGCCGTGATAGTGGGAGGATAAGCGTCCCAATACACCTTTTTGAGGTTGAAGCTGCCAGCCGAAGCAGCCGAGATGGCCTTTCCCACATTCTCGGCATCGTTCATATGTTCGTTGTAGTCGCCATCGTCACCCAGCAGACAAATCGTGTTTTTCCAGCTACCCACATGCTCATTGCGCATGTAGCTGATGGCCTTGTCCACCAGAATGGCTGCACTCGCAGCGTCGTGACAAGGGAAGCGCCCGATGCCCAGGTCCACCTTCTCATTCACAATGTTAGCCCCCTCGCCATCGTCGAGCAGTCCGAAATAGTCGTCGGTCACATAGCTGTATATCGTGCCCACAATCGAGTCGTTGCCATTGGCCTCGTACGAAGGCAGGAAGTCGTGGGGCGAAAATCCCGCCCATTCGGGTGTCTGCATCCGGTTGTCGTTGGCGCAATCGCCGAATAGCAACAGGTAGCGCGGTGCTTCATCGGGTGAGGCAGCCCGGTCGTAGAGCATCTTCATATAGCGGCGAATAGCCGTGGCGTCGGGCGACCCACCGGCAAATTCGTTATAGATACGGTCGGCCTGCACCACCCGCACCCTGAGCCCCTGATGAGTGCGGTGTGCCTCAGCCAACCGTTGTGCTTCAGCATTGAGTAGCCCCGAGGGCGGTGTGACAATCACCATGTCGGTCGGCCCGTCGGCATGCAGATCCTGCTGCGCCACCTCACCCACCACCGTGGGCGAAGGGTGGTGAGCCTCGGTGTTGACAATGGCATAGCGCTCGGCTCCCGTCGCCACCACCACCTCCAGGTGGTCGCCACGCAGCGTGCCCTGCATCTCGGCCGCCGGCTGCCCACCGCGCCCCAGTCGCCACACGCGCGTGTCGGCCGTCGCTCCCGCGATGCGCAGGCGCAGCGGATCATTCAAGTCGGGGTAGCCGAAGAAGTAGGGCGCATGACGAGCATCCAACCTCCGTGCATAGCTCGCACGCACAAAGTCCAGTCGCGCCTCAGCAGCACCCGCCACCTTGAGCCTCACCGACGTCTCGTCGGCCGAAAGTCGGGTGGCGTACACCGTCTGGCGCACGCGCGCATCGCCCACCGATGACGATATGGCCGGAACGCTGAACGTGTGCAGTGCTGCGCCATCCAGCTGCGGAGCCACAGTGGCACCTCGCGAGGCCGACGAAGCCCCCACCGAAATGGTGAGCGTCGACGGAAGCACATCGCTGGCACCCGGCGTCAACAACTTCACCGTCTGCGAGCCCCCCGTGGCCAAGTCGTGACCATCGAAGAAGAGGCGTCCCCCCTGATACCACGAATACACATCGCGCTCCACCAGCGCACGACCGGAACACAGCGTCGTGTCCGCGGTCGGCGCATCTGCCACCTGCGCCACCTGCAGTGGCAGCGGCGCTTCGCCCTCCGTCAGGAAGTAGTACGACCGCGTGCTGTAGAGATTGGCCACATGTCGCCAGGCAGCCTGCTGCGCATCCCACACCCAGCGCTCCGGTCCGTGGGCAAAGAAGAGCACGGCATCGCTGCGACGATGCAACGGCACCTCACACAAATCGTCCACAAGAGCATCATCGCCCCCGGGGCGCAGCACCTCGGGCAGCACACCGCCCCCCGTGCCGTAGAGCTTCACGCGAGCCGGGTTGTCGAAACCCATCGCCCTGAGCTCGGCATGTGTCAGCTGATACACCCCCTCAGCCCCGACAGCCACCTTCACCCATCGCCCCGCGCTAAGTACCGAATGCTCGGCATAACGCCGACCGGCCTCCCTGCGCTCCACGCGCTGCGCCACCGGCCGCACAGTCAGCTTGCAGCCCACCAGGCGCATCCATCGACCACCACGGCGCACGATGGGCACCAGGCGCACATCCACCGAGCACTCGCCGCGCGAACGCCCCAGCCACCACTCGCACACCGGCTCAGCACCCGGCCTGAAGCCTGCACGCTTCAGACGACGCACCTCACGCAGCGACAGCGACTCGTATTCGGGATATTCCACCACCACACGCACACCGCTCGCGGCCACGCTCGTCGGCACATCCATGCGCGTGGCAAAACACGGCACACCGTCTTCCAGTGGCAGCACACGCGGCAGCGTCACCAACCCATCGGCCGTCACCTGCGCACGCGCACCACACAGCACGCTCAGCCACACAGCCACAGCCACGCACAATTTGAGCACCAGGCAAGGCAGCAGGGCGGAGCGCACCGGCATCATGTTAGGCATATTCATCATACGTTCAGCAATACCTTTTATATATTATATATAAAGTTTATGTCACACATGTTCCTCTTGTCGGGAGAGAGGGGAGGATAGGGGGATAAAGGGAAAGAGAGGCAGAGAAGGGGAGAGAGAAACTCCGACATCACTTCACGTCGAAAGCCATCAGGCGCTCGCCGTCCATCCACCCCTCGACGCGCAGTCCCTCGCGCACCTCCTGCGACCGATGCAAGGCGCCACACAGCAGCCAATCGCCCTGTCGCAACGTGTGAAAAGCACTGATGCGCGCCAGCGCAGCGTGTATATGCGTGAGCCACGCTTCGCGTTCGACCACTACCTCCGCCATCGTGTCAGCCCCCAGCAGGGTGCGCAGGTGTAGCACATCGGTCGGCTCCACACCGCAGGGCGCGCCTATAGCCACCGACCCATCGAACCCCATCGCCATGTCCCAGGGCCACCCCTCACTGCGCGCCACCTCCAGCAGATTGTCCGCCCGAAACACCGCAGCCAGCGTCGCCCCCTCGTGATAGCGATGCGCAAAGCGAGGCGAAACACACCGCCCCAACCGACAGATGCGCACCGCCAGGTGCGTCTGCACAGAGCAACGCTCGGCAAAGGGGGGGACAAACATCGGGCGGCGCTCGCGCAGCAGGGCCGAGTCCGGCAACACGCCGAAGGGCATCGCCTCCATACCATTAAACGAGAAAAACGCCCCATTATTGTGCACCACAGGGCGCAAGTCGTGCATCACAAATATCTTCATGCCTGCAAAGGAACACATTTTTTTTCGCACACACTACCTCGGGAGAGGCAAAAAGAGAGAGAACATGCACGCACACAAACCTCCCGACAGAAAACACCAAAACACAAGCCGCGAGGAGGGGCGGTCCCGTCCGACATCGCTATAGTATGACAAAATGAGAAAGAAAAATGCAAAATCCGTTTACTGCTCATGCAAATTACGTGTTATTATAGACGAAATTTGCCTAACTCTCACACAACAATCCAACAAATTAAGGTTTGTTTGCAATAGCTGATGGCAAAAATGAACGAGCATCGGGCCTTTTTGCACGACCAAAGACTGCTTTTGGCCCTGTTTTTTCACCCACTGATACAATTTTAAGTGTGAGTTTAATGTGTAATTCGTCCAACCAAAATTGCATTTTCTGATTATTTATCGTTGGCTCATGTATGCAACACAATCGGATCTAAGAAATGCAAGCTACTGATTATCTGATTACTAATCGACCAACCTAACCCAATTAAAAAGAGAAAAACATAATTTTTAGCACGTCTGTTAAGTATTTATGGAGCAGCGAAAACGTCAAATGTCAAATGTCAAAAGTCAATTTCCGTACATAAACAAAATTATATGTTATAATATATTAATAATAATATAATATTATATATTAGTTGATTTCTTTTTTTAGTGCGAATTGACATTTGACATTTGACATTTTACACTCTCACGGCTGCTCCCTCTACACTCGTCTACCGGCGGCAGGTAATTGATACGCGATGCGCTGAAAAAGTTATGCCGTGGGAGAAAAAAGCAGTAACGTCGGTTTTTCTCTAATTAGATACTATTACGATTACGCCATCAGTCAAGCATCACAGACAAATTTATCCGGATGGGGCTGTCCACCAACCAAGCATCACAGACAACCTACGAAAGAGGGTTCCTTGTCACCCGATCATCGTCACCCCAATCTCTGCGCGCGTGGCTCTCTCTCCCTCTTCTTTCACTCTGCTGAGGGGCCTCAGAGGGAAGCATTAACTATTTTTAAGCGTAGGCTTAGGGGAAAAAGCATTACTTTTGCTTCGCCTTAGGTGTATGCGCCTCGCAGCTGCAGGGGCAGCGGGGGTGGCTGGGGTGACAATAATAAATATGCAATATATACTTTTTTTAAGGAGAAACGATGATGCAAATTCACACGACGACTGAAAGGATGGACATGGGCAGGCTCTCTGCCTCGGTGCAGGCGCACAGCGCCTGGGTGCGCGACATGGAGGCGGGCATGGCTCGCCACATTGTGGGGCAGCATCACCTGGTGCGCTCATTGCTGGTGGGGCTGCTCTCCGACGGACATATTCTGCTGGAGGGTATGCCGGGACTGGCCAAGACGCGCGCGGTGAGCACGCTGGCTGCGCTGGTGAAGGCGGACTTTGGCCGCGTGCAGTTCACCCCCGACCTGCTGCCGGCTGACATCACGGGCACGCTGGTGTATAGCCAGCGCGAGGAACGATTTGAGGTGCACCGGGGGCCTATCTTTGCCAACTTTGTGCTGGCCGACGAAATCAACCGTGCGCCGGCCAAGGTGCAGAGTGCGCTGCTGGAGGCTATGCAGGAGCGCCAGGTGACAATCGGCGAGGAGACCTTTGCGCTGCCACAGCCCTTCATGGTGATGGCCACGCAGAACCCCATCGAGCAGGAGGGCACCTACGTGCTGCCTGAGGCACAGGTGGACCGCTTCATGCTGAAGGTGCTGGTGCACTATCCCTCCACGGAGGAGGAGCGCAGCATCGTGCGCAGCCACATCGATGGCAGCGAGGCGCGACCGGTGATGCCGATTGCGGACGCGCAGCAGGTGATGGAGGCGCGCGACGTCGTCGGGCAGGTGTATGTGGACGACCGCATCGTGCGCTATGTGACCGACCTGGTGGCGGCCTCACGACAGCCGGAGCTGATGGGCGCGGAGAGCATGAAGGGCTACGTGCGCTTCGGGGGGTCGCCGCGTGCTTCAATCAGCCTGGCGCTGGCGGCGCGCGCATTGGCATTCGTCGCGGGGCGCGGATATGTGGTGCCCGAGGATGTGCGCGAAATGGCGCACGACGTGTTGCGCCACCGCATCGGCCTGACCTATGAGGCGGAGGCCGACGAGGTGACTACCGACGACGTGATAGCCGAAATTCTGAACAAGGTGCAGGTGCCCTGAGCGCATGGATGGTGATGACAGTGGGACAATCCCTCTCTCTTCCCCCTCTATTTCTGAATATCAAGTGAAACTTTATGCTGGATACGACCACTGACGACCTGCTGAAACGTGTGCGGCGGGTGGAAATCAAGACGCGTGCGCGTGCTGCCGGAATCTTTGCCGGCGAATATCACTCTGCGTTCAAGGGGCGCGGTATGTCGTTTGCCGAGGTGCGCGAGTATCGGGTGGGTGACGATGTGCGCGACATCGACCACAATGTGACAGCTCGCCTGGGCGACCCCTATGTGAAGGTGTATGAGGAGGAGCGCAGCCTGACGGTGATGCTGGTGGTCGACGTGTCGGGTAGCACGGACTTTGGCACGACGGAGGGCAGCGTGCGGCTGCTCTTGGCGGAGCTGGCTGCGACGCTGGCATTTTCGGCCGGTCGCACGGGCGACAAGGTGGGGCTGCTGCTCTACGCCAAGGGTGCTCCGCTGTATCTGCCTCCGGGCAAGGGGCGCAGCCACACGCTGCGCATCATCCGCAGCTTGCTGCAATACACTCCCGAGGAGCGTGGCACTGACCTATCGGCAGCACTGGAGATGCTGATGCGCCTGCAACGCAAGCGTAGCGTGGTGTTCGTGCTGAGCGACTTTGTAGGCGAGTTGAGTTATGCCGACGCGCTGCGACGACTGGCGCGGCGACACGACGTGGCGGCCATCCGTGTGTACGATGGTCGCACGGCGCAGCTGCCCGACGTGGGCCTGATGAGGGTCTGCGATGCCGAGACGGGGCGCTCCATGATGCTGGACACATCGCACAGCGGGGTGAGAGCGGCGTATGAGGGGTGGTGGCAGCAACACGCAGCCGAACTCGACGACTTAATGAAGCGCTCGGGGGTGGACTATGTGGCGGTGCGGAATGGCGACGACTATGTGAGGGCACTCATGCGGCTCTTTGCGCGGCGTAGCTAAGGGGGAGGTGAAGCGGAAATTGTGGGTGCGCGCCGGCGGCTCTATCAAGCACATGCTCGCTCTCTCTATCCCGTTCTCTCTACTCCTCGTTTCTCTCTTTCCTGATTATAACACGTTGACTCATGCGACATACTTTAATATATATATACATCATCGGCACGCTCCTGGGGCTGACGGCTCACGGGGCCTTGGCGCAGGTGAGGGTGCGCGCCACGCTGAGCTGCGCCGACATTCTCATTGGCGAGCAGGTGGTACTGAAGGCAGCGGTGGAGACTCCTGCCAATGCCAAGGTGGTGTTTCCCGACTTCCCCACAGGCTACATCGCTGAGGGGGTGGAGGTGTTGCACCAATCTGCTATCAGCACCACTCCTATCAACGACGGTAAGCGTCGATTGACGGAACGCAGCTACACGCTCACGGCTTTCGACTCGGCGCTCTATGACCTGCCGGCACTCGAGGTGGCGGTGAACGGGAAGACGTATCGCTCGGCCGGCAACCTGGGACTGAAAGTCAGCACGGTGCCGGTGGACACGCTGGGGGCTGACACGATGGCCGGACCGCATGCTGCCGTGAGTGGTGTGTATCGCTGGCACGGCGGATTGTGGGTGCTGTCGCTGCTGATGCCGCTGGCGCTCCTCGGAGCGTTGGCCATAGCCATTCGCCTGGCGGTGAAGCGTCCCTTCACCCGACGCCAGGTGATCAAACCGCCTCGACCGGCGCACCTGACGGCGCTCGAAAGCCTGCGACGCATGCCCAACCCTGCTGATGCAGAGCCGACGATGGTGGGCGCGTGGTGGGTACAACTGACCGACACGCTGCGCACATATGTGGGCAGGCGCTATCACTTCGGGGCTACGGAGCTTACCACCGGCGAAATCATGAGGCACATGGAGCAGCACGTGGATGACGGGTGGCAGATGATGCTGCGACGCATCTTCAGCACCGCCGACCTGGTGAAGTTTGCCCAACATGCTCCATCGCACGACGAAGCTCAGAGGTGTCTCAAGGAGGCGGTGTCAATGGTCGAAGGCACACAGCAACCTCCAGAAGAATGGCCCAAGCCGGTGGTGCGTGAAGTGACTCTGTCGGAACGCCGACAGATGTGGATACGCATCGGCATGAAAGCCGCTCTGGCCCTGACACTGGGAGGGGCGCTGGCATTGCTCTGCTATGTGTGTGTGGAAGTGTATAACAACTTTTTGTAGAAAATCATCATTATGCATTTTGCTCATCCTGCATACTTCTTGCTGCTCTTGCTGATTTTGCCCATGATGTGTTGGCACTTTCTGCAAAAGCGAAAACGCGAACCGGCACTGAGGGTGGCTACCACCGAAATGTCGGGCAAGATACCTGCGACGGCACGTACGGCCCTGGTGCATGTTCCCTTTGTGCTGCGAATGTTGGCCGTGCTGCTGATGGTCGTCGCCCTGGCACGGCCGCAGACGTCGCACTCGCTGACCGAAAGCGAAACCGAGGGCATCAACATCATGATCACCATGGACGTGTCGGTATCGATGCTTACACCCGACTTGCAGCCCAACCGCATTGAGGCGGCCAAACAGGTGGCCTTCGAATTTATCTCCGGACGCCCCAACGACAATATCGGACTGACGCTCTTCGGTGGTGAAGCCTTCACTGGATGCCCACTCACCACGCATCATGCATCGTTACTCTCGATGTTTCGCAGCGTGAATTGCGACTTGCAGCAGCAGGGAATTATCAGCGACGGAACAGCCATCGGTATGGGACTCACCAATGCCGTGGCACGACTCGCCGAAAGCGACACCGTGGGACAACAACAGCCGGCACGCGTGGTCATATTGCTCACGGACGGCGCCAACAATACGGGTGAGATTTCACCGCTCACAGCCGCCGAAATTGCCAAGAAGAACGGGGTGAGGGTATATACCATCGCCGTGGGAAAGAGTGGCAAGGTGAGACAGCCCGTTGCGATACTGCCTAATGGCGAATACTATTACCAGACGGTGGAGTCGGACATGGACCCCGAGACACTGAAGAAAATCGCAGAGACAACGGGTGGCCTCTTCTATCATGCCGACAGCAAAAAGAAGTTACAGGAAATCTATCAGGACATCGACCGACTGGAGAAGGCCAAGCTCAAGACTCGAAACTACCATAAGCGATACGAAGCCTTCAGCCTCTTTGCCTGGGCCGCACTGGCATGCCTGCTGCTCGAATTTTTGCTTCGCAAGACGTGGTTGCGTCGCATTCCATAATTGGTTCGTACCATCTTTTTATTGAATGTATATATGTTGAGATTTGCACATCCCGAATATCTATATTTGCTATTGCTGATTCCGTTGCTATTGCTGGTTCAACTCTATGCAACGTGGCGCATCAAGCAACAGCTGAAAGCCTTTGGCAATCCCCTTTTGCTGAAACGACTCAGCCCGGGGCTTTCGGCTCTCAGACCACACCTGAAAGCCGGACTACTGCTGACGGCCATCGCACTGGTGATCGTGGTGATAGCACGCCCTCAGTCGGCAGGAAGCGTGGTGACGGAAAAGAAGAAAGGCATTGAGGCCATCATCAGCATCGATGTATCCAATTCAATGCTGGCGCAAGACGTTACTCCCAACCGCCTGGAACGCTCGAAGATGCTGATTTCGTCACTCATCAACAAGATGCAAAACGACAAAATAGGGTTGCAGATTTTTGCCGGCGAAGCGTATCCGCAATTACCCATCACGAACGATTATGTATCGGCACAAATGTTTCTCGAACCGATTACCACCGGGATGGTAAGCGCACAAGGTACCAACATGGCAGCAGCCATCACCCTGGCTACCAAGAGCTTCACACAGGCCAAAGGGGTGGGGAAGGCCATAGTCCTCATCACTGATGGCGAGGACCACGAAGAAGGGGCTATCGAGGCTGCCGAAGAAGCGGCCGAACAGGGCATGCACGTCTTCGTGCTCGGAGTGGGGTCGGCCGGAGGAGCAGAAATCCCCACAGCCGAGGGATTCTTGCGCAACAATTCGGGGGAGATAGTACGGACAGCCCTCAACGAACAAATGTGTCAGGAACTGGCAGAGGCCGGCAATGGAGCATACATTCACGTTGACAACTCGCAATTTGCAAGTGAAAGACTCACCACCGAACTGCACAAATTGCAACAGGCCGAATCCGAAGTGATGAACTACGATGCCTACAACGAACAGTATCAAGCAGTGGCCATCATCGCTTTGCTGCTGCTCATCATCGAATTGTTTGTCAGTGAAACAGAAAATCCTTTCTTCAATCGATTCAAACTATTCCACAAGAAATGAAACGACACCTATCACTCTATATCCTCATCATGGCTTTGCTACACACCATCCCGGCAATGGCACAAAGCAGAGAGTGGAAAATGCTGCACATGGGCAACCGACACTTCAATGCCGGACAATATACTGAAGCCGAACGCTATTACAACGAAGCCCTCAAGGAAAACCCTCGGAGCAGCAGAGCACTGTTTAACCTGGGAGATACTTATCTGGCACAAAACAACGCACAAGGGGCCATGAAAATGTATGCCGGTGCTGCCAAAAACGAAACAAACAAAGTGATAAAGGCTATGTCTTATCACAACATGGGATACATCTATCACAAGAATGAACAGTTGGAAGAGGCTATCAAATACTATAAAGAAGCCCTGCGCAATAATCCGCACGACAACGACACACGATATAACCTGGCTTTGTGTCAGAAGCAACTCAAAGAAAAACAGCAAGAAGAACAACAGCAACAGCAGCAACAAGAGCAAAACCAAGGAGACAATCAGCAGCCGCAAAATCCGGAACAAAAGCCCGAAAACCAACAGCCGCAGGGAGGAATGTCGAACGAGAATGCCGAACAGTTGCTCAATCTGTCCAGACAATCTGAACGAGAAACACGCGAACGAATCAACAACCGGCCACAACCGCGTCGCAAACAATTACAGAAGAATTGGTAATCAAGCAATAGCATCATCCCATCTATAGTTTTCATCTACTATTCTTTATGAACAAACTCAGACACTACATACTTCTCACTCTGTGCTGCATTTCGCTCGTATCGACAGCACAAATCCGTTTTACCATCAATGCCCCCAGAACAGCGATAGTGGGAGAGCCTTTTCGGGTTTCGTACGAAGTCAACTCCACAGATGTTTCCTCCTTCTCACAACCAACGTTCGGTGATTTGGAATGCCTGAATGGACCGGCAGTGTCTCAATTTGCCTCTTCATCAGTACAGAATGGGAGCTACAGCAGTCAGCAACAGACCAAATACACTTACATGCTGATGGCACACCAGAGCGGTACGTTCACACTACCGGCAGCAAGCGTCAATATCAACGGAAAAAGTTATCGCTCAAAGTCGGCCACCATCAAAGTGGGAGGCACCAATACAAAAACCAATGCGCCGGGGTCTAATTCGCAAGAGCTGCAACCGGCCGGCAGCAGCATCACCAACCGCGATTTGTTTCTTACGGTAACCACCAACAAACGAAAGGTTTACGAACAAGAGCCAGTGGTGCTTACTTATAAAGTGCATGCCAGGGTAGGGGTGGGACTACGCAACGTAAAGCCCAAGAAAAAAGCCGAATTTGATGGTTTCCTGACACAAGATGTGCAACTACCTTCCAACATCGCTACCACCACAGCTACCCACAATGGGGTGCTATACAAAGAAGGTGTTTTCCGACAGTATGTCATTTTCCCACAATCAACAGGTACACTTTCCATACCCACACTGAGTTTTGATTGCGAGGTGCTGCAACAAGATATGCAGATCAATGCCATGGATGCTTTCTTCAACGGAGCCGGCATGCTCAGTGTACGAGTTGAGCGCACTTCCCCGGAAGTTCAACTTGAAGTGCTCCCTTTGCCCGAACCACGCCCCGCCAATTTTTCAGGAGGCGTCGGAAAACTTTCCATCAAGAGCGAACTCCCGACAACTCAGCCCACCACACACGAGCCATGCACATACCGACTCATCTTAACCGGTGTGGGAAATATGAAGCTTATCACAGCACCTAAAATTGAATTCCCCAAAGATTTCGAATCTTTCGAACCTAAAATCACAGACGAGACCCAACTCACAGCAGAGGGAATTGCCGGACAAATCACATACGACTACACTTTTGTTCCGAACAACGAAGGGGAGTACGTCATCCCTGCAGCCGAATTTGTGTACTTTGACAGTGAGACAAACGACTACAAAACCATCAAGAGTGCGCCCATCAAATTGGAAGTGAAGAAAGGCACCCACACCGCGGCCGATTGGGAAAAAGAACGCCGCTATCGTGAGAGCGACATAGCCGATATTCAGATCCAAGCAGGAAACTGGCGCAACAATGGCATGCCCAAGTTTTGGGGAAGTGCCTTCTACTGGGGCATTTATGCATTGCTGATTGTACTTTTCATCACAATCATCAAACTGCTGTCCAAGTATATGAAGCACCTGTCTGACGTGACAGGACAAAAGAGCAAGCATGCACGACAAGTTGCACTGAAATCATTGTCTGAGGCTGCATCCTTAATCTCTCAAGCAGACGGTACAGCTTTTTATGCTACCGTAGCCGCTGCAATCAACGGATATCTTGCAGACAAATTTGCGCTTACCACTTCGGACATCTCACGCGAAAACATCGCGACCATGCTGAGAGAAATGAAATACGATGAAAGCATCATACAAAAATTGAAAGAGGTAATGGAAAGTTGCGAATATGCACAATTTGCTCCCAACTCCGATGTTGAACGACACCAGCTTCATCAGAAAGCACAGCAACTCATTCATGATATGGAGCAGTTTGCCACACCGACCAAGGCAAAAAAAGCGCTAAATGTCTTTCTCTTCGTCTTGATGACTTCCTGCAGCCTTCAGTTGATGGCGCAAACCAAAAAAGCAGGTGATAGTGCATACCTCAAAGCCAACTATGCGGAGGCCGTCAAACACTATGAGGCGGCTTTGCAACACAAGCCCGATGCTACAACATATTATAACCTGGGGTGTGCATACTACCGCCTAAAACAAATTCCGCAAGCCGTCCTCAATTTTGAACGAGCTGCACGCCTCAATCCTGCCGATGAAAACACACGTTTCAATCTTGAAATTTGTCGTCATCGCATCGTTGATCGCTTCAACCGAGCAGAAGAATTGTTTTTTGTCACCTACTTAAAAGAACTAATAGCTACTCGTTCTGCCGGACAGTGGGGCTTCATGGCTTTATTGCTGTTCGCTGGTACATTGGTGCTTTTTGGAATTTATTGGTTAGGAAAGAGAGTTTGGTTGCGAAAACTAACTTTTTTCACAGCTCTCATTGCTTTTTTGTTCTGCGTTTCATTTAACATCTTTGCCGGAATTCAGCATCATGCAACGCAATCTCAAACAAAGGCAATAGTTTTTACTCAAGACAACGTGTATAACAGTTCTACCGATGGGGCCAAAGCTTTACGCGAAATCAACCCTGGAACTACTCTCATCATAACGGATAAAAAGGTAAAAGGTTGGTATGGCATCATTTTGCCCGATGGTACAGAAGGGTGGGTGAGAAGTAAGTCCGTAGTTTTAGTCTGAGACACCTCTATTCTTTTCAATCTACAAACAATAGTTTATTACCGCCTTTCTTATCCGTAGGCGGTAATTTTTTTTGTATTCTGTTGCTTCTATTTAGGAAGCACCACATCAATTTTTCTACTTCTCATTCTTATTACAAAGCATTATCCACTATCTTTGCAGACAAATAGGCTATTACGTCTGACGTATCAGCTCAATTCAAAGACAATATGATGGATATCTTAAGCTTAGACACACAACTCACCTTGCTTATCAATGGAAGCGATTCGGCCTTTGTAGACGGAATAGCTTGGTACGCAACACGCACCATTACATGGATATTTATGGCTATAGTGCTATTGTATATCATTATTCGCAACAACAAAGTTCAAACATCCATCTTTATCATCATAGGTTTGGCGTTGTCCGTTCTCTTGGCTGATCAGGTAGCATCAGGCATCTTCAAACCATTGGTTCAGCGCTTTCGTCCCACACACGATCCGGCTTTAGCAGGTCTCATCGACACAGTAAACGGATACAAGGGCGGTCGTTATGGCTTCTTTAGCAGTCATGCATCCAACACCTTTGCGATAGCTACGTTCATAACCCTGCTTATACGCAACAAATGGGTAGCACTGACTGCTTATAGCTTCGCGCTTATCAACTGCTGGACACGTGTATATCTTGGCGTGCATTTCGTAGGCGATATTTTGGCAGGCATTGCATTCGGCCTTCTGTCCGGTTGGTTGTGCTATCAACTGTTCAGTAAGATAGACGCACGTTTCACAAAGCATCACGCACTCCGGTCCACCTCAAATAGTGTTATCTCTTACTCTCGGCAGGATATCGCATTTTTTGTTAGCTCTTTCATTCTTACCTTGGTTTATATAGTTTTACGCGCTTTGTTATAAGACTGCACCGTTTCCCTTCGCTAAGTTTTCTTCGCCATAGGGGACAACTAAATTGACATCCCAAAATATCTATTAAACATAATATAAATACTCGCAATATATTTAGGAATTTTGATTATAAGTCTGTAAAACTGCGTATTGCGCATAGATAATTAAAGTGTTCATGTAATATTATGTGCAACTAATACGGAAAATATTGAACCCACCATAAATTTTAACTAAGTGCTTGCAGAGTAAACAACAAATAATAAAAATGTATACACATTCTTTATCAATTTCTTCATAACCAACTAATAGAAAATTACATCTGCCTATGTAATTCACAGGGGGCTTTTTGCAAGCTTTCAAATATGCATGTACATATATACATGCTACAGAATATGCAAAAAATGGCATGGAGTTTTGTTTACAAAGCGTCTTACATTATCTTTGCAGTATGTTGTAACCTGCAGAATAAATCCGGCATACCGGCGGCAGAAAATACATAAACAGATAAAGCACTCACAAACGATGGCTCCAAATTCTAAAATTGATATACCTAGTACAGATTTTCCAAAGCATTGTCAATGGATTGATTTTCCGCAATTTAAGGATTTACGCGGTACACTTTGCGTCGCTCAGAATGGACATGAACAACTGCCCATGGAATTTGAGCGTGTTTTTTGGATTTCCGGTGTTCCGCAGGATGGCAGCCGAGGTGAACACGCACATCGCACGTGTTCTGAAATTATCGTTCCGATTTGCGGAAGTTTCGAAGTGGAACTGACAGACGGATCTCAGCATATCGTAGTAACAATGGACAATCCTTCTCGTGGCCTGCTGATTGGCCCCATGGTGTGGTGCAGATTGTACCATTTCACCGAAGATTCGGTATGCCTATGCTTGGCATCTGGCGGATATGATGCAGAAGGATATATCAATGATTTCGAAGATTTCATCAAGGAAGTAAAAGACTGACAGATGAGGTGTGAAGTTTATAGTCCGCAATACAAAGACGTGTGGAACGCCACCGTACTTCGTTCACGCAATGCCACATTCTTGCATCTGCGCGAATATATGGATTATCATGCTGACAGATTCTGTGACGCCTCGTTATTATTTTTCAACGACAAAGGAAAATGCTTGGCCTGTCTGCCGGCAACTTCGCACACAGACAATGCTGATATTTGTTCGCATGGTGGACTTACCTATGGCGGACTTCTGCTCACTCCCGAAGCCACAACGAGCATCGTAAGCAAAATTCTTTCTTTAGCAGGCAAACACTACAAATCTTTGGGTTATAAAGAGCTTGTTTACAAACCAGTACCACATATTTACCACAGCACTCCTGCAGAAGAGGATTTGTATTGGATTTTTCGCGCCGGCGGACAACTGATTGCCCGTAGCGTATCTTCCACCATCCCACTGCACTGCCCTCTCCCACTCTCCAAGTTACGCCGTCGCAAAGCAAATCATGCGATCGCACATGGTTTCTCAACAAATTTGGGACAACCGTCGTCATGCGAGGATTGGGAAGACTACTGGAAGATATTGCACGAAGTGCTGTCCGAACGGCATGCAACAATTCCTGTACATAATTGCGAGGAAATCAGGTTACTCCACCAACGTTTTCCTGACAATATCCGTCTTTTCACCGTCAGAAACAGCCAATCGAGCATCGTTGCCGGATGCGTGATGTTCGAGACACAAACAACGGCTCACGTACAATATATTGCAGCCAATGCCTCCGGAAGAGACGGCGGTGCATTAGACCTTCTCTTCTCCGAGTTGATAGAATACTATCAACACCGGGGGAAAGCCTACTTTGATTTCGGAATTTCCACCGAACAAGGCGGCAAAACCCTAAACGAAGGTCTTATTTTTCAAAAAGAAGGTTTTGGAGGTCGTGCTGTGTGTTATGACACCTATAAGGTAGAACTAAATCAACTGATTGTGCTTGCTGAATAATGAAACATTCTGTCCCTTTTCTCGATTTACAAGGCATCACTTTGCGGCATCAGGCTGAGATTTCAGCTGCCGTACAGCAGGTAATGGCCTCCGGCTGGTATCTGAATGGAGAAAGCTTGCGTCACTTCGAAAGCAAGTTTGCTCGTTATTGCGATGCGCAGCAATGTGTGGGTGTAGCCAATGGGTTGGATGCCATTACGTTGACACTTATGGCACTGAAGCAGATGAGAGGTTGGGCAGACAATGCTGAAGTGATATTGCCTGCACATACGTTTGTGGCCACGGCTTTGGCTGTTTCGCGTGCCGGACTTCAGCCGGTTTTCTGTGATGTTTCCGCTGGCGACTATTTGATGCAGGCTTCGACAGCAGCTTCGTGCATCACCCCAAACACCTGCGCTCTGTTGCCGGTTCATCTTTATGGAAAGATGTGCAACATGAACGAAATCATGCATTTGGCCGAAGAGCATGGCCTTGAAGTTGTGGAAGACGCTGCACAAGCGCATGGTGCAGAACATCAAGGGCGCAAAGCCGGTACTTGGGGAGCAGCAGCTGCCTACAGCTTCTATCCCGGAAAAAACCTAGGGGCAATGGGTGATGCCGGTGCTGTGGTTACACGTGACACCGAACTGGCTGACAGAATCCGAACTTTGGCCAACTATGGTGCCACGCAAAAATACCACCATCAATATCTAGGCATCAATAGCCGCATGGACGAGATACAAGCGGCCATTCTTTCGGTGAAATTGGACTTTTTGGATGCAGACAACGCACATCGCCGAAAAATAGCATCCATCTATGCACAACACATACAGCATCCCGAAGTATTATTACCATACTCGGGTGAAACGTCAACAAGCGTTTTTCACGTTTATCCTATTTTCTGCGAATGCCGGGACGCATTACAATCACATTTACAGCAATGCGGAATTTCCACATTGGTCCACTACCCCATTCCTGTGCATAAGCAAAAGGCCTATGACCATCTGCCAGATAGCAAATACCCTGTGTCCGAACGTTTGTCCGACACCGAGTTAAGTCTCCCCATCAGCCCTATTCTGACAGACGATCAGGCATTGTGCGTATGCGATGCCGTCAATTCGTTTGGCTGCATCTGATTTTTCGTTGAAATGGCTAATTTCTGAAAACCCTTTGACACGCAATAATAAAAACAAATCGGGGAAATCCATTATCGTTTGGATTTCCCCGATACTGTTATTTGACTTTTCCTTCGAACACTTGCTTTGAAAATCTGCGGTCTGCTGATAATACCTTAATGATTTTCGAAGCGCTCAACTTCTTTTTCCACTTTTTATAGTAGGTTATTTCGAGTTCCGTACTTTGTTTCTGCAATTTCCCAATTTGCAGCAGGTACTCATCGCATTGTTTCTCGGTGAGCGTTCCGCTCTCCATGCCCCTGTATATACGATGCATGGAACGACGAATTTCGCGCTGCTTTTGTTTGAGTTCGTGAAAAAGCGGGAAGAAGAAGTTGGCTTCTGCTTGTGTCAATCCCGCATGTTGCGTGATGAAAGCCTCTTGTTTGCGTCTCAACTCCTGCCAATCCATCCGGCATCCCGGTTTTCTCGGCTTCTGTTGCACATGCACACCTGTCTCATGTTCTGTCGTTCCAGAAGCATGAGTAGGCATCGAAAAACCAAGAACGAAAGCCAGTAGCAGACCTCCGAGTCTCATCAAAGTATATTTATTCTGTAGCATAGTCGTAGATAATTTCATTGTCGAGTACCAAATAATCATACACACTCTCTATGTTTTTATCCGATAAATCTTGTGTGATTTTCACCTCGTTCACCGGATTTTGGCTCACCGTGTTCATTTCGTCCGAATGCAGTCCGGCAATAACAAATGCCAAAGCGATTGTAGCAGCAATCCCCACCAAAGGCAACACACGCCACAAAGGTCTTACGAAAGTGTTCCGACGCTTGTGCATAAGCGCTTCTGAGGCTTCGATTTGCTTCATGATGCGACCATCAAGGCTCTCAAAGTAACCATCGGGCACTTTGAAAGGGTTGCGCTGTCTGTTGTTATTATTCGGTAAAGACATAATGTTTACGCTTTATATGGTTTAGATGTTTCAAGGTCGGTTAGGTTTAATCTGCATCCTCAAAATAACTTTCTATCTTCTTGACCGCTATATGATAAGAGGCTTTCAGTGCCCCCACACTGGTACCGAGAATTTGGCTCATCTCCTCATACTTTTGTCCATCAAAATACTTCATACAGAACACGAGTCTTTGTTTTTCGGGCAGATGCTCGATGGCTTCCTGCAATAGCTGTTCGGCTTTTTCGCCGTCGAAATACGGATCGGCAGCCAAATCATGTGCCATTGCATCATTGTCTGAAACCGTTTGCTCCATGCTTCTTTTTTGAAGATAGGTGAGGCTCTCGTTCATGGCGATTCTGTAGAGCCACGTAGAGATTTGTGAATCTCCTCTGAAGCTGTCCAAGGCTTGCCATGCCTTGATGAAAGTATTTTGCAACACATCATCTGCATCATCGTGCCATGTTACGAGTCGGCGTATCTGCATATAGAGTTGTCGGGAATGCGTACGCACCACTTCCGCAAAAGCCTCATTGCGTGTCGAAGGCTCTTGCAGACGTGCGAGTAGTGTTTCCTTTGAACTCATCTGCTTGTTAATTTTGAAATAAAAAGAGAGGACAAACGCAACTCCGGCTATCCGGTGTTCGCTTGACCTCCTCTTTTTTTATATTCGTCTTATGAAAATTCTTTGAAATCAGAGAATGGAGATTTTCCGTGCCACTTTTCCCACTTTCACAATGTAGCAGCCACGTGTAAGTCCGGTATTGATAGTTTTGTCCGGACTGTCGATTTTGAAGTCAGCCACTTTCACACCTGTGATATTGTAGATTTCGAGTGTGGCCCCCTGTGCGTTTTGCACACGCACATTGTTTCCACTCACTGAAATGCGCACCTCATTTTGTTGGCTCACCTCCAAGGCTTCCAGCCACGACGGAGTTGCTTCAGCAGCCATAGCCTGTGTGCCAAAAGTGCCAAGTGACAACAACAAGATAGAGAGTATTGTTTTCTTCATAGGCCTTTGTTTTATCGCAAAAGTATGCTTTTCTTTTGAAAACAACAAATATATGTTTGCAAAAGTGCGGATTTTCAAGCTTTTTAGCACAACGAAGTGCCGCTGAAGCATGTTTTGTGTCATTGCATGCTTTACCCGTTTTTACGCAGTGCTTGCAGAAAATTCTACGAGCACTGCAAAAAAAATCTGCAGTGCTTCCGGAGAAACGGCCTCCCCGATGCGATCTTTCATCATCGGTCGGAGAATATCCACCCAAGAGATGCATAGCTTCGCTCCCCCTTCCCGCTCTGACAAGAACAAAGCCGTGTCATTGCCCATCCATCGGGCATACACGGCTTTGGTATGTGTTATATGTCGGAGGGCTTAGTGCATTTTCACTTCATCGAGATGCACGATGCCTTGCGCAATGGCATAGATGGTAAGTCCGGCTACGGAGTGTATGTTGAGCTTGCGCGAAATGTTCTTCCGGTGTGTGAGCACGGTGTTGAGCGAAATGAAAAGCTTTGCAGCCGTTTCCTTGTTGGTCATACCGCGCACCACATGTCGCAACACTTCCACCTCGCGTTCGGACAATGCTTCGGCACCGGTGGTAGCCCCCGAACGTAGCGTGTCATCGGCATCACCGCTATCGGTAACATCCTTCAGCTGCTCCTCCAGCAACTTCACAGCCGGCACGAAAAGGTCGTTCTCCAGTGCACAGTGGGTGCGCAAATCGCCTTCACAAACAAATATATCAAACAACACATTGTGCAGCAATTGCCCATCGGCCGGAGCTGCGTAATACTTGATAATGATGTTTTTGAATTCCTGCAATTTGTGATCGATGTCCTTGTGGCTGTCGGCAAACTGAGTGATGCAGAAGTCGGCCGGCTTTCGGCCGCTCAGCAGTTGCTTCACGTAGGTAAACACGCGTTTGTTCTCAAATTGCATGTGCCTACGCACTTCAGCCATATAGTCATCGTAGAATTTCAGGATAAGGTAGGCCACTTCATTCTGTTCGGAGCAGTCGATAGCTTCAAGCAGTTTGCGACGAATGGCCGGCAGTTGGAACTGAAGAAAATATCTGTGCGCTTGTGCCAGGTAGGCGGTAAGCGCTTCGACCGATACCTTTTCGATATCCACGATGGCCGCTGCAGGTCCTTGCTTCATGTAGTTGGCCACTGCCAGAAAGGTAGCAGTATCCACCTTGTGGTCTTCGCAGACTTGTGCCACGGTTTTCTCGCCCACTCCCAGCGCGATGCCAAATCGCGACATCATCTGCAGAAGATGATGGTCGTCGCTGATGATTTGACACAGGCGGTCGGAGGCTTTGTAGGGTGCAGACATATTATTATATATATTGTATAGCAAACTCCATGCAGCAAGTGCAGATTTTGCCATTGTTAAATCGAGGGCAAAGTAAGCAATTATTTCCCGAAAGCATACTCCCCACAAATGGGTATTTTGCTCTCAAGTGATGATGAAAGGGGTGATAAAATCATGCCGTCAGATGGTAAAATCCCTTTTTTGAGTGATGATTTTCAAGGAGTGCTTCGCGTACTTTTGCCGCCGAAATAATCAACACCTATACACATGAAACATCTACTTACAGCCATCTTAGCGCTATGTCTCTGCGGCTCGTTGCCGTGCAATGCGATGGCGCAACAGCCGACAGACAGTGCTGCGGTGAAGACTCCCAAGAAGAAACGCCTCACCCTGGGAGGCTATGGCGAAGTGGCAGCCAGCCGAATGTTCTATAGCAACAACTACAAGCGCTACTCCAATGCTGCGCTCTACAAGGATGCGCCCTCATACGGCCAAGTAGACTTGCCACACGTCGTCTTCTATGTGGGATACGACTTCGGCAAGGGTTGGAGTCTTGGCTCCGAAATCGAATTTGAGCACGGAGGCACGGAGAGCGCTGTGGAAATCGAGGAGGAAGAGACCGGAGAGTATGAAAGCGAGGTGGAACGCGGTGGCGAAATCGCGTTGGAGCAATTCTGGATTCAGAAGAGCTTCAGCCCGGCCGTCAACCTGCGACTCGGACACATCATCGTGCCGGTGGGACTCACCAACCAGCACCACATGCCCACCGAGTTCTTCACCGTCTATCGTCCGGAAGGCGAGAACACCATCCTGCCCTGCACTTGGCACGAAACGGGTGTGAGTCTGTGGGGACGTGTCAACGATTGGCGATATGAAGCACTGTTTCTGGCCGGTATGGATGCCGACCGGTTCAGTTCGAAAAACTGGATAGGAAGTGCGTCGGGCAGTCCCTACGAATTCAAGCTCGCCACGTGCTATGCCGGAGCCTTTCGCATTGACAACTTCTCCATACCCGGACTGCGCATCGGCCTGAGCGGATATGTGGGAAACAGTGCTGCAAACAGCCTCAAGAACGACAACTACAAGGACGTCAAGGGTACAGTGGCCATCGGGGCACTCGACTTTCACTATCAGGCACACAACTGGATTGTGCGTGGCAACTTCGATTATGGGCACTTGAGCGACTCGGAGCTGATTACCAAGATCAATCTCGAGAGCCGCAAGGACTCGCCTTCGCCCAAGACACCGGTAGCCTCGGATGCCATCTGCGTCGGTGTGGAGGCCGGTTACAACATTCTCTCACAGTTCGCCAAGGCACGCGAACACGGTCACAAACTTTGGGTATTCGGGCGTTACGACTACTACGACTCGATGTTCAAAACTCAGGGTAGCGTTACCGACAACGAGTGTTGGGGACGACAGGTGCTGACTGCCGGTCTGAATTATGAACCGCTCAAGGGACTTGTGGTCAAAGCCGAATACGCACACCGAATCCTCAAGAGTCAATACAACAACGAGCCGACACTGAGTTTGGGCGTGGCATACGCAGGATTCTTCGACTTCTAACAAATCATATCAATACATCTTAAAAGTACAGACAATGAAACAGTATCTGAAATTCCCCCTGGTAGCGCTTCTGGGCGTAATGCTCGGAACATCGTTCACCGCTTGTAGCGAAGACGACGAGCCGGAAGGCATCGGCAACAATGGAGCCGACAACACCGAAGTGGTGGCTGCCAACAAGGCCATCATTACCTCGTATGTCAACAACGTGGTGGTCAAAACTTACAGCAACCTTGCCGATGCTTCGATATCCCTGCACGAAGCTTGCGTGGCCCTGAAGAACAATCCCTCTCAAGCCGGTGTGCAAGCCGCTTGCGACCTGTGGATCGAAGCCCGCAAGTACTGGGAACTGAGTGAGGCTTTCCTCTATGGCGCTGCCGCCGATTATGCCATCGACCCGCACATCGACTCTTGGCCCTTGGACAAGGCACAGCTCGACCTCACGCTGAAAAACTCCACACTCATCGACAACATGCGTGAGCACGGTTGCAACTTCGACGGCTTCGGCACCTTGGGTTCCGGACTGCTGGGCTTCCATGCCGTGGAATACATGTTGTTCCGCGATGGTGGTGCCCGCAACATCGAGGGAGGCATCGACAAGGATGGTGTGGCCTTTGCAGCGCTGAGCGAAACCGAACTGGTGTATTGCGCCGCTGTGGCTGAAGACCTGCGCAACCAGTGCATCCGTCTGGAAGCTGCCTGGGCCGGCGTTGAGGGAGTGACGGAAGAGAAACAGAACATCCTGGCCGAAACCGAACTCGAACCTTCGCTCAACTATGGTGCGATGATGATTTCTGCCGGTGAGCAGGGCAACTATAAGTATCGCACACAGATTTCTGCCCTTACCGAGATCTTGGAAGGTGCTGCCACTATCGCCGATGAGGTAGGCAACACCAAGATCACCGACCCCGTGGCTTCGGGCAATGTGCTCGACGTGGAAAGTTGGTACAGCTGGAATTCGATTGCCGACTTCGCAGACAACATCCGCAGCGTCAAGGCTGCCTACTATGGCCACACGGGTGAGGAAGTGCTGGAAGCCTCGGTAAGCACTTATCTTGCGAAGCTCAATCCCACGCTCGACGCTGAGATCAAAGCTGCCATCGATGACGCCATTCGCGAAATCGAAGCCATGCCGGCTCCCTTCCGCGACCACCTCACCGAAGCCGAAAGTGCAAAGGCCAAAGCGGCTTGCAACGTGCTCTTCGCCAAACTTGAAGAAGCCATCGAGGCCATCAACTGATTGAACAAACACAACGCATAAAGACAAAGACAATGAACCATAAAGCAATGAGCTGTCTGCTGATGGCCGCACTGGGCCTGGCGGCGTGTAGCGACGACGAAGTGATTGCTGGTGGCGGTCAGGGCGATGCCACAGAGCTTTCGGAAGAATGGTATGCCGGTGGACGTCTCGGCACAGTGTTCAACGAAACGAGCATGGCCTATGAGCAACCCGTCCCGGCCATTGAGACAGCTTCGATGATGGCTGCTTTCAAACGTGGCGAAACCATTTTCGAAGCTCCGTATGTGACGACACCGGCCGAGGAAGTGCCGATGGGTGGTCTGGGTCCGCTCTATCTGCGCACATCGTGCTTGCACTGCCATCCGGGCTACGGTCACGGCAAGCGTCAGACGGAATACAACTCCAACACAGTGGGCAACGGTTATCTGCTGGTGCTCACCGACGAGACCGACACCTACCTGAGTTCGCTCACAGGCATGCCGCAGACCATGGCAGTAGCCCCCTTCAAGGCACCGGTGGATGAAAGCCAAATCGACATCCAGTGGCTGGAATACACCGACCAGTGGGGCAACCGCTTCCCCGACGGTACAAGCTACAGCCTCATTTATCCGGAAGTGAGCATACCGGAATCGGCTTTTTATGTACCCTTGGAAGTGACGAAGAACGGCGTGACGACGCAGGTGCCTATCGAGAATCTGAAAGTACGACTGGAGAGCACCATCGGTATCTACGGCACAGGATTGCTCGACGCCATTCCCGACGACAGCATCAAGCAGGAATACATCCGCCAGGAGCGTGCCGGTGTGAGTCTGAACCCGGCCATCTTTGCCAACGGCGACTGGGTGAAACAGTACGCCAACACCTTGCAAGGCGATGGTACCAAGTACGCACTCCGCTACACCTACGCCCTGTCGCGCGGTCCGTTGCAGGATGCTGCAGGTGCCAATGCCATTTGGAACATCACCAACCTGACACGCAGCGACCGCATGTACCACTACATGACTGCCACCTACGCTCGCAAGGCATCGCAGGACCCCGAGGTGCAAGCCCGCTTCTACGAGTTTTTCCCCAAGTATAACACCGGCGACATCGAGTCCGACATCTACAACTACCTGATGAAGCCCACGGCCGATGCTCCCGAGATGAGCGATGACGAATATGTTGACTTCATGGTGTGGCACCGCGGACTGGCCGTGCCGGCTGCACGCAACCTCGATGCTCCTGAGGTGCAACGCGGCAAGCAACTGTTCACCGAGATTGGTTGCGCCACCTGCCACCGTCCGTCCTGGACTACCGGAGAGGACATCATCAGCGACCCGACCCTGTTCTTCGAAAATGGCGACAGCCGTCTGCCCCGCTTCCCTCACCAGAAGATATGGCCCTACTCCGACATGGTGCAACACCGCTTGTTCATGAAGAACGACATCCGCACCGGCTGGTGTCGCACCACGCCCCTGTGGGGACGCGGACTGAGCATGAAGTGCACCGGAGCCGACGACCGTCTGCACGACTGCCGCGCACGCGGCGTGCTCGAAGCCATCATGTGGCACGGATGCCCTCAGAGCGATGCGCTATGGACGGTGGAGAAATTCCGCAAGCTCAACAAGGACGATCGCGATGCCGTAGTGGCTTTCATCGAAGCCATCTAAGGCACTCCAACAGCCCACAACGACACACATCCATACGGCTTCGGCAGTTTCGTCAGCTATGATTAAACAAGCCGAAGCCGTATGTGTTTCCTTGACCCCACATCTGAACTTCCCGCATGGGGTTTGCCAAAAGTGGCAAGGCCTGCCAAAAAAGTGGCAAGCCTTTCCAAAAAAGTGGCAGGCCTTGCCACTTTTCACAACAAGCACAGAGAAAATACCCCAAAAGCACACCGAAACACAAGGCTGAGGGACATGAAAACCATAAAGTCCGTGGGGAAATAACTCATCGGCATCCCTGCATCCCACAATCAATGCTTAACTTTGCCGCGACCGGAGTGGCAGCCTTCTCCACCCCACGCGCACAACATGACACTGCAATGAAAAGAATGAAACATCTCATCCTGACACTCTGGATACTGATACCCCTGGTGCTGATTGCTGCCACCATCATGGAGCGATGGCACGGCACCCCCATGGTGGCACAACACATCTATGGCGCCCCCTGGTTTGTCGCGCTGTGGGCACTGTGGGCGGTGGGCGGCATGGCTTATGTCGTCCGTCGGAGCTTGCACCGCAGGCCGTTCACCTTCCTGCTGCATTGCGCCTTGGTGCTGATATTGGCAGGTGCTTTCACCACATGGCAGTGGGGCAGCCGGGGCAAAGTGCAACTCCGTCAGGGGAAATCCGTATCGGGCTATCTCACGGACGAAGGCAGTGTGCGGCATTTTCCCTTCAACGTGGTGCTCGACACCTTTGTAGTGGCCACTTACGCCGGCACCGACACACCGCAGGACTACATCAGCCGCATCACCATCACCGACGATGCGACCGGCTACAAGCAACGGGCCGACATCTCGATGAACCGCATCTGCACCCACAGGGGATACCGCCTCTATCAGTCGGGATATGATGCCGACGGCAAGGGCAGTACGCTGCGCGTGAGCCACGACCCGTGGGGCATCGGGCTGACCTACGCCGGCTATGCGCTGTTGCTCCTATCGATGATGGGCTTCTTCCTCGACAAACAGAGCATGTTTCGCCGGTCGCTCCAACAGTGGAAACACGGTGCTGCGGTAATCATACTGCTGGGCACCTGCACTCCGGCATTGGCAAAGGCGGCAGACTCACCCAAAGTGCTGCCGCGCGACATCGCCACCGAGATGGGACAACTCTTCGTGAGCCACAACGGACGCATCTGCCCTCTGCAAACTGCCGCCCGCGACTTCACACTGAAGCTCTGCGGCTCCACCGAATACCAAGGGGCTACAGCCGAACAAGTGCTTACGGGCTGGATGTTCTATTATGACACATGGAAAAACCTACCCATGTTGCGCATCAAGAGCCAAGCAGCACGTGAGGTGCTCGGTATCGAGGGTAAATATGCCACACTGCGCGACTTCGTGAGTCAGCAGGGTGTCTACAAACTCGAAGCGGCTTCCACCCACCTCTCCTCCACACAGCCGGGTGCCGAGCGCCACTTGCTGGAAGCCCACGAGCAATTCTCACTCGTGAGCCGGCTCTGCCGCGGCGAATGGCTCAAGCTCTTCCCCATCATCACGGGCAGCGACAGTGTTGGCAACTGGTATGCCTGGGCCGACCCTCTGCCTGCCGACATTGATGATGCCGAAGCCGTATTTGTGCGCCGACTCATGGACTATATGGCCGAGCAGGTGGCACAACAGAATTGGGACGAGGTGCGCCACATCATCGCGCAGCTCAAGAAGTATCAGGTGAAGCAAATGGGCCAAAGCCTGCCCGACGAGCAGACAGTGCGGGCCGAATTGCTCTACAACCGCTGGGGCAACACCCGACCGCTGGCCTACATCTGCCTGCTCATCGGCCTGCCGGCTTTCGGCCTGGTCTGCAGAAGCATGGTGCTGCGTCGACGCATTCGCCGCCGTTGGACCATGGGGCTGAGCCTCTTCGCTGCATTGGGCCTCCTCTACCTGACATTCACCCTGGCACTGCGCAGCATGGTCAGTGGGCACCTGCCTTTCTCCAATGGTTACGAAACGATGCAACTGATGGCCTTCTGCTCACTGCTCTTCACCCTGCCCTTCATGCGTCGCTTCCCCTTGGCCGGTGCTGTGGGAGTGCTGACCTGCGGACTCACCCTGCTGGTGGCCGGCATGGGACAGAGCCAACCACAAATCACCCCGCTCATGCCCGTGCTCCACTCCCCCTTGCTCAGCTGGCACGTGGTGGTAATCATGGCCGCTTATGTGCTATTGGCCTTTGTGATGCTGATCAGCCTGGCCGCACTCATCATCCACTACACCCGACGCGATGCCGGTGAAGTGGTGATGCGAATGCAAGCCTTCGGCCACGTGATGCTCGTGCCGGCCGTCTTCCTGCTGGCCATCGGCATCTTCATCGGTGCGGTGTGGGCCAACATCTCATGGGGACGCTATTGGGGATGGGACCCCAAAGAGACATGGGCACTCATCACCCTGCTCGTATATGCCCTGCCACTACATGCCGGCAGCTACAGTGCTTTCCGTCGCCCCACCGTGTTCCACCTCTATTGTGTAGTAGCATTCCTCAGTGTGCTGATGACCTATTTCGGAGTGAACTATCTGCTGGGCGGAATGCACAGTTACGCAGGATAAGCCGACAGATACCGGGATAATTTTTGCCAAAGCATACGGCGCACGCAAAAACTTCTTACCTTTGCCGCACATTATATTATATATAGTATGCAACAAGGATTTGTGAAAGTGGCCGCCGCAGTGCCCCATGTGGCCGTGGCCGATTGCAAACGCAACACCCAAGAGATAATGTCAATGCTGGCACGTGCCGAGGGCATGGGAGCCGAAGTGATTGTGCTGCCCGAACTGTGCATCACAGCCTATACGTGTCAGGATCTGTTTCAACAACAAGTGCTTATTCAGGAAGCCGAGGCTTCACTGCTCAAGTTGCTGGAATTTACCCACAACCTGAACATCATTGCCCTGGTCGGTGTCCCCATGGTGCACGATGGTATGCTCTTCAATTGCGCTGCCGTTATCAGTCATGGCAAGATGCATGGCCTCGTGCCCAAGACGTATCTTCCCAATTACAAGGAGTTCAACGAACAACGCTGGTTTGCACCGGCCGACCGTCTGCCGCAAGGAAGCGTTCTGAAATTCTGCGGACAGAATGTGCCCATCGGTGCCGGCATGGTGTTCTGCACTCCTCACTTCAACTTCGGCATCGAAATCTGCGAAGACCTTTGGGCCGTCATTCCGCCCAGCTCGCAATTGGCCTTGGGCGGTGCTGATATCATTTTCAACCTCTCAGCCAGCAACGAGTTGATTGGGAAAACGGAATACCTGAACAACTTGGTGCGCAACCAGAGTGCTCGCTGCATATCGGGCTATGTGTATGCCGGCTGCGGATTTGGAGAAAGCACGCAGGACCTGGTATTTTCAGGCCGCGCCTGCATTGCCGAAAACGGACACATGCTGGCCGAAAGCACACGCTTCGCCATGGACGAACAGCTGGTGGTAAGCGAAATCGACGTGGAGCGTCTGCGGTTGGAACGCATGGTCAACACATCGTTCACCGATGCCAAACAAAACGTGCCGACTCCCGTCTGCATTGAATTGCCCGATGCCGCAGTCGATCCCGAGCGCTTCACACTGACACGCACCGTGGATGCCATGCCCTTTGTCCCGACAGGACGGAGGCTGGATGAGCGTTGCGAAGAGATACTCTGCATTCAGAGCGAAGGCCTGGCCAAACGCATTCAGCACACCGGTGCACAGACCGTCGTGGTGGGCATCAGCGGTGGTCTCGACTCAACACTGGCGCTGCTGGTGTGCGTTCATGCTTTCGACCGTCTCAACCTGAATCGTCGCGGCATCGTGGGTATCACCATGCCCGGCTTTGGCACTACCGACCGCACCTACACCAATGCCATACAGTTGATGAAGAGCCTGGGTGTCACCATTCGCGAAATCAGTATCACAGATGCCTGCAAACTGCACTTTGAGGACCTGGGACACGACATGGGTGTGCACGATGTGACCTACGAAAATGCACAAGCCCGCGAACGGACACAAATCCTGATGGATGCCGCCAACCAAATGAAAGGCTTTGTGGTAGGAACCGGCGACCTGAGCGAGTTGGCACTGGGTTGGGCAACCTACAATGGCGACCACATGAGCATGTATGCCGTCAACGCTTCTGTACCCAAGACCTTGATAAAATATCTCGTAGCTTGGATGGCTGACAATCTGGCCGATGAGAGCAGCCGCACCATTCTGCGCGACATCATCGATACCCCCATCAGTCCGGAACTGATTCCTGCCGACGAGAACGGCGAGATTGTGCAAAAGACCGAAGACTTGGTCGGTCCATACGAACTGCACGACTTCTTCCTCTATCACACACTGCGCTTTGGTTTCCGCCCCACCAAGATATTCTATCTGGCTTGCCGTGCATTCGACGGAAGCCGAGAAGGAGTCAAGGCCTACGATGGAGAAACTATAAAAAGTTGGTTAACAGTATTCTTCCGCCGTTTCTTCAATCAGCAATTCAAGCGTAGCTGTCTGCCCGACGGACCCAAGGTGGGCAGCTGCTCTCTCAGTCCGCGTGGCGATTGGCGCATGCCCAGCGATGCCTGCTCCGCCCTATGGCTTGACGAATGCGAACACCTCATGGAATGATGACCGAAACTGCCACCACCAACATACCGAGAAACAACGGCTTTGCAATACTGCGTCTGCAGCTCTGTCTGTTATTCCTCGCACTGATGCTGCCACTCACAGCTGCAAAGACAGACGACGGAATAGAATTCTTTGTGCAAGTACACACCGACAAAGAGCATGTGAGGTTAGGAGATAGCTGCACCGTGACGTATCTGCTGTATTCCTCCGTGCCTTTTCAACACGTGAAGTGCAACACCGATTTTCGCTTGAAGCATGCAAAAATACGTACTGTGCGTTTTCGCCCCGAAAACACGGTGCAACGCATCGTGATGAACGGCCGGCGCTACTATCGGATGTTCTGGTCGCAACACGTGGTGTGCCCACAGAAAGAAGGACGACTGAAATTGCCGGCACGCACATTCAAGGCAAAATACAATCTCTACCAAACATACACCGATGGCAACGGCTATTATTTCGGAACCCCCAAGAAGGTGGAAGTCAAAAAGCAAGCTGCCAACAAACCGCTTCCTCTGACAATAGAGCCGACACCACGGCGCACGACGTTGCAAATGCTTCAGAGCGGCAGTGGGGTGCTATAAGAGGAATTGCATAGGGTACAGTCTTCCCGACCATACAATATATATTATTATAACAACCACTCCTCCATTCATCATGACCTCTGATTTTCTTCACTTGTGCCAACTTCGCAAGAGTGTACGGGCTTTCCGCTCACAAGCCATCAGCGAAGCCGATTGGCAATACATCATGCAATGCGTGAACCTGGCCCCTTCGGCCGTCAACTTCCAGCCTTGGCATTTCTACATAGTGCGCGACAGCCACCAGCTCGCACAGCTGCACAGTTGCTATCCACGCGACTGGTTTGCCACTGCACCGGCCTGCATCATTGCATGCAAGGACATCGAATCACAATGGGTGCGCAAGGAAGACACAAAGGCACATGGAGACATCGATGTGGCCATAGCCGTGGAGCATTTGTGCCTGGCTGCAGCCGAACGCGGTTTGGGCACTTGCTGGGTGTGCAACTTCAGCACAGCCCGACTGACCGAACTATTCCCCCTGCCCTCGCGCCACGTTCCCGTAGCACTGATTCCTATCGGTCATCCCGAAACGTCCGGCATGGAAGAGCCGAAGAAACGCAAACCGTTGGAAGAAATCATCACGCAGCTCTGACTATAGGACACCGACCGGATTGAAAAATGTTAAACTCTTGTTACCAATGCTTACACAAACACTGTGCCCTATGCTCGCAGTGTTAAAAGATATTGTTAAAATGCGATTTTGCTACATCGAATAAGCAATTCCAACGAAAAGCTGACTAATTTTGCAAACATGAAAACAAATCTCAAAACATACATAAGCATGAATAAGAAGACACTTGGCCTCATGGCCTTGGCTTTCTGCCTCGGACTGACACCGGCCATCTCCACCATCGTTTCCAACAACGACGCCGACAGCACACAGACCACTCCCACCACCGAAAACACCACTCCCGGCGGCCCGGTAGACCTGAGCTATGCAGCCGAACGCGCTGTCAATTCGGTCGTGTACATCAAAGTAACCACCCACAGCCGTGTGCAACAAGCACCCTCGGGATACCGCGACCCCTTCGAAGAGTTCTTCAACGACTTCTTCGGGCACAGAGGCGGTGCTCCACAGCGTCGCTATGAGACCCCCGAGCGAAAGGGGGCCGGCAGTGGAGTAATCATCTCGACCGACGGATATATCGTCACCAACAACCACGTGGTGGAAGGAGCCGACGAACTGCAAGTGAAACTCAACGATAATCGTGAATTTAAGGCCCGCATCATCGGAACCGACAAGAATACCGACTTGGCCCTTATCAAGGTGGAAGCCGAAGACCTGCCCGCCATCACCATTGGCGACAGCAATAACCTCAAGTTGGGCGAATGGGTACTGGCCATCGGCAATCCTTTCAGCCTCACGTCCACCGTTACCGCCGGTATCATCTCGGCCAAGGCACGTACGCTCGGTGCCAGTGCAAACAGCATCGAGAGCTTTATCCAAACCGATGCAGCCATCAACCCAGGAAACTCTGGCGGTGCACTTGTAAATACGCGCGGTGAGCTCATCGGTATCAATGCTATGATCTATTCGCAAACCGGATCTTACAGCGGCTACGGCTTTGCCATCCCCACCACCATCATGCGCAAAGTTGTCGATGACCTTAAGGAATTTGGCACAGTGCAGCGCGCCATGCTTGGCGTAACGGGCAAAGACGTCAGCACCTACTTGGACGAGCAACACGAAAAGGGTAACGAAGTGGATCTTGGTACTCTGACAGGTGTATATGTTAACGATGTGAGTCAAGACGGAGCAGCAGCACAAGGCGGACTGCAAAAGGGCGACGTCATTATTGCCATCGACGGAAACACCATTGAGAAATTCGGACAACTGCAAGAACTCATGGCCGGCCACCGTCCCGGTGACAAAGTGAAGGTAACCTATCTGCGCAACAAGAAGAAGCACACCACACAACTCACCTTGCGTAACGTGCAAGGCACGGAGGGTGTATTGGAGAGCGTCAACAGCGACAAGATGGGAGCAGCTCTGCGTCCGCTCACAGATGCCGAGAAACAACAACTTGCCCTGCGCCATGGATTGGTGGTAACTGCCATTAGAAACGGCAAGATGAGCGAAGCCGGCATCACAAAGGGTATCATCATCATGCAAGTGAACGATCGCGAAATGCACTCCGTGGACGACTTCGACGAAGCCGTGAGAGCTGCAAACATGAGTTCGGACCGCGTGCTTTGGATACGTGCAAAGACACAAAGCGGCATCAACCGCAGCTACACCGTAGAACTGGCAGACAAACAGGAGCAGAAAAGCAAAAAATAAGCTCCAATCATCCGATTACATAACATAGAAATAGAACATCCTTTCCACCACACTACAGAAATACTGCAGTGCGGTGGAAACTTATTATATCATACCCCTATTCCTCTGCTCATGCACAACTTCGACAGCACAAGGATATAGAGCACAACGTCATACACTTCCGGCGGCGTGTAGCAGTCGTCGGTGGTCTTCTTTGGCTTGAACTTCTCAACAAAGCCGTCGTAGTCGTAGTACTTTCCGTTTTTACCGTTTTTTACTGTCATGGTCTTTGGGTTTAGTTGTTGTTTTGTTTGTGTCTGTATCTCGTCAAGGCATCCTTTTTGGAGTAGGCATACACCTCTACGCCTTTGATGATAAACTTCGTCAAAGGACGATGGGGTGGTTTTATGGGCTTGATGTCCCTCTTCCTCTCCGGTTCTTGTGCGTAATAGGGAAGGTCACCGGATAGCATTGCAGCAGCGGCGGCAAGCATGAAAATTCCTCTTTTGTTAATCTTTTTTGTTTTTTTTACCCCAAACACTTGCAAGTGTCGTGGGGAGGTTGTAGTTTTGCAGTGGATTAAGTCATCATGTGAAAAGTGGTGGCTTGAACCTCCCCAAAAAGGCTTCAAATTTTTGATGCCTTTTTTTGTACATATAGAGCTTCTCGTCGTCGGCATCGTCGGGGATATCGGTGGGTGGTTCGTCGGTGGCCTCGAGCGAGCACTTGCAGTTCCAGCGGTCGCCCGGGCGGTGCTTGTTCCAGAACGGGTCGTCGATGGGGCGCGTCAGCTTGACCGACCAAAACCGCTTGTGTTCGGCTTCAGGGTTGGGCGATGTGGTGGGCATCCAGCGCAGGTTCGGCAGGATACGTGTGGTATTACATTTTCATTACGAAATAATGGGCACAGAAACTAAAAAAGCAGAAAAAACAGGCGTTTCGACGAAAAAAAGCGACTTATGTGCATCTACTTTATCTGTGATGCCGTATATTCGCAGCCTGCAGATATCACAAAACCCTGACAAAGAATGAGACAACTCAAAATCACACAAAGCATCACCAACCGCCAAGGCGACTCCTTGGAGCGTTATCTGCAAGAAATTGCACGCGAACCGATGATCAATGCTGAAGAAGAGGTTCGTTTGGCCCGACTCATCCGAAAGGGTGACGACGATGCATTGGGGCAGTTGGTGCGTGCCAACCTACGTTTTGTGGTCAGTGTGGCCAAACAATATCAGGGACAAGGACTCAGCCTGACAGATTTGATCAATGAGGGAAATGTGGGTCTCATCACTGCTGCCAAACGTTTTGACGAGACGCGTGGATTTAAGTTTATCAGTTATGCTGTGTGGTGGATACGACAGAGTATACTGCAAGCATTGGCAGACCAAAGTCGGTTGGTGCGTATCCCCTCCAATCAGGTAAATACCATGAGTAAAATCAATCGTTTCGTCCACCAATATGTGCAAACCAACGAGCACCGCCCCACCGTTGGCGAGATATGTGATGCATTGGATATGGATCCGGAAAAGGTGCAAAGCGCACTCGAGAATACAGGCCACCACCTTTCGGTTGATGCTCCACTCGTTGATGATGATCAAAGCAATCTGTTGGATGTACTTAGCAACAACGAGGCCAATCCGGAGGAGAAAAAACTGATATACGAGTCGCTTGCCAATGAGTTGGAGCGCAGTCTGGCTTCTTTGCCCGACCGTGAGCGCACCATAGTCAAGATGTTTTTTGGTATTGGTTATTCGGAAAAAAGCCTCGAAGAAATTGGTGATGAGTTGGGCTTGAGCCGTGAACGAGTGCGACAAATCAAAGAGAAGGCATTGCGTATGTTACGCGAGAACAGCAATGTGCCAATCCTGCGTTCGTACCTTGGATAACAGAACCTATAATTTAGGATAACATAGCCGGCATAAACAGCTGGCTATTCTTGTTTTATGCAGCGCGATGCCTTATTTTTTTAAAGATAGTATGCTACGCTCTGCATAGTGCAAACAAGTTTGCCCTCTGCTATCGCTAAATCGCGGCCTTTGACTTCGTCCAAGTTGCTTACGCTCTGCATAGTGCAAACAAGTTTGCCCTCTGCTATCGCTAAATCGCAACTTTGTCGTATCTTTGCCGTGATAAGTGCTTATAGATAAAACAAACAACACACAGATCAATGAAAATCTTTCGGATACTCCTTACAGCAATGCTACTTTTGGCATTCCTGACAACATCTCCCGCGGCAGCCAAAGGAGGAGATAACGAAAAGGTATATTTATTCGGCTACGGGCAGAGTTTCAAGGACTCAACGGTGTTCCTGACTCCCATCGCAGAATTACCACAGTCGGAGCTGAATGGCAAAACAAAGTTTCTTGAGCATCAAGCAACATACGCCAAGCAGATGGAACGTTTTCTGCAATCGCAAGGAGTAGCCTTCTGCACCTGCGTATTGTTTTATGATACCAATAAGGAGAAGTTGGAGAAGCGTCTGAAGAAATTGCGCGAGCATGTCATCAAGGAGGAACAGTTCAGCATCCAGAACCTCAGTCCCGAAACATTCACGTTTACCCTTCAGGCAGAGCCTACTTCTACCATACAACCATAACCCCGATATGAACGATTTGTATTTTCGTGTGGCCGATGCCACCTTCCGAGTGCATTTTCACGACATCGACGATGCACGTCCGCTGCTACCCTCCTATGCCCCCTTTCACATCAAGGCATCCGATCAGCCCCTCATGTTCGAAATGAATGTGGCAAGAGGCTTGGTGTCGTCCGAAGCCGAAGGCGAAGAGGTGGGCAATTTCGACTGCGGAGGTTGCAATCACGGCATTTATCGCACCTCGGAAGGGGGCTACAAGATGCTCATCAGCAACGTAGATGGCCAACTGGCCTGCGCCCTTCGCACCACGGCCGACTTCACACGATGCGAAGCCAGCCTGCATGGCAGCGAGAGCATCATGTCTTTCGGAATCAATAATGCACTGATGATAGCCTTTGCCTTTGCGGGAGCTTCGCACCACATCCTGCTGATCCATGCCAGCGTACCGATGAAAGACGGCAAGGCATATTGTTTCCTTGGCAAAAGCGGAACGGGCAAGAGCACGCACTCCGGCCTCTGGCTTGAGCACATAGCCGATACCGACCTGCTGAATGATGACAATCCGGCCATACGAGTAGTCGACGATGCAGTGTATGTATACGGCACCCCTTGGAGCGGAAAGACACCCTGCTATCGCAACCTGCGAATGGCGGCCGGAGGTTTCCTGCGACTCGAGCAAGCACCAGCGAACGAAATCCGTCGGGAGTCCAAGCTGCAAGGCTTCGCCTCCATCATCTCATCGTGCAGCAGCATGATATGGGACAAGCCCTCCTACCACGCTATCTGCGACACCGTGTCCCTGGTGGCAGAGCGCGTACCAGTGTACTATCTCCGCAACCTACCCAATCGTGAGGCCGCCCTGCTGAGCCATGCCACCATGACCGGAGAGCGATGATGCACCTACTGCCGGAATACGTCCACACACACCCACTCCGCGCTTTTTTATATCATGAACACACGCACCATCCCCAACGACATACTGATACCCGAAATCAAACGATTTATAGATGATGGCCACACAGCCATCTTCCGCGTCCGTGGCAACAGCATGCGCCTGTTTCTGAAAGATGGCCGCGACAAAGTGGTATTGGCACCCTGCCACAAAGTGAACGTGCGCGATGTGGTGTTGGCAGAGATCAGCCCCGGTCACTACGTGTTGCATCGCATCATCCACAAGGACGGCAAGCAACTCGTGCTGAAAGGCGACGGCAACGTCAGCGGCACAGAGCAATGCACCACCGACAACATCGTAGGCATCGCCACCGGCTTCATTCGCAAAGGGCGCGACACCATCGACCCCGTCAGCGGCTACAAATGGCGCATCTACTCCCGCCTATGGCTCATGCTCAGCCCCGTGCGTCGCTACATCCTCGGCATCTGCCGCCGTTTGGGTATATAAAGAACAACACACATCACCTGCATAAGTCAACAAAACAATCAACAAAAGAAACATACCGATATGAAAATCAAAACCGGATTCGAAATGCGCGACGTCTGTGGCGAAAAGGTAGTCATCGCCACCGGTCTCGAAAACCTCGACTTCAGCAAAATGATCAGTCTCAACGAAACAGCAGCCTACCTATGGACCGTGGCAGAGCAGGGCGACTTCACCGAAGCCCGTCTGGTGGAAGCCCTCTGTCAAGAATACGAAGTAAGCCCCGAGCAAGCCGCAAGCGACGTAGCAACACTCGTCAAGAGCTGGTGCGAATTAGGCTTGGTGGAATAGAGAGTATTTTACCCTTTTCGCGTACCCCGCTCCAATGTTTTGTTACAATTGCACTGTTCCATCTGTTGAACGAAGACTAAAACGATATTATCCACATATCAAACAATAAGCAAAATGAAAAGTTTCGGTCCCAAGTCGTGGATGTTGCCACAGCCAGTGCTCATCATCGGTACCTACAATGCCGATGGTACTCCCAACGCCATGAATGCTGCATGGGGAGGACAATGGGACGCTCACGAGATTGTAATCTCCATGGGAGCACATACCACCACAGACAACCTCAACCGATGTGGTGATTTCACCATAGCCTTTGCCACACAAAGCACCATGGTAGCCTCAGACTTTGTGGGAATTGTCAGTGCTAATGACGATTCGGAAAAGATGCAAAAGACCGGCTGGACAGCCACCAAGTCAGCACACGTCAATGCCCCCGTCTTCACCGACTTCCCCATGACGTTGGAATGTCGCATACTGCGAAAAATAGACGAAGACAAGGAGGGGTGCTACATTGTGGCAGAAATTGTCAACATACTGGTAGACGAAACCTGCTTATCCGACGACGGCAAACCCGATGTGCAGCAGATGCAACTCATCAGCTACAACCCCATTAACCACACCTACATCAGCTTGGGACACATTGTAGGTCATGCCTTTGCTGATGGCAAACAGCTGAAATAAAACAACCGACAACATTTCAGATACGACATACCGATCCCTCCGTTCGATAATGAGCGGAGGTATTTTTTATACATTCGACGAGGGGGATGTGTATGAGGCCATGACGGAGGACGGGCAGCGATATACCATCACTAGACCTGAGGATGTGGCCGAACGTGGCATAAAATTCAGCGAAGGAGAGGGTATGCACACCAATGATGAGCTGTCCATGGAGAACGAACCTGTGTCAAAGGCATTGGAGCGTTCGAGATTTACTCGCAAGCAGCGCAGAGAGTTTGCCGAGGGGCTACACCCCTCACTGCCGGATAACGATTTCTTTGCATTGAGGAATCTCCATCGATCCATCGCAATGGCCGGTTCTGACCCACCGTATCACCGGGCCTAAATCCTCTTTCTTACACATCAGGGGATATTCCAGCATGTTGAGTTTTTGTTGCAGTTCGCGCTTGTCGAATGCAAAGACCAGACTGCAGGTATATCTGTTTTCGTGGACATAATCGTGTATATCAAAGCATGGAAATCGCTGTTCTTTTATTCCTACATACAATCCCTCTTTGGGTTGTCCGGATTGGGCGTATTTTATCATTTCGTCCCTGCCGCTGAAACGCACACCATAGATTGATATTTTCATTGCACAATGTGTTCGTTGTAAATTTCTATTTCCTTTTTTTCGTAGTCTGTTTTCATCGCATCCGCAACAGATCTTGAAATGAGGGGATGATGATGCGTTCGCGCCGCAACTGCACCATGCCCTGCGCTTGCAGGTCGCTCAGCATGCGCGACACGTTGAGACGCGTGGCATCGAGCTCGCGAGCCAATTGTGTCATCTTTATGCGGAGTTCCTTGTGGCCGGCCGGACGATAGCAGCGATCTGAGAGGAAACGCACAAAGCGATGTCGCAAATCGAGAGGCAGGCTGCGCCAACGGCTGCGGTGGGCTTGTTGCAGATTGTGACTGAGCAGATTGAGATAGTTGAAGCGGAAAATAGTGTAATCGAAGAGCGTGTCGCGCACCGCGGATTTCTCTATTTCTAATACTTCGACCTCGGTCTCTGCAGTGAAGGTGCGGGTATAGGTGGTATTGAGACCAAAGAGGCTATCGGGTTGCAGCACCTGGGGGGCATGCAGCTGCTCACTGAGCACGTAGCCGTGCCGGTCGTCATGACAAGACACGATGATATCGCCGGATAGCACAAAGATGAGACTCCGACATGGTTCGTCCTGACAAATTAGTATGGTACCGGCCGACTCTTTGCGACACGCGAACGATACTCGCTCGGCCATTTCGACATATTCTCTCCGGCCCAATCCTTGGAATAGGGGGAGGCTGAGCAAACGCAAAAAGAAGTCGGAGGATGAGGTTGTCATTTTTTATACTGTGTTATTCTACTCTGTTTCAAGCAATTGGCTCATGCGTGGTGTGCACCAAGTCTGTATCCTTCCGTCGGAGTCTTCATAGATGAGATAGCCCATCAGTTCGGGATGTTGCTTCAAAATGCTCTGAGCACTATCGACTCCCACCACCATGAATGCTGTGGCATAGGCATCGGCCATGGCGCAAGTGGGGGCTACCACTGAGGCTGACAGCAGGCTGTGCTCCACGGGGTATCCGGTGCGGGGGTGGATGGTGTGTGCATATCGCTTGCCGTTCTTCACATAGTGGTTGCGATAGTTGCCGCTGGTGGCTAGGGCTTTGTCGGTGATGCTCAGCACGGCTTGCACCTCGTCGCTTGAGGCTTCAGGTCGGGGCACACTCACCCCGATGCGCCAGGGCTTGCCGTGTGAGCTGTGGCCGCGCACCACCACTTCTCCGCCAATCTCGATCATATAGTTGCGTATGCCGATGCTGTCGAACAGACTTGCCACGTGGTCAACGGCAAATCCCTTGGCTATGGCTCCGCAGTCCATCATCACTTGCGGATGCTCCTTCTCCACAGTGCCATCCTCCGCGAGTTGTACTTTCGCATATCCCACAGATGGCAACAGGCTGTCTATGAGGGCGGGGGTGATGCTGTCGGCTTTTTCGAAACCAAAGCCCCAGGCATTGACCAGTGGTGCCACGGTGATGTCGAATGCTCCGTGTGTTTCGGCCGAAACTGTCTGAGCCAATCGGAACACGTGGGCAAAGAGTGAGTCTGCTCTTTGCGCTTCGCCACGATTGATGCGCGATAGCAGACTGTGGGGATCGAACAGTGAGAAGGTGGCATCTACCTGTTGCAGTCGCGCCATGATTTCGGCATCAAGCGGTGTGGGGTGTTGATATTTGACGTGGTAGGTGGTGCCGAAGATGCGCCCTTCGCTATGTTGCATCTCGGTGGTGCGATGACCCAAAATCCACGCTGTGCCGACGATGAGCACCAGCAAGAAGAGATAATGCCATGGACGGAGTTTCTTCATATTGATTCGTAACTTGAAGATGAGTATTTAATTATGTGATACGATGTTTTTCTGTAGATAATAGTGCAAACTCAAGGTGGATTGAACTATGGCTGCAAATGTTCCAGAAGCACTTTGCAACCGATGAAGATGAGCAGTGCACCACCCACATAGCCTGCACGCAGATGAAAGTGTTGTCCTACTTTCACACCGATGTATTTGCCGACAATGCTCAGCACGAACGACACCAGCCCTATCTGTATCAACGGCATGAGGAGGCTTTGCGCATGCTTCAGCCCCATTCCCCAAAAGGAGACTCCCACCGACAGTGCATCTATGCTTGTCGCAATTGCCAACATGAGCATCACGCCGAGGTGCGAAGGGTTGTAGTGATGTTTGTCATCGGGTCGGCGTGCATCGAAGCACATCTTGACTCCCAGGAAAACCAGCAGCGCGAAGGCTATCCAATGGTCGTAGTCGGCTATCTGCTGCTCGAAGAGGCCGGTCAACCCCCACCCTATCCATGGCATGACGGCCTGAAAGAGTCCGAAGAGCATGGCCATGATCCACACTTGTGTACCCATGCGGCGCTGCAAAATTCCACAAGTGATGCTCACGGTGAAGCAATCCATGGCCAAGGCCACGGCCAATAAGAATGCATCAATCAGGGTCATATAGGGAGTTGGGAAAACGTTTTATTATATATCGAAAATGATGTTGAACGTTCCGCCGAAGGCGCTGTTGTCGTTTTTGCCAAATCCGGGCAAATACCATGCGCGGCCCATGGGGGCTTGTTTTTCGGAAAGGCGTAAACGATAGCGGGCAGTCCATCCCAAGTGAAAGAATTTCCACACCTTGGCTTCGAGGCCTACAACAAGTTCGCCCCAATGGGCATTGCCCGATATTCCGGTGAAATGGAAAGGTACCTCGGTGCCCCAAATGGCATCGTGGATGGGCGGGCCGCTCATGTCGTACTTGAACGAGGTAAATCCGTAGCGCAAACCGACAAAAATACGATTGCCGGAGAATTTGTCCTTGGCAACATTGTAGTCGCAACCGACACGGAAATAAGGTGCACTGACGCGGAAATGGTTGTCGGACTCGTCGTCTGTATGGTTGCTTCTGCCCAATCCGACTTCTGCTATAGGGAAATAGCGGTTTTTCAGATTGACTCGGACTGCGCCTTCGTACTGACCATAGGAGCAGAAGGCTGCCATCACAGCGCCACACACGTCGCCTGAGACCGAAACACCGGCAAAGAGGGGGTCGGCATGTTGTTTCAGCCGGGCTGCCTCGTCCTCGGGCGAAGCATATTGCACTCCGCGAATACGAGGTTTAGTTTCGCGAGTGCTGTCGGAAGGAGTCTGTGCCCACAACGGCATCATGAGGCTAAGGAGCCACAGTGCGCAAATAAATACGTATGTTTTCGATGTCGTCATAATTCACTGCGGTTCGTACCAAGGCCACGCTGTCGATGGTCAATGGGAATTGTGAGGATGTTTGCCGATTCCACCGCACTTGGGTCAGTGTGTGGAAAACGGTGGCAGGACACTCTATGCTCTCATAGTGGGGCGTGTTGACGTGCTCAACGAAGAGGGTGTCTGTGCCCATACGTCCGGCATTGTCGCTGAAATGCAGCAGGAAGGTATCGGCCGGGGCTGCTTGTCGCAACGGCAGGAGGAAATCCTTGATGTCAGAAGCTTGGTTGAGCAGCACGGTGTCGCGACCAGCAGGCTTCACGTTAAGGGTGGCTTGCAGCTTCAGTGGCTCGTGGGATTCGGCAGAATAGAGTCCGCATGTCATCACGACGATGTTGTCCAGCGGACACTCGATGTTGGAGCATCCCGACACCAACATGAATGCCGATACCATGCAGGCCAGGCAGGCTTTACGCCACTGCGCCGGCAGCAAGCATGCGATGTTAGATTTCTTTCTCAATCTGGTAGTTGTTACGATTTTCTGCATTACGGCTTATCAGTTCGCCCAAGAAGCCGGCCACAAAGAGCTGTGTACCAAGAATCATCATGGTCAGAGCAATGTAGAAATAAGGGGAGCTGGTGACCAATGGTGCCGGTGTGCCCGATGCCAAAGCGTAGAGCTTGTTGGCTCCTACGATGACGCAGGCGATAAATCCGATGGCAAACATCAGTGAACCGAGGAAGCCGAACACGTGCATGGGCTTCAGTCCGAAGCTGTTGAGGAACCATAGTGAAAGCAGGTCCAGATAACCATTGACAAAGCGGTTCAGGCCACCAAACTTGGTTTTTCCGAACTTGCGAGCTTGGTGTTGCACCACTTTCTCACCGATTTTGGAGAAACCGGCGTTCTTGGCCAAGTAGGGAATATAACGATGCATCTCTCCATACACCTCAATGTTTTTCACCACTTCGCAGCGGTAGGCTTTCAGTCCGCAATTGAAATCGTGCAGATTGTTGATGCCGCTGACCTTACGTGCTGTGGCATTGAAGAGTTTTGTGGGGATGGTCTTCGACAACGGGTCGTAGCGTTTCTGCTTGTAGCCCGACACCAGGTCATAGCCATCCTCTGTAATCATGCGATAGAGTTCGGGTATCTCGTCGGGCGAGTCCTGCAAGTCGGCATCCATGGTGATAACCACCCTACCCTGCGCAGCCTTGAAGCCGCAAAACAGGGCCGGTGATTTACCATAATTGCGACGAAACTTGATGCCGTGCACTTCACTATTTTTCTGCGACAGCTCCTCAATGACCTGCCACGATTCGTCGGTGCTGCCATCGTTCACGAAGATGATTTCGTAAGTAAATCCATTGGCTTGCATCACACGCGAAATCCATGCATGCAACTCCGGCAAGCTCTCAGCCTCGTTAAACAAAGGCACCACAACCGATATGTCGTATTTTGCTTCCATATATCTTTGTTTATAGGTAAATCTATCAACTTCTCAGCAGGAGAATGTTTCTCCACAATTGGTATTAAGAAAGTGGCATGTGTGTGTGCTTGCCACTGCGTCGTGCCACGAGACCGACGACGAAAGCCAACACGGGGGCTGTCATCATATTGACATACACCGAGAAGGCGGAGAAGTGCGATGCCGACAGTTGCCGCATCTGTTCGATGACAAATTCCATCTCTTCGGTGCCCGAGGTACCATACATCTCTCTCAATGTGCTGTTTTGCTCAAGCACAGCCTGCACTTCCGGACTCTGAAGGGTCGTGATGTAAGCATCGATGAAGAAGCCCTTATCGATGTAGGCGAAATATACGAACACCGCCAAGGCCACCCAAACACCGGAGTAGAATAATAACAGCAATGCGTGCAGAAATCCGCGGCCGAAGCTGAAAGCCTCTGTGCGTTCCACCACTTGGTCGCGAAAGCGCAGGGTGAATAGGCAGGTCAGCACGGGCACAGCCACACTCAGCAGCAAAGCCAGCGTAGACAGCACCTGATAGGTAAAGGTGTCCACGAAAGCGGCAAAAGCTCCCACGGATACACAGCCCAACAGCGCACCATATTGCATAGCGTAGGCGTTGGTCTGTCTGAATGAGTAGTTCTTGTTTGTCATGGTCGGAATGTTGTATCGACAATCACTTGTAACACAAATACCCGAAACCCGAATTAACGGCTTCGGAGTGTATACAGAGTTTAACGATGCTGTTGGTTAGTTCTTATTGAGTATCACCAAAGCAGCAATCACGCCGGGCACCCAGCCAATCAGCGTCAGCAGCAATACGATCAACACTGAACCACAACCTCTGTCGACAACGGCCAGGGGAGGAAACACGATGGCCAAAATTACTCTGAGTAAAGACATAGTCAATTCTTTTGGTTAATAATTATAATGCGCGAAGGTAAAAAAATCTCATTGAAAAAACAAAGAAGAACACGGAGAGTTGTGTTTTCTCACGCCGTGACACTACAGTATCTCGCCGTGACACTGCAGTATCAAGCGCATGACACAAAAGTATCAAGGGCGTGATACAAAAGTATCAAGCGCATGACACAAGCGTTACACGGTAAGTGAGAGAAAGATTCGTGTATGTTTGAAGGGAAATCTCGGCCGAAGAAATGCTATTCCTTCGTGCCATGCGTGCGCTTACGCCTTGCTTGACGATACGTGAGCAATTTCTGCGTTCCGACTTCTGCCGCCTGCCATGCCCAAGCGCGCAGCTGGTCAATGAGCACCGCCATCAAATACACACCTATCAAGAACAGAAACGTGAGGCCCGCAAAGGCAAGTGCACCATGTTCGCTGTGCAAATGCTGAACAGTCTCCTTGAAAACGGGACGTGCCAACAGGTTCTGATGAAACACGTACACACTCAGACTGCCGGCTGCCAGCCAGTTGATGATGCGACTCGTGAAATTGAGGCGTGAGAAGAAAAGTAACAAAAAGGCTGCACCAATAATGATGAGCGGATTGGTGTAGTTGGTAGAGATTTGATTGAACTCATGCAGGCATTCCTTATCTCCGCCAACGGCAATAAGCAACATAATGATGAGCTGCAACATTGCACAACCTACATATCCCAATAACAACACGACATTAGGCACAGTCACACGATGGGCCACATACAACCGCAAATAGCGGGCCAGCAGGTAGAGACCGATGAAGGACAAGGTGCTGTATCCGTGATCGAATATGCCGGAGAGTTGCCGCATGCCCAAGGTCTGAACGATGAAGAAGGCAGCCAGCACTCCCAAGAATTCGCGCCGCGTGGCTCGCTCGACAAAGGCATTGAGCACCGGCGAAAGCAGGTAGAGCATCAAGTAGGCATACACATACCAATAGCCGAAATAGCTCTCCCACAGTTTTTCAAGCGTATCAGGCAGTCCGCCTTTGTATACAGCAAAACCGGCGATGACGATTGTGGTAACGAAAAACACTTGAAACAGAAGTCGTGCCACGCCTTTGGCTCGCGCCCGAATACCGAACCAACCCGAAATCATGACAAAGACATCGACGCAAACCACCGACAGATACTCCACCAGCGACATCACAATGCGCTCATCGGGATGATGCGTAAGATTGGAGATATTGGGATAGCCCAAGGCGGCAAAGTCGGCATGTACCACCAAAACAAAGAACATGGCCAACACACGCAGGGCTTCCATGTTGGAGGCTCGGCGGGGACGTACCAATGGTTGTAATTGTTGCTGTGTGTTTTCCATTGCAGAAGTTATAAGGGAGTAACCGTTTATACAAAAAAGAAAAGCACAAGCTGCTCGCATCGGAGCGGCTTGTGCTTTTATGATGTCGGACAGCGCATCCGAGAGAGACTTTAGAACTCTGCCGTTTTCGGAGTACGCGGGAAGGGAATCACGTCGCGGATGTTCTGCATACCGGTTACGAACAGCAGCAAGCGCTCGAAGCCCAATCCGAAGCCTGAGTGAGGACACGAGCCGAAACGACGTGTGTCAAGATACCACCACATGTCCTTCATGGGGATGTTCAGTTCGGTGATGCGAGCCATCAGTTTGTCGTAGTCGGCCTCACGCTCACTACCACCGATGATTTCGCCGATTTGCGGGAACAGCACGTCCATGGCGCGTACCGTTTTGCCGTCGTCGTTGAGCTTCATATAGAAAGCCTTGATTTCCTTCGGATAGTCGGTGAGGATCACAGGGCTCTTAAAGTGTTCCTCCACCAAGTAGCGCTCGTGTTCACTCGACAGGTCAATACCCCAAGACACAGGGAACTCAAACTTCTTGCCTTGACGCACGGCTTCCTCGAGGATGCTGATGCCCTCAGTGTAAGTGAGACGCTTGAAGTCCTTCTCCAATACGAAGTGTAGGCGTTCGAGCAGCGTTTTGTCAATCATCTGATTCAGGAAAGCGAGGTCGTCCTGACAATTGTCCAAAGCCCAACGTACGCAATACTTAATGAAGTCCTCAGCCAAGTCCATATTGTCTGTGATATCATAGAAAGCCATCTCGGGCTCAATCATCCAGAACTCGGCCAAGTGGCGAGGCGTATTGCTGTTCTCTGCACGGAATGTGGGACCAAAGGTATAGATGGCTCCCAACGCAGTGGCACCGAGCTCACCCTCAAGCTGACCACTCACGGTGAGCGACGTACTCTTGCCAAAGAAGTCGCCGCTGTAGTCGATATGGCCCTCTTCGTCTTTCTTCAGGTCATAGAGATTCTGTGTCGTAACCTGGAACATTTGGCCTGCTCCCTCACAATCGCTGGCAGTGATGATGGGAGTGTGGAAGTAAACAAAGCCATGCTCGTGGAAGTATTGGTGAATGGCCATCGCCATGTGGTGACGGATGCGGAACACTGCACCAAACGTATTGGTACGAAGACGCATGTGAGCATGCTGACGCATATACTCAAAGGTCTGTCCCTTCTTCTGCATGGGATAGTCGGCCGCACAAGTACCGAGCACCTCAATGGCTGTGGCTTGCACCTCCACGTTCTGTCCGGAACCGACACTCTGTACCAAAGTTCCGTCTACACTAATACAAGCACCGGTAGTGATGAGTTTGAGTAATTCAGCATCAAACTTCTCGACATCGGCCACGATCTGCACGTTCTTGATCGTAGAACCATCGTTCAGAGCTATGAAGTTGACCGACTTGCTGCCACGACGGGTACGAACCCATCCTTTCACATTGACTGTTGCACCATAGTCCTCACGGGCCAACAGTTCAACTATTCGTGTTCTTTTCACTGTATTCATGATGATATATTCTTATTGTTCCAATCAACGTGTCGTGCTTATTCGAAAGCTCCCATACGGAGCATATTAACTTCTTTCTCAGTGAGGAAACGCCAATCACCACGCTTCACATTCTTCTTGGTGAGTCCGGCAAAATACACGCGGTCTAGCTTCACAACACGATAGCCCAGACTTTCGAAGATGCGACGCACAATGCGGTTCTTTCCACTATGGATTTCGATACCAACCTGCTTCTTGTCTGTTGCACTGGCATAGTCGATTGCGTCAGCCTTGATTTCACCATCTTCCAGCATTATGCCTTCTGCTATCTGACGAATGTCGGCAGCCGAAACATTTTGGTCGGTATGCACGTGATATATTTTCTTCTTCAGGAACTTGGGGTGCGTCAGCTGCGAAGCCATTTCGCCATCATTAGTGAGCAGCAACACACCGGTAGTGTTACGGTCAAGACGTCCCACCGGATAGATGCGCTCGGGACATGCACCACGCACCAGGTCCATCACCGTCTTGCGATTTTGGGGGTCCTCGCTGGTGGTCACATATCCTTTAGGCTTATTGAGGAGCACGTATACCTTCTTCTCAATCTTAACAGTATTCTCATGGAAAAGCACTACATCCGAACGCAACACCTTTGTGCCCAATTCTGTAACCACTTGTCCGTTGACTGTGATGACGCCGGCTTCGATGTACTTGTCGGCATCACGACGCGAGCAAATGCCGGCGTTGGCCAAATACTTATTCAGACGGATTGGTTCATTGGGGTCATAGTTCTTCTCTTTGTATTCCATGCGCTTCTTGTGGCTATACTTGGCATGAGGATCGTAGCCTGAACGACGCGGACGCTGTCCGTATCCGCCACGGTTGTATCCTCCTTGCGCACCGCCACCTTGGGCATAACCTTCGCGGCCTGCCCCACCCTGGTTGTAGCGCGGACAATAACCACCCTCGCCTTGTGAGCGATAGCGAGAGGCATATTCAGAATGATAGGTGCTGCCCTCGTTGTCGGCTCCGGTGTTGAAAGAACGGCGCTTGCCCCATGGATTGTCGCTTCGCTGGTATCCACCACGTGGGCGATAACCCTCTGAGCGGTTATATGAGTTGTATGACTGACGCTGATAGTTTCCTGTGTTTTCACCATAGCGACCGCCAGCTCCTTCTTCCTCCGGATTTACCTGAGTGTAGCGAGGGCGATACCCTCTGCCACCTTCTGCAGGATAGCGGCTGGACACATAGGTGCGACCTCCCTCTGTTCGATGTGTGAAACGCGGACGCATTCCGCCCTCACGGCGGTTGTAGCCTCCTCCGGCCGGTCGATTGTTTTCGGGGGAGTAGCCGTCACGGTTTTCCCCGTCTCTCTCGTTGAAATCTTTTTTTTCAAAGAAATTTTCGCTCATAGCGGTAATTTTAATCTTAATATATAAATAAATGTATAGTGTTCACGTGTGAACCAACCTTGCGTGTGCAATCCTTCCTCGCTCGGGGCTTAAATTCCGGTGTAATTGTAAGGAGTGATGGCACGCAGCTCTTTCTTCACATCCTCACTCACATCCAGTCCCTCAACGAAGGTGCGAATGCTCTCTCCGGTGATTGCTGCATTGGTACGCGTCAAGGCCTTGAGTGCTTCGTAAGGATTGGGATAAGCCTCGCGGCGCAGAACTGTCTGTATGGCTTCGGCAACCACTGCCCAGCAATCGTCCAAATCGGCCTTGATGCTCTCTTCGTGCAACAGCAGTTTCCCAAGTCCTTTCAGTGTGCTGTGGAATGCGATGAGAGCATGTCCCATAGGCACTCCAATGTTGCGAATCACTGTGCTGTCGGTCAAGTCGCGCTGCAAGCGGCTGATGGGAAGCTTGGTGCTGAGGTGGTCGAGCAGTGCATTGGCCAAACCAAGATTACCTTCCGAGTTCTCAAAATCAATCGGGTTGACTTTGTGGGGCATAGCGCTTGAACCAACTTCGCCGGCCTTGATGCGTTGTTTGAAATAGTTCATGGAGATGTATTGCCAGAAGTCACGGTCCAAATCGATTACGATGGTATGGATGCGGCGCATGGCATCAAACACAGCTGCCATGTTGTCGTAATTACTGATTTGCGTTGTGAATTCTTCACGTTGCAGTCCGAGCTTTTCACTCACAAAACGGTTACCAAACGAACGCCAATCGTAGTTGGGATATGCCACGTTGTGTGCATTGTAGTTACCTGTGGCTCCACCAAACTTGGCCGTGTGCTGGCACGACTTGAGCAAGCCCAACTGCTGTTCGAGGCGGTATGCAAACACGCGCACTTCTTTACCCAAACGAGTAGGAGAAGCCGGCTGTCCGTGTGTCTTGGCCAGCATTGGGATGTCTTTCCACTCTTCAGCATATGCGTTCAGACGATCTACGAGTTCTTCGAGCAAAGGAATGTAAACCGCTTCGAGCGATTCCTTAAGCATCAAAGGGAACGAGGTGTTGTTGATGTCTTGTGAGGTAAGACCGAAGTGAATAAATTCCTTGAAAGCATCCAATCCGCCGATGGCATCAAAACGCTCCTTGATGAAGTATTCGATGGCTTTCACATCGTGGTTGGTTACCGATTCAATCTCTTTCACACGAAGCGCATCGGTTTCCGAAAAGTCTGCATATATCTTGCGAAGCTCAGGGAACAGAGCTTGATCAAAATCAGCCAACTGAGGCAACGGGAGCTCACAAAGAGCAATGAAATACTCAATCTCAACACGCACTCGATACTTCATCAGTGCGTATTCCGAAAAGTAATGGGCAAGAGCTTCTGTCTTGCCGTGATAACGGCCGTCGATAGGCGATACGGCTGTAAGCATATTAAATTCCATACGTATGTGGCTTTACATTGTTTCTTTCAACCTGCAAAAATACGAAAAAAACTCATGACAAGCTCGAAAGCATGCTATTTTCAGCGTTTTGCACGATGATAAGCGACGTAAAAGTTCGAAAATGTCGTTTTGGGGAGGGGTAAATACGATGACAAAGACGTGAAAACCGGCAGCAAGCGCAAAACTATTCTCCACACAGCACCTCGTTCATGCATACGTCGTGGATGTCGGTGGGAACCGCTTCCAACATTTGAAAGGGGAAACAAATGCCAATTTTATAGGCATTGGCTAACTCAGGTTGCGCCAGGAAACGGTCGTAATAGCCTTTGCCACGACCAAGGCGATGGCCTGCAGCATCGAAAGCAACACCCGGCACCACTACGAGGTCTATGGTAGACAGTTCGGTGAAGGGTTTGCCTTGCGGTTCACGAATATCGAAAGCTCCTATACATAGACCGTCTGCTCCGGCATAGCATACAGGATACATGGTGTCTCCGTCTACCACAGGCAGCAGCAATTTTTTGCTTTCATGGAAGCCTTGCAGAATGGTCCTCGTATCGACTTCATCGGGTAAAGCATGATAGAGCATTACTGTCCGAGCACTGCAGAAACGTGGATGCTTCATCAACTGTTGCATCACACGCTCGGAGTAATCGGCCAAATGCGTGAGGTGTTGTTGTTTCAGGTTTTTCAGAATTTTGCGCAGTGCTTTCTTGTCTGCCATATTGCCAACAGATGATTGTGTGGTAGCCATGTGAGTCGGGATGCCATATATCTACCGAAGACGAAGGTACGACGTTCGGCTTTGGCCTGCGGACTGCCGGTAATGGGCAGATCGGGGAATGTTTCGCCATTTTGCATCAGCGAGAGCGCCTTTAGCACAGCAGGATCGTTGAGATTGGCATACATTATTGCTCCCTCGGTGTCAAGAATATCGCCCACGATATAGTTATAAAGGTATTCCTTGAACAATTTTGTTGATTTCTGCAGCATCAGGTTGCGACGCTTCAAACCATTCTTTTCGGCAAATCGCGCAAATTGTTCCACCACATTTTGGCGGTTGAGATAGGTCGTGATTTCATCCAAATCGGTTATATCACCGATACGGGAGCGGTGTTGGTCAACAAAGTCATAAGCAAACTGAAACATCAAGCCTGTGCGATATGCCTCCATGAAGTAGGATGTCATGCCCAGGGTGTCGCGAGCTATGAAAATATCGGGGATGATACCTCCTCCACCATATACGACACGTCCGCCACGGGTCTCAAACTTTTCGCCATCGGTCTTGATGCTGTCGGCTGAATAGTATTCGCCATGCTCGGCCCGCAGCAGGAGGTCGGCGGCATACTCTTCTTCATCGCCCGGTGTATAGGGCTTCTGTACGCATCGGCCGGAAGGTGTATAATAACGCGCTTTGGTGAGTCGCAACATGCTTCCGTCGGGGAAATCAATGGGAACTTGCACCAGCCCCTTACCGAAAGTTCGACGTCCCACGATGATACCACGATCATTGTCTTGTACGGCGCCGGCCAGGATTTCACTGGCTGAGGCCGAGCCTTCGTCAACCAAAATAACGAGTGGCAGTGTGGGGTATGTACCTCGTCCGTCACTGGTGTATTCCTCACGAGGTGATTTGCGTCCTTCGGTATACACAATAAGGCGGTCTTTGGGAAGAAACTCATTTGCTATTTGCACTGCCGGTGCCATGTATCCTCCCAAATTGCCACGCAGGTCGATGACAAGCCCCTCCAGCCCTTCACCATTCAGCTTAGCCAAAGCCGAAAGAAACTCGGGATATGTGGTATCGCCAAAACTGTTGATGCGAATGTAGCCTGTGGTCTCATCGAGCATATACACAGCATCGATAGTATGCAAGGGCACATCTCCACGCACGATGGAGAAGGTCAGCGTTTGTGGCTTGCCATGTCGCTTGATGCCCAGCGTTACAGTTGTTTCGCTCGGCCCTTTGAGACGTTTCATGGTTTCGTCGTTGGTAACCTCTTTGCCGACAAAGGGTTTTTCATCCACACTGATGATACAGTCGCCGGCAATGATACCGGAGAACTCGGAAGGTCCTCCTTTGATAACCTTCACCACACGAACCGTATCGCGGTAGATGGTAAATTGCACTCCGATGCCGGAAAAACTGCCCTTGAGTTCCTGCATCGACTCCTCCACCTCTGCAGCTCCCACATAGGTGGAATGAGGGTCGAGTTCCTTCAGTATTTGTGGCAACGACTTTTCCACGAGGTCGGGGATATTGACGGTGTCGACGTATTGGTCGTTGATGAGATGCAACAGCACATTGAGCTTGTTGCTTGACGTATTGATGATGTTCAGACGGTTGCCCGAAAAGTGATTGGCGCAGAAACAGCCAATCAGAATGCCCACCACGACGCCTAAGGCGATGATGAGCGGAACAAACCTGGAATGACGGAGCTTACCCATGCTTTGTGTGATATAGATGACGGAATGCTATGTTTTTTGGATGGTTTTCTGCGAAAACTGGCAGGCCTTGCCAGTTTTTTGGCAAGGCCTGCCAGTTTTTTGGCAAGGCCTGCCAGTAATTGTGCGAGGCGCTTAAAAAAACTGCCAAGCACGGCAGGAATATCGCAGAGTGCGACAGCAAGTATGCAGAGTTATTGCTCGGCTGCTTCGACAAAGAGCACCTCGATACCGGCACGCTTGAGCAAATCGATACCATCGGTCAGGCGATAGTGCTCGCCATAGATGACGCGCTTGATACCGGATTGAATAATGAGCTTGGCACACTCAATGCAGGGCGAAGCCGTCACATAGAGCGTAGCGCCATCCGAATTGTTGCCCGAACGTGCTATCTTGGTGATGGCATTGGCTTCGGCGTGCAGCACGTAGGGTTTGGTAACGCCATTGTTGTCTTCGCAAACATTCTCAAAGCCTGCCGGCGTTCCGTTGTAGCCATCGCTGATGATCATCTTGTCCTTCACGATGAGTGCTCCCACTTGTCGGCGTTGACAATAGGAGTTTTCGGCCCAAATGCGTGCCATGCGAAGATAGCGCTTATCGAGTTCTATTTGTTTCAGGTCCTTGCTGTTCATATTCTGAAATATGTTGTGTGATTACTGATTGGCTGTTGTGTTGTCCGCCATCAATCCGTTGCGTTTGAGCAGCGCATTGATGCTTGGCTCCTTTCCTCGGAAACGGAGATAGAGCGTCATGGGATCCTCGGAAGAACCGCGTGAAAGTATGTTCGTGCGGAAAGCCTGTGCTGCCTCGGGACTGAAAACGCCCAATGCCTTGAAGTGGTCAAAAGCATCGGCATCGAGCACTTCGGCCCACTTGTAGCTATAATATCCAGCAGCATATCCGCCCGACATGATGTGCCCGAACTGGGTAGACATACAGCACGTTTCGACTTGCGGCAGGAGCTGCGCTTCTTGCCAAGCAGCATGTTCGAAAGTACGAATATCATCCATCAAAGGCTCTCGCAGCGTGTAATAGGCCATGTCCAGCAGTCCGAAAGACACCTGACGCATGCAGGCATAAGCCACATTGAAGTTGCGACTCTTCACGATGCGCTGCAACAACTCTTCCGGCAACAGTTCGTCGGTTTCGTAATGACGGGCGAAGTTGCGGAGAAACTCGGGCTCCACGGCGTAATTCTCCATGAATTGTGAGGGGAGTTCCACAAAGTCCCAAAACACATTTGTTCCACTCAGCGAACGATATTTACACTTCGAGAAAAGGCCATGTAGGGCGTGGCCGAACTCATGCAGAAAGGTCTCCACTTCCTCGAAAGTGAGTAGCGCGGGCTTGGTGGGAGTCGGCTTGGTGAAGTTCATCGTTACGGAAACATGGGGCCGGTGGTCTTCGCCTTCTTGCGTGAGCCATTGCTCCTGGTAGGAAGTCATCCATGCCCCACCCTGCTTGCCATCTCGGGGATGAAAGTCGGTATAGAGCACTCCCAAGTATGAGCCGTCGGCGTCGAGCACTTCGTAGGGCACTACGTCGGGATGATAAACGGGGATGCTTCTCTCCTCGCGGAATGTGATGCCGTAGAGCTTCGTTGCCAAACCGAACACCCCGCTTTTTACACGCTCCAGCTCAAAGTATGGGCGCAGCATTTCCGAATCCAAATCAAATTCAGCACGGCGTAGTTTGTTGGAATAATAAGCGAAATCCCATGGTTGTAGCACGAAATCCGTTCCTTGTTCCTTGCGTGCAAGTGCTGCTACGGCTTCCACTTCGCGCTGAGCCGGTTCGCGATATTTCTCAATTAGATTGTGGAGCAAGGCATAGACACTCTCCTTGTTTTTCGCCATACGTCTACGCAACACAAAGTCAGCAAAGGTGTCATACCCCAGCAATTGGGCCTTTTGTTGCCGTAAGTTGACTATGCGTCGCACCACTTCGAAATTGTCAGTGTCGCCACCATGAGTGCACCGTGTGTGGTAAGCCATATAGAGTTTCTCACGCAGTTCGCGACTGTCGGCATACGTCATAAACGGTACGAACGATGGAGCTTTCAGTGTGAAGGCCCACCCGCTCTTCTCTCGCTGTTGTGCTTCGGCTGCAGCCTGTTCTATTTGTGTCTCGGGGAGCCCTGAAAGTTGCCCTTCGTCTTCAACAAGAAGCACAAAGTCATTGGTTTCCTTGAGGTTATTCTGCGTAAAAGCTAAAGACAACTGTGAAAGCTCCGAAGTGATTTTCTTGTACTCGCTCTTGGCTTCATCTGTCAAGGTAGCCCCACTCCGCTCAAATGCTTCGTAGGTGTTATCAAGCAACCGAAGTGCCTCGCCTGAATACTTCTCCCTTTGGCCATACACACATCGCACTCTTTCGAAAAGCTTCTCGTTGAGCATGATTTCATTGGAGTGTTCCGAGAGGATGGATGCATACTTATTGGTCAGTTCATCAAGAGCTTCCGAAGTCTCTGCGCTTGCCAGGTTATACATCACCGTGGTAGCACTATCAAGCAAGCGGCCGGTGCGTTCGAGTGCTTCGATGGTATTCTCAAAGGTAGGAGCTTCATGATTGTTGACAATCAGTTCAATCTCCTGCTTCTCACGCTTCATGCCTTCAAGCAGTGCTTCCTCAATTTCGGGCACCCCGATTCGATCGAAGGGGATGGTCTCGCGATATGTGTTGTATGTATTGAAAAACGGGTTCATGCTTTCTCAGTGTTCGGGAGTTTATTCTTTTAATATGCGGTCGATTTCCTCAAATTTGGCCCCCATATTCAGGTTCAGATAGATTTTATAGAGCAATGGTGCCCAGTACTTCTTCTGCTCGGGTGCTTGTTGGCGGAAATGTTCCAGATAAGGCAGAGCTTTCGTATAATAATCCTTACGTTCGGTATATGCTTTGCGGTATGTAGTCGAATTGATGTTGGTGGGCAGTACCACTTCTCCTGCCAGGTTGCAGTAGCAAGCACCTATGTAATAATAGGAACTAAGCAGAGTGCTGTCCGACTGCAGACATTTTTCGGCCGAAGCGATGGCCTTGTGATACTGCTTCAGGTTAATGAGTGCCACACACTTGCCTTCGAGCAACACAATGTTGGTGCTGTCGGCCAATAGCAGCGTATCGGCCAAAGCCAGGATACGCTTATAGTCACCATCGTGGGCATAGCGGTCGGCTATGTTGGTGAAGAAGAAGGAGTGGCGAGGATACTTGCTGATACCCGTGTAGAGATACTCCATGTATTTCACTGTATCCTGCTGCTGTGCTGCCGACTTAGCAAGCACTTCGTATATTAGGCATCGCTGCAAGGTGTCTTGCAATGCCAGGTCCTTGTAGAGCGGAACGCTTTTGTAATTTTCCACTATATAGTTGCTGTAAAGGTGCCGGAATGCCGACTGTCTCACCTCGTCATCGGTGAATATCTCTTTAGTCTTCTCATCCGTCAATGCGCTTTGCGTCTTCAATATCATATCATAATAGCGCACAGCGTTGGCATAGTTCTTTCTCGTATAATAATAGTTGGCTGCCACTTTCAGGTTTTGGACATATTGTTTAACGAGACTATTGTTCTGTTTACGATACTTAGGCTTCTTTCCTATCGATTGTTGCAGATAACGTTCCACACTGTCACACTTCAGTGCGTATTCGAAGATGCCTAGTGTGCTATTGAAGAATGCAGTGGTATCAGCATTCTTTTTCAGATACATCTTTTCATTCTCCACATCGTTCATCAGTTGGTATGCTTCGATGCCAAACAGGTACAACTTGGGGTCGGAAGCATGCACACTGTCTGTCTCAAGTTTTCGGACCGACGCCAGTGCATCTTTACCATTTTTGGCTTTCAGTGCAGTCTTAATGGGGCGATATGCTTTCTGTGCGAACATACCGCCAACGCTTACTACAACAAAGAGTAACAATGTCAGAAATCTCATGTCTATCTGTTTGTGTTTTGACTTGATAGCCTTTTATCAACATTGACAGCCACATCGCATTTCTGCCATGCAACTGCCAATGTTTATCATAGTTTGAGTTAGTTCTTAGCTGCGTACTACCTTAGTACCACGCTGCTTTATTTTGCATCATTCAGTGCCGAAAGCACTTCGGCGGAGCAATCTCGCAGTGTTTATTTGTCGAGATAAGACTTCATTTCCTTGGCGTTGGCTTCCATGTTCAGGTTGCCGTAGCACACGTAAAGCGGATACGCCCACAGTCTGTGGTTGTTGGGCTCCAGCTCGCGCACTTTTTCGTAATAGCCGCGTGCCTTTTCGTAGGAGGTCTTAAACTCTGCCAGTTCCTTGTCGTAGAGCGCCTTGTCCTTTGAGGGAACAGCTTTGCCGGGGTGACCCACATACTTGAATGCGCCGGAACTAACCTTGGCCAGCATCTCGTTCACGTACGATGCCCCGAGGTTCACCAGAATACGATAGTTGTTGGGATCGATAGCCAGCGCCTTCTCTGAATACTCGCGCGATTTGGCATAGTTCTTCTTCATGTTCAGTTCCACAGCTCCCATCATAAAGTAGCCGGTGGCGTTTTCAGGGTGCTGTTCGATGAAGCGCAGCGCAGTTTGTTCAGCCGCAGCCACATTTTCGGTCTGCAGATAATAAGCCTGCTGCCACTCGATGAACTGCTCATTGTTCTTATCTCGAGCAATGGCTTCGTCCAGCGTCTTCAGCCAGTTCACGGTGTCGCCTTTCACCAACTGTGCTTCGCAAAGCATCAGGTAAGTGGTATGCATATTGAAGGTATCTTTCAGCACCACTTTGGCAGCTTTGATCACGTTGTCGTAATCCTTCAACTCATAGTACGTCCATGCAGCATTAAATGCCGACTTGCTGTAGTTATCCTTCTTAGCATTGTAGATAGAGTCCTGCTCTTCCTTCGTAAACACGGGGTGCTTGTAAGCCTCCGTATACTTCAGGAAGTATTCGGCAGCCAACGCCTTGTTGGTCTCAAGATAGAAGAATGCAGCAAAATACCACTGGTCCAACATCTTTGTCACGATTTCCTTGTTGGCAGCGATGAATTGCGGCTTCGGCTCTGCACCGGGTTTGGTGGGGCGCAGGTCGTAGTCGTGGCTCAGGGCAGCATAGTCGAGCGCCTGCTGGCTCTTCGAGATAAACATGGCAGTGTCAAGCGGATTGCCTGATGCTCCCTTTTGCACTTCGGGAAGCGCCATCTGGAAAGCAGCCTTAGCACCGAGGTTATACAACTCGGCATATTTTGTAGGCTTGGTGTTCTCCTTCTTCTTGGCTTTCTCCAGTTCGACGCTGATCAGCGAGTCGCACGAATTAAAGCGACCTTTGTTAGCCAGATTGTTGAACTTGAAATAGTATGCAGACTGTCCATACGACATTCCTGCTACCAAAGCCACTGCGATAAGACAAAGAATCTTTTTCATACTGTGTACTTGTTATAAGGTTATTTATTCGGTTACGTTATTATCCGTAGCATCAACTATAGTCTCCGCTTCGGCTTGTTCGGTGCTGTCTGCAGGCTCTTCAGCCTCGTCTTCACTCTGAGTGGGCACCTGACACACGCTGCTGATGCAGTCGTTGCGTTTGCCCAGATTGATTAGCTTCACGCCCTGTGTGGCACGTCCCATCACTCGTACGTCGGCCACCTTCAGACGTATCGTCACACCACTCTTGTTAATAATCATCAAGTCGTTGTCGTCTGTCACAATCTTGATGGCTACCACCAGTCCCGTCTTTTCGGTGATATTGAGCGTCTTCACGCCCTTACCGCCACGGTTTGTTTTGCGATAGTCCTCCACGGTGCTGCGTTTGCCAAATCCCTGCTCGCTCACTACCATGATAGTTTCGCGCTCGGGGTCATTAACGCACACCATACCCACTACTTCGTCGTGACCATCCTCGTCGAGCGTCATGCCACGCACACCGGTGGCAGTGCGACCCATTACGCGCACCGCATCCTCATTAAATCGGATGGCACGTCCGTTGCGATTGGCCAGCACAATCTCGTTCTCACCATTGGTCAGCGCCACGCCAATCACGCGGTCGTTCTCACGGATGGTGATGGCATTTACACCATTGACACGCGGACGCGAATACTCTGTCAGACAAGTCTTCTTGATGATACCATTCTTCGTGCAGAACATCACGTAGTGGCGCTCGCAGAAGTCGGGATCGTTGAGTTTCTTGATGTGCAGACAAGCGTTGACGCTATCGTCACTATCGATGTTGAGCATATTCTGTATGGCGCGACCCTTTGATGTCCTGTTACCCTCAGGGATGTCATACACCTTCAGCCAGTAGCAGCGACCCTTGGCGGTGAAGAACAACATCATGTTGTGCATCGTAGCCGGATAGATATATTCGATGAAGTCGGAGTCGCGCGTACTGCCGGCCTTGCTGCCTACACCGCCGCGTGCCTGAGCACGGAAGTCGGCCAATGGTGTACGCTTGATGTAGCCCAGGTGACTGATGGTGATTACCACTTCGTCGTCGGCATAAAAGTCCTCCGGGTTGAACTCCTCACTCGAGAGCTTGATTTCCGAGCGGCGAGCGTCACCATAGCACTCCTTTACCTCGATAAGTTCATCCTTGATTACCTTCTTACAAAGTTCCTCATCACTGAGAATCTGTTCGAAGTAAGCAATTTTGCGCTGCAGCTCGTCATATTCGGCATGCAGTTTGTCCTGCTGAATGTTGGTCAACTGTCCCAGGCGCATGTCAACGATGGCCTTGGCCTGCACGTCATCCAATGAGAAACGCACCATGAGCGCCTCGGTAGCAGCCTGCGGACTCTTTGATGCCTTGATGATTTGCACCACCTCGTCGATATTATCGCTCGCAATGATGAGCCCTTCGAGGATATGAGCACGTTCCTGAGCCTTGCGCAGGTCGTAGCGCGTGCGTCGCAGCACCACGTCGTGCCGATGCTCCACGAAGCAACGTATGCAGTCCTTCAGCGTCAGCAGTTTGGGGCGACCATTCACCAGTGCGATACAGTTCACTGAGAAACTTGTCTGCAGTGCTGTCATCTTGAAGAGCTTGTTGAGCACCACGTTGGCATTGGCGTCGCGCTTCACATCCACTACGATGCGCATACCTTCGCAGTCACTCTCATCGTTCACATTGCTGATACCCTCGATACGTTTCTCCTGTACCAGGTCTGCAATGCTCCTGATAAGCTCAGCCTTGTTGACCCCATAGGGGATTTCACTGATTACAATTTTGTCGTGCGTGCCCGAACTCTCGATGTCCGTACGTCCACGCATCACCACGCGTCCGCGTCCTGTTTCGTATGCACTGCGCACACCCTGCAACCCCATGATATAACCTCCCGTAGGGAAGTCGGGCGCCTTGACATGCTGCATCAGTCCCTCCACATCGATATCGGGATTGTCAATATAGGCCACACATCCGTCAATTACCTCGCACAGGTTATGTGTCGGCACATTAGTTGCCATACCCACCGCGATGCCGCTGGCCCCATTGACCAGGAAGTTTGGGATGCGCGTAGGCATCACCGTAGGTTCAAGCAGCGAGCTGTCGAAGTTGTCTGCCATGTCCACCGTCTCCTTTTCGAGGTCCTGCATCATCGCCTCACCGGTGAGGCTGAGACGCGCTTCAGTGTAACGCATGGCTGCAGGCGAGTCACCATCCACGGAACCGAAGTTACCCTGTCCGTCCACCAGTGTGTAGCGCATGTTCCAGTCCTGCGCCATGCGCACCAGTGCACCATACACCGAACTGTCACCATGCGGGTGATACTTACCGAGCACCTCACCCACTGTGCGTGCGCTCTTCTTGTACGCCTTATCGTGCGTGTTGCCCATACCCATCATACCATACAGGATGCGGCGATGCACGGGCTTGAAGCCATCGCGAACATCGGGCAAGGCACGCGACACAATCACCGACATCGAATAGTCGATGTATGATGTCTTCATTTCCTCCTCAATGTTCACGGAGATAATTCTGTCTTCTGTCATATATATAATGTACTTATTGTGTTATATTGAGATCCGGACAGCCTACACATGCCCGGCTTTTCATGGAAGCCAGACCGGCTGATGGCTATACCAGCGCAAAGGTAACAAAACTTTTCGGCAAACCCACGCCTCGACACCCCGAAAAAACACCCACGAGGCCCGTAGAGGCTATTTTTAGCCCCTCTAAGCGATTTTCGGGGGAATTTAATGAAGCCAGTTGTGCAGGATAAAAGAGTGTTTAGCCCTCAAAAGTACTACGAAATTGATACTTTCTTAGAGCAAAAGAACCGGGCAAATGGACAATTAAATCAATAAAACCACGAATAATCTATTCTCCACTATTCTGCCGTCTATATTGTCCGAATAAGTATGTAATTAAATAAATTGATGTTTGCAAAGAGTCGAACGGGATACATTATGCATTTGTATAGCAGATGGACAGGTAGCATGGACTCCGCATTATTATAAACCTAATTAATATAAGGTTTCACGGCATCAATACTCCAAGCGTAGTTTAGGTTGGCTTGCGAGCCGTCAGCAAACGAGCCAGAAGTTATACCTACGACTTCACCATATTCATTGATGAGAGCACCGCCACTGCTGCCATGATCGATGAGTGCGCTAATCTGCATAAGGAAATCGGCACGCCACTGGGAGACTTCACCTGAAGAAAAAGTGTTTTCAAGACCACGTGGGCTTCCAATAGCATAGACCTTCTCACCGATTTTAGGTTTGTCGGATGCTATTGGAATATAGTTGGTGTTCTCGCAATCAACACGAAAGAGGATGAAATCGGAATCTTCGTTCTTCGTTATAATTTCCGCTACTTTGTACGCCGTATCATCACCGACTAGTTTAATTTGTTCCATACCTATGCCAGTACCTTTGAAAACATGGTAGTTACTTACGGCAAGACCATTGTTGTCAATAAAGAAGCCCGAGCCTTGGAACATATTTGAACCGTCACTCGTAAAAACCATGAACACTGCACTTCCATAGCGTTCGAAAATTTGTGAACCTTCAAGTTTCTCACTGGAGCGCTTGTTCACAATTTTACTCCGCCGAGAAGTTGAACGTGAAGATTTCCTATCCTGATAGTCTGCAATCGTAGTGCCCGAGCGTTCACGGTCGCGACGGTGTCCTGACTTGTGAGCGCATGAAGTAAAAAGCAATGCGGACAAAAATAGTATGACAGCACTATATTTAATTTTCTTTCTTTTCAGCATCTGCAATAATGTTTTTGGGTATTATATGAATAACAAAGCGTTGGTTGTCTACTTCTTTGGTGCCTCTTTCGCGCATTAGAGTTGCGTCGAGCTGTTTGAAACGTTCTGTGTCCTCGCCTCCAGTGTAGCCAAAGTTATATCGGCCGTCACCACTACCCGCAATTTGTATTTCACAATTTGCGCCAAAATCAATGTGGCAAACATCTTTCCAATACTTCATAAGTGTGAGTGCGCGTTGGAAACTCCAATCGTAGTTAGCATCTGTTAGGTTCTGCGAGTTTCGCGAAGCCTGTCCTTCAATGATGAGTAGGTACTGATTACTTTCGTTTCTATCAAGAAACTCCTTAATTTCAGTTCCTGCCTGATGTAGACTTGCGGTATCTGCTTGCAGGTCTGCTAGTTGATACTTAGTTGCATTGAAGAAGCATCTAACATCAAGAACATACTTCTTATATTCAGCTTTATATGCAAAGTTTTTAGAGCGTTCTAATTCTTTTGTTGATGCTTCCACCTTTTTTATTTCTTCAAGTTGCTTTTCTGTGGCCTCCATGCGCTTGTGCAAAAGCACTATGACGAGGACAAAAAGAGTCAGCATGATGAAGAAAAGACTCGTCATCAAGTCAGAGTAACTGGTCCAGAAAAAGGATTCTTTCTTATCAGCCATATTAACTTATCGAATTTATAGATGCTGCGTACTATGTTGATTGCTTGGAGCTTGCTGTGGGGTTTGTGGAACAGGTTGCACTTGAATACTATCAGCTTGGATTGGGACAACCATAGTCGAGTCAGCCTCATCAGTTTTTTCCCATGTGGCTGCGGATGTCGTAGAATTTTCTGGTGCAAAACATATATTGTAAACGGTATTAGAAATGCAAGCAAGGGCAATCAAGATAACCGATACAACAATAGTCCACTTCATCCAACCTGGCATCATTTGAGGAACAGTATAAGGAGAAAATTCACCCTTTGACGAAACCATTGTGAGTTCCTTAGCTGTGCGTGTCATTGTTCCACTCACCTGTGAAGCCAAAGTACTATTTGAGCGTTCCATACGTTCTATAAGTTTGTCTAATTTTGCAGGGATTCCTGCAATTTCAGACAACTGTTTTTGCAACATTGGGATTTGGGTTAGCTCAGCACTGAATTGAGTGCGAAGCTCGCTATTCAGTCTTTCAAAAGAATCTTTTTCATCGGCGATAATACGCTTAAACTCTTCTGCTTGCTGAACAAGTGTAGAGTTGAGTTCACCTATGTTTTGGCTGGCAGTCTCCTTTAGGGTACGCAATGCGCTTCTCAAAGCAACATCTACGTCAGCTGAATCTTTGGCAATTTCTGCCTTATGACGCATGAAGTACTGCTGTATCTCTTCTAGAACATGCAATCGGTTAGCTTCGTGCTCGAACTGAGTAGTAAATGTATGGATTGCATCAGTGTAGCCGTGAATGTTATCCAAATATTCATTGAACTGTTCTAACTTATCTGTGCATTCCTTCAGTTCTTCAAGCACTCGGACGTTAGCCTTTGCCATCTTCATCACGTCCATGTCATGCACGGCTTTGATAATGTCACCTTGGATGCGATAAGATTCGTTTACCTCTCGTAATGCGCCACGTAGTGAGGATGTATTTTCTGCAAAGGTTCTATTGAACTTATTGAGATTCTTGACCAGACGATTTAGTGCATCAGATGTGTCAGAAGGCAACTCTGGAAGTAGTTTTGCTTGAAGCCATGCCAGAAAAGTGTTCTTACCCGATTCTCCTTGTAATTTATACCTCTTGAACAGAAGAGAAGCTATTGTGGTAAGTAAGATACCCATGATACTGGCAAGCATAGCCCAAGCTACACCTGCAAGCAAGTCGTTTACACCTTCTGCAGCTGTACCGAAGTTACCAGAACCAGAAGACAAAAGTGCAGTAATACTTCCTGTGGTAAGCAAGGAACTAAGACCTACGATTACACCAGCCATAGTTCCTGCAAGACCACAATACAAAGGTGTAGGGGTCAGTGTGTTGATGTCATTTTCAACAGAATCGCAGTGTCGGTCAACGGCATCTTTCAAGAGAGAAAAATCAATGACTGAACCAGAGTTGTTTTCAAGGTATTTGTTAATTGAGTCTTTGATGGATTCAAAAACTTTGTTGCCGCGCCCATAAATACCAGAGACAAATTTCGTTTCGGGATTGTGAGCAATACCCCAGGACTTTTCTTCTGCAAAGATTTTTTTGTACTCTCTCATGCGGAGTACATTCTTTATGAAAAAGAAAAACTGCAGTACGATTATAACTGCAACTATAATTGGTACTAAAAGAGACATTTTATTTCTGTAGTTTGATTTTAAGTTTTTTAGTCACTTGCCATGTTACATCATCATATTTTTCGCAAATACCAAAGTCTTCAACTTTAAAGGATGTAGCATCTTCTATTGAACCTGTATACTCCACGATTTCTTGCCACATATTTCTTGATTTAATCTTATCTAACGAAATGATGTTAAATTCTCCTTTAGTTGCGCTTTTGAACTTAATTGAAAAAACACAACTTTCTTGGGCAGAATCAAAAATCTTCGTAAAAATGTTACCGCTATTAATGTTTGCATACCCCATTTTGAGATATTCGGGCTCTTTGGGATGACGAGGTTGTTCTTGCCGGGAGCTAACTGGTGAATTGGACGAATTGTGAACTTCACTTAACTTACTAACGAATTTTTCAACAGACCGTAGGCGTACATCAAGATTTTGAAGAGATGTATTTACGCTGCTTGAAACCCTATAGTTGTTTAATGCAGACTGTAACTGACTGACATCAACTTTCAGTTCAGTGATTCTTTTTGACTTATCCAAATTATTGCTAAAAATCTCATCAACATTCTCTCTGCTGACTCCTTTTCGTAATAAAGATAGGACAAGTGCGATGACTGCTACAACAAGGGATGCAAGTGTCATATAACCCCAAGTACTTTTAGGACTTTCTAATTTCTCGACTTGAGTTTTCAGCTCGGCATTCTCATTTTTAGCCTGAGTTAATGCCTGAGCCAAAGTGTCTACTTTCAGTACAAGGGCGTTCATTAATGTGTCTTGAGCCGCAATCTTGTTCTTTATCTCTTGTGAGATACCTTCTACTGTAGTTGCATTTACCTGTGTATCTTTATTTGCTTCCTTGTCCTTGAAGAAATCACATGAAGATAACATTGAAATTGCGACAAGACATACTATGAGATTAAATAATTTGTTCATTAGCTTGGGTTTTCTAAATAATACTCTTGTATCTTGCTAGAAAGAGACTGGAGAACGCCTTTTATCGGATAGAATGTTATAGCATCCTCGATTTGGTTGTCCTTATTTCCAGATTCTTTAATCGAGAGTTCTATACCTTTATCAAGGTATGTTTCTAAGTCATGTGTGCATTCTTCTTTAGCAATCTTCACGGTGACATTATCAACTCCGAAGTTATTGTCAAGATTAAATGCAGATGGAATTTCTGTTAAAGCAAATTTGAAGAAGTCTTTTACCGTCTTCACTATTTCTGCCTTATGGGTATCAGTGATGGAAGCATATGTGTCGCTCGTACTTGCCAGTTTACCTGAGGAATCGCGGAGTACAAGCGTCTCAGGCTCTTCGTCGTATGCATCAGCAGCAATTAAGCCACCCTTACATGTTGATTCCTTGGGATTAGAGCCTTGTTCCAATCCAAGAATATCAAGGGCAGAAGCATATTCTGTACCTAGCGCCTTATCAAAGATAACCTTTGTGTACTTGCCAAGAATCTTCGGGTCAGATGAAATAATGCTTATAATCTTACTACCATTACCGCTAAAAGCAATATGTCGCGGTGCCTTCAGACCTTTGGCTTTTATTATCTGAGCAATGTGATAAATGATGGCAGTGTAGAAGATGATAAACACTAGCTTGAATTTGGTATCATTCTGAAGAATCTTGTTGAAGTCAATATTATTTCGAGCAAGACTCTTAGTAGCCGAGTTGTCTTTTAAAGAGAACAGGAACGAAGCCATATTTGCTGGCTGCCCTAAATTACTATTGAAGATATTGACAAGTTCATTCAACTCTGGCTTAGACTGAAGCAGGCCGAGAATGTCATTCTTAAACCAGTCAACAATTCCATTGTTCGGGTTGATGTCTGAGAACGAATCTTCGAACAGCGAATTAGCTGCGAACTTGAATGATGTAATGTATTCAACTTTGCCGTTAGAAGAGAAGGCAATGTCTGTAGTACCACCACCAATATCCACATTAACGAGGTTTGTTGCGGTGGCATACCTACGGAAGTAGAATTGTATAGGGGCAACAGATTCAGAAAGGTTTCTAGTAGAACCATCACGATTGAACAATTCTGTATATGAGTCGTTCCACGCCATACGTAACTGAGCCAAACGTCGTGGTGACATACTGTTTGGATAGAACCATGTAATCTTTGTACGAGCAAGGTTACCATTGTTGGCAATTACCTTGTTACGTATAATCATCATGATGTTCCGAATATAGGCTTGCATAGCAGACTGGGCATTAGGCTTACTGCTCCACTTGATATTCACCATCGGTTTGGCATTATAGGCGATGCCCAACTTTTTGTTGTAGGTAATATCAAAGTTAATCAAGCCAAATGTTCTTAGCTTCTCAGTCCAGTCAGTTGATTTCGCATATGACAATGCAGTTCTAGTCGGGAAGGAGAAATCTGAATCAGCCCCCACGACAACTGGAATGAAGTCACGAACCATTAAGTCATTCTCGTCAATCAAATCCAACGGAATCAACTTACCTTGAATCTCACGATAGGACTGTACAAAGAAAGTACTGAAGATTGCTTCAGAATCTTTGTAATTGAAAGAGTCAGAACTATTGTTGTCGGCCTTTTTAAACTCAATATGTGTGTTTGAAGTTCCCAAGTCTACAGCAAATTCATAATCTTCCAAATTCTGATGAACAAGGAAATTTGGAATAATGACATTGCTCACCCCACTTTTGTTAGAAACTCTGATGAAGTCAAAGTTGCTGTGTTGGATGGTATATGTCTCAGCTTTGAAGTCAAACAGACCCCTCTCTTTGTTTCGGCAATCGACAGGAACATCACGAAGTATTTCACCTTCACGATAGAAATCAAACCTGAACTGATTTGAGAAAGTGCTAACACAAGAAATCGTATAGATAGCATCTTCTTCATTTTGGAATTTCATACTAGGCATTACTAAGCCTGTGAAGTCAAAAGATGTCATTCCACCAGAGTTCTGCGTTTCGGAGACGTCAGACTGACGCTGTGCGTAATAGATACGTTGGTACTCAATGTACCTAATATTCCCATTGCCTATGATAGGTATTCGAATTACAACATTGACAGACCCACCAGCAATGGCCTCCATCTCAAATGCAGGTTTTCCATCAGGCATGGTAGAATTAAGTGTTTCTATAGAGAAATACTTGAAGTAGAGTGGCTTAATTGGAAGAAGGAAAGAAGTCATCTGCTCCACATCTTTGATCTTGCCATCGAAGAAATACTTCTTGTTTAAAGTGTGAGGAACTTTTACTATCGTATCTTCGAGGAAATCGCTAATTGTGAGATATGCGAAGGTGGATCCTTCATATGGAAGTGTGCGGCGTTCGATATCTGCAACATTCGGTTTGTATGGTGCTTTATTTGTATTACCCCAAGTACCATTTGCATATTGTAGCCCTGCGTATTTGTTTCCTGCTTCAACAGGAAGGACAAGTGGTTTCACACCAGCTATAGTACGTTCAGGATGTATTGTAAACTCATTCTCAATATTACCAGTGGCTTTCTTCTTAAACAAAACCGTTCCCAGCACCTCAACCTGGTTACTTTGTTGATGAGACTGCACATCAATCAGAGAAAAGTCTTTGGCTGATGCTGGTGTTATTTCATTCAACTTGTTCTTGACAAGTTGATCTGTAATTGCCTTGAATGTCAGGTTCAGATAATTCTCAATCTCGGGGAAAAGATTAGAAAAGTATGGTATGGTTTTGCGAAGTGTCCACCATGCTTTGATGTAGTCAATATCTCTTTTGAAAAGTGGAACATAGTCGCCATCAAAAGGTTGATCGTTGTTCGCGAAAAAAATGTCATGTATATATTCAAGACTATTTGCTCCACTGAAGAAGAGTGTAGCTGGAGAAGTGGCACCAATGATATTTAATTCATCAGGCCCATTCATGTAGTTCAACAAATAGATATTCTTAAGTTTGTCGAAGTTATAAGTCTTGGCATCGGAAACCAGATACTTCTGCAAGGCATCGGCCACATAGTAGTGGCTTACGTTTTGGTCGTTCTTCAGAGCATCAATCATTACGGACGGATCCCATGTTATGATTTCTATCTTTTCCTTGAACTTATCAATGTTGAAGAAAATCTCGCCAACGTCTAATGAATCTGACACCATCTTATGGAATATGGTATTGCCGTCCAACTCTCTAATATCATGGGTAGCCCTACGACATACTTCTTTAAAAGCTGTCTTCACAAGGTCAATTCTTGCGAATGGAGAAGGAATCGATGTGATTTCATTCTTGGCACTTGCGCCATCGGGATCCTCGATGGTGTCCCGGGCATTGGAGTTATATGGGAAAGCTGGATTCTCATTCCAGCCTTGGAAGGTTGTTGTGCCCTGTTTATATAATCTAAATACTTTCGACATGATGATTACGCATTAAATTTTTCATTAAACAACTTTGTCATACCAAGATAGAACATTTCAAGGAACTTGTCGTTGTCTTCTTTGCTGTGACACTTTTTAACAGCAGAGTTCAAGCGGTCGGTCACCAAATCGTAATCTGATTTGATACTGACTATTCTTTTAGGTTTTATACCTGTAACTACTTCAAAGGGTTTTTCTTTTGTATTAAGATTGAAGAGGTCTAACGAACGTTTGTTTTTCTTCATTTCCCTAAGCCACTCAATGAATGACCCTGTCAGGTTCTGTAGTTCTGACATGAACGAAGAACCATACAAGCCGTTAAAATTATCATTATTGGCATTGAAGTCTTTGGATGAATAATAATCAAACTTATGATTCAGGCAGTTTGCCATCATCATAAATTCGGTGAGCGGAGCATAAAGCTGACGTTTTTGCTTGTCATAGAACGAATCGAAAGTGACCGAACCAGAGAGGTCCTTTAGACCAAGTTCTTTGTTCGAGGTATTCGAATGTTGCTTATTGCTAAAATCAACAATAGCCGTAGCTGCCAAGAACTCAACCAAGTGAGCATCGTTTTGCTGTGCCGAACCTCCTTCATGGTTTTCATAAGTATTTGTTACATCATCAGCAAGAAAATACAGAGCGTTGATAGAATTGTTCTTACTGATGTTGTTCTCATAATAAGCCAAGGCCGATTTGGTCTTTGATATAAAGGTGGAAGAATCTATCTCGCTTTCATCATCATTCTTCAGTTTGAAATAAGGAAGAATAGTAATAGCACCAATCTCTGCTTTGTTAATAAGGTTGTTATTTGGAAAGTTCGTGCCTGTTCGTAGAGTTTTCAACAAAAGTGGGAAACCGCTTGCACCTGTTCCACCAAATATTGAACTAATGATGAAAACTTTATCTCCTGATTCAAAATTGTTTGCGAAGTCTTGAAAGTCATTTGAGTCCACTATTTGGTTAAGAACGATACTCCCTATATTAGGGTTGCCCTTAAAACCAACATCCATAGACGATCCAAGGTTCTTTTCCGAGAAAAGCATTCTCATCATTGCCTGTGAAGACTTGTCCATGGAAGGTAGGTCGATAAACTGCTGGAATGTTTTGTCATCCGTATCGTTGATTCGAAGAGTGTAGTTCACCAATATCTGAGACAACTCCTTTCTAAAGAATGTTGATTTATTATCTTTAGTGAACGAAAGGGCAGAGTGAATAGCCCTGTAATTATTCATAAGGGCTACAGTTCTTGTTAAGTCAGCATTTGATGCATCGGGGTCAATGATTATAGGTACGATTTCATCGGCTCCTATATTTACACCAGCCGACATCATCATTGTGAAAGAACGTAGGACACGTGCTCCAGTCCCTCCAATTCCAAAAATATATAGTTTGGCCATATTTTGATAGATTTATGTGTTAAAAAGGAGCACGTGAACAGTTGGCGCTCCTCCATTTGATGATATATGAGAATACAATGAAAGCGATAATGGCATCAATCATGTTGGTAACACCGAAAGCCAAAATGTCATCCGTATAGATGAGTAAGTCTACCATTTTACCAGTTGCCGCATCTTTCTTTACCATGAGTCCAGCATAATAGTCTTTCAAGACCCATTGCCAGCCAACAACAAAGTTTATTGCAGCATTCACGCCTAAGAAAATGAGCCAGCCCCACCAGTTGTTAAGACGTGGATGATTGATGACGTAATAGTAGCAAACAGCTACAACTAACGAGATAGCCAACATGGTAAGGCCGATGCCAATAAACATGTTGCTTAATTGTTCTGGAGATGATTCTCCCCAAAGATACTCTGCCAGCTCAATTCCAAAGAAGTCTTCAAGCCAGCAGTAGATACTGCCAAAGAATTCACTCATAATGTATAAAGTTATTTGTTTTTAAGTTCAAAAGAAACGGAGCCGTATGTTGTTGAGTTTTTGTAGGCTTCAGCGACACCCTTTATGAGGGCCATTAGACCTGTAGTCCTATCAAGATTGTCTTTGACATTAGCACCTGTGGCATCATCGGAGTTTGAAACCCATGTAGCCAGATGAGGATAGGAGAATGTCAACGTCTCAGACCTTAAGGTCTCTGGATTTTCTATTTCAAGTGTGACAACATGGCTATAACGGTTGGAAGCATCGGTTATCTCGTTAACAGATGCAACTGTAACCTGTGCTGGGTTCGCAGACTTGTATAGAGCCGTGTTCTTACACAAGGCGTCGCTTTGTAAAGAGCCTCTCAAATTAATAAGCACTTCAACATTGATTTTCCCGGAATGATTTGTGACATATGTAGATTTGGTAATATCAAAAGGTATTTTTTGCGATGCTGCGTAGGCACTATATTCTTTGATACCTCCAATAATGTTCTCTACGGGAACTTTCTTATTGAATTCAGCCAAATATCGTTGGTCACCAATAATCCAAATGTAGTAAGGTCGCTTCACGTCTTTGAGAAGTTCTCTGTTATGTCCACAATACCAATACCCTTCAAATTTGGATTCAAGTTTGATTATTTCTACCCCTAAGCCTGGGTTCGCAGAAAGAGCTTCATTAAAAGTATTCTTGATAGACACCTGGCAATTACCGAAGAAATCTATTGCATTTTCAGGTATATCAAGTATACAATCAGATACAAAAACAGAAACAGTTTGTTTGCCATTGGCTCTTATGATTTTCTCAAAAATATCACGAAGATCTGTATTACTTCGGTCTCCGCCAGCCTTGGCGAATGATTGTGGAGTAAGGTCTTTAATGTAAGAATTTAGCTCTCCATTGTATGGAATAACTTTAGAATTGATATAGTAAAGTGAGCATGAGGTGGTTAATCGCTTTAGGTCGCTTATATAATCGAAAACCGCATCTTTAAGATTGGAACCAGCGCACATATATGCATCCATACTGCCGGAATTTTCTACATAAACTTTGAGTTCAACGGAATCTTTTATTTCTCCCGGAGATGGAATTTGTTTCCATATTAACCTAATCTTACTACCTCCACCAACGCATGTAGAGATTACTGCAATAGTAATGACTACGCTGATAACAATCGGAATGATGAGTTTTTTTTTCATGTGTATATCTTTATTTCAACTGAGCCGATAATACTCAATTTAAGGCAAATGGTATAACGAAAAAAACGTAGAGCCACAGCCTATCGTCTCGAGGTTCACCACAAACCATATCCAGTATAGGCTTGGCTCTACGTAATACGTAGGACCTGCCTAATCACTGGATAATAGCCTTTATTCATTTTCGAGGTGGTGATTTCGAGACGAATTAGGCTGTATGTCTGAAAAGAGGAAATCTCGTTTCACTGCAAATGTAAGTATTTTATCTGAAACGAATGCTTTTACACAACAATTTTGATAAAACTATAAAATACTTCTCCATCTTTGCAAAAGTGCTGTTTTCTTCTGTTATGATGAGTTTGCAAACTTGATGGAAGTATTAAATCTCATAAACCATAGACATATAGTACTATGCTACATATATCTCCCATTTGTTTATTTATTATATGTACACATTCGCGAACGTGCGCGCACGCGCGCACTGAAGTTTTTCGATTTTTACTGCCCTACTGCCATAATTTCGTACAATATAATGTGCATGAAAGAGTTAGAGAGTGACAGATAGGGTGACAGATAACATTTTGATCTGTCACATCTGTCATTCTCTTTCATTGTTAAAGTGCCCTCCGATGTAACAAACACCATTAACAAAGCGCCGCCCACAGCGCGAATATACGTGCTGTGGGCGGTGTTTCGTCGTGACGTTCGTAGTCTGTGCGTATTTTGTTCTGCTGCGTGTCGTCAGTCGAAACTGACTGTGGGGGCTTGTTGCGCTGCTGCATCAGCCTGAAAGGGAGGACGCACATCGAAACCAAAGAGGCCGGCCACCAGGTTGCGCGGGAAGCGGCGGATGCCGGTGTTGTAGGCGCGCACAGTTTCGTTGTATAAACGACGGCTTTCGGCAATGCGGTTCTCAGTGCCCTCAAGCTGCGCTTGCAACTCTGAGAAGTTCTGATTGGCCTTGAGGTCGGGATAGTTCTCGGTGATGGCGAGCAGACGTCCCAAGGCTGCAGAGAGTTCGCCCTGTGCTGCCTCGAGCTGCTGCAATTTCTCGGGGGTGAGCTGGTCAACATCAGCGGTGAGCTGCGTGGCGCGCGAACGGGCTGCCACCACTTGCTCAAGGGTGGTGCTCTCGTGCGAGGCGTAGCCACGTACGGTGCTGACGAGGTTGGGGATGAGGTCGCTGCGACGTTGATACTGGGTCTGTACGTCCGACCATGCGGTGCGCACGGCTTCGTCCTGCGTCACCATACTATTGTAGCTGCTGATGGCATAGATAGCCAAGATGATGATAGCCACGACAATTGCAAGGGTGCCTTTTCCGATTTTCTTTGTTGCCATAGGTGATTGTTGTTTTGATGGTTGTTATTTGGGTGTTTATGTATTTATTTCTCACTTCGTAAGCATGTGTCTCCGGGCAAGAGGTTCGTGTGGTCAGAATCTGCCTCCGCTACCTCCACCGCCGAAGCTGCCTCCGCCGAAGCTACCTCCCCACGTGCCTGCGCTGCCTCCGTGTCCCATGCTACCAATAATGGGAGGCACTGATGCTCCACGGGCTGCTCCGGTGGTGGGTGGTGGTTCGTGTGTCTCGTCGACTTCCTCCATCCCGCATCGGGTGCAGCGCCATGTGGTATAGATGCGGAAGCTGCCGTCGGGCTGCTTCGTGCGGCGTCGACGCGCCACGGTCCATTTGCGTCTGCCGCAACGTGGGCAGCGACGATGACTCCGGTGGGCTACGGTCCAAGTGACCACTAAGGTGATGCCGATGATGATGACCATCACCACAACGATGGGCCATAGCGCTTCGTCATCGTCGGAGGGCTGAGCAGTAAGCGTAGCGTCACCGCGGATGTATCGGTCTAGGCTCTCAACGGTGGCTTGCAGGGCTGTGTCCCAGTCGCCACGTTTGAGTGCCGGCAGCATCACTTTATTTTGCACCCGGCGACAGATGGCATCGGGCAGTGTGCCCTCGAGGCCGCGTCCTGTCAGTATCTGATAGCTGCGGTCGCGAGTGGCGAGGATGATGATGAGTCCGGTGTGCTGCTTGTTGCCGATGCCGTATTTGCGGCCGAGCGCCATGCCAAACTCGTAGGGGTCGTCGCCTTGAAGGTGATGTACCACCACTACTACGGTCTCAATACCTTTGTCGCCCTCGAGGGCTTGGAGTCGGGCATCGATGCTATCGACGACAGACGGGCTCAGCACACCGTCGGGGTTGCAGACGTAGCGCCGGGCATCCTGCAGGTGCACCATGGGAAGTGTTTCGGGGGTCCAAGCTCGGGCAGAGGCTACGTGGGGGAGCAGCCATAAGGCAATAGCGATGAGCAGAAGGGATTTGCGCATTTGTTTAGGAAAGATTGGTTTAATGCTATGTGGGCACGAAAAATGCGGCTCTGCAGCGTATTGCGTCAGAAGGGGAGCGGACCACGCTGGGGGCCGAAAGCGTCAGGAGGCGGTATGTCGCCGGGGAATGGGGCCGGTGTTTCGTCGGTGTTGATGCGTGAACTGATGATGCCGCTCTCTTCGCCGGGCAGGGGAATGGCTTCGCCTTGTCCTTCGTTCTGAAATCGTGCGTACTGTCCCTTGAAGATGAGGCGCTTGATGCCTACCTCTCCATTACGGTGCTTGGCGATGATGATTTCGGCCTTGCCGCGCAGGTCGTTGTGGTTCTCGTCCTCGTAGATGCGATAGTATTCGGGGCGATGGATGAAGAGCACCATGTCGGCATCTTGCTCGATGGCGCCCGACTCGCGCAGGTCAGAGAGTTGCGGACGCTTTCCCTCGTTGCCCTCACGACTCTCCACGCCACGGTTGAGCTGTGAGAGAGCCAGGATGGGGATTTTCAGTTCCTTGGCCAGGCCCTTGAGAGAGCGACTGATGGTGCTCACTTCTTCCTGACGGCTGCCGAAATGCATGCCGGAGGCATTCATGAGTTGCAAGTAGTCGATCATGATAACTTTCACACCGTGTTCGCGCACCAAGCGACGGGCTTTGGTACGTAGTTCGAAGACGGAGAGATTTTCGGTGTCGTCGACATAGAGCGGGGCGCCCATGAGCCGATTGATTTTGCTGTCGAGGGCAGCCCACTCATGGGGCTCGAGTTGTCCGCTCCTCATCTTGTTGCCCTCGATTTCGCAGACATTAACGATGAGACGGTCGACCAACTGCTTGTTCGACATTTCGAGCGAGAAGAAGGCCACAGGAATGCGCTGGTCGACGGCAATGTTTTTGGCCATGGAGAGAGCAAAGGCTGTCTTACCCATGGCGGGGCGTGCTGCAAGGATGACGAGGTCGGATTTCTGCCAGCCACGAGTCACCTTGTCGATGACGTCGAATCCGCTGGCGATACCGCTCATGCCGTCTGCGTTCTTCGATGCTTGTTGCAGGGCTACAATGGCCTCGTTGATAACGGGGTCGATTTGTGTGTAGTCCATCTTGGTGTTCTTCTGCGAGAGTTTGAAGAGGTTACCTTCGGCCTCTTGCATAAGTTCGTCGATATCTTGTGTGGCATCGAAAGCTTTTGTCTGCACCTGACTGGTGAAGGTGATTAGCTGACGTGCCAGATATTTCTGCGCTATGATGCGAGCGTGGTATTCGATGTGGGCCGACGAGGCCACCATGCCGCTCAGCTGTGTGATGTAGAAGGGGCCACCTACTTCCTCAAGGGTACCTGAGGTTCGCAATTGCTCGGCCACGGTAAGGATGTCGACGGGCTTCTGCTCTATGTTCAGACGTCGGATGGCTTCGTAGATGAGCTGGTGTCGGTGCTCGTAGAAGCTCTCGGGCGCAAGGATTTCGCCAACTATGGTATAGGCATCGCGCTCTATCATCAGCGCTCCGAGCACGGCTTGTTCGAGTTCGGGAGCTTGCGGCTGCAGACGACCGTATTCGTCGGAGATTGGGGCCTGCGGCTGACGCGCTTTCTTTCCGTATGTTCGTTGTTTCTGTTCGGGCATAAATTGGGAGGGATAGTGTGTTTGCTGAATGTTTATTCCTCTGGCTGCAGCACGGTTTGATAGCATCCCATGTTGGGGGCGCTCTCTGCCAAACGGGAGATGCCGTGCAGGTCAGTGGGCGCATATTGGGCTGTAATCTCGGCATCGGCTGTTCCTACGGCTTGTGACGTAGGGGCAAGGAGGAAGGTGAAAATGAGTTTGTCTAAGTCGAAATCGGGGGCGAAATTCTTGTCCCGACACACTTCAGAATCGTCGTTGTCCCACAGGCAGTTCACGATGCGCTGGTCGTCCACCTGAGGTGTGTTGAGCAGACAGTTACTGAGGAGATAGTTGAAGGCATCTTCGGTGTAGCGTTCACTCTGTGCGCCCATCACCTCGTCGGAGGAATAGCCTGTGACAATGCAGTTGAGAAAAGCGGCATTGTAGAGGGGCAGACGGATGTCGCCGTCGTAGTTGGCGAAATCGAGCGCCACACCACGGCCTCCGGCAAAGGCGTAGAAGTTGGCAATGGTGCAATGCACAAACACATTGTCGCCACCACGCAGGGTGACACAGTTACCACCGGCATTGGTCAGCTGACAGTTGATGGCTGTGACATAGGCCGAGCGTGCGCTGATGGCATCGCCCTTGACATTGTGCACGATGCTGTTGAGCAGCTGAAGCTTCTCGCGAGCCACGTCGGCACTGTCCACTCGTATGCCGTAGTTTCCGCTGTGGATGTCGGCATGGTTGATGACATTGCCATAGCTTGTTGAGGTGAGCGTGATGCCCCCCCATTGTCCGGGGATACGGTCGTAGGGTTGGTCGGAGAACATGTTGCCCAGCCGGTCGCCTCTGAACATCACAGGATGGGCGGCTGACCCTTGCACCAACAGTTTGCCATGTACCACAAGCGAAGCGCCGGCCTCAAAATAGAACCTGACTCCCTCGCCTATCGTCAGCGTGGCTCCTTCGGCCACCACCAAACTGTCCAAAACATGGTAGGGACGACGTGCATTGAGTAGCGTGTCGCGCGAGAGCACCATGGCGTCAAGTGACACCACGTCCTGACCGTAGGCTGTGAGTGTTACCTCCTGACGAAGGCCGCTCTCCAAGTGAAAGAAGAGCTTGTCGATGGTTTCCACCGGTGTGTCGCTATCGTGCTCGACGGCTGTCATCTCCAGGAAGACGCGCATGCTGTCGCGCGCTGCGATTTCGAAATCAGTGCCGCTTCCCCCCGACAGATAGGTGCCATCCACATTGACACGGAAGGGCGATTCGCTTCCTCGTTCCAACGCTACACTTGTCAGACGGATGGCCTTGTCGTTGCGATTGTAGACCATGAAAGTGTAAGTGTTGGTGGGACGGCCACTGATGACAGTATCGAATGCGACGGTGTCGGTCGAAAACTCGAGCCGTGCTTCGGGCGACAGGGTGTAGTCGTCATCGTCGGTGCAGGAGGTCAGCCCACCGACAAAGAAGCATCCTGCCACCATTAACAGTGGCAGAATGCGTTTGATATCGGGAAGTGTGAAAACGAATTTCAAGGTGTCGATGTTTGTTATTTGACGGGGATGTTCTTCAGTATGTCGAGCAGGTGCTTCCACACCAGGTCGACAGTGGGAATGAGCAGGCGCTCTTCGGGGGAATGCACGCCGCGCAGTGTCGGACCGAAGCTCACCATGTCGAGGTGCGGATATTTCTCACTGAACAAGCCACACTCGAGACCGGCATGGATGGCCAAAATCTTGGGCTCCTTATTGAACAAACGGCGATAACTTTCGGCTGCGATCTGAACGATTTCGCTGTTCGGGTTCATCTTCCATCCGGGATATCCCTCGTTGGTTTCAACCTTGGCTCCCGCCAGGCGGAAGGTGGCACGCACTGTGGCGCACATATCGTCGCGACGACTGCCCAGGCTGCTGCGCTGACTGCTGTTGATCAGCACCTTGCCATCTTCGGTCTTGTTGATGGATGCCAAATTGGAGGAGGTCTCAACGAGCCAATCCAAATCCTGACTCATGGCCATAATGCCATTGTGAACGGCGCGACAAGCCAAGAGGATGCGCTGCGCTACGCCACGTTCGATGGCACTGTCGGCTGTTCCGTCGCTTTCGAGCAAAATTTTGAGCGAAGGCTCAGTAACACTGTATTCTTCTTCGAGATCGGCCAAATAATGGTTCAGGTCAATGCGGAGTTGTTCCTTAAAATCAGCCGGCACAGCCACAATCGCATAACCGTCGCGAGGAATGGCATTGTGTTTGCCGCCGCTCTGTATGTCGACGAGGCGCAAATCCGTCTTCTCCATCTCGTCGCACAGGAAGCGCACGAGCAGTTTGTTGGCATTGGCTCTCTTCTTATTGATATCGTCGCCGGAGTGTCCACCGGTGAGTCCTTTGACATCAATGCGGAACTTGAGATATCCTGCCGGCACTTCCTCTTCGGTGATGTCGAATTCGGCAGTGGTGCGAGCACCACCGGCGCAACTGACAAAGAGTTCGCCTTCGTCCTCAGAGTCGAGGTTGATGAGATAGTCGCCATTCATAAATCCCGACTCCATGCCGATGGCACCGGTCAAGCCGGTCTCTTCATCGCGCGTGAAGACGCACTCAATGGGACCATGCTCCACGTCATCAGCCATCAGAATGGCCATTTGCATAGCCACACCGATGCCATCGTCAGCTCCCAGCGTGGTGCCACGGGCCTTCATCCAATCGCCGTCAACGTAGGTCTGAATGGCTTGGGTGTCGAAGTCGAATGTTGTATCGTTGTTTTTCTCGCACACCATGTCCATGTGGCTTTGCAGGATGACGGTCTTACGATTTTCGTAGCCGGGTGTGGCTGCTTTGCGTATCACGACATTTCCTGTGGCATCGGTCTGGGTTTCCAATCCGAACTTCTTGCCAAATTCCTCAAGGAAGGCTATCATTTTTTCCTCGTGCTTGGAAGGACGAGGTACTTTGTTGACTTCTGCAAAACAATCGAAAACGATTTTGGGTTGCAATGCTGCGTTGTTGTCCATAGTGTTATATTTTTTTATATGTGTGTTTTCATTAAATATGTAAGCCGGATAATGTTTCATCTGCCGGCTTCTGATAACTTAGGCTGTGGTTCGGAAGACCAAAAATCGAAAAACGAGTTTTTCATTTTGCTCTTCGCTCACCTTGCACTAACTTTGCAGCTACAAAAATAGGAAAAATGTTACGCTTGTTCGGTATCATCACGTTAATAATTGCAATCGGAATTGCTTTTATGTGCTTCAGAATTTTTCTGGGACGACGTTTCCCCAACCTACATTTGGACGGAAACAAGGCCATGCGCAAAAAGGGAATCGGATGCGTGCAGTCGATGGATGCTGCTGAGCGTAAAGAAAATCCACATCGCGTTTCAGAAAAACATAAAACAACAAAATAAAACATCATGACAAATCTTAAAAAAATCGGTGTGTGGGCCCTGAGCTTCGCACTGGCTGCAGGAACTCTCAGCTGCAACAACAAAGAAGGAAAACCGGCTGACGTGAAATCGCCCAACCTGCCTGAAGCGGGTAAGGTGGAAGCACAAAAAATTGCCTACATCGAAGTGGACAGCCTGATGACACAATACACCTTCTGCCTGCAATATAAGGATTCGCTCACCGAACTGAGCAACAGCTATCAGAAGACGGTGGAAAACAAGATGCGTGCCCTGCAACAGGCCGGTGCTTCGTTCCAAAAGAAGATACAGGACGGAACTTACACCTCGCAAGAGCAGGTGCAGAAAGCCCAAGCCTCATTGGCCAAACAGGAGCAGGACTTGCAGAAGCTTCAGGCAGATCTCACGATGAAGTTCGATGCCGAACAGGCAAAGTTCAATCAGGCACTTCGCGACAGCTTGCAGAATTATCTGGCCGACTACAACAAGAAGCATAAGTATACCCTCATCCTTAGCAAAGCCGGCGATAACATCCTCTACGCCACTCCCTCGATGGACATCACAGCCGACGTGATTGCAGGCTTGAACAAGCGTTACAAGAAGTAAGTTCAGAATCATCAACAGTCCATGTGACTGATTTCATATAGCTCCGACAACAACATCGTTGATGTCGGAGTTTTTTTATACACACGAATCAAATGTCACAAAGGACCGTACAAAACGGAGGTGCGCATTGCGGCCTTTTCTGCAGTGCTTGTAGAAATTTCCGCAGTGCTTGTAGAAAATTCTGCAGTGCTTGTAGAATTTCGGGAATGCAGTTTACAGAATTTGGTGAATGGTTGAAGTCATCATACAGCGTTTTTTCACCACCTCCCACCCCACTCTGATTTCTTGAGAACGCATCTGCAGAGGTTTTTCTCTTTTTTTGAGTTTAATACTTGGCAGGAACAAAAATCCGTCGTAATTTTGCCACGCTTAACACGCTGGAGGAATGCCGGAGTGGTCGATCGGGCCGCACTCGAAATGCGGTGAACGGGCAACTGTTCCGGGGGTTCGAATCCCTCTTCCTCCGCAAATAATTTTGAAAAGCCTTGTAAATCAATGATTTACGGGGCTTTTTTCTTTGCTACATACAAAAATACATATAAAAAATAAGTGCAACCCGGTTTGATGCGGATTGCACTTTTATACTTTTGAAGTTTTCATTCTTGTTGGTCGCAAATAATGATTCTTCAAAAAACTTACATCATTTGGTCAAATGATGTGCAAAAATACAAATTATTTTCCGATGCACAATGAAATGCACCCAAATAAAATGTGGTGCAACCCAAATTGGGAAACACCACCACAACGCCATAGAAAAAAAGGACGTTGCAAATCTTCTTGGACATTGCAAAGATAGCAAATTTACGTCATTATTCCAAAGGAACAACAACATCTTCGCCCCAATCATCGGTAACAGTTATTGCAAAGGGCTTTTGACTTATTATGTCCAACAAATTACCCTCAACAATCGTTTTTCTATTTTGATAGAATGAAACGGCAACACTTGTCGAACCCAATTCAGCCCCGGACGAATCAAAAAGGGTCAATGTTACCGAACGCCCTGTTTGTGGCAACACATAATATATATATTCTTCAACCGATGAATTTTTAATTGTTAGTTCATCGCTGAATGCTGTTGATTCGCCGAAATTACCCTCATAGGTTGCCTTTCCGTCCGAAATAAGCCATTCCGGGTAATAATTAAGGGAAACTTTGATTTTTCCAATGTCGCTTGGGATTTCATCATTCAACTTTACAACTAACGCACCATTAAGGCGTGTAAGGTTCACATCGATGTTGGTTGTTTCTTCATCAACACTTACATCGTCCGTAAAAATGAACGAATCCTTGTTCTTTAATGAAATTCGGGGGCTTTGGGTGTCTTTATGGACATACATTAAAGCCTGACCACTTGTGTTGTTTGTTCCATAACCAAAGAATGTTGCTTCATAAGTTCCAACGGGCAACCATAATTTGATTGTTCCAAACTCGCTTCCGGCATTTGCCAATGTTTGTGTACCTTGGAACACCTTGTTTGTTGAGGTGTTTTTGACGTAATAATGAATGTTGGTCAAAGCATCGCTTGCCGGGACTGTTGCACGCGACATCGGTTGAACCTCAACATCAAGGGTTGAAACATTGAACATCACTTCACACGCCTTTTCTTCGGGTGTAATCTCATTGTCATTGCTACACGATACCAATGCAAGCAACAACACCATTGAAAAACAAAATTGCTTCATAAGTTGTTAAAATTAAATTGTTATTAAATAAAACGAAAGCAAAAGTATATATAAGAACGAAGCCACCAACGATTTCTTGTTGGCAGCTTCACACTAAATTACAAAAAACGCATTATTTTTCGTTTTCCTTGAAGTATTTGATTATCGAATGGATAAGATGGTGATTTGTTTGCAGTTCATCAGGTGTCGCCCCTGTATCAGCCCCCAAATACCCGTTGAATATCTCAATCAATCTTTCTTCGATTTCCTCAATTGGAAAATCGCCCAATGTTCCCGGTATCATATTATAATGACTTTGAATGTAAATCACCGATGCTTGCAATCACCTTTTCTTTGAATCCGTCCATTATCATTGAACCAATGCGGTCGGTGGCATTGCGCCATTCGTTCCATCTTTCATCAAAATTTTCTTCGCCCAAATCGCGCACCAACAAAGAATGCATCTTGTCGCTTAAATCTTCAAGCATTCCAAGGCAAACCAAATAATCTTTTGTTTCACTACTCATTTCCGCGTTCTTTACGAAGTCCGCACAACGATTCATTGCATTTACTTTTTCCATAATGATATTTATTAAATTGTTTGTAATGCATTGTTGCGAAATTATTGTTGCACCATCAAACTTGATGCAAAAGTATAACAAATAATTTGAATCACCAAACGCAAATAATTGTATATCAATATGTTAGTGTTTTATAGTAACACACGACCACATCGGCAAAAAATCATATTTGCTTGATAATAAGCATTGTGATAAAAACACTATGACACACGAAAAAAAATCATTTTTTTTGAAAAAAATATGGTGAGCCGCTTTTGACGACCCACCACCAATGTAATATGCAACAATGTAACGAATGAAACAACTTAATTATATAAGGTACAACGCCCCATCAGGGATTGCGCCGACCAATTCCGCGCCACTTGGCACGACTTCACCATTTCCGGGATAAATGGCAACAAGCCTTTTTCCGTTCTTCACCATATCTTCAAGGAACAACAATGCTTTGTTCCTGTCCATCATCGCATAAGGCAAAAGCGCAACCAATGAAGAATAATCATCGCCGTTGTTGGTCAAATGATGGAATAATTCTTCACCTTTCAATGTGGTTGTGTCTTTTGTACTCTTATTCATTTGAAATGGATTTTCAATGCAAAGATAGTGTGTTTATTTCAAATCGAAGAATAAGCCCCCAAAGAATATATTTTGAGGACTTAAACCCATTATTCCGCCGCACGTTTGACACTTGAAATCAACTTTTCCAACATTCGGGGCAACTCACGTTCTGCAAGGTGTTCAGCACTCGACAATACGTTTTTCCCTCTTGCTTCGACATAAGCGGCGTAATTCATTCCGGCAACCACGACAAGGGCAACACCTTTGGTTTCCTTGCCTTTTCATCGGCAAGACGTAAGTTTTCAAGCGAAATCACTTCGTCAAATATGTTTCCAATTCGCTTCATTGTATTACTATAACACAAGTTTGCTTGTATATTAGGATTCTTCGGGTGTTACCCCTACCAAAA
>JAFTXN010000008.1 GCA_017461605.1 Bacteroidaceae bacterium
AAGCCAGTGTCAACCATCTCGGGAATACTGCTTTTGCCCCTGCAGGGCGCATTCATCGTCGTTACACATACTCGGGGCGCTGCCCCGAGCTGAGAGCTTGCCGGCCCTTCAGGCCGTTTCCTTTGTTTAATCTGTTGAAATAACTCCGCAGTTTTTTCATATCCCTCACCCGCTTCGCGGAGCCCACCTACCTTAGGGGAGTAGCCCCTTCCGGCTTGTTCGTCTGCTGAAAATCAATTGAAAAATCTATCCGAACGGGGCTGTCCTTTTAAGGTGACAGGATGAGTGTGTTGGAGGGGGTGTGAAAGTATATTTTCTCCGATTTCATCGAAGTTTTTTGGCTTTTCTTGCAAGTTTTTTCCGTTCAAATCGACGCAGCTGATAGCCGATGTGATCTTTTTCGGGCGGGAGGTGTGTTTGTTGGCATGAGTTCGGTTTTTGGGGAAAGCGTTGAAGCTCGGAGGAAAAGCTGTTATAAGAAGTCGAAAAATGCCGAAAAAAATGTAACTTTGCTTCGCAAAAAGTATATAATGGCATGTGCTATAACCTTTGTGGTATAGCATTTCATACAAACCGATTATGGCAGTAACAATTAAGCGAGTAAGTTCGCAGAAAGAGTTGAAGAAATTCATACGCTTCAACTATGAGTTTTACAAGGATAATCCTTATTCCGTTCCCGACCTGTTTGATGACATGATGGGTACGTTCTCCCCGAAGAAGAATGCGGCTTTCGAATTTTGTGAAGCCGACTATTTCTTGGCCCTGCGCGATGACAAGATTGTAGGTCGTGTGGCAGCCATCATTAACCACCGCGCCAACGAAACCTGGAACACCAAGACGGTGCGTTTCGGGTGGATTGATTTCATAGACGACGATGAAGTGAGCTGCGCCCTCATTGATGCCGTGAAAGAGTGGGGACGTGAGCGCGGCATGGAGGATATGGAAGGTCCGTTGGGCTTTACCGATCTCGATGCAGAGGGAATGTTGGTGGAAGGCTTTAACGAACTTTCAACCATGGCAACCATTTACAACTATCCCTATTACCCTGAGCACATGGAGCGGATGGGGATGGAGAAAAGTGCCGACTGGGTGGAGATGAAGATATACATCCCTGAAGAAATTCCCGAAAAGCACAAGCGCATTGCCGAAATCATCCGCAAGAAGTATAACCTGCATATCCGCAAGCTCACCAGCAAGCGTGAGGTGATGCGCAGTGGTGTGGCGCATGACATCTTTCGTCTGATTAATGAAAGCTACGCACCTTTGTTCGGTTTCTCTCGTATGACGGAGCGTCAGATTGACCACTATGTGCATTCATACGTGCCGGTGTTGGATCTCCGCATGGTGACCATAGTCGAGAACGAACAGAACGAAATAGTGGCCGTAGGTGTCTCGATGCCTTCGCTATCGCGTGCCCTGCAAAAGGCCAAGGGCAAGCTCTTGCCTTTCGGCTGGTTCCATTTGCTCAAGACGCTTTTCTGGAAGCGTCCCGAAGTGCTCGACCTGCTTTTGGTCGGAGTGCGTCCCGACTATCAAGGCAAGGGCGTGAATGCCCTCCTCTTCACCGATCTCATTCCTGTGTATCAGAAGCTTGGCTACAAGTATGCCGAAAGTAATCCCGAGCTCGAGACCAATGACAAGGTGCAGAATCAGTGGCAATACTTCAAGACCGAGCAACACAAGCGTCGTCGCTGCTACAAATGTAAGCTATAAGCATAAACCCCGGCCCTTTGCGGCACTATATTATCAATATGGCAGAAACCAACCACTTAAACAATGAAACTGCTGCAGCCTCCGGCAGTGCCAGTGCTACCTATACGGAGGACAATATCCGCACCTTGGAGGGAGTAGAGCACATCCGTCGTCGTCCGGGTATGTACATCGGACGTTTGGGCGATGGCTCGCATGCCGAGGATGGTATTTATGTTTTGCTCAAGGAGAGCATAGACAATAGTATCGACGAGTTCAACGAAGGCTATGGCAAGCGTATCGAGATTGATATTGTGGATGGAGCCACCGCAGCCGTGCGCGACTATGGTCGTGGCATTCCCTTGGGAAGTTTGGTGGATGCCGTGTCCAAACTGAACACCGGAGCAAAGTATGACACTGCCGTGTTTACTGCTTCTGTCGGTATGAACGGTGTGGGCCTCAAGGCGGTCAATGCTTTGAGCCGCAAGTTTGTGGCCCGTAGTTATCGCGACGGAAAGATGCGTGAAGCGGTGTTCGCTTATGGTAAGCTTGTCAGCGATACCGAGAGTGCTACGCAGGAGGAGAACGGCACTTATATCTTTTTCGAACCCGATGCGGAGCTTTTCCAGAACTATCGTTTCCACTCGGAGTTTGTGGAAAACATGCTCCGCAACTATACCTATCTCAACACCGGGCTGGCCATCTTCCACAACGGTCGGCGCATCATCAGCCGTAACGGATTGGAGGACCTGCTCAACGACAATATGACGGCTCCCGGTCTGTATCCCATCATTCACCTGAAGGGTGAAGGCATTGACATCGCCTTTACGCATACGGCGCAATATGGTGAGGAGTATTATTCCTTTGTCAACGGTCAGCACACCACGCAAGGCGGAACGCACCAGAGCGCATTCAAGGAACACATAGCCCGTACCATCAAGGAGCATTTTGGCAAGAATTTTGATGTGCAGGATGTGCGCAACGGTCTCGTGGCGGCTATTGCTATCCGTGTGATAGAGCCGATGTTTGAGAGCCAGACCAAGATTAAATTGGGCTCACTCACCATGGCTCCCGATAAGGACCGCAATGGTCAGCCCTTCCCTCTGTCGGGCGTGAGTGTGAACAAGTTTGTTGGCGATTTCGTTAAGGAAAATGTAGACAACTATTTGCATAAGAACACCGATGTGGCCGAGGTGCTGCAACAGAAGATTCAGGAGAGCGAGAAAGAGCGTAAAGCCATCGCCGGTGTGACAAAGCTGGCCCGCGAGCGTGCCAAAAAGGCTAATTTGCACAACCGTAAGTTGCGCGATTGTCGCGTACATCTCAACGACCCGGCTCCCAAGATGCGCAAGGGCGAAGAGGAGGAGAACGATCCGCGTCTCGAGTCTGCCATCTTTATCACCGAGGGCGACTCTGCCAGCGGTTCCATCACGAAGAGCCGCGATGTCAACACGCAAGCCGTCTTCTCTCTCCGAGGCAAACCGCTCAATTGCTTCGGATTGACAAAGAAAGTGGTGTATGAGAATGAGGAATTCAACCTGTTACAAGCGGCACTCAACATTGAGGACGGTTTGGACGGATTGCGCTACAACAAGGTGATTGTGGCCACCGATGCCGATGTCGATGGTATGCACATCCGTCTGCTCATGATAACCTTCTTCCTGCAGTTTTTCCCCGATCTCATCAAGAAGGGCCACGTTCACATCCTGCAGACCCCGCTATTCCGCGTACGCAATAAGAAAAAGAAAGTGCGTGCGGCCAAAATCACTGAGGTCGACGAGAAGAGTGCAGGAGCGGCTATACTGAAGAAGACAAAGAATTCCGATCGTTCGGAGTTTGAGACCATTTATTGCTATTCGGAAGAAGAGCGCCTGGCAGCCATCGAGCGCCTGGCTCCCGACCCCGAAATAACCCGTTTTAAGGGATTGGGTGAGATTTCTCCCGATGAATTCAAGAATTTCATCGGACCGGACATCCGTCTGGAGCAAGTATCGCTTCACAAGAGCGACCAGGTGAAAGAATTGCTGGAGTACTATATGGGAAAGAACACCATGGAGCGTCAGAACTTCATCATCGACAACTTGGTGGTGGAGCAGGATTTGCCCGAGGACGAGGAAGAAGCGACAGCGTAAGCCCTCTGTTTTTACCCATTTCATCGAATGTTTTACGCCATGGATAATCATCGTATCAATCAAGCTGCAGCTACCGATGCAGTCGACTCGCCGCAGGGCGAATTGCGCATAGCGCTCTTCCCCGGCTCGTTCGATCCCTTCACCATCGGACACGCTGACATCGTGAAGCGTGCCCTTGCCATGTTCGATAAAGTGGTAATTGGTGTGGGTGTGAATGAGAACAAGCGAAACCAATGGTCGGCGGCTCAGCGTGTAGATGCCATTCGCAAAATCTATTGTGGCAATCCCTGTGTTGAAGTGGTGAGTTATGAATGTTTGACCGTGGATATTGCCCAGCAGGTGGGTGCCGACTTCATTCTGCGCGGTATACGCTCAGTGAAGGACTTTGAGTATGAGCGCGACATCGCCGGCGTGAACAAGCGCCTATCGGGCATCGAAACCGTCTTTCTGCTCTCCGACCCGGCTTACGCCGATATTTCCTCCGGTGTGGTGCGCGAGCTTATGGCTTTTGGCAAGGATGTTTCAGCCTTTCTGCCGCATCCCGAGGGATAAGGCACATCAGGTTTCGATAGAAGAGAAAACGAAGATACAGAAACGATACAAAACTATAGTATATGAAACGTTGCAAACATATTATCAGTGCTATTTTCCTGCTGTCCTTTGCTGCCATAGTAAGCACGCAGCCGGCGATGGCACAACTCCGTGACAACAGCCAAGAATTTGACATGGAAGCCCTGCGCAAACTGCAAATTGCCGAAATGGCCATTGCACATCTGTATGTCGACTCGGTGGACCAAAAGAAGCTGGTGGAGGATGCCATCAATGGTATGCTGAAGATGCTGGATCCACATTCGTCCTACACCAATGCGGAGGAGACGCGTCGCATGAATGAGCCGCTGGAGGGAAACTTCGAGGGCATAGGTGTGCAGTTCAACATTCTGGAGGATACCTTGGTGGTGATTCAGCCCACATCCAAGGGACCGAGCGAACGAGCCGGTATCCTGGCCGGCGACCGCATTGTGAGTGTTGATGATCAGCCGATCGCCGGTGTCAAGATGAGTCGCGATAGCATCATGAAGAAGCTCCGTGGACCGAAAGACACGCAAGTGAAATTGGGCGTGGTGCGTCGGGGAGTAGACCATGTGCTGACATTCAACATTACGCGTGACAAAATACCTGTTAATACGCTTGACGCAGCCTATATGATAGCGCCAAAGGTGGGATACATCCATCTGGATCGCTTCGGGGCAACTACGGCAGCGGAAATGCGTGAAAAAATCAAGGAGCTGCAGGCGGCCGGAATGAAAGACCTGATATTGGACTTGCAGCTGAATGGTGGAGGCTACCTGGGGGCAGCTATCAGTGTGGCCGGCGAGTTCTTGGAAAAGGACGACCTGATTGTGTATACCGAGGGGCGAAACACACCGGTCAGCCGCTTCACCGCAGAAGGTGGAGGCCTGTTCAGAGAGGGCCGTTTGGTGGTGTTGGTCGACGAATACTCAGCCTCGGCCTCCGAGATTGTGAGTGGCGCCATCCAGGACCACGACCGAGGTGTCATTGTGGGCCGTCGTACTTTTGGCAAGGGATTGGTGCAACGTCCCATCGAACTTCCTGATGGTTCGATGATACGCCTCACCGTGTCGCACTATTTCACACCCTCCGGCCGTTGCATTCAGAAGCCCTATGTCAAGGGTCACAAAGCCGAATATGACGATGATATGGAGCAGCGCTACAAGCACGGCGAACTGACGTGCATTGACAGCATTCACCTGGATTCTGCACAGGTGCACTACACGCTGAAGGAACATCGTAAGGTGTATGGAGGCGGTGGCATCATGCCTGATGTGTTTGTTCCGCTTGACACCGCAGTCTATACGCCCTATCTGCGTGCTGTGCGTCGGCATAACATCATCACCGATTTGGCCTTGCATTATGTGGATTACCATCGCGCTGAATTGCGGACCACTTATCCCGACTTCGACCGCTTCATCAACGAATACGAGGTGCCGGCGGCTCTGATCGATAGCGTAGCGGCACAAGCCAAGCGTAAGAAGGTGGTACCGGCTGATAGTGCAGAGTGGCAGAAATCGTTGCCGGATCTTCGCTTCCTGCTGAAGAGCCTCATTGCTTACAATGTGTGGGATCGCAACGAGTATTACCGCATACTCAACAGCCGTAGCGACATTGTGAAAAAGGCCTTGGAACTTCTGGCAACAGACGAAGGCAAGAAGAAACGCAAACGCAGCAAATAAGACCCTTTGTTTGTTCCATTGAGGTAGGCATCTTCAGGCGATTTCTGTGAGCGCTTTCCTGCTTATTCGGTTTGTCCGAATGCAGAGAGTTGCGATGCGGTCTTCCGGATGGTGCTTCGTCCTTGGAACAGTGGCGGGCCAGTGAGTTGGAAGGCTTGATTGTTATTTAGCCTCCGGGTTAGAGTTTTCAACTCTTCCTTCTTCGTTTGGCTACGTCAAAAAATAGGGCAAATGCTTGCTTGGACGAAAAAATGTTAGTACTTTTGCCCCGTCATTTGCGAATGACATGTGTTTGGCCCATGGTGTAATGGTAGTCACTACAGGTTTTGGTTCTGTCAGTCAAGGTTCGAATCCTTGTGGGCCAACAACAAGAAATCCCGAAGCATCGCTTCGGGATTTCTTGTTGTATGTGGCTAAATGTTAATGTTGTGTGCGCTTACACCAAGTGAGCAATCAGTTCTTCGCGGTCGCCGTGCAGGAAATCGATGACGGGAACTTCAATCATGGTGTAGCATCCCGGTTGCTGCTTCATGGCAGCGCGGGCAGCACATACCAATACCTGTCCGGTGAGTGCCGGATTGTTGATGCGCATATTGAACTCGAAGAGCTGGTTCTGTGTATGACCGGAAACACCCTTACGAGTCAGGTTGACACCATGTCCCATGTCAAGAAGTTCGTTGACACAAGGCACTTGCACCACGTGCGTTTCATCATTTACGAAGTAAGGATCAGCCTTGATGGCTGCAGCTACAGTGGAGTAATCGTAGCCTTCAGCCACTTCAATGTAGACCATACGGCGGTGGATGCCTGTTCCGGTGGGAATGGTCATGGAGAGCGCTGCTTTTACTCCTTCAACGGCTTTCACGGCCACGGTATGCCCCATCGACATGCCCGGACCGAAATTGGTGTAGGTGATACCCTGGGGAGCGATGGCTTGAAGCAGGGTTCGCACCACGGAGTCGCTGCCCGGATCCCAACCGGCCGAAATGATGCTTACGGCATTGCCTGCTTTGGCGGCGGTGTCGAGCGAACGGCGCAGGGTGGTGATTTGGCTGTGGATGTCAAAGCTGTCGACGGTGCAGATACCTTGTGCAAGGATGTCCTTGGCGTAGGCTTCCACGCTGCGTGTGGGTGTGGCGAGGATGGCAACGTCCACAGACCCAAGCTCGCGAATGTCTTTCACCACTGCATAGGCTGCCAATTCGGCAGGTTTATTTTCTGCACCGGCACGGCGTACAATACCGGCTACCTCGAAGTCGGGCGCGGCTTCAAGGGCATGCAGGGCATAGCGGCCGATGTTGCCGTAACCCACAATAGCTGCTCTAATCTTTTTCATAGCTTCTTTGTTCTTAAAGATATAGTTGATGTGTTTTGTTTACAAGGCGCAAAGTAAGCAAAAAGCGAGCAAACAAGTGATAATTGGAAAGAAAAAGTGCTCGTTGACTATACAAGTTTTATCTCTTTTTTTGAAAATTATTGCAAAGAGCAATATCCCCCTTTCGTGCTCTGTCGAAGCATTTTGTGGAATGGTGAGCAGAATTAGGATGTCCGTACAAAAAAGCATGGCAACCGTCCGGAAACGGCTGCCATGCTTATGAATTATTGATGTGTTGCTTAGCAAACTTTCTCCAAGCGCTTCATCATGACGAACATGAAGAGGGCAGAGAGGAGACAGAGCACAATGAATACTGTCCAAACCACCCAAAGCTGGATGCCTCCCCAGAGGAAACCACCTACAGACACGAGGATATTACCCAAAGCGGTGGCAACGAACCATCCGCCCATCATCATACCTTTGAGCTTGGGAGGAGCAACTTTCGAAACGAACGATATACCCATCGGAGAGAGCAAGAGTTCGGCAAAGGTCAGTACGAGGTAGGTGCTGATAAGCCAGTTGGCAGAAATGAATTCACCATCCATTCCCAATACTTTCTGCTCATCAGGAGTCGGCAAACCAATGGAACCGTATGCCATCACTGCGAAACCAACGGCTGCAATAATCATACCCAATGCAATCTTGCGAGGAGCAGAAGGCTCTTTGCCTTTCTTGGCCAATGCGCCGAAGATGGCGAGGCTGACAGGAGTCAAAGCTACTACATAGAAGGGGTTGAACTGTTGGAAAATGGGAGCGCTCACGTCAATAGAACCACTGATGCGAGTGTATTGCCAGTAGAGGAGGGCTGCACCGGCGAAGAGTACTACTCCTGAAACCAACTTGTTGCTTGCCTTCTTGCTTTGGAATACAGAGAACAAGGCATAAACCATTACGATAATTGTCACAAGATTCCAAACGTTGAAAGCCATGCTCTGTACACCGGTGGAAGTCTTTTCAGTGAATTCATCGGCGAAATAGGTCAGTGTGAGGCCATTCTGATGGAAAGCCATCCAGAAGAAGATAACCACGGCGAATACAAGGCAGAGAGCCACGATGCGTGCTTTGTTCTCAGAAGCAGGAAGATCTTCTTCCACTGTCTTTTCGCCGGCTTTCTTCTTGCCGCCTTCCACATGGCGGAAAGTGCTGCGAGTGAGGTAGTAGATGGCAATCGAGAGTATCAGCGAGGCGCAAGCCACTGCGAAGGCGAAGTGGTAAGAGTCGTTTACGCTGTAACCTAAGTCGGTTTGCGCCCATTTCATGATTTCTACGGCAGCAGTCGGAGCAAAGAGGGCACCGATGTTGATGGCCATGTAGAAAATGGAGAAACCGGAATCGCGTTTGTCGGCATATTTGGGCTCTGCGTAGAGGTCGCCCACCATTACCTGCAAGTTACCCTTGAACAGGCCCGTTCCGAAGCCGATGAGTAACAAGGAGAGCGCCATTACGATCAAGGCGAACGTGTCACCGCCCAAGGGTAATGAGAGCAATAGATAACCGGCAAACATCACAAAGATACCGATGGTTACCATCTTTCCGAAGCCGAATTTGTCGGCCATGGCGCCTCCAACCAAAGGCAGGAAGTAGACCAATCCCAGGAATGTGCTGTAGATGGCTCCGGCCGTACCGGGTTCGAGACCGAAATTGGCTCTTAAGAAAAGAGCGAAGACCGCCAACATGGTATAGTAGCCGAAGCGTTCTCCTGTGTTGGCAAGGGCAAGGGCGTATAAGCCTTTAGGTTGTCCTTCAAACATAATAATTGATTTTTTAGGGTTATTGATAAATTGATTTTATTGTTTTCTGTCATGATGTGAAGCCTAAACGATATCTGCTATCTCCCCTCGGCTTTCGCGGATAAGGTCTGCCGGAGAAATCCGAATTTGCAGTCCTCGTTGGCCGGCGCTTACGTAAATTTGAGGATACAGCAGCGCAGTTTCGTGGAAGTAGGTAGGAAAATGCTTTTTCATTCCTATGGGTGAGCAACCGCCTCTGATGTAACCGGTGGTGGGCAGCAGGTCTTTCATGGCCAGGGGTTCCACTTTCTTGTTGCCGCTTGCTTTTGCCGCTTTCTTGAGATCGACTTCACAGTTGCCGGGTACCACACACACCAAATGTCCATTGCGATCACCGCGCAGGACGATGGTTTTGAAGACTTGGTTGATGTCCTGCCCCAAGGCCTCGGCCACGTGTGTGGCAGCCAAGTCGTTCTCGTCGAACTCATAGGGGATGAGTTCGTAAGTCACTTTCGCTTTGTCGAGCAGTCGGGCTACGTTTGTCTTGGCTGTTTTCATGCTTCTTTGTTGGGTGTGTGTTCCAGTTCTTCGCGCAAGAATTGTGCGGTAAATCCCTTTCCGCTTCTTGCTACCTCTTCGGGTGTGCCGGTTACTACCACTTGTCCGCCTCCTCGTCCGCCTTCCGGTCCCATGTCAATGAGGTGGTCGGCCACCTTAATGACATCGAGGTTGTGCTCAATCACGATGACGGTGTTCCCTTTCTCGACCAAACGTTGCAGCACACCGAGCAGCACGCGGATGTCCTCAAAGTGAAGTCCGGTGGTAGGCTCGTCGAGGATGTAAACGGTGCGTCCGGTGTCGCGCTTTGCCAGTTCGGTGGCGAGCTTCACGCGCTGACTTTCTCCGCCCGAGAGGGTGGTGGAGGACTGACCAAGTTTGATGTACCCGAGTCCCACGTCCTGGAGCACTTTTATCTTGTGGAGGATGGTGGGTACGTTCTCGAAGAATTCAACGGCCCGATTGATGGTCATATCGAGTACGTCGGCAATGCTTTTCCCCTTGAAACGCACTTCAAGCGTCTCGTGGTTGTATCTTTTCCCGTGGCACGTCTCGCAAGGAACGTAGACGTCGGGCAGGAAGTTCATTTCGATGGTTTTGTATCCGTTTCCTTTGCAAGTCTCGCAGCGTCCGCTTTTCACGTTGAAGGAGAAGCGCCCCGGTTTGTAGCCTCTCATTTTTGCTTCGGGCAGGTTGACAAATAGCGAACGGATATCTGAGAATACGCCGGTGTATGTGGCGGGGTTGGAACGCGGTGTGCGTCCCAACGGACTTTGGTCGACGGCCACCACTTTGTCGATGTGCTCGATGCCTTCGAGTTTGGCATATTCCAACGGTTCGCGCAAGGAGCGATAGAAGTGCTGCGAGAGAATGGGCAGCAAGGTGTCATTAATGAGAGTGGACTTTCCGCTTCCCGAAACCCCTGTTACGCAGATGAAAGTGCCCAAGGGAAAGTCCACACTGACGTCCTTCAGATTGTTGCCTTTTGCACCAATAATTCGGAGCGTATTCCCGTTACCGCTGCGACGCAGGGCGGGAATTTCAATGGCCCGTTTTCCGTTGAGATAATCGGCTGTGAGTGTTCCGGCTTGCAGCATCTCTTTGGGCGTGCCCTGAAACACCACCTCGCCGCCCAGTCGGCCGGCTTTCGGACCCATGTCGACAATGTAGTCGGAAGCCAACATCATGTCCTTGTCGTGCTCCACCACAATCACGGTGTTGCCGGTGTCGCGCAGCTCCTTGAGCGAGTTGATTAGCCGAACGTTGTCGCGTTGGTGCAGTCCGATGCTGGGTTCGTCGAGGATGTAGAGCACATTCACCAACTGTGAGCCAATCTGTGTGGCCAAGCGTATACGCTGACTCTCTCCGCCGGAGAGCGTCATGGTGGAGCGCGATAGCGAAAGATAGTTCAGACCCACGTCCAACAGGAATTTGAGGCGGGTGCGCAACTCCTTGAGGATTTCGGTTGCCACGGCCTTGTTCTTGGGTGTCAGATGTTCTTCCACACCCTCCAGCCAAGCATATAGCTCTGCAATGTCCATGGCTGCCAGTTCGGCAATGTTCTTACCGTTGAAGCGATAGGAGAGGGCCTCTCGGTTGAGGCGTGTGCCATTACACACCGGGCAGGTGGCAGTACACGAGAATTGCTCTGCCCACTTCTGAGCCGCAGTCGTCATTTCGTTGTCGGCCATTTGGCGGATGTATTTTACCAATCCGCCAAAATCGACGACGTAGTCTTCAGAGGTGTGTGCGATGGATGCAGGAATTTGCAAGCGATCCGCAGAACCATTGAATATCTCGTCCATGGCCTCTTCGGGAATTTCGCAAATGGGAGTGTCGAGGGTGCAATCGTAGTGTAGGAGCACGGCTTCCACTTCCCAAAAGATGAGTGTGGAGCGATATTTCCCCAAGGGCGCCAAGCCTCCGGCACGAATGCTGAGTTTGTCGTTGGGAACCACCTTGTCGCGGTCCATGATGCTGACGCTGCCCAGGCCTTTGCACTTGGGGCATGCACCGCTCATCGAGTTGAATGAAAAATTGTGAGGTGCCGGTTCGCGGTAGGAGAGGCCGGTGGTGGGGCACATCAGTTGCTTGCTGAAAAATCGGGCAGTGTTGTCCGTAGCGTCAAGTACGACCATCAGGCCTTCGCCTTGCTCCAGCGATTTGTTGACGCTGCGTTTCAGTCGCTCTTCATCCTTTTCGCGCACCTGGAGCTTGTCCACCACCACTTCGATGTCGTGATTCTTGTAGCGGTCCACCTTCATGCCTTTCACCACTTCGCGCATTTCGCCGTCTACGCGAACGGTGAGAAAACCTTTGCGTCGCACGGTGTCGAAGAGTTCTTTGTAGTGTCCCTTTCGGCCTTTCACGAGCGGAGCGAGCAGATACACTTTGTGGCCCTCGTATTGCGAGAGAATAAGTTGCAGAATCTGCTCTTCGGTGTATTTCACCATGCGTTCGCCGGTGGCATAGCTGTAAGCGTCGGCAGCTCGTGCGTAGAGCAGTCGCAGGAAGTCGTAGATTTCGGTAACCGTTCCTACGGTGGAACGTGGGTTCTTGTTGGTGGTTTTCTGCTCGATGCTAATGACGGGGCTGAGTCCGGTGATTTTGTCGACATCGGGGCGTTCCAAATTGTCCAGGAAGTTTCGCGCGTAGGCCGAAAAGGTTTCGATATACCGGCGTTGGCCTTCGGCGTAAAGTGTGTCGAAGGCCAAAGAACTCTTGCCCGATCCGCTCAGTCCGGTAATGACATTCAGGCTATAGCGAGGCATTGTTACGTCCACATTCTTCAGATTGTGGACGCGAGCTCCCAGTATTTCTATTTTCTTTTCATCCTGCATGATAGGTGCTTAGGGCGTTCCTGTGCCGGTGTTCTCTTCGTAGCCGCGCAGCAGGTTGATGGTTTTCTTAATGTTATAGACTTTTCCATCGGCACCACGTGCGTTGATGCGTAGGAAGTAGGCTCCATCGGGCACGTCGTTGCCGCCATCACGTCCGTCCCAGCCTCCGGCAATGTCTTTCCATTGATAGATGCGTTTGCCCCAACGATTGAAAACGGTGGCCTCAAAGGAAACGATACTCTGATAGCCCTCTTTTACCTTGAACACATCGTTGATGCCGTCGCCGTTGGGTGTGAAGGCATTGGGCACTTCCAGTTTCGACTCGCTGATGGCGATGGTGAACGGGCTGTCCATCGTATACTCTAATGTGTCGGTGCCATGTACAAAGCTGATGAACACTTCCACGGTGTAGCTTCCCGACTTTCTGAAGATGTATTCGGTATCGGCATCATAGCGCACGATGGTTTCTTCACCGCTCACTTGGTCGGCTTGTCGCACGATGCGCCATTCGTACAGCGGGGTGTATGGTCCCAAGTCCTGCGCCTGACTGCAAAAACGTGCGTGCAAAGGGGCAGAACCGTCGTAGCCGGTTACGTCTTCCTCCGTGCCGTCTTCTGCGATGATAGTCATTGTGGGCGAAGCCGAGGGGAGCACATTTTGTGCTTTAGCCTGTTTATTGAAGCTTCCCCATAGAATACAACTGAGCAGCGTAGCGATGTAGAGTGCCTTTTTATCCATATTACTAATTTGTGCACAAAGATAGTGAAAGGCTCGGAAGAGAGAAATGAAAGAACACAGTTATTTCATTTCTCTCTTCCGAGCCGCCACCTATCTTATTCAAAGGTAGTGAAAGGTGAGCGGAAAGTTTATGAATTGTTCTTGTTTAGTTTCCAGCGTCCAAGCATCCCGGATGGGGCTGCTCCCCTATAGGGGAGCTCCCGGAACGGGTGAGGGGTATGAACGAACGGCGGAGTTCTTTCAACAGATTAAACGAGGAAACGGCCTGAAGGGCCGGCAAGCTCTCAGCTCGGGGCAGCGCCCCGAGTATATGCAAGACGATGAACGCGCCCTACAAGGGCAAAAGCAGTATTCTCGAGGTGGTTGACATAGGCTTTTTTCCCTGCAGGGCGCATGGTGAATCTGCGTTTCGTTCTTAGGGTGTTGCCCTAAACTGAGAGCTTCTTCCCCTTTCAGGGGATTTTTCGGGTGGGTACGGAAATCCCGAGCCAATGTTCATGAGGGTGTTCCGTTTGTTCATGAGCGTATACCGTCTGCTCATACCCCCTCCGCTTCGCTCGTCCCCCTACCTTAGGGGGACAGCCCCGTCCGGATGGATTTGTCAATGGGGGCCAGAAGTGTGCAGCCCCTTTCGGAGGGCTTTCCTCTCAGGCTAGCGGCCGACACTTTAGGGGCTTGTCGAGGCCTTATGGTTTGCAGTTCAACAGGGGATTGAACTGACAGCCTTGCGCTTTGGTCTTGGCGGATACAAAAAGAGCCGCCCCTGAGGAGCGGCTCTTTGAGCGTGTATGTTTCTTGCGAAGTGCTTACTTCACGAGAACCTTCTTACCACCGATGATGTAGAGACCGGCGGGGAGGTTGCGAGTTGCAACACCACCCTTCACGTTGCTGCGGAGGCGTACACCGGAGATAGTGTAAACGTCAACAGTAGCGGTGGGGTTAACTGCGATATTGTCGATAGCAACTTCAGAAGACAGCAGGCCGTCAGTCGCGAGCTTCACTGTGCCAGTGGGAGCGTCAAGAGCAGGAGCAAACTTGAAGTAACCGGTGTTGGCAGCTACAGTAGTAGCAGTTTCGAGCAGACGAACCTTGTTGCTGCGGAATACGTGAACACCCTTAACAGTTACAGTGTCAATAACACCCTGCAAGCCGTTTACTTCGAAGGCTTCGTAGTTGTACACGAGGTCAGCGGGGCTGGTTACGCTCATGTCGAAGAAGAAGTTCTCAGCGTAGCTTTCAGCGTCTTCGTTGGGCACGTAGATCACGGGAGTACCGGCCTTCAGCAATTCGTCAGTGTTTTCAACGAGGTAGAGTTCGCCGTCCTTCTGACCTTCAACGTTGTAGAATACACCGCTCTGGAGGAGAGGAGATACGTCGATGGGCAGTGTCCATACGCGAGTTACATCAGACATGTCGATGGTGTAAGCCATGGGCATAGCTTCAACTTCAATGAACTTGAATGCAGAGTTGTCAGCGCCGGATGCAGAGTTCCAAGTAACGAGGTTACCGGGGTTGTTGCCGTTGGGCTGAGTGTTGAGGTAGATACCGTCTTCGAGAACAATGTTGAATGCACCTGCCAGCTGGGGAGCACCACGGAGGATGAAGCTGTCGGGTTCAGCTACCTGCTTAACGCCGGTGTTGTTCTTCTTCGGGTTAGCGATGTAGAGGCCGGTTGCAAGGTTGCGGATGCTTACAGAACCATCATCGTTCTTGATTACCTGCCACATAGCGTCTACGCGCTGTTCTATAGCTGCGTCGAAGGTACCCATATCCTGAGTTACGTCTTCGCCTTCAGCTGCTTCGGGCAGCGTGTAGTAACCGTGCTGGATGTTAGCGTTGGTACCGCTGCTGACAGCATAGAGGCGGTGGAATCCTGCGGGGCTGTCGGCTGCACTTTCGATGTAGAAGATACCTTCAGCGCTGGGGATAGCGAGGCTGTTGTTGAATGCAGAGATAGCAGCGCGGAGCTGTTCCTTGAGCGGATTGATTTCGTCGAGAGTCATCACGGGCTTCACCTTCGGAGTAACTTCGTCAATCACAGCCTGGAGGGCATCAACAGCGCTCTGAGGATAGTAACCGAGTTCTTCGCCGATAGCAGCGTTTTCGATGAGTGCTTCAGCCTGCTTGATCAGGTCGTTGAGGATAGCAGGATCGGGATAGTTTTCTACCCATGCATCGTAAGCTGCTTTCAACTCATCGATGGTTTCCTGAGTGGCAGCTCCGTTGGCGAGTTCTTCATTGGCCTTGGTCAATGCAGTTGTGAGAGCATTAACGATTTCAGCGGGGATAGCGTTTACAGTAGCGTTGCTGGGATCTTCGCTAACCTTGTACACGCGGAGTTCGCTGACGCAGAAGTAGTCCCAAGCAGACTGCTTACCGTTACATGTGTTGGCGCTCATGTCGAGGCGGTAGAACTGATACGGCTTGTCACTCTTGATGGTGAAGATACCGGCAGCGTTAGCTATGCCACCGAATGTGTAGTCGTAAGTGATAGCGATGGTGTCAACGAGTTCCCATTCGCCGATTGACAGGTCGAAGAAGTCAGCGTCGTTAGAACCATATACATAAGTTGTGTCGGGAATACCGTGAGTGAGGAGTGTGGTGGCAGAGTAGAAACGCTTAGCCAACTTCACAGCAACAGCATCGAGTTCTTCGCCGAGGTCCAAGATGAGGTTGTGGATGGTATCCACGGGTTCGGGAACACCGCCCCACTTAGAGTGGAAGTAAGTCAAGGGATTGCCATCGAGCATTTCAGCGATAGAACCTTCGCCCTCCTGGATAGAGTTAGAAGTAATCTGAGTTTCGTCAGTGATGATACCTTCGCCTACAGTGAAGCTACCGTCCTTAGCTCCGCCAATGAGGGCAGTCTGGTCGCAAGCCTTGTCGTAAGCAGCCTGAGCTGTACCAACGAGCTCGGTCAGTTCTTCGTTACGCATGTTCTGGTCTACTTCTGAGCGAAGAGCTTCGAGAGCAGCTTCGTCAACAGATACAACCTGCCAGAGTGAACCTGTAGCTGTTACATCCCAGTATACGAGGCTGTAGCCTGCCACCTGAGTGTGGAGACCCCACCATCCGGTGTTGGCCGGGTTGGCGATGTAGAAGTAACCTGCGAGGCTTTCCTGGTTGCTTTCAGAGTAGCGTACATAGTAACCGAAGGGTTCAGCTGTCTGCGGGAGGATCTTAGAGAGACCATCCTGTGCGCCGATGTACTTACCGGTCTTGTAGTTCTGGAGGTAGTAGAGGTCGGGGTTTTCTTCGCTCTGAGAGAGTCTCCAGATGTAAGCTGCGCTTTCGAGTGTCGGAGTTTCAGGAATTTCGTAGTCGGGGGTCCAGTTTACACCGTTTTCGCTGGCGTACATAGTACCATTGCTACGTCCGTTTACGAAGTAATAGTAACCGGGGCCGATGGGCTTCACGCTGGCAACGAGTGCCTTGTAAGCCTCAAGCAGGGTAGCACCGGCTGCACGGCAAGCAGCGTCGTCTGTGCTTTCAGTGATCATGAGGTCATAGCAAGCGTCGTAAGCAGCCTGGCAAGCATCAAGAGCGGCCTGATCGCACTGTCCGGGGTTGGTACCTACGGCATAAGCATCAGCACTGAAGCCGGAGGGGAAGTGCTCAGCGAGCAAGCAAGACATCCATTCGTAGCCTTTGGCTTCAACGGCGGGAACTACCATCCAAGCGTTGGTGTCGATGTAGCTCCAGAAAGCGGGAGAGTTGCCACCCCACCAACCGGCGAAGTAAGTAGGCTCTTCCTGATCGAACGGCTCAGAGGGGAACACCCAGCTGTCAGCACCGATGGGGCTATCACTGATGAACTTGCTGTAACCGGTAGCCCAAAGGTCTGCGAAAGACAAGTCTGCGATAGATTCTTTCTCAGTCCAGTCAGCCTTACCGGCAGTGAACTTGTAAGCTTCCTCGATGTCGGTGGTGTATTTCACACCCTCGTCGTTCATGAGGTACTTACCGTCTGTGTTACGCTTCAATACGTACACAGTTTCACCGGCATCGTTAGTGCCGGTAACTTCGAACACGAAAAGACAAGAGTCCGTGATTGCAGCACTCTTGCCATCGTTGCAAAGATACTGGCCATACGAACCATCTTCGTTAGAACAGAGCAAAGCATAAGGAGTACCGGGAACAATGGTCTCAACGTTAGGAATGTTGATTCCGTCACCGTTGGTCTGATCCACTACCCAATACTGTGCTTGTGCATTCAAGGCACCGGCTGCAAACAGCATCACCGCTGCCAAAAGATTGTAAATCTTTTTCATTGAGCATTAAGATTTAGTTAAACAAAAAATATTCTCACGGGGGCAAAGATAAATACTTTTTTCGTGCATGCAAAGGTTCGGCAAAAAAAATGAGGAGCGTATATGCTTTTTAGCATTTGGCGAGTGAAAAAAACCTTATGGCTCGTTGAATTGTCGAGAGGAGGGGCGCGAGAAACCGGTGTCGATGCCGTGTGATTGTTTTTTTCTTTTTTCTGCTGTTAAGCATGTTTTCGGGGCCTCTTCCTTGGTTACCAGCGTTCGGACAAGTCGGAAGAGGGGTGCTTTTGTTTGATTTTCAGCATGCGGGCAGGCCGGATGGCGCTGCTTCCCTAAGGTTGGGGGGACGAGCGAAGCGGAGGGGGTATGAGGAGATAAGAAAGGCTGTTTGTACGTCCTTGGCCGAACTTCCTACCCACCCCGAAAACTCCCCTGAAAGGGGAAGAAGCCCTCAGCTTAGGGCAACGCCCTAAGAACGAAACGCATATTCGCCATACGCCCTGCAGGGGCAAAAGCCTGTGTAAACCACCACGGGAATACAGCTTTTGCCCCTACAGGGCGCATTCATCGTCGTTGCATATACTCGGGGCGCTGCCCCGAGCTGAGAGCTTGCCGGCCCTTCAGGCCGTTTTCTCTGTTTAATCTGTTTGAATAACTCCGCAGTTCGTTCATACCCCCCCCTCCGCTTCGCTCGTCCCCCTACGTTAGGGGGACAGCCCCGTCCGGAGGTTTTTTCCATTTGATTGTAGATGGTTTTAATGGGGAATGGTTGGTGGGCGAGCACTATGCAGGATGTTGCCCTCGGTTTGCGCTAAATTCTGCAAGCACGGGAGAAAATTCTGCAGTGCTTGTGGAATTTTCTAAACGCCTTGCAGATTTTCTTGCATCGGCAGTCGGTGATAATACACCGATGGTTGGTGGTGGAACGCGGTTCAGACAGCAGGTCGGAAGACGCTTCCGGGGGCTTAATGTGTGAGACAATTCATTGTGAGATGACAGTGTAGGTCTCCGGGCCTTTTGTGCATCTCGAAAAATTGCGTAACTTCGCACTCTGAATACATATTATATATATAAATAAAGACAGAAAGAGAATGCTTGAGATACGTAATCTTCATGCCTCGGTAGAGGGAAAAGAGATATTGCGCGGTGTCAATCTCACCATCGGCGATGGCGAGGTGCACGTGCTGATGGGACCCAATGGTTCCGGTAAGAGCACATTGAGCCATGTGCTTGTGGGTAACCCCAAATACACCGTGACGGAAGGCACGGTGCAGTTCAACGGAAAGGACTTGCTGGCGCTTGCGCCCGAAGATCGCTCGCACGAAGGAATCTTCATGTCGTTTCAGGCTCCCATCGAGATTCCGGGAGTTTCGATGACCAACTTCATGCGTGCCGCTGTCAATGCCAAGCGCAAATACTTCGGGCTGGAACCGGTGGGCGCTTCTGACTTCTTGAAGCTGCTGCGCGAGAAGCGTCAGCTGGTAGGCCTGGATGCTCACTTTATGAGCCGTGGGGTGAACGAGGGTTTCAGTGGTGGCGAGCGCAAGCGCAACGAGATATTTCAGATGGCGGTGCTCGAACCCACGTTCAGCATCCTCGACGAGACCGACTCCGGTCTGGATGTTGACGCATTGCGTATCGTGGCCGAGGGATTCAATAAGCTCCGCACCGAGCGCACCAGCGCCATGGTTATCACGCACTATCAGCGTATGCTCGACTATCTGAAGCCCGACTTCGTGCATGTGCTGATGGGGGGGCGTATCGTGAAGAGTGGTGATGCCTCTTTGGGTTACGCCATCGAGGAGCGCGGCTTCGACTGGATTAAGGACGAAATCAAGGAATGACGAAGCCATGACAGCCGTAAAGCAATATCTGCAACTCTATGACCAACATCGCGAAATGTTGGACAAGCATAGTTGTGCACCGATGAATGCTCGGCGTGCACATGCTGCAGCATGGTTGGAAGAGCATGGGTTGCCCGACACTCGGACGGAACAATATAAATACACCGATGCCAATGCTGCCTTTGCCCCCGACTATGGCTTGAACCTGCGTCGTGTGCTGCCCGCCAAGAATCCGTATGAGACATTCCGTTGCCATGTGCCGAACCTCAGTACCTTGGTCTATTATGTGGTGAACGATGTGGTGTGCCCCCCGTCGGCTACGCTGCGTCTGCCCGACGGCGTGCGCGTGTTGCCGCTCTGTGAGATGGTACGCGAAAATGCCGATTTCATCGACGAATACTATCATCGTGCGGCCGCTCAAAGCACTGATGACGTCACGGCGCTCAACACCCTGCTGGCGCAGGACGGCTGGGTGGTGCATATCTCCAAGGGCGTGCATCTCGACAGTCCCATTCAGATTGTCAGTGTCATGGAGGGCCGTGCAGACCTGATGGCCAATCGCCGCATCCTTGTGGTGGCTGAGCCGGAGAGCGATGCCACGGTGCTGTTCTGCCATCACGTGTCCGGTACATGCCGTTATCTCACCACCGAGGTGGTGGAGGCCTATGTGCATCCCGGCGCAAAGCTCCGTCTGTATGGGGTGGAGGAGACCGGTGCCGGCTCGCAACACTTCTGTCAGACCTATGCCGAAGTGATGCAAGGCGCTCGCCTGGAGACCGGCAACATTCACCTGCATGGCGAGATGGTGCGCCACACGTCGCACATCCGCTTGCTGCAACCCGAAGCCGATGCCCGGATGCTGGCGGCCGTGGTGGCCGGCGACGGCGAGCATGTGGATCATCATGTGCTGGTGGAGCACGCCGCCGAGCAGTGTACGAGCGACATGCTGCACAAATATGTGCTCACCGGGAAGAGTGTCAGTGCTTTTGCCGGCAAGGTGTTGGTGCAGAAAGGGGCACAGCATACAGTTTCCCAGCAGACCAATGCCAACCTGTGTGCCTCGCCCGAAGCACGGGCCTATTCGCAGCCGATGCTCGAAATCTATGCCGATGATGTGAAGTGCAACCATGGTTCCACTACCGGAAAGCTCGATGAAACCGCACTTTTCTATATGCGTCAGCGAGGCATTGCCGAAGACGAGGCACGGCTCCTCTTGCAACACGCCTTTGTCAACGATGTGCTGCAGCGCATCGAACTGACGCCGCTGCGCGAGCGCCTGGCTCACCTCGTGGAGCTCCGCTTTCGTGGCGAACTGGGCAAGTGTCGCGGATGCATGCTCTGCAAATAAGAATGTTCTTTGGAGTCCCCGATTTCCTTAAAGATTTTCCCTCTCCCTTAGGACACTAAGTTTTGAATAAAAAGAAAGATATGATATTGCCTGTGGACGAAATCAGAAAGGACTTCCCGATTCTCGGACGTGAGGTTTACGGCCGCCCCTTGGTCTATCTCGACAATGCGGCTACCACGCAGAAACCGCGTTGCGTGATCGATGCCATCAGCGAAGAGTATTGTTCGGTCAATGCCAATGTGCACAGAGGCGTACACTTCCTTTCGCAGCAAGCCACTCAGTTGCACGAAGAGGCTCGCGAGGTGGTACGCGCTTTCATCAATGCCCGTTCCACGGCCGAAGTGGTCTTCACGCGTGGCACCACCGAGAGCCTCAATCTTGTGGCAAGCAGTTTTGGTGATGCCTTCTTGAAGGAGGGCGATGAGGTGATTGTTTCGGAAATGGAGCATCACAGCAACATCGTCCCTTGGCAACTGTTGCGCGACCGCAAAGGCATTGTGCTGAAAGTAATTCCCATCGATGATAGCGGACGATTGCAGCTTGAGCAGCTTGAGTCACTCTTCACACCACGCACCCGCCTGGTGAGTGTGGCCCATGTGAGCAACGTGCTGGGTACGGTCAATCCGGTGAAACGAATAGCCGAGATGGCGCATGCCCATGGGGCTTTGGTGCTGGTGGATGGGGCGCAAAGCGTGCCGCATATCTCGGTGGATGTGCAGGCATTGGATTGCGATTTCTACGTGTTCAGCGGTCACAAGGTGTATGGCCCGACAGGTGTCGGAGTGCTCTATGGCAAGGAAGCCCTGCTCGACCGCATGCCACCCTATCAGGGTGGTGGCGAAATGATAGCCCGCGTTACGTTTGAGAAAACCACTTACGAACGTCTGCCCTACAAGTTTGAAGCCGGCACCCCCGACTATGTGGGGACGCATGCACTGGCCGTGGCGTTGCAGTATGTGTCGCGCATCGGTATGGATACCATTGCTGCCCACGAACATGCCCTCACACAGATGGCCATGGAGCAGATGCAACAGGTGAAAGGCCTGCAAGTTTATGGTACGACCGAGGAAAAGGGAGCGGTGGTGGCTTTCAATATCGAAGGTATCCATCACTTGGACCTCGGCACGCTGCTCGACCGTTTGGGCATCGCAATCCGCACCGGTCACCATTGTGCCCAACCTTTGATGCAACATTATGGCGTGGAAGGTATGGCACGTGCCTCGTTTGCCCTCTACAATACGAAAGCTGAAGTCGAGGCTTTGGTGGCAGGCATAGAACGGGTGCGTCGCATGTTCTGATTTCTCATTCTTGATTGCAACAAAAGATAAATTCTCAAGCAATATGATACTTTCAACAACCTTTACGCTTGACGGCCATCCTGTGAAAAATTATCTGGGAGTGGTGAGTGCGGAAACCATCATCGGTGCCAATGCTTTTCGCGATTTGGCTGCCAGCGTGCGCGATTTCTTCGGAGGACGCAGCAATTCGTATGAAGAAGTGTTTGTTCGTGCCAAGGAAACGGCGTTGGCAGAATTGAGTCAGCGAGCCGCAACCATGGGTGCCAATGCAGTGATAGGTATCAGCATCAATTATACGACTGTGGGTGCCAGTGGCTCGATGCTCATGGTAACCTGCACCGGCACAGCGGTTGTTGTCTGAACGGAAGATTCAGAAAGCCCGGAATAAACTTCGGCTTGGCTTATGCTTTTACCTATATATAATACAGACGGACTTTGTGAGGCCGGTTGTGATGAGGCCGGGCGAGGTTGTTTGGCCGGCAGTGTATATGCAGCCGCTGTCATCCTGCCGCCCGACTATCACAACGAATGGCTGAATGACTCCAAGCAACTCTCGGCTCGCCGTCGCTATCTGCTGCGTGAGCAGATTGAGCGCGAAGCCGTGGCTTGGGCTGTCGGGGTGGTTTCGGCCGATGAAATCGACAAAATCAACATCCTCAACGCTTCCATACTGGCGATGCACCGTGCGCTGGATGCCCTGACGGTGCGTCCGGAGTTTGTGATTGTCGATGGTAACCGATTTAAGAACTATGGAGAGACCCCTTGGAAAACCATTGTCAAGGGCGACGGTAAATATCTTTCGATTGCGGCGGCCAGCATCTTGGCCAAGACTTATCGCGACGACTATATGAAACAACTGCATGCGGAGCATCCCTATTATGGTTGGGATCACAATGCCGGTTATCCCACGCGCGAACATCGCGAAGGTATAGCCTTGCACGGACTGACGCCGCATCATCGTCGCAGCTTCCGTCAGTTGGCGGAAGGACAGCTGGAACTATTTGCGCCGGAGGATTTGGCGTAACGTCAGCAGCTTTTTCTTATTCCTTTTCCAACTTGGTTGACTTATGTGCCGGTCGGACTACTCTACCCACAGGGTGGCGCTGCCTGTCTGTGCCGTATATTCGGGGGCATAGACGCACTGCACCGTGGTGATGCCGCCGTGATAAGTGCCGCTGAGGGTTGTCAGATATTCTTCGGTGAAAACGTGTGTCCCCTTGTGGAGCTTTTCAAAGAAAAAGTCGGAGGAAGCATCGTGTATGGCGCGATAGCCATGAGTGAAGTTCGTGCGGAAATATCCGGACAAGGGTTGTGACGGCGTGAGACAGGCAGCTCGGGCGGTGCGCAGCGATACAAAATCGTAATCGCGTTCGGCTGTCAATGTGAACACGCGACGCACGTGTTGCCCCACGCGCAGTCGTGTGTTCGTTATGTCTACGGTTTGCCACGTTCCCTTCGTCTTGACCTGCCATTCCTCTTTGAGTTGCCATCCGGTGGCATAGGCTGTTACTGCACTTGCCGGTAACGTGTATTGCGCTGTGACGGCGCCCCACGAGAGCTGCGTACCCTGTTTGGAAAGTATCAGATGGTCGGCCTGCAGTTCGGCGGACTCGTCGAAGCCATGCAGGGCGTGACCGGCAAGGTGGGTATTTGTTTTTGCCGACGATGCGTCAGAGAACAAGGTGCGGCGTCCTTTCTTCAGAGAAAAGTGCAGTATGTTGGTGGTGTCTGTCACCGAAGATGCTGCATGTGCTGTGGGCCGTTCGGAGATCAGCAGGGCATAGATGGCATCGGTGGTGGCGCGGCTTGTTTCCCACATCTGCGTTCTTTTTGATTGCAAGAGCCAAAGCCGCATTTCATCGATGAAATCACGATTTGTCGTGTCTGCGGATTGGTGCAAAGCTTCTATGGTTGCCACCTGCGTGGGAATTCTATAAGTGCGCGAGGAGAGGGGAGCACGCTTGCTGTCGAAGTATCGTCCCATCTCAGGGGCAGCCACCGTGTGCTCTAACAGGCTTTGCAGTGCTGTTGCTGCAGCCTGTTCCTTGTGTTGTGTCTGCAGGATGACAGCCGCCAGCGCTTTGCTGTGCATGTTCATTTGTGGCAGTTGCAGGGCGGCTCTTTCGCAAAGGAAACGAATGTCTGCCTGTGCTTCGGCAGATGTTGCTCCCTGCATGAGCGAGCGCACGTAGAGATAGTGCAACTGATTATCTGTGATATATCCTTTTTTGTGAGTGCTGTGCTCGAATTCTTTGAGCGCTTTCACGTCTTTCCGGATGCATTGCTCCCAATAGCCGATGGCTCGCTGCAACATCGTTTGGATGTGCGGATGATGGCCGGTGAGGTGTTGCAGTCGGGCCAGCACCATGCATACGTCGGCTGTGGTGTGTCTGTTGGCCGGCATCCCCTTGAACCATGCCCATCCCCCCTCGGGAGTTTGCAGGTCGCGCAGACGATCGATAGCTGTCTGCCGATGAATGTCAGCCGATGCCTTGTCGAAAAGTTGCGACAAGGCTTTTAGCCGCTCTGCCTCGTTGGCGGCTTGTGCTTCCCACGGACTTTCGGCAAGAAGAATCTGCTTTAGCTCGGGATGTCGTGCCAGGAGGTCGTCCTTGTGGTTGTCTGCACTGTCGGCTGTGGCTGTCAGACCTGTCAACATGCGGTGGATGTCCGGTCGTGATTGTGCGATGAAATCGGCCAAAGCCACGGCATAAAGTCGGGTGGCTCGCTGTGTGGCACTTTCTCCATTCTCTGTGAATAGCGCCGGCAAGGCTACTACCACATATTCGATGGGACGCGATGAGAGTTCCACCCACAAGTGGCGGTTGCGAGCCTGTTGCAGGTCGGTCCACAGGGTGTCGAGGAGCACGGTGCGTGTGCCTGCTTCGGTCATTGCGAACGGGATGCTGCGATGCACCGTCACACGGTTGGACAACACCGGCAGCATGTGTTCCTCTCCATCACTGAAGCCGGAACCTGCGGCCATGAAACGGAAGAGAAGCATCGGGTGCCCTTCGTTCGCTTCGTGCGTAAAGAAGAATGTGCGGCTCTCGCCCGCCTGCAGGCGATAGGTGAATGTGTGAGTGCGGAGTGTTTGCTCGCTGTCGGCATTGGCAACGGTGCAGGTCAGTTGTCCGGAAATCGTCTTGTCGGAAAGGTTTTGCAGGGTGGCCGGTACGGATATATTGTCGCCCGAGCGAACAAAGCGCGGCATGGCTGCCTGCACCATGAATTGGCGGCGAGCCACCACGGTGGTGTCGAGCAATCCGTAATCCATGTGAGCTGTATGTGCCAGGGCCGTGAAATTCCACGAAGTGAGGCTCTCGGGTAGCGTGAAAGCCAAGGTGACCGTTCCGCTCGCATCGGTGCGGAGCTTGGGCATGAAGAATGCCGTTTCTGCGAAGTTGCTGCGGAAATCGGCGGTGGAACCGCTGTTTTCTGCAGTGCTCTTCTTTGTGACAACCACAGCTTCACGGAAGAAAGCATCCTCGTTCGTGGCATCCATCGTGAGGCTGTTTTTGGTCATGGCCAAGTGGCGTGATTGCGCGTAACCTAGTGTACTCTTGCCTGATCCTGCTGCCACCCTGACGGAGCGCAGGCGATAGTCGCGAAGCGAAAAGAGCGAAGCGTCCCACCGGGTGAACGACAGGTGGGGTGCCGGACGTCGCTTGAACTTCTCGTGTCCGTAAAGCGACAAAGCCCCGGAGGTGGGCAGACTCCAGGAGGCCAAAGTGTTGTTGCGGGGGAAATACATTCCGAAGTGCCAAGGCGAAGCGTTTAGCGCATCCAGTGAGGCATCGTAGAGGCGTGCCATCACCGTGGCATCTGCCGGCGAGCCATCAGGATGGGTGATGCACAATCGCCACTCCTCCGTCTGTCCCGGTGTGAGCCGACTGCGGAAGGTGTTCCATCGTAGCTGCAGTCGCTTGTCGGGGCGGGGACGCTCTATGGGTACGCTGAAATGATGCAGCGTGTCGTTCTTGACAAAGGCAAAGCAAGCCTCGGCTCCCAAACCATATTCGGGGCGATATGCCAAGTTGAAACGAAGCAGCGAATCGGAGAAGTGAATGCGTCGACTCTCGATGAGAGTGTCGGCTGTCAGTAGGTCGTAGTGCAGCAGCACATCGCGGTGGGCGGAACCCACAACCACGAGAACAGAATCGCCTTCTGTGTTGCGGCGGATGTATTGATGAAACGCCGCTTTGTCGATGAGGCGTGTATCGTGTTCGGAGAAGAGTTTGAACCGGCAGGTATCGGTTTCCGTCCTTTCGTGCAGAGTGGTGATGATGGTATAGCTGCCGGAGGGCAAACTCTTCAGCACCTCCGGAACAAAGGGCTGTTGGGTGTGGAACGAATCTTGAGCCACGGCCGTTCCCTCTCGGCAAATGGTGAATGTTCCCACGGCCGACACTCCCTTGCCGGCAGCATTGGTGAGAGCGATGGTGATCTTGGGGAGTTGCTCTCGACAAACGGACGAAGGCCACGAAGCAGAGAGGAAAGCCGATTGCGATGCTGCATAGAGAGTGTGCGATGCCGAGGCCGTCTCGCCATTGTCGGCTGTGGCTTCCATGCGGATGCGATAAACATAGTTGACATATTGGTGTGGCAACCGGCTGTTTTTCTCGGTTTCATCGTAGGTTAGGGGTACGGGGAAGGTGCACCGTCCCAAACTGTCGGTCAATGCCTCTCCACGGATTTCGGGCAGGGACGGACCGTAGAAGCGTGCAGATGGTGTGATGGTGTAGCGCACCCGTAAAGCGGACAGCGGAATGTCCGTGTAGGTGGCGGCACGCACAGAGAAAGAAATCGTGTCGCCCAAAGCGTAGCCGGTGGTCGGGGCTTCGGGTGTCAGCGTGAAGGTGGGACGTTTGTATTCCTCCACTCGGAAATCCACGCCACCCCTTGCTATCGTTCCCCGTCCGCATTCGATGCTGAAACGCCCCGGCAGACAGACTTCGGGCAGAACGAAAGAACTGCTGAAATGGCCCATTTCATCGCTATGAAGTGTGGTGGTGAGAACCTCTTTCCCTTGCTGATTGCGAAGCGTTGCGGTAAAAGAATGATGTGGCAACACTCGATAGTCATCGCCCGAATGGGCGTAAACCATACCACCGAACTGCACCGTTTGTCCCGGGCAATAGATGCCCCGATCCGTATACACGCGAAGCATGGTGCCTGTGGTGTCGGGCCGGTAGCCGTAGCTGTGAGCGTAGAGGGGGAAAGGAACGGCCGAAGTGTCGGTGTCGGTCATGATGCAGGCCTGAAAAAGGTTGTCATCGGGCAGTCGCAGCCTGATGGCCCCATCGTGTTCGGCTTTGTAAGTATTGACAATGGCATGGGTGCGGCGGTTGAAAATTTTTACTCGTCCACCGGGAATGACAGCCCCCGAAAGAGCGTCTGTAGGAATGATGCGCCAACTGCGCTCTGTGGCTCCGAAAATCAGCGGTTTGATGCGTGAAACATGCATGAGCTGTTCGGAAGTCTTCTCGCCGTTGAGCCACATTTCGCACAAGAAGATGCCGGCCTCGGGCGCAGTGAAACGAAGCGTGTCGCACGACAGATGGTAAGGCGCTGCTGCAGGAAAGTGGTGTGCGAGTATGTATTCGGGCTTTCGCTGTGCCGGATGGAGACTTTCGATGTCATCGCGCAAAACAAACTTGTTGTCGGTCGCGACATTCAGACGGTAGAACCGCAGTTCGGCATGGCGAGCATTCTTTCCGGTAAGGCACACGGCATATTCCTTTCCGGGATAAGCCGTTTGGGGAATGTTGTGCCATTCGGCTTGTGCCTGTCGGGCTTTTTTGAGGTAATTCTTCAGCATGGCGGAACGCTTCTCCCGACGATAGCGCTGCCATCCCTGTTCGGCCAAATGATAGAAGATGCTGTCACGGTGTGCTCCCGGGGCATAGGAGTCAGCACTTTGACAGATCGTGATGTATGTTTCGACGTTGAGGGGTAGGTCCGAAAATTCCTCCGCCACACGGCATAGAGCAGTGAAGGTGGAATCGTTTTGCGGCATACCGTAGGTGTATCCTCGATGGCTCAGGCTGTCGAGCGTGAGACGCAGTAAGGCCGGGCGTCTGCCGGCTTGTCGATAGAACGACATGGCCCGTGCGCGGAGGTTGTGCTTCTCCTCTTGGGCGAACACATGGGATGTGAGAGCGGCATGTAGCAGCACGTGCAGCAGGTCGTTGGAGAAATAAGAACTATGTTTGCCCACCGTCAGCAGGGGCAGGAAGTGTTTCGTGTCGGCTTGTGCCAAAAGCGGAAGACTGTCGAGCGACAGCAGGAAGAGGTTGCGCGCCTGTCGGCTATGAGCGGTGTCGTTACGGAATGTGGCGTGTGTCTGTGCCAGTGCCGAAGCCCACATTGCCCGCAGGATGGGTTGTTGTTGGCGAGCATAGGCTTCTTCGATGTGCTTCAGCATCACTTTCCCGCTGTCGGGGGCAATGTCGTTCCAAAGGAGGTGGCGCATCAGTAAGGCGCGTAGCATTTGTGCATCGTTGCTTTCGCTTACGGATTTTCGATAGACGGCATTCACCGGATCGAGGGCTGATTGTGGCAGGTCCTGACGGATGGCCGCTTCTGCTTTTCTCCACAATTTGTCATAGGACTGTGCTACGGCCGGCAGCGTTGTGAAAATGGCTACAAGGACGGAGAGAAGTATGGAAACACACTTTTTCATACGATGAAATGGGATTTTTTTGATTTTATTGGGGAGACTCCTGCTGTGATCGCTGTCGAAGCCAACCGGTGGCTACCTCCCAATAGTATGTGACGTATGCCAAAACTCCCAGCAGCATCACGAGAACGGTTTTCAGTCCGTGCGTAACGAGTGCAAACGACTTGGCGATGGCCGGAGGGGCTGCGTAAGCATTGGTGAGGGTCTTGACCACTGCAAAGTGCCAAGGACCGACACCGCCAGGGGTGGGGAGCAAAACACCGATGCTGGCCATGGCAAAAATATGAAGTGCGTCGATCAGACAGATGTTGCTGAGAGCTTCGTAACAGGGAAGGATGAGCCATAACTGCAGGAAGTTGCATACCCAAATGCCGGTGCAGAGGCCGATGAATGCTTTGGGACTTTTCAGACGGGTAATGGCAGTGATGCCTTGCCAGAAATTGAGAAGCAGCGAACGGATGTGCTTCAGCCGGGGCAGGGTCAGGCCGATGGCGATGCAAACGAGCAAACCGATGCCTATGTAGAGCGTGTAGGAGGGTACGGCTTGGCGCATTCCGTCGATGAAGCGGTGTACCAGTCCCAGCGTGTCGCTCCATCTGAAAGCCAAGGCTGCCGCTACCACCACGATGAGGCAGACTACATCGGCCAGCTTCTCGATGACCACTGTGCCGAACGCACGTGTGGATACCTCGGCATTACCCCGGCGCACCAGTAACGAACGTGTGAGTTCGCCGAGGCGCGGTGTGACGCTGTTGATGAGATATGAGATAAAAACCAGCTCGATGGCACGGCGCTTCTTGATGTGGATGTCGGCCGATTGCAGCAACATGCGCCAGCGCAACGAGCGCAACACGTTAGCTACGATACCGGCAAACAGGGCCAATATGATCCAAGTGTAATTGTGACGAGTGCTGAACACCTCGGACAAGTCACGGAAGTTGAAACCGCGATAAATCCATACCATGAGCACAATTCCCAGCAGGGTGGAGATGAGCAGGAATGCTATGTTCTTAGCTTGCTTTGCCACAAGAAAAAAGGTTGTTTCAGGGGGTAAATATACGTAAACCCTCCTGAAACAACCTTTGAGGCATCTATAATAATCCTTAATTATCCTTGCGTCGCTTCGTTCAAGGCTTGACGGATGTCGTCCAAGATGTCGTCCACGTCTTCGATGCCCACAGATAGACGGATGAGGTCGGGGGCAACACCGGCTTCGCGCAACTGTTCGTCGGAGAGCTGTCGGTGGGTGTGGCTGGCCGGATGGAGCACACAGGTGCGGGCGTCGGCCACGTGTGTGACGATGCAAATCATCTTGAGACTGTCCATGAAACGGATGGCATCCTCGCGAGAACCCTTCAGACCGAAAGCAATGACTCCGCAACCGCCTTCGGGCAGGTATTTCTCTGCCAGTGCATGATACTTGTCGCCCGGCAGACCGGCGTAGTTGACCCATGCCACTCGCGGATCGTTATGCAGGAATTCGGCTACGCGCTGTGCATTCTTGCAGTGCTGCTTCATGCGCAAGTGGAGAGTTTCGAGTCCGATGTTCAGCAGGAAGGCATTTTCCGGACTCTGAATGGAACCAAGGTCGCGCATGAGTTGTGCCGTGGCCTTGGTGATGTATGCACCGGCACCGAAGCTTTCGGCATAGGTGAGACCATGGTAGCTCTCGTCCGGAGAACACAGACCAGGGAACTTTTCGGCGTGCTCCATCCAAGGGAAACGGCCGCTATCGATAATGCAACCACCCACGGCGGTGGCATGTCCGTCCATGTATTTGGTTGTGCTGTGAGTAACAATGTCGGCTCCCCACTCAAACGGGCGGCAGTGAACGGGCGTGGCAAAGGTGTTGTCGATGATGAGAGGAACACCGTTACGGTGAGCCAATTTTGCAAAGCGTTCGATGTCGAGCACCACACCTCCGGGATTGGAGATGGTTTCGCCAAATACGCACTTCGTGTTGGGGCGGAACAACTTTTGGATGTCTTCGTCGCTGCTATCGGGGTCGACAAACGTACATTCGATACCCATCTTCTTCATTGTTACGGCAAAGAGATTGTAGGTGCCGCCGTAAATGGTGGAGGAGGAGATGAAGTGGTCGCCGGCCTCACAGATGTTGAATACCGCATAGAACGAAGCTGCCTGTCCGCTGGAGGTCAGCATGGCTGCCACGCCGCCTTCGAGGGCCGCAATTTTTGCGGCTACGGCATCGTTGGTGGGGTTTTGCAGACGGGTATAGAAATATCCGGAATCTTTCAGGTCGAACAGACGAGCCATCTGGTCGCTGTTGTCATACTTGAAAGTAGTGCTTTGGTAGATGGGTACCACGCGGGGTTCGCCTTTTTTCGGTTTCCAACCTCCCTGTACGCAAATTGTTCCGGTCTTTTGTCTCTTTTCCATTGTATTTTCGTTTATGAGTTCTCGTTGTAGTTTTGTTTTCTTTCTTGTCAGTTTTTTGTTGTTTTGTATTGACAGAGTGCAAATATAGTGAAAGGCGAGAGCAGGGAAAAGGAAAACTTGTTTTTCTTTTGCATGCCGAGCCGCCTCCTATTTTGCGTGAAGCGAAATATAGTGAAAGGCGAGTAAAAAGCTTGAAAATGCGCTTGCGAATTTTCAGAAGCTTGTCCGAGCCGCCTCCTATATTCTGTAAATATAGTGAAAGGCGAGTGAAAAGCTTGAAAATGCGCTTACGAATTTTCAGAAGCTTGTCCGAGCCGCCTTCCGTGCTTTGGCTTTTGCGTTGGGATACATTATATAATATATGTACGCGCGCGTATAGTGGTGACGCTAGTATTCCGGATGGGGCTGCCCGAATGCTGTGCGTGGGTCGGTGATGTCTGTGCTTTGGGTGCGCGCGGCTTTTGTTGCAATGTCGGTATCTCGTTGTTCCGTGTCGCTTTTTGTGACTTGTGAGTGAGAAATTTCCCGTATTTTATAGTGCTTTCCACCTTGGGTATTCGAATTTTTATTGGTAACTTTGCAGCCCGAAAGGTGTAGTGTGCACTTTTGGAAACAAGAAGAAAATAACAAATACAATATATAACAAATTAAAAATCACTACAATGCCTACTATTCAACAATTGGTAAGAAAGGGTAGAAGCGTAGCTGCAGACAAATCGAAGTCTCCCGCGTTGGACGCTTGCCCTCAGCGTAGAGGCGTGTGTGTACGTGTGTACACTACAACGCCTAAGAAACCTAACTCAGCAATGCGTAAGGTTGCTCGTGTGCGTTTGACAAACTCCAAGGAGGTGAACTCCTACATTCCCGGAGAAGGTCACAACTTGCAGGAACATAGCATCGTATTGGTACGCGGTGGTCGTGTGAAGGACCTCCCGGGTGTGCGCTATCACATCGTGCGTGGTACACTTGATACTGCCGGTGTAGCCAGCCGCACACAGCGTCGTTCTAAGTATGGTGCCAAGCGCCCCAAAGCAGCTAAGAAGTAAGAAACATTAAATTTGGTTGGCAAAAGGTTGAGTAAACATCCGGAGGTGGTGTTGAAGACTAATGCAGCCCAACAAAACCCAACAAAACAATGAGAAAAGCAAAACCTAAGAAGCGTGTGATCCTTCCGGATCCCGTTTACGGAGACGTTAAAGTTTCCAAGTTTGTGAACCATCTGATGTATGATGGTAAGAAGAACATTTCTTACGAAATTTTCTACAAGGCCCTCAATCTCGTAGGTGAGAAGATGAAGGACCAAGAGAAGTCGGCTCTCGAAATATGGAAGACCGCTCTCGATAAGGTAACTCCTCAGGTGGAAGTGAAGAGCCGTCGTATCGGTGGTGCTACTTTCCAAGTACCTACTGAAATTCGCCCCGATCGTAAGGAATCTGTCTCTATGAAGAATATGATCAACTACGCTCGCAAGCGTGGCGGTAAGACTATGGCCGATAAGCTCGCAGCCGAAATCATGGATGCTTATAACGAGCAGGGTGGTGCTTTCAAGCGTAAGGAAGATATGCACCGCATGGCTGAGGCAAACCGTGCATTCGCTCACTTCAGATTCTAATACCAAAGGAGATACAATCATGGCAAAGCAAGACTTACTTTTTACCCGTAATATCGGCATTATGGCCCATATCGACGCGGGCAAAACAACAACTTCTGAGCGTATACTCTTCTACACCGGTAAAACTCATAAGATCGGTGAAACTCACGATGGCTCTGCCACAATGGACTGGATGGCGCAGGAGCAGGAACGTGGTATCACAATTACCTCGGCTGCTACAACCGCATTCTGGACTTGGGCCGGTAAGCAGTATAAGTTCAACTTGATTGACACTCCGGGACACGTTGACTTCACCGCTGAGGTGGAACGCTCACTTCGTGTGCTTGATGGTGCTGTGGCTACCTACTGTGCTGTAGGTGGTGTGGAGCCCCAGTCTGAAACCGTATGGCGTCAGGCTGATAAGTACAACGTACCTCGTATCGGTTATGTGAACAAAATGGACCGTTCGGGTGCAGACTATTACGAAGTGGTGCGCCAAATGAAAGAAGTACTCGGTGCAAATCCTTGCCCCGTATCAATTCCTATTGGTGCTGAAGAAAACTTCAAGGGTATCATCGACCTGATTAAGATGAAAGCCATCCTGTGGCACGACGAAACCATGGGTGCTGAGTATGACGTGGAAGATATTCCCGCTGACCTCAAGGCTGAAGCAGAAGAGTGGCGCGGTAAGATGCTTGAAGTTGCTGCTGAATGCGACGAGGCATTGATGGAGAAGTTCTTCGAGGATCCCGACACTATCACTGAGGACGAGATCGTAGCAGCCATCCGTAAGGGTACTCTCGCTCTCGATATTGTTCCGATGACTTGTGGTTCTTCGTTTAAGAACAAGGGTGTACAGACATTGCTCGACTATGTTTGTATGTTCTTGCCCTCACCCCTTGATACTCCCAGTGTTGTGGGTACCAACCCCGAAACCGGTGAGGAAGAGACCCGTACTCCCAGCGAAGACGATAAGACTTCTGCTTTGGCATTTAAGATTGCCACTGACCCCTATGTGGGCCGCTTGACTTTCTTCCGTGTATATTCAGGTAAGATTGAAGCTGGTTCTTACGTATACAATGTGCGTTCCGGTAAGAAGGAGCGTGTGTCTCGTATCTTCCAGATGCACTCCAACCACCAGAATCCCGTGGAAGTGATTGGTGCCGGTGATATCGGTGCCGGTGTAGGCTTCAAGGATATCCGTACCGGTGACACTCTTGCCGAAGAAGGTGCACCTATCGTTCTCGAATCTATGGACTTCCCCGATCCCGTTATCGGTATCGCTGTTGAGCCCAAGACCCAGAAGGACCTCGACAAGCTCTCCAATGGTCTTGCCAAGTTGGCAGAAGAAGACCCCACTTTCACCGTTCGTACCGACGAGCAGAGCGGTCAGACCGTTATCTCAGGTATGGGTGAGCTTCACCTCGACATCATCATCGACCGTCTGAAGCGTGAGTTCAAGGTGGAATGTAACCAGGGTAAGCCCCAGGTGAACTACAAGGAAGCCATCACCAAGACTGTTAACCTCCGTGAGGTTTACAAGAAGCAGTCCGGTGGTCGCGGTAAGTTCGCTGACATCATCGTGAACGTTGGTCCTGTGGACGAAGACTTCAAGGAAGGCGGTCTGCAGTTTGTCAACAAAGTTACCGGTGGTAACATTCCTAAGGAATTTATCCCCTCTGTGCAGAAGGGCTTTGAGAATGCCATGAAGAGCGGTGTGCTCGGTGGCTATCCCCTTGACAGCTTGAAGGTGGAACTCCTCGATGGTTCTTTCCACCCCGTAGACTCTGACCAGTTGTCCTTCGAAATCGCAGCTCTCCAGGCTTACAAGAATGCTTGTGCTCAGGCAGGTCCTTGCCTCATGGAGCCGATGATGAAGCTCGAAGTGGTAACTCCCGAAGAGAACATGGGTGATGTGATCGGTGACTTGAACAAGCGTCGCGGTCAGGTGGAAGGTATGGAAAGCGGCCGCAGCGGTGCTCGCATCGTGAAGGCTACTGTGCCTCTGGCAGAGATGTTCGGTTACGTAACAGCTCTCCGTACCATCACTTCAGGTCGTGCTACCAGCTCTATGCAGTATGACCACCACGCAGCCGTTTCCAACAGCATCGCCAAGGCTGTGCTCGAGGAAGTGAAGGGTCGTGTAGATCTCATCAAATAATTTAAACAATAAATTGCCGGAAGAGTGGCGGGCTAACGAATGACTCTTAGCCCGCCCCACTCTAAAGGTCTATCAAAAAAAACAAACACAATGAGTCAGAAAATTAGAATTAAGCTGAAGTCTTACGATCACACACTCGTGGAGAAATCTGCAGAGAAGATCGTGAAGAACGTGAAAGCAACGGGTGCCATCGTCAGCGGACCGATTCCCCTCCCCACTCGTAAGCGCATCATCACCGTGAACCGCTCTACCTTCGTAAACAAGAAGAGCCGTGAGCAGTTCGAAGTTTCCACTTACAAGCGTCTCATCGACATCTACAGCTCTACAGCTAAGACTGTTGACGCTCTCATGAAGCTGGAACTCCCCTGCGGTGTAGAAGTAGAAATCAAGGTGTAGTACATCTGTACTCAACCAGCGAATACAAATGTCCGTATGCAGTCTTTGTGTACGGACATTTATTGTTTTCGCAAGTTGGGAACCAGCAGATAGGAAAAGCATCAGAATAGTATCATGACACTATGAGGAAATCCACAACCGGGAGGCGGACTTCCGGAAAACCGAAAGCTAAGGTCGGAAAAGGCTGGGAGAGCGGTCCGAGGGTGGGGAAGTCGCGTGCCGGCAAAGCTAACAATCAGCGAAACCGAATCCTGAAGAAAGCACCCAAGCCGAAACTGATCATCACCCCCGATGGTCATTGCTTGCGGCCCGATAGTGATAGAACATAAAGAAGCGACGTGTGAATGAATGCTCATTTGCACGTCGCTTCTTTGTTTCAATGAATTTTGCGGAAGCACGGACTTCATGGTGCCACCTGCAGTGTTAGCTTGGTGGAAAAGTGCCGTGGAATGTCAGATGCCCACACCGCAATGCAGCCATTGCTGCGTCATGTTTTATATTGTTGCTACAATAAATGTAAGAGGAGAGCGGAATGTTGTACCTTTGCTACCACTATGGATAAGTTTGTACCACATACCATCGATGTAGCAGAATCGTACGAGAGCCATCTGCTGGGAGATGTGAAAGCCGGATTTCCATCGCCGTCAGAAGATGTACGTGAGAAGTTGGACCTTGTCAAGTTGCTTGTCAGAAACCGGGCTTCCACTTTCTTCTTCCGTGTAAACGGAGTCTCAATGGTGGATGCAGATATAGACGAGGGTGACATTATTATTGTAGACAGAGCCGTTGCTCCATACAACAACTGTAAGGCTGTTTGCTATATCGATGGCGAATACACCGTCAAGCGTGTGGAGATTGGCGATAACAAAGTCCGGTTGATGCCGGCCAATGAGAATAACAAGGCCTATAAGCCCATAGAAGTAACGGCGGAGAACGATTTTCTAATTTGGGGCGTCGTTACCTATGTCATCAAGAAGATGTAGCGATGTTTGCCCTGGCCGATTGTAACAACTTCTTTGCTTCTTGTGAGCGGGTATTCCGTCCCGACTTGCGAGGGAAACCCGTCATTGTCTTGTCGAACAATGACGGCTGCGCTATTGCAAGAAGCAACGAAGCCAAGGCCTTGGGTATAAAGATGGGAGCACCGTTTTTTAAGATAAGAGACATTGTCAGAAGGCATAATGTAGCGGTGTTTTCCGGAAATATGGCACTCTATGGCGATATGTCGCAACGGGTTCGTTGGGTGTTGGAAGAGTTTGCTCCCGGCATCGAGGTCTATTCCATCGATGAGGCATTCTTGGATCTCAGGGGGATGAAAAATATAGACTTTGATGCGTATGCGAAGCGTATCTCTGCACAATGTAGGAAGATGACCTCTATCCCGGTTTCGGTAGGCATCGCTCCGACCAAGACGCTTGCCAAGATAGCCTCGAAACTCTGCAAGCAATATCCGAAACTGAGAGGCGGTTGCTACATGCATCGCCCGCAGGACATTGAAAAGGTGTTGCGCAAGTTCCCGATAGAGGAAGTTTGGGGCATTGGGCGTCGCTCTGCTCCGAAGTTGAAAGCGAGGGGTGTCAATACTGCATACGAGTTTACGCAATTGCCCGAAGGAGTTGTGCGGATGATGCTTGGCATTGGTGGTGTCAGAACATGGAAAGAACTGCGAGGCATCCCTTGCCTAGAGTTTGAAGACGGATTTGAGGCAAAGCAGTCGATATGCGTTTCGCGCAGTTTCTCTTCCGAGATATATGAGGTGAAGGAACTGCAGGAGCAAATTGCTAATTTTGCTTCCGCTATGGCAAGTAAGTTGCGCCAGCAGCAGTCGGTAACATCGGAAATGGTGGTTTTCGCCTATACCAATCGTTTCAGGGAGGATGTGCCGCAGATACATGCCAACACCCTTGTGTCATTCATCACTCCCACAGCCGAGGAGCGTATCATCATTGCGCAAGCTGTGAGTGCCGCCAAAACCCTGTTTAAGCAAGGCTTTGGATATAAGAAAGCGGGAGTGATTGCCACGAAGATAGTTCCCGAGAAGCATGTGATGCACTCGTTGTTTGAAGACCGGGAAGCCGTCGAGCGCGAGCACAAGATAACATCAGCCTTGGATGCCATCAATGCTACCTTTGGTAAAGGAACCATCAAATTGGCCGTTCAGGGAAGTGGAGAAATCAAGTCGTCGAGTGAAAATCAATCGCCACACTACACGACGCGATGGAGCGATATCCCCCACGTAACAATCAAATAGCAGAACTTCAGTATTGGTTACGGCCTTGATGAGCAAACTCAAACCACATGCAATAGGTCTGGGTTAATCAACACGATGCAACAGATTTAGCAGAAATTGTGTCATAGGAACACTAATCACACTCTAAGTTTGTTGCGTGTAATCAGTTGTGATATCCTGCGAATACGAATAAGGCTTTGATAAAGATGTTGTTTTTTTAAAGAATTTTATGTAAGTAAAAATAAGTTTCGTACATTTGCGGCAAGACGGAGAAGTTCCGTTTGCGACATATTGAAATAACGTAGAAGCGTTATGCTAGTCTTGTAACATTGAAACCTAGGAAATTTCAAAGTACATACAAGGGATGGCATAGTGGTTCTCACGCGTATAGCGTGGGCTGCTACCCCATTTGTGTATGTACGGGTTTTCCTAGGACCTCAATGTTTAGAATGGCACACCAGTCCCACGCTTTGTGCGTATTATAATAAACATTGTTCTTTGGGGATTGGAGGACGAGAGGGAGCCTAGGGTTAAGACAGGCTTCCAAGTAAGAATAAATCTAATCACAATAAACAATAAATTATGGAAAAACTCAGAACTTTCTTATTGGCATTCTTAATGCTGATAGGTTGTGTAACAGTGTCGGCTTATGACGTCGAAGTGGACGGGATATATTATGACCTAGACTCAACGTCGCATGAGGCGAAAGTAACGTACAAGGCACTTGATGGGAATGTTAATCAGAGCGATTATTCTGGTGATGTTGTAATTCCTACAACAATTTCTGTTGAAGGGGTGGCTTATGGTGTTGCTTCTATTGGAGATTATGCGTTCAGAGGTTGCAGTGGTCTGACTTCCATTGCGCTTCCCGAAGGTGTCACCTCTATTGGAAATTGGGCGTTCAATGGTTGCAGTGGTCTAACTTCCATTGCGCTTCCGGATGGGGTTACTGCTATTGGATACGAAACCTTTTCTGATTGTATTTAGAAGCCCAAAACAACCCAAAACAACCAGAAATAACCATTTATAAACCTTTAATTATCAGTACATTCTAAAATTTAACACTTTCAGACTGCTTTTTGATGGTTCCCAAATTTCCACATATTTTTGATACATATTTCTGACGTGGAGAATTTGCGGAGCTTATTTTTTGTCATTTCGTGTAGATAGTTGACAAGGGTTTACAACCGTTTACGATGAGTGGCAAATTCCGCCCCGATATGTGAGGATTATCACATCGAGTAGAAAGGCGACAACGGTTTACTACTGTTTACCTCCGTTCACCACTTCAGATACATGAGAATGAAGAAGTGAAATTAGTAAACGATAAGCAGTATGAAAGTAACCAAGAAATGTGCTTTTTGTGGTCAGTCC
>JAFTXN010000009.1 GCA_017461605.1 Bacteroidaceae bacterium
CTTAGAAGTGCGAAAAAGTCCTTGATTATTTGCACAGCATATAGTCAAAGCACAGAAGTATATAGATATTGTTGTTAGTATTCGTTTCATAAACTTGGCTTCACAAAGTTAGCAAAAACCTTATAACTCTGATGTGTTCATATTAAAACAATTACAAAAATAGCGATAATATTCAGACTTCAATTCAATTACCACTTTTTTTAACTTATAACTCACAACCTTGATATTTCTAAGGATTTGCCTCTCTCGTATTTGGAAAAGTGACGCAGTAGTAAACGGGGGTGGATAAGGGATGCTTGATTCATCTTAAATAATGCAAAAACACCCAACTTTACATTTTTGGGTGTAAAATTGGGCGTTTGTTTTGCAATTTACTGATTTTCAGCGTTTATTGCGGAGAGAGAGGGATTCGAACCCCCGGTGCCTCTCAGCACGGCAGTTTTCAAGACTGCTGTAATCGACCACTCTACCATCTCTCCTGAGGCTGGGCCTTAAATCGCGTGCAAAGGTACAACATTTTTTGTTACTTGCAAGAAAAAACTGCAAAATGTGCTTGAAAAGTATGATGAAGCCTGCAAAAAGTCGGAAAGTGCGACGCCGAAATTCTGTTTTCACTCCCGACATACATACTCCGCATCAATGGGTATCCACCTGCTGTCGAGGGAATTCCGACCCGACATTTTGTTTTTACTTACTGCCAATCTCGTAAATCACACGCAGTTGTCCGGCCATCACAGTGCTTCCGTCGGTGTGTATGCAGTGCAGGGCAGGCTGCACACTGAATCCTGCACCTATCGGACAGTTGAAAGTGAGTTCCACATCCGTTTCGTTACCATCGGCATAGTAAGCACGATTTACGCCCAAGCCCAGCACGCCTCCATTGGCGGTAACATCTTCCATCACCACCGCACCGGCCCAATATCCCTTGCCGGCAGCGTTCTTCGTGAACTGCACGGCACCTTGTGCCAACAGGCCGAGCTGTGCACGCCCGATGCGGAAGAGCGGCTGCTCGACCACTGTCCAAAGTCCGAAGTCAACGCGTTCGCCACTGGCTTGGCGCGTAGCGAGATTGTACCCCAAGGTGTACGTGGCCGGTGTGCTTTCACCTTTTGCCACTTCGTACATCGCACTTCCGTAATTGAGGATACCGTCACGACCGGGGCGGAAGCGAAATTGCTCATCCAAGCGATCAGAGGCACGACCATTGTACAGACTTTCGCGAAAGGTCCAACGAGCCGTCGGCCGATATTCCACGTGGAATCCCAGTGCTGAAACAGGAAACATTGGCACACCGGTATTTTCGGTGATGGTAGGCAAACCTCCATAAGACGAACCTGTAAACACTCCGGCATAGTCCGTACTGCAATAATCCTCGTCGGCTCCTCTCAGTCCAAGGAAGAGCAAAACCTTGCCATCGGCAAGCGTCTGTCCCAACCCGAGGTGCGTGAGGCGGAAACCAAAGTTCGGAGCATTGATATTGGAGAAGTCCTGGCGATCGTCCACTGCCGAAGCATTCACACCGTAGGTAGAAATGGCAGCTAAGTCAAACTGCGCTCCTTCCCACAATCGGACACCGGCATCCGCACTGATCAGGTTGGCCCAAGCGGCTTTCCCTTTTGTGATGTTCCACTGCCCTTCGGTGATAACTCCGGCGTTCCAACTGAAACGCGGTTCTTGCGCAAACGCGAATGCGCTGCACAGTGACGACAAAATGATTATCAGTAGTTTAGTTCTCATGTTGGTTTCTTGTAAAATCAGTGTGCGAAAATACGAGAACTATCAAAGAATGACAACACCCACATTTGGGTATTTTATATAGAGTGAAATCCATTAAAAATCGCCATGCTCAGACACTGATTTCGCCTGAGCCAATGCAGACACGCGACGCAGCGTCATACACCACGCCGAATTGACCGGGCGCCACGCCCTGTATCATGTCATCACCCACTACGCGAAATACGCCATTCGAGCGATAGAGTTTTCCCTTGCGGAAGCGGTCTGTATGGCGCACCTTGAAGGTTATGTCGAACTCGCCTTCCAAGGGCCAAGGATCGGCTGTGAGAAAATGGAAACCGGCCAGGGTGAACGCTTTGTTGTATTGCAAAATGGTGTCATAGCCTCGGCTGACGTAGAGAATGTTTTTCTCGATGTCCTTCTTCACTACAAACCACGGGCCACCGCCTAAGCCCAATCCCTTACGCTGTCCGATGGTGTGGAACCAGTATCCGCGATGTTCGCCAATCTTTCTGCCGGATTCTATCTCGATGACCGGTCCCGGCCGCTCGCCCAGGAAACGACGCACAAAGTCGCTGTAATTGATCTTGCCCAAGAAGCAGATGCCCTGACTGTCTTTGCGGCGCGCCGGTGGCAGTTTGGCATCCAGCGCAATGCTTCTCACCTCGTCTTTCATGAGGTGGCCGATGGGCAGCATGATTTTGTCCATCTGCGCCAGGCTCAGCTGCGCCAGGAAGTCGGTTTGGTCTTTCACCGGATCGGGTGCTGTGCCCAGCCAACGCGTTTCTGCTGCCGGTGCATAGGCCGTCAGTTCCTTGCCTTCCACCAGGCTGACGGCCCGAGCGCCCGACAAGTCGAAGCCTTCCACCGGCGCATTTTCCGGCAGGCTTGGCGTTGTGAGCACCCGCGCATAGTGTCCCGTGGCAATGCGGTCGTAGGCATGCCCCACCTTTTCCTCGAAAGCGCCAAACTTGATCAGCTTGTTGCACATCACATCGGGATTGGGCGTCAGGCCTTGCTTCACATGCTCCATCGTGTAGGCAACCACCCGATCCCAATACTCTTTTTGCAGGTCCACGACTTCAAGTTTCAAGCCATAGCGACGCGCCGTCGCCTCCGAGAGTTCGATATCCTCCTCCGCAGTGCAAGTCAGGTCGTCGGTATCCATACCGATTTTGATATAGTAGAGATCGGGGCGAAAGCCTTGCTCGTAAAGCAAGTGCAAAGCCACGGCGCTGTCCACGCCTCCCGAGAGCAATAGAGCTATGTTCATAGTTGTTGTCGTTGCGATGTGCGGCACTGAGCAAGCACATGGGTGTTAAACTGAGTGCAAAGGTAAGACTTTTTGCCCAATGCCGCATTCTGCACATGCCGCAGACCTCAAGTTTTCTACAGAGTAAGGAGATACAAAAAAGCTCTGCCACATCCGCACGCCGGACATAGCAGAGCTTTCATTGGATATATATGTTTCGTCAGGGGAAGATTACATCATGCCGCCCATTCCGCCCATTCCGGGAGCGCCCATCGGCATTTCGGGTTTGTCTTCCTTTTTGTCGCAAATCACGCACTCGGTGGTCAGGAACATTCCGGCAACGCTGGCAGCGTTTTCGAGCGCTACGCGAGTCACCTTAGCAGGATCCACAACGCCTGCAGCACGCAGGTCGCAGAAGGTTTCGTTCTTGGCATTGTATCCAAAGTTTCCTTCACCCTCACGCACCTTGTTCACAATCACTGCGCCTTCCACGCCGGCATTCTTACAAATCTGGCGAAGCGGTTCTTCGATGGCACGACGGATGATGGCGATACCGGTAGTCTCGTCGGCATTGTCGCCGGTCAAGCCTTCGAGTGCCTGCTGTGCGCGGATGTAAGCCACACCGCCACCCGTAACGATACCCTCCTCGATGGCAGCACGCGTTGCGCAAAGGGCGTCATCACAACGGTCCTTCTTCTCCTTCTGCTCGGTTTCGCTGGCTGCGCCCACTTGTAGCACGCAAACGCCACCCGAGAGTTTGGCCAAACGTTCCTGAAGTTTCTCCTTGTCGTATGAGCTGGTGGAATTGGCCATCTCATTCTTGATTTGCTGAATGCGCTCGTCGATGTTGGCCTTGGCACCTGCACCATCCACAATGGTAGTGTTGTCCTTAGACACGGTAACCTTCTCAGCGCTACCCAGCATTTCGATAGTAGCCTGTTCGAGTTTCAAACCCTTCTCTTCGCTGATCACGATACCTCCGGTGAGGATAGCGATGTCTTCAAGCATTGCCTTGCGACGGTCGCCAAATCCGGGAGCCTTCACAGCGCAGATCTTGAGCTGCGTACGCAGGCGGTTCACCACCAACGTAGTAAGGGCTTCGCTGTCCACATCTTCGGCAATTACCAACAAGGGACGTCCGCTCTGCACAGCAGGTTCGAGAATCGGCAAGAAGTCTTTCAGGCTGCTGATCTTCTTATCGTAAATCAGGATGTAGGGATTCTCCATTTCGCACTGCATCTTCTCAGCATCCGTCACGAAGTATGCAGACAGATAACCGCGGTCGAACTGCATGCCCTCCACAGTCTTGAGCACAGTGTCGCGACCCTTGGCATCCTCGATGGTAATCACACCATTCACACTCACGGCGCGCATTCCGTCGGCTATGAGTTTTCCGATTTCAGGGTCGTTGTTGGCAGAGATAGTGGCTACCTGCTCAATCTTCTCGTAGCTTTCTTCCACTTGTTCCGCCTGTCCCTTGATGCTCTCTACAACGGCCGAAACTGCCTTATCGATGCCGCGTTTCAGGTCGAGCGGGTTGGCACCTGCAGCCACGTTCTTCATTCCTTCGGTCAGGATGGCCTGTGTCAGCACTGTGGCGGTGGTTGTTCCGTCACCTGCGTCGTCGCCTGTCTTTGAGGCTACGCTCTTCACGAGTTGGGCACCGGCATTTTCAAAAGCATTGTCCAATTCGATTTCCTTGGCTACGCTTACACCGTCCTTGGTGATGCGAGGAGCGCCAAACTTCTTATCGATTACCACATTGCGACCCTTGGGACCGAGAGTCACTTTCACTGCATTGGCCAGCGCATCTGCTCCTTGGCGAAGGAGTTCGCGGGCATCTACGTCGTATCTGATTTCTTTTGCCATGATTTCTAAAAATTTTAGTTGCTTATATATATTATATGTATAGGGGGCGATTAGCCGAGAACGGCCAGCACGTCGCTCTGGCGCATGATGAGATATTTCTCGCCTTCGAGTTCGATTTCTGTTCCGCTATACTTACCATAGAGCACCGTATCGCCGGCTTTCAAGACCATTTCTTCGTCTTTCGTTCCGTTGCCCACGGCAAGCACACTGCCCTGCAGGGGTTTCTCCTTGGCTGTATCGGGAATGATGATACCACCTACTGTTTTCTCTTCTGCGGCCGCAGGCTTGACAAGCACTCTGTCGGCCAATGGTTTGATGTTCATAATTTTTATGTTTAGGTTTTTATTTATATGTAATGCTTTGCTAAGCATCCCCACGCCTTTCTGACAATTGCGGAAGAAGTTGTAGAGAAATGCCTCGCCCACCTCTATGCCAAAAGTGTGCCAAAAGGCTTTCGGCGGGACATTTATTTTCGCCTCGCCAAGGTTTTCGCCATTTTGTCAGTTGCTTTTGGGAAATTTGTCAATACTCGTAGAAAACGAAAGTGCCATTCCGCGTGATGCCTCGCAGCGAAATGCGCAATCGCTGTTGCTCGCCGGCATTGCTGAAGAACACAGCCGAAGTACGTCCCTGCTTATCTGTGCGCAAGTTCGGGCACCAGAACAAAGTGCGCCGTGTGTCGGCATCGTCTCGCAAGGAATAGCGGCGATAGTCGGGCGAATAGAAACGTCGTGGCTCGCTGAAGCCATCCACATGGCGGTGCTGCACACCTTTGCGAGTACGCATCGAGCGATTGGGATGTGTATATACGAAGATGGCCGCCGGATTGAAAGTCATCAGTTCGGCTTCGTTCGTTCCCAACATGGTGCTCGGCAAGAACTTTCGCCAATCGTTGGGATTCTCCATCACAACGATGCTCTTCACCGCATCCGAGAAGATCAGCGGATCATCGCCTTTGCGAAATTGCAAAAGCAGTTCGTTGTCCACGAAGACGATGGCCGGGCGTCCGCGATAGTAGAAAGTATATTTCTCACCGGCTTCCACCACTTGCGCCGTATCACCGAAAGCCTCAAGAAAGGCTTTCATGCGTGCATCCTCTATATTGGCGATAGGGTCGTAAGTAAACTGCGAATTTTTATTGGCCAGCCAGCCCCATATAAGAGGGATGTCGCGTCCTTCGTCCTGCCAACGCTCGATTTCCTGCACCACGTTGTAGTAAACCTGTGCGTGCCGAAAACCGGCCTTCTCGCCTCCCTTGTAACTGTAGCGGTTGCCCACCAATCCCCGGTATCCGTTCTTCGCCACCACTTCAGCCATACCGAGATTTACATTGAGCGTCTGCGGAATGGTGTCTTCCCATTCAAAGATCCCCGGAAGGCCGCCATGATTTCTTGCAGGCATGGCAGCCGGACGCAAATCCATTTCAGACAAATGAAAAGCGCGGGGTGAGAGTCCGAACCAGCGATCTAGCGCCACACGGCTCCATTTCCGCTTGCCATTTACCCGCGTGGAGAATTGTGCCACCCAGTCGCCCGAGAAGTCCACGTTCGACACAAAGGCAAAACGTCCCAACGAATCGGTAACGGCCGTGGCTTCCAAGGCTCCGCCGTCGCGCGTGTACATTTTCAGTTCGAGCGTTGCATTGCTCCACACCTTTTCGGCCACTTCACCCTTGTCCTTGAGCACACGTCCGTTGAGTGTGAGATGTTCCTCGATGGGCTGCAGCAAGTCGAAACTGTCCTTTCCGCACATTGTCTCAAAGGCATTGGCCGTCCACCCTTGCACCAGCAAGAGCAGGTCAAGGGCTCTGCGATGGGCTGCATCATCTTTTTCGAAATAAAAACCGGGGTTGGCAATCCATCCGCGCAACTCCGAAGCCAACAACATCTCTGTGTAAAGGTCGGCACCGGGCGCAGCCACCATCTCGCCCACACTGTCACGCACCGACAACGAGAGCACAGCATCTTGCAAGGGCTTTCCTGCGGCATCGCACACCTCAAACTCCATCGCTATCGGGGAGAACGGGTCATATTCCGTCGCATTCCGAGTTACTGACACACGGGTCTGCCTCTCGGGAGCCGCCTTGAAAATTAAGCGCCGGCACAAGCTATGTCCTTTGGCATCGAACAGTTCTATGCGATTGATGCCTCCATGAAAACTCTCGTTGGGTATAAACATTTCCACCGGCATTTCGCCTACTGTCAGAGTGTCGAAATAGCATGCCCGTTCCCTGCAGAACACAGCCAGACCCGTGAGTTGTTCCGGCTGCATAGCACTGCGCTGAATGAACAATGTTACGCCATCGTCCTGCACATCGGCCGTCAGGGCGTAGCCTGCCGGCTGTGCTGTTGGCAGAGGGAAACGCTGTTCGTCATCGCCCTCACCATATTTCACATATCCGCCTTGCACTTCCGGCAGTAGCATGAAGAGCCCCATGCCATCGTGTTCGGGGATGATGTCTTGCATCTTTTGCCCATCGGCGGTATGGAGCGACAATCCGCCGGTCAGTCCCGTGCCCTTGGCATCGTTCGCACGAAATGCCACGCGGCCTGCCAGTCCTGCCACGATGTTTCCTCCTTCGGGATAGAAGTCGACAGAGACCTCCTTGCGCGACTTGAAATCATACGGCCGCGGATGACCGGGAGCCAAGTCGTGTTCGTTCTCCGGACGCGGTATCTCCAGAGTTGTCTCAGCGCGTCCTTCGTTCTTCTCGAATATAGGCACAACACGCGAGAAGCAGGCTTCACGCCCCCAGTTGAGCATCTCACGCGTATAGGCTCGTACCTCATAGAAGCCGGCACGAACCGGCATATCGAGCTTGAACTCTCCATAAGCTTGTCCTTCTTTCACCTGCAGCAACTTGCGTTCCACCAAGTCGCCATCCGCATTGAGCAACTCCACATAGAGCACACCGCTGAGCGTGGTGGGCTGCAACGAAGAGGCACGCACCACATAGGCTTTCAGCCACATGGTCTCTCCAACCATGTAAGCATTGTTGTCAAGATGAAGATACACTTTCTCACGCGGAAACTCGTGATCGAATTGTGCCGCGGCCTTAAAGCGGTTGAAGAGTTGTTCGAAAGCTGTTGTCTGCGCCTGTACCGGCAAGGCGAAAAGCACCAGGACGGCCGGCATCAGACGGAGGAAAAACCTAAGCACGTGTTTCATCTGTTTCGGTTACAACTTGTTTGTCCCTAAAGAAGTTTTACCACTTCACCAACGATTGTAGTGAATATTGGAGGCATCATACTTATCCTTGGGGTGCGGCTCGCCTTTGGGATAACCAATAGGAATCACATTGAGCGGCACGATGTGTTCGGGCAAGCCCAATGCCGACTTCACAGCCACCAGCCGTTCTTCGTAGGGATGCACTCCGGTCCACACGGCTCCCAAGCCCATGGCCTCTGCCATGAGCAACAGGTTCTCGGTAGCCGCCGAACAATCGAAAGTCCAGTTGGTCGAAGGTTTGCCATGGCTGTCGGTAACACTCATATCGCCGCACACAATGATGGCTGCCGCAGCTTCGGTCAGCATCTTGGCATAGGGCAACCGCTGCGCCAAGCTGTCCATTTCGGCCCGGCCTTCCACCACCACAAACTTCCAGGGCCGCATATCGCGCCCGGTGGGAGCAGCCATGGCGGCACGCAGCAGCGTGTCGATCTGCTCACGACTGACCGGACGGTCGGCAAAGCTACGCACGCTCTTACGGCTCAGGATGTTCTGCAACACTACTCCGGACTTGCTCTCGGCCGAACACTTCTTGGCACAGCCGTGTCCTTCGTCTTGCGACACCATCAGATGTGTCAGACTGGCAAGGAGAGCAATGGCGAGTACCAAACTAACTATTTTGTAACGATTCATAATGATGGTATGTCTTTGGATATTTCGGAAAAGCGAATTCTGTTGTTCTCAGCGTGCTCCTTGACTTGTCATCAGTCTGCACGCGATGCCAAGTGCAGGGCTTCGCCAAGCGGACAAAGCGTTTTGCACCACGGACGGGGCACAAACAGGCCGGCAATCACAATGACCAATGCCAGCACCACCACAACCGTCGATGCGGCTTCGGGGGTAAAAATGCTGAATGGTTCGTAGTCGAGCAGGAAAGCCCCGAAGCCCAACCACAATGCCAAGAGCAACACGGCAAACACACCCAAACGGATGCGGTTCAGCACACGAAACACATGCGGCGCAATCTGTATTTTTCCCCACGGGCACATATAAATCAGTTCTTGGAGAGCGCCCAACGGGCACACCCACTGGCAATAATGGGCCGGTTTGCCAAAGAATGGCATCACGACGGCCACCACCAGCATTGCCAACGTGGGAAGCACAATCAGGGGATCGCAACCGGAGGAAAGCCATCCACGAAGCAGGGACAGACTCAGGAATTGTCCACACCAGAAGCCCACTACCAAGACATTGAGCACGAGCATCGCGATGCGCACCCATCGATGGCTGCGCTGCACGAAAGCTGCTACAACACCCAGCGCCAAGACCGCCAACACACACAGCGTCTTCAGCCAACCCACTGCCGGAGCCGCTGCTACGCCCTGCGTGGTCTGCCTACAAACGGACAATGCAGCCTCCACGTTGCGAATCAGCGCATTCGAGGAGTAGGTAGCTCCACTCACCGCGTCCACTTTCGTGTCGGCAGCCTGAGTCAACGTCTTTCCTTTCCAGGATTCCAGCACTACCGAGGCGCGACGCAGGAAGTCGGGTGTTTCGGCATTATCGGCTATGGCGATGTTTTGCACCACATCGGCCGTATCCACATATACATATACCGGCACCGGACCGGCATAGCCCGAAACTCCGGTCGCAAGGCGCTTACCGCCCACCACCAGTCCGAGCAAGCGCCCCGTTGTGGCCGATTGCACCGTCCACGACACGGTGTCGCGCGGCAGCCATCGGGCATCCGCAAGTCCCAAGGCTGTCCGGACATCCTGCGGAACATCGGGCGCCGAAGCCGTTGCCGACGCTGCAATGGCGGCAGTATCGGGGGCCGAGGCCTTCCCCAGGTCTTCGCCCCAAAGATGTCCCATCGGCACTGCGGCAGCCGAAATAAGCAAGAGCACCACCAAGAGGGAAAGTGCTCTCTCCAAAAATTGCTTCAGTTGATTCTTCATTTTCTGACTCATTGACATGATTTGCGGGGCTTACCCTTCGCGCAGGAAGTCGAAGGCAGCAAACACATCCTCCTTGCTCACGCGACAGTCCAGCCGGATGTCGCCCACGTCTCCCAACAGAGTGAAGTTGATGTGTCCGGCCACGTTCTTCTTGTCGTGCTGCATATATGTGTAAAGGGTTTCGTAATCTCGACAATCGTAGTTGAAACATCCGTAGTGCTCGCGGACGAAGGCAAAGGTTTGTCGCATTTTCTCCACAGGGAAGCCGAAGCTTGTGCTGAGGTAGAGCTCGCAGACCAAGCCCCATGCCACGGCATACCCATGGGGCACCGTGCATTGCTTCTGCAACGCCAGGCTCTCGAAGGCGTGTCCGATGGTGTGTCCCAGGTTCAGCGCTTTGCGCAGACCGCGCTCGTGTGGATCTTCCTTCACGATGCGCTGTTTCAGCACGATGCTTTCTTCCACCAGCGTTTGGAGTCGGGAGAAGTCGAACGAATAGACGTCGAAGGTCAAGTGCTCGGCCCACATTCGGTCTCCATCGAGCAGCGCATGCTTCAGCATCTCGGCATAGCCGGAGCGCATGTTGATGTCATCGAGCGTATGGAGGAAATCCGTGGACACAATCACGGCATCTGCCTCACGGAAGGCGCCGATTTCGTTCTTCAGTCCGTTGAAGTTGATTCCCGTCTTGCCACCCACAGCCGCATCGACCATCGACAGCAGTGTGGTGGGGATATTTACAAACTTGATGCCGCGCTTGAAGGTGGCAGCGGCGAAGCCTCCCAAATCGGTCACCATTCCTCCGCCCAGGCATACCAGCAACGAATGGCGCGTGGCACCGCCTTGGCACAGGGCCTGCCACACTGCCATCAGTGTTTCCGGTGTTTTGTGCTCATCGGTGGCACCGATCACAATGTTTTCGGCGTGTTCTGCCGGGCTTCCTTTCAACAGAGGACGGCACAACCGATGCGTGTTCTCATCGGTGAGCAGGAACAGGCGGTCGTAGTGTAATTCTGCCAACAGCTTCGTCAGGTCGTCGGCTACGGTATGTGAATAGATGATGTGTTGCATAGTGTTCGAGCAGTGGGGCATCAGTTCTTCAGCCCTCTTTTTCAACAATGATATTCGCTTGCAGACGCTCTTCTCTCCCGAGGAGATTTATGGATGTTCGTTAGGGAAACTTTTCCCCTCGAAGCGCTCGATGGCCTCACGGAAGAAGTCGGGCATATCGGCCGAGCACTGTCCTTTCACCGAGAAGCACACCATCACGGTCTGGCAGCGGCAGAGCACGGCTCCCGTTTCGGTGTTCACCGCCTGCTGCGCCAAGGTGAAACTGCGCTTGCCGATGTGCGACACGGCTGTTTCGACGGCAATGGGGTCGCCATAGAAGATGGGAGACACGAAGTCAGCCTTGATACTCGCGATGACGGGCACCACGTCATTGGCACGATAATACTTGTCGAGCACGGTGCAGAGATAGTCCTCCTTGCCCAAATCGTAATAAGCGAAGTAAGAATTGTTGTTGACGTGGCCGTAACGGTCGACGTCGTTGAAACGAATCTGTATGGGCACGCTGTGATGATAGACCTGCGTTTCGATGTTTTGTTCCATAAAGTGTAGATTTTGAGAAAGTGTCAGAAGTAATTGCGAGCCACGCTCTCGATGCGTCCCCGGTCGGGAACGAACTCCATGGTCTCCTCGTCGATGCAACAGAGGTCGCGCAGAGCATATATGTCCTCGGTCTCGTCGGTGCTGCAAGCCCCGACGGAGCAGAACAAGAGGTTGCGTGCATCGACGATGCGCACGGCCATGCGGCAATAGTCGGCTGCCTCGCCGCTGTCGCGCAGGGCAGAACGGACGTATGCCATGAGTGCTTCGACAAAGTTGTTTCTGACTTCTTTCACGTTGGAATTCCAATGATTTGATATGTCGGGGCGAAGTTACACAAAAGCCTGCGAAAGCCGGTGCACCAAGGACGAAAAGTTGCACACCGACTTGCAGAACCAACACAAACCACCTGTCAGCATTTCCACGCTTTTCGTTACATCAAGGCACGATGCCTGGGATTTCTCCTGACAATTTGTCAAAATCGCCCACAGCCTCCCGTTTGCTCATGTCGGCAAATATGATTATCTTTGTTTGAGACAAGAGGAATGCCCATGGTGTTCCTCTTTTTTCATACCCATTGTTCTCACGAAAGCACCGCACGGGCGCTTTTTCCGGAGGCTTTGCAGAAAATTCCGCAAGGCGTGCGCGTTTTTTTGCAGTGCTTGCGCATACACCTCGCGCCCAATCGGCAATTTCGCACACGCCATTCTGCCACTCGCCACCCCATCCGCAGTGCTTGCGGACGGCTCCCCCAACTTTTTAAGAAAGATTAAGGAAGTAACAAAATGTCAGATGAAGCATCTGCTTCGGACGCCGAAAGACGGACACACACCGGCGAAAAAGCAAAAATCACACCATAAACCTAAAAAATCGAGCAAAATGTTTGTTAATACATCGAAAGATATTACATTTGCCGCCGAAACAAATCAAAAATCATGACTCGCAACGCTGCATGCTTCCGCTATTACTTTAGCTTTTACTTTACGCAACACGTGAAGCGGGACGGCGCGCGCCGAAGTAGTGAGAAATAAACCAACACAAATCCATCCCGCTTCAAGACGAAGCGGGATTTTTTGTTAATACCCCCCGGAAGATTCAACAATCATGAGAAAAATCGCTATACAAGGCATCAAAGGCTCGTTCCACGACATCGCCGCTCACCAATACTTTGCGGGCGAAGAGCTCGACATTGTGTGCTGTCGCGACTTCGAGAGCCTGTTTCGCGAAATGAAGAGCGATGACAACGTGCTCGGCTTGATGGCCATCGAAAACACCATCGCCGGAAGTCTGCTCCACAACTACGAACTGCTGCGCGAGAGCGGCATGACCATCGTAGGCGAACACAAACTCCACATCGAGCACAGCCTGATGTGCCTGCCCGACGACGATTTCGGCAGCATCACCGAGGTCAACTCACACCCCGTGGCGCTGATGCAGTGCCGCGGCTACCTGGGTCGGCACCCGCAGATGAAAGTGGTGGAAGTGGACGACACTGCCGGAGCCGCCGAGCAAATCAGCCGACTGGGCTTGCGCGGACATGCCGCCATCTGTCACGTGGATGCCGCCCCACTCTACGGAATGCACGTATTGGAGCAGGGCATCGAGGACAATAAGCACAACTACACACGCTTCCTCGTGCTGTGCGACCCATGGAACGCCGACCGCCTGCGCGACACACGAAAGACCGATAAAAGTTCTATCGTATTTACCCTGCCCCACGCCGAAGGCAGCCTCTCGCAAGTGCTGAGCATCTTCAGCTTCTACCGAATCAACCTCTCCAAGATACAATCGCTGCCCATCATCGGACGCGAATGGCAATACCTGTTCTACGTTGACGTGTGCTACGACGACTACGTGCGATACCGCCAAAGCATCGATGCCGTGCGACCGCTGACCAAAGAATTGCATATATTAGGAGAATACATAGGAAAATAACCATGAACATAAAGCCTGCCGAAAGACTCAACAGCGTGAGCGAATACTACTTCTCGCGCAAACTGAAAGAAGTGGCGCGTCTCAATGCCGAGGGAAAGGACATCGTGAGCCTGGCCATCGGAAGCCCGGACATGCCGCCCTCGCCCGAAACCATCGAAACGCTCTGCCGTGAGGCTGCCCGCCCCGAGGCACACGGCTATCAGCCTACCGCCGGTATCAAGGAACTGCGCGAAGCCATGGCCGAGCACTACCAGCGTTGGTATGGCGTAACACTGAACCCCGCCACCGAGATTCAACCGCTCATCGGGTCGAAAGAGGGCATTCTGCACACCACGCTGGCGCTCGTCAATCCCGGTGAGAAGGTGTTGGTACCCAATCCGGGATACCCCACCTACACCTCGCTATCACGGCTGTTGGGTTGCGAAGTGGTGAACTACGACCTGAAAAGCGAAAACGGCTGGCAACCCGACTTCGAAACGCTTGAAGCCATGGACCTCACGGGAGTGCGACTGATGTGGACCAACTACCCCAACATGCCCACGGGAGCGCCGGCACTGCGCAGCACTTACGAACGATTGGTCGACTTTGCCCGACGTCACAACATCGTGGTGGTGAACGACAATCCCTACTCCCACATTCTGGCCAAGGAGCATCTGAGCATCTTGCAGGTACCCGGAGCTTTGGACTGTTGCATCGAATTCAACTCCATGAGCAAGAGCCACAACATGCCCGGCTGGCGCGTGGGTATGCTCGCCGGTAACGAAACCTTCGTGCGCTGGATTCTCACCGTGAAAAGCAACATCGACAGCGGAACCTTCCGCCCGTTGCAGCTGGCGGCCGCTCAGGCATTCCGCAACTCGGACGAATGGCATACCGAAGCCAACATCAACGTGTACGCACGCCGCCGCCAAACAGCTGAAAGCATCATGCAGGCACTGGGATGCAGCTACGATCCGTCGCAAGTGGGAATGTTCCTTTGGGGACGCATTCCGGAACATTATGCAGACGCAGAACAGCTCACCGAACGCGTACTGCACGAAGCGCGTGTGTTTATCACGCCCGGCTTCATCTTTGGCAGTAACGGCCAACGCTATATCCGCATTTCGCTCTGCGCCAATGAGCGCCGAATGAGCGAAGCGCTGCAACGCATCCGCAATGTGTTCGGCTGAGCTGCCCCACCCTATGCTTGCGCAAGCGAACCACAACCCTTGAACAACAAAACAAAAAAAACGAAATACAACTATGGAACTCAACCTGACCCCACTCAATCTTCCCGGAATTGAGAACAAAAGACCCATCGTGATTGCCGGACCGTGCTCGGCCGAGACCGAAGAACAAGTGATGAACACAGCGACGCAGCTGTCGAAGAAAGGCATCAAGATACTCCGTGCCGGAATATGGAAACCCCGCACAAAGCCCGGCGGATTCGAAGGCGTGGGCGAGATAGGCCTTCCCTGGCTCTCGCGCGTGCAGAAAGAACTTGGCATGCTCGTTTCCACCGAAGTGGCCACCCCACGCCACGTTGAAGCCGCCATGGAGGCAGGCATCGACATCCTTTGGGTAGGCGCACGCACCGTAGCCAACCCTTTCGCCATGCAGGAACTGGCCGACGCCATGAAGGGACTGGACGTGCCCGTGCTGGTCAAGAATCCGGTGAACCCCGACCTGGAACTCTGGATTGGCGGACTGCAACGCATCAACGGAGCCGGAATTACCCGCTTGGGAGTGATACATCGCGGATTCTCAAGCTACGATAAGCGACTCTATCGCAACCTTCCCATGTGGCACATCCCCATCGAGCTGCGCCGCAGAATTCCGAATCTGCCCATCTTCGGCGATCCCAGCCATATCGGGGGCGCACGCGAACTCATCGCGCCGCTTTGTCAGCAAGCACTGGACCTGGGCTTCGACGGACTGCTCATCGAGAGCCACTGCAACCCCGATACTGCATGGAGCGACGCCAAACAGCAGGTAACACCGGACGTACTCGATTTCATCCTTGACAAACTCACGGTGCGCAACACGAGCATCACCACTGAGAGTCTGGAAGCTCTGCGCCGACAGATCGACGAATGCGACGGCGCTCTCATCGAACTGCTCTCGAAGCGCATGCGCGTATGTCGCGAAATCGGACAATACAAGCGCGAACACAACATGACGGTGGTGCAGACAGGACGTTACACAGAGATTTTGGACAAACGCGGAGCGCAAGGTGTGCTTTGCGGAATGGGTTCCGACTTTATGAAAACAGTCTTCGAAGCCATCCACGAAGAAAGCGTGCGTCAGCAAATAGACATTATGAACAAATAAAAGGCTTGCACAAATGAAGATACTCATTCTAGGTGCCGGTAAGATGGGTTCGTTCTTCGTAGACCTGCTCAGCTTCGATCACGAAACGGCTGTATACGACGTTGACCTCAAGCGGCTGCGCTTCATGTACAACACGCAGCGCTTCACATCGCTTGAAGAAATTCGCGACTTCGCTCCCGAGCTGGTCATCAATGCGGTTACGCTGAAGCACACGCTCGACGTGTTTCGCCAGGTGATACCTTACCTACCTCAGGAGTGCATTCTCAGCGACATCGCTTCGGTGAAGACGGGGTTGCAAGCCTTCTACGAAGATTGCGGACGCAGATACGTCAGCACGCACCCCATGTTCGGTCCCACCTTCGCCAACCTGGGAGCGTTGGCCTCGGAGAACGCGATTGTTATCAGCGAGGGCGATTACATGGGACGCATTTTCTTCAAGGATCTATACGGCAAATTGGGTCTCAACATCTGTGAATACACTTTCGACGAGCACGACGAAACCGTGGCCTACTCACTCAGCATCCCCTTTGTGAGCACTTTCGTTTTTGCCGCGGTAATGAAGCATCAAGACGCGCCGGGTACCACATTCAAGCGGCACATGGCGATTGCCAAAGGTGTGCTGGGCGAAGACGATTGCTTGTTGCGCGAAATTCTGTTCAATCCTCGCACGGGCGGGCAAGTGTCGAAAATTCGCGACGAGTTGAAGGAGATGCTTGAGATTATCGACCGCAAGGATGAAGAAGCACTCAACAATTATCTGAAAAAGATTCGTGAGCACATCAAATAGGCGCTCACAGACATAGACCAAAAGGAAGCCCCTTTCCATCGCATGGACGGAAAGGGGCTTCCTTTATCGATTGTTCCGCAAGGGAGAAATCACTGCTGCTCTTCGGCCTTGATTTGCTCGTTCACGGTGTTGATTTTTTCGGCAAGCATTCCGAGATCTTCCTTGAGGCGTTCCACCTTCTTGGCAATCTCTTCCACCAAACTGTTGCCCGTCTTTGATTTGCTGCTAAAGAAGGTAAGATTGGTTTCATAGTTCTTGATTTCGGCTTTCTTGGCTTCGTAGGCCGTCATGAGGCGAGTACGTTCGCGCACAAGCTCGTTGCCACCCTTGTCGGCCACGTTCTTCTTGAAATTCTCCAAGTGACGACGACCGGCGCTCAGATGCAGCTCATTGTAGATGCGATCCACCACCTCACGATACTGCTTGTAGATTTTGTCTTTCTTGCGGAAAGGAACATGTCCGATGCCGCTCCATTCAGCCTGGAGTTCGCGCACCATCTGCTGAACATTGTCACCGGGATTTTCGAGAAGCGCCTGCAATTTTGCAATGACACCTTGTTTCTGTTCAAGATTGGCTTCTTCCTCCTTGCGTTGGCCTTGCGTAGCTGCGTTCTTCTGTTCGAAGAAATAGTTGCATGCTTCGTTGAAGCGCTTCCAAATGCTCTCAGAAACCTTGTGTGCCACCGGACCAATGGCCTTCCACTCTTTCTGCAACGCCACGAGCTTCGCAGTAGTGGCACTCCACTCGGTGCTGTCCTTGAGAGCCTCTGCCTTTTCGCAGAGTGCGGTCTTGGCTGCCAGATTCTCGGAGAGAGAATCGCGGAGTGACTTGTAGAATTCGGTCTTGGCCTTGAAGAAAGTGTCGCAAGCCGTGCGGAAACGTTCGAATATCTTGGCGTTCATTTTCTTCGGTGTGAAGCCGATACCCTTCCACTCTGTCTGCGTTTCGAGAATGGTCTTGGTGGCCTCTTCCCATGCGGCATTGTTACTCAACGCTGCGAGGTCGATAGCCTCCACGCGCTCGCAAAGCGCGGTCTTGAGCACAAGGTTTTCCTCCTCACGGGCTTTCAGAGCTTCGAAGTGCGCCTGATGACGCTTGTTCACCACCGTGCTGGCTTCCTTGAAGCGGTTCCAAACTTCGTCGCGCAACTCCTTGCTCACAGGACCGATTTCGCGGAACTCCTGATGCAGGTTTTGCAACTGATGGAAAGCCGATACGGGATCTTCGACCTCAGCGAGCTTTTCGGCAGCCTCACAGAGACGGGTCTTGGCCTCAAGATTTTTCTTGAAGTCGTAGGCACGAAATTCGTGGTTCAGGCGCAGCTGATCGTAGAATTGCTCTACGTGCAAGTGATAGGTTTTCCAAAGTTCGGTAGCGCTCTCGGCGGGAACGAGCTTGATTTCTTTCCATGCTGCCTGAAGCGTTTTCACTTCTTCATATCCCTTGTCGGCCGTCTCAGGGTCAGCGCCCAAGGCCTTGATACGCTCTATGATTTCTTGCTTCTTGCGCAGGTTTTCCTGCTTCAGCTGTTCTTGTTCTTCAGCCAGCTTGGCACGCATCTCTTTGACCAAGCCCAATTGTGCTTTGAATTCTTCTTCGAGCACGTCGGCTTCGGGCTGAAATTCCTCGGCAGCGCCACCGGCTGCGATAAAAGCATCGCGCGCGGCCACTACCTCGGCATGATGAAGCCGATAGTATGTTTGTTTCAGTTGTTCAAGCTCTGCTCGCTCTGCCTTGTCGGCTTCCTGTACCAGTTCCTTGAGTCGGCTGATAACCTCCTCCTTGGTCTGCGGTTGCGCCTTGGCCGGTGTCTCTTCCGGCTGTTCGGCCGTAACTTCAGGAAGGCTTTCTGCCACTTCAGCAGGCTGTGCATCTTCTGCAGTGGGCACGTTTTCGTTTGTCACTTCTTCGGGAGCGATGTTTTTGATTTCTTCCATAACAATGGTAGTAAGAGGGTTAATGTTTCTGCACAACTTTGGGCTGATGGCATGACGCACTTGGCTCGCAGCTGTGCCAATCGGTAATGATGAAAGCCTGCGGCACGAATGCTTACAGGCTGTTTTGCGAATTTTGCTTCGCTATTTCATTGCAAATGAAGACATTTTTATTGTCTCCCACAAGCGTTTTGCTCTTTTTTCAAGGCTTCGGCCTTTCAAATCCATGCTTTTCGGCGGAACAGGGCATAGAATATGGCTGTTACGAGCACGGAGCCGCCGGCTACGAGTGGGAAGCCCCACCACGAGGCCTCCATGCCGTTAATCAGGTTCATGCCGAAGATACTTGCAATCAGCGTGGGGAACATCAGGATGATGGAGACGGAAGTCATCTGCTTCATGACGCCGGCCATACTGTTGTTGATGATGTTGGCGTAAGTCTCCATGGTGGAGTCTAAGATGTTTGTGTAAATGTTGGTAGTCTCTCTGGCCTGATTCATCTCAATGGTAACGTCCTCGATAAGGTCGGCATCCACTTCGTCGACGGGCAGCTTGAACTTCAGCTTCGATAGCAGCGTTTCGTTACCGCGGATGGAGGTAATGAAATAGGTGAGACTATCCTGCAGACGCGACAGCCCGATCAAGTCCTCGTTGTCAATCTTACGGTCGAGGTTACGCTTGGCCTCGTCCACCAAAACTCCGATTTGCTTCAAGCGCTTCAGATACCACACAGCCGAGGAGAGGAAAAGCCGGAACACCATGTCCACGGAGTCGGTGAAGCCCTGGTTACGTTTCTGTTGGTAGCTGACAAAATCAATCATCATGTTGGTTTCGTAGTTACAAACCGTGACGCACACACCCTTGTTGAGAATGATGCCCAACGGGATGGTGGTGTGTGGAGTGCGCGACTGCACTTCCTTCACATAGGGTATGCGCAGAATGATGAGCGTCCAGCCGTCGTCGTAGTCGTAACGGGCACGCTCGTCCTTGTCTCGGATGTCATCCAAAAAGTAATCGGGAATTTTCAGGTCCTCTTGCAAAAAAGTTTCGTCGTCCGGCGTGGGACACGTAACTTGCACCCAGCAGCCGGGTGTCCATTCCTCCTGCGTGCGGAGTGTGTGGTCGGTATTCCAATAGGTTCGCATAGGCGTTCTCCATGTATTTGCTGACGGGAAGAACGCACATTGCGTTTCTCCCGGTCTATCCTACGTATGCCGAGTGATAGTCGTCCATTGGTGATTGATACTTCTGCTAATTCTTAAATGCCTGACATACATGCCGCTCCCCACTGCGGAGAGCAAAAGAGCGCATCTGCCCAACTGCAGTGCCGCTCCGGAGCATTGTAGGCGCGGCAAAAATACAAATTTTATTGTTTCAACGAACTTTTTCGCTTTTTTTTTGCTCTTCGGAGCCGAAAGCACAGCTTCCGCAACATCATGTGCGAAAAGCCGGACGCCGCGTGGGAAAATCTGCAGTGCTTGCAGAATTTTCCACAAGCACTGCAGAATTTTCTAAACGCCGTGTAAATTTCTGCACACTTCCGGCCCTGTTTTCAGACAAAGTGTAAGCCACAATACGGCATGACGCAAGAAACACGCGGCTCAACTCCACTTCCTTTTTCATCGCTCGTTAAAAAATCCTTATTATCTTTGCCTCCGTCAAAAGGAGGGCGACGAACTCCGTTCGTGCGGACCACACCGCCCCCACCGGCACACAGAGAAATTCATCCACATTGTTTCATCTCCTAAACCCATTTTTCAAGAAACAGACAGACATTGCAAACAGAAACGCACACGCGACACAAGGCCCGGGGCCAAATGTCGAAAAGTCAACGATGAGCCTCAACTCATCTCATTATTAACTAAGCGTTTCCGTTCCAAACATACTACATTGAGCTTTTAGCTCTTGTTCTCCACTACCGAATACCACCAATGTTCTGACCCGAGAGCAAGCAGCCTGAAGGTTCACGTCCGAAGGGCGTGAGCCGTTTGGCACTTGTTGGGTAAAGGGTAACGTGGTGGTAACCCGGTAGTGAACAAGTACGAACGGTTTCGCGCCTTTTTAATTACCACCACAAACAAATGAAAATTCTGAAAATCTTCACCGGTTGTGCTGTCCTATGCCTCACTATGGCATCGTGTTCCTCTGCCGGTCAACTGACGGTTAGCAGTGTGGCTTATCAATCTGTTAAAACGAGACACATGCAACCCACCACCGAACGTCCTATTCCCGACAAAGCCAAAATAGCCGTGGCCTATAGCATCTCAGGGGATGGGAAGTTAACTGCCATTGTTTACAATCGCACATCAGAAATCATGGTTATCGACCAAACAAAGTCTTTTTTTGTTAATTCCGATGGTACTTCCACTTCTTACTACGACCCAACGGTACGCACAACTTCCACTACGACAACATCATCTTCCACGACCGGAGCTTCGCTAAACCTTGGGGCATTGGCCGGTGCATTCGGCATAGGTGGAGCACTCGGCACACTTGCCAGCGGCATCAACGTAGGAGGTTCCGGAACCGATGGCGTATCTACAACCAACACCACTTATGTTGCAGACTTGCCACAAGTATCCCTGGCACCACGAAGTAACGGAGCAATGTCGAAAGTGTTTCACGTGACAGGCTTGGGTGCATCAAGTATGGGCGACATGGAAGCTCTGCACACTCATCTCAACGAGGCACAATCCTACTGCCGTTTCAGTGTCTGCATTACCTACTCTGTGGACAATGGAAAGACTTTTGAGAAACTTGTTACTGACTTTTACGCCAATTCCATGGTGATTGTACCCATACAGCACAAAGGGAAAGTTAACGATGCCCTACGTCAAGTCTACGCCGCGAAGTCTGATCTTTTATATGAGCCTTGGTGGTTACTCCACTTCAATAGCAACATTCCCTCCGGCGTACGTAACATGACACAAGGAGTACTATTTGATTATCAATAAAGACACTACCATGAAACATCTCATATTCAAGCTCTTTTTGCTCGCAGGTACAACGTTTACAATGTTCTCTTGCACCACATCACAAACAATGACGATTGAAGGTCAACCGGGAACAGAGATATTAACTCCAGGCTTGAAAAATCTTGGAACCATCGGAAATAACCGCAAAGTCAACATAAAAATCCCAAGCGACGACTACTACGCATTTCTGTTAGCTCGCAGCAATGGTTCGAAAGAACTTGTACCTTTTGCCTTGGACTATAGGAATAAAAAGTATAGTGGCACAAAAACACAGCATGCAGTTGGAATAGGCTTGGCGGTTGCTGGACTTACTGGACTTATTCCTGGATTTGCGATGATTGCCGCAGACAGCGAAAGTGAAGTCGGGGGATATATTATTGCCGGTAGTTTTGGAACTGCAGGTATCGGCTGTGCCATCGGAATGCCCGCTTACTTTCGCTTACAGCAGACCCAATATCAATACCAATACAAGTATCTTTCCCACCAAAGCACCAACGAAGATTTCACTTTCACCCGTCCGGTAGATAACGGCTTCGTCAGAACGGTAGGACATGAGCTACAACACCATGAAACCCATGTAGAAAATTCTGAGGGCATAGCGGCCGCCACCTCCGCAGCCATACGAAGACGTGGAAAGACATCGGCTGCCACACGCAATCTGCGTGATTATGGCCAACAAGTATCCGGCACCTTCATCGGCACCGGCAAACTGCTGCTCGCCGGCGAGGAAGTGGAGAGCTATGCGGACATCAAAGTCGTGATTAAGCGTGTAGACAAAAACAATGTGCTTGTAGAAGTGTACGAAAGCGGCGAACCATTCTTCAATGCTGCCGACAAGTATTCCGTCAAGCAAAACGGGAAGAAGAAATACATGCTTTCGTTAAAGGGAATACCCTCTGCCACCATCTCCATCAGCAATCAGAAGAACATGGTGTATCTCCATCCGAAAGTAAACATCGACGGAGAAATCTACACCCTGAGCATCACAGCATCCATGCAGGAGTGAGTTAACGGCACAAGCCGCATTGCATACTTTCCTCCACGACAAAGGCGAACCTCCGTGCTTCCGGAGATTCGCCTTTGCTATATAAATAGATATGTATTGGTTCGGAAAGTTACTTCACCGCAACCTTATGACCGTTCACCACATACACGCCGGCTGGCAGGGCTATGCGAACATTGCCCTCCACTTGCTGACGGTGCACCAAGCGGCCGGCTGCATCGTAGATTCCTACGGGAAGCGTGCGTGCAGCACTTACTAATACACCACCGGCAACGGGCATCACGCTGATGGGCTGGTGAGCCTCCAGGCTTCCGATGCCCACATTCGGGTCTTCCTGATACACGCGCACCCAGTCGAAGCGAGTTTCGTACGTATGGCCGGTATCGGCATTGGCAGCCCAAGAGCCATTGCCCACCGATTGGTTCAGGATGAGATAGAAAGCCTTGTCGAAAGGCCATTGTCCCTTGTCCAAAGCGTTCTGATCGGTGGCACGAGCATAGCTGCCCACTTGCTTGCCATCAACATACCACTTGAGCAAACCATCCACCCACTCCAGTCCGTAGGTGTGCCACTGGGCCATATCGCAAGACTCGCTGAACGATGACTGCGGTGTGTTCTTATTGCCCAGGTTGTAGGTCCAGTTACTGTGGATGGTGTGATAAGCTGTGTTCTGCGTATCAATCTGTTCCCAAATATCGATTTCGCCATCGTTGGGCCAGCCTTTGCTTTGGTCGGAAGGCATCATCCAAAAAGCCGGAAAGTTGCCTGTATGCGGATTGGTGAGGATGCGAGCCTCAATCTTACCATAGAGAAAATCGTGCAGCCCTTGTGTCTTCACGCCACCGGTAATCATGGGTACGTTGTCGGTAGCGGTGTCGGGATTGGGTATGGCGCGTGTTACGAGATGTCCATCTTGTACATATACCACCGCCTCGCTGTCGGACAGCCAACGATTCCAAGTGGCTCCCTGACGCTCACAGCGCTTCCACTTCTTGGCGTCGGGCTGTGTGCCATCTTCCTGGTCGAACTCATCACTGAAGACGAGCGCATGGGTAGCCTCAGACGTGGGTTGGAAGTTGACGGTGATGATTACGTCTCCATTGACACTGTCTTTGGGAATGACGATCTTCTCTGCACTGCGCGTGAACTCGCTCCACTGACGATTTCCGCGAATGAATTGCGGCCCGTCAAAATTGTGTCCGTGCTTTATAGTTACCTGTTCTGCCTCATATCCCGAGACTGCAGCCGTAGGAACAACTGTCAAAGCCTTAAAGGGAGTTACGGTAGGAGCAAGACCGGTGTTGGCATTGCCGTTTACACTTCCGTTGGTACTATTCACGATGAGCCGGTGTGTTGCATGGTGAACGTTCAGCAGGAAATCGACCACAGCACCGCCGTTGTCGTTAATCTTGTTTGTACCTTCTTCACTCCACTGGCCGGCAGGATCTCCGTTGTTCCAGTCCACCTTGAAACGGGCGCGATATACGCCCACGGGCAACATCTCGGGCAACTTAAAAACCGGCAGCGCATTCACAGGCACATTGCCCGGAGCATCCGTGATGGCAGTGCCGAGGCTGTTGTAGCCGTTAAGATAGCTGTAGGAGATGAGTTCGCTGTTCATCGACGGGATGCCGGTGCTTCCCAAGTCGGAAGTGAACTGTCCGTCTTGGTTGAAGTCGACATACAGATACATGTGCATGGCGCGTCCGGTGTATCCCACCGTAGTGGTGATGGTTTCGCCGGGTTGAAAACCCACCGCCTTATTGGTCATGTCGCGATAAACATAATTGGGGGCCGCTGTGGTCAAGGTAACACGTTGTGCCACGGTATTCTTGTCTCCGGTGAAAGAGAAGTTGTTCAGCTTGCGGTCAGTGCGGTCATTCGCCAAATCGTCAGAGAAGTTGCGCGGATAATCGTTGCCACCCGTTTCGCCTGTTCCGGGATCGATGAAGTAGGGTTCGATATGCACGTTGCCATCGATATACTCGCCGGGGATGGTAATCTTGTTGTTTTGGAAAAGATAAGACGGGAACACCACATCTTGATACTGCGGATTGCCGTGTACCAGACTATCGCCCTCAAGATTGTAACCATGACGTACACGAATGTGGGATATCACGAAGTTGTCGGAGGCCGGCTTTGCCACAACTATGAAGGGCTGTCCGAAAGCATGCTTCACGGTGGTGAGTTCGGCTCCATCCTCTGTGAGTAAGTCACCATTGAGTCCGCCGGTACGCGAAACGGTTACCTGATCTTCGTGAATGTTCATCATCACATCGGCAATCACACCACCATTGCTCACAATGTCATTGGTAGATGTGTTACGTCCTGCCGGGTCCACGCTACCCCAGTCCACTTTGAAGCGCATGCGATAGAAACCGGGCTTCAGGTCAGCGGGAACTTTGAAGGCGGGCGGATTGATGAAGTTACGAGCATTGCCGGAAATCTTTGTTCCGTCGCTCTTGTATCCTTCTGTGTTTTCCACCGTTTCCACATACGAATAAGTCATAATGTCGCTACCCTCCGGAATGGTGTAGTCGGCATTCAGTTCTGCCGAGAACTTACCATCGTTATCGCGGTCAAGATATACGTATCCGTTCATCCAGCCGGAAGTAAACGAGAAGTTCGGTGTGAGTGTTTCGCCGGCCTTGGCCACAAACGACTTGTTGAGCAACGAACGATAGATGAGCTGCGGCGAAACGCTACCCACTGCGATGGTTTGATTGCCATCGGCAGAGCCATTGAGCGCAATGCTGTTAAGATAGTTTCCACTCTTGCCCGAAGCTTGTGTCTCCTCATAATTGATGGGATAATCACCATAGATGACACGCGGGGTGGGACTGTCGGTGATCTCGATCTCATCGATGTAAGCAGCAAAGTCCTCTGTGAGACGGTGGGGTGCTTCACAGTCGGGCACCACCACAAGGCTATGAATGTCGATGCCGCCTGCACCCTTGATGGCGAACACAGCATCGCTCCACTTGCCGGGGATAACTTTTGAAGAAGAGAGCACCCAGAACTGTTCTGCTTCGGGCGACTGACCGGCACGCTCGGTGCGTTTTCCGAGACCGATAAGCATCACTCTGCCCTCGACAGGCTTATGGATGAACACGTGAACGTATTTTGTCTTCGTGGTAAGTTCGAAAGTCTGCTTCAGGTCGATGCGTGCACCAAACGTGTTGCTACCGAAGCGAGAGCGCTGCACGGCCAGCATCTTGGCGGAGGCATTGGGAGCGCGTCCCAGTATTTCGTCTTCCTGATTGAGTTCGTTGGTTATCACCGCCACATTGCCTTGCAACTGCTTGGTGCGGAAGGGCGACTCCTCCCAAGTGTCATAAACGCCCAATGCGGTGTAAGCCTCGTCCGTCTCAAAATTTATCGTGGTCTGTGCAGAGGCAAGCATCGGGAGTGCCACGGCTGCACAACTGAGGTATTTCTTGAAATTCATGTCTGAGGTTTTTGAGATTAATAAACTGAAACGGTATGAATGAGCGGACAAGCCTTGCTATCGTCGATGGTGATGCGAACGGCCTTCACCTTAAAGCCGTTTCCATAGGTCGAGGTGCTACCATTGAGCGGCACAATGCGCTTATAGCCGATGGTGGTCAGCTCTGTGCCGGTGGCACGCTTCACCCACGTGGAGCCATCTGCGGATGTCTCGATGGTAAAGCCTTTCACACGCTGGCCTTTGCGAACATACTCCATCAACGATACATAATGGATGGTCTGAGCCTCATCCCACGTCAAGGTGATGGTGGCTGTGTTCACGCCGTCGTCAGTGGCCCAATAGGTGTCCTTATCTCCATCTGTGAGATGAGCAGCTTCATAGGTGCGGTTGGCACCGGCTGCACGTGTAGCCGAAACTTCCACCTTGGCTTGCGGAGCGAGGTCAGTTCCCAAACGGGTGGTCAGCAAGTTGCCGAGCTCTTTCAGCTTAGCCACATAGGTGTCGGGCAGAACGCCTGCCTTGTTGGGCGGGAAGTTAAGAATAAGCGTGGCGTTGCGACCCACGGTTTCGAGATAGAACTTATAGAGTTGCTCTGCGCTTTTGCAATCGCCATCGCTGTGCCAGAACCAACCTCCATTGGTGGCTTTGGCATCGCTCTCACCGGGCAGCCAATACCATCCGTCCTCTTCACCATTTTCGGCACGGCCTTTCTCTGCACCACGGTTGCGGGGCGACCAGTTGGTCTCGCCGGCCCATCCGGCCTCGTTACCAATCCAGCGGGCTTCGCCTCCCACTCCCCACATCACGCAGTTGGGCATCACTTTGTGCACAGAGTCGCGCAGGTTGGGAATGTCGTAATAGGTGGAATTGTCGATGCTGCGCGTCGTGTTGGCTCCTCCATAGTAGCCATCGCCACCATTGGCGCCGTCAAACCACATCTCGAACTGGTCGTCTCCATACTTCACGAGCTCGGTGCACTGACGCAGGAACACATCTTTCACATAGCGGTTGGTTCCGTCGCCATAGTATGCGCTGTTGCGGTCCCAAGGAGAGATGTAGAAGCCATACTTCATGCCCAAATCCTTGGCTGCAGCGGCAAAATCGCGGGGAATGTTGGTGGCACGTCCGAAGTCGTTGCCCGAATTGGTTACGTTGTGGTCGGTCGATTCTGTGGGCCAGAGGCAGAAACCGTCGTGGTGTTTCACCACCGCGATACCGCCCTTCATGCCGGCCGCCTTCACGGCTTCGAGCCATTGGCGTGGGTTGGGAGCGGCTGTCGGTGCGAAGGTACTTCGGTCTTCATTGCCGTAGCCCCACTCCTTGCCGGTGTAGGTGTTCATTCCATAGTGGAAGAATGCATAAAACTCGGTTTCCTGCCACATCATCTGCCGTTCGTGCGGAACGGGATGCACGGGAGCAGGTTCGTTGTCAGGATTGGAGAGCGTCTGCTGTTCCATACGGAATTCGCTCTGTGCCTGCACCAAGAACGGGCATGCAGCCAATCCTACTGTGAGTAAGAACTGCTTTGTCTTTTTCATAGTTTGTAATTATTGTAATAGGTTTTCAGAGTTTCCAAACCTCGTAGGCGCAAGAAAGCACTACTTCCTGCGTGGCTAAGATATGCAATAATATAAAAAAGAAAAGGCTTCTTGATCTTCATTTTAACATACCTAAACTTTGAGTCTTGCTTTTTGATAACTCCAAATGGCATTTATTATGTTAACAACTACTCCCCAAAAAATAAAAGTGGCTTCAAGGCATTCGTTCGATGTGACAACGCGAATGCAACTTGGCATAAAACTTATGGCGGCACAATGTCTCGGCATCGCCCAGCAGGATGAGCTTCATCTTGGCACGGGTCATGGCCACATTCATGCGACGCAAGTCGTTGAGAAATCCGATGTTGCCCTGCTCATTGGCACGCACCAGGGATACCACCACGACGTCGCGCTCCTGCCCCTGGAAGGCGTCGACTGTGTTCACCGTGATGCATCGGCGCAACGGGCGAAGATAGTCGTCGCGTCGCAACAGCGAGCGGAGCAATTGCACCTGGGCACGATAGGGAGAGATGATACCGAAGTCCACACGCTCGTCCAACAATCGGCTGCGGCCGACGCGTTTCACATAGGCACGGAGGGCAGAGAGCGTGCGCACTGCCTCGGCGCGGTTGGTCAGGCTTCGTCCCGTCAACTCCTCATGGTCGGTTTCGGGGATATCGCTTGTTATCTCCGACAAGGGAGCGGCATCTCCGTACGCGGCCTCTGCAGGCACATCGCCGGCTTCCACCCACACCAGAGGCCAATCCATGTCGTCCAACAGGCTGCGTTGCTTCACCTCGGGAGCAGCCACGAGTTTTCCCTCATAGAACCATTCGGACGAAAATCGCATCAGCGTTTCGTTCATGCGGTATTGCATGGTGAGCAGACGCACCACATCGGGATGGCGCACTGCCAGTTGCTCCATCAGCGTGCAGCCCAGCCCGGCCCGCTGTGCTTCCGGACATTTCACCGTGGGCGGCAGCTGACAGTGGTCGCCAGCCAGCACCACGCGGTCGGCTTTTGCCATGGCTATCCAGCAGGCGGCTTCGAGCGCCTGTGCGGCTTCATCGATGAAGAGGGTGTGGAAATGGTGTCCCATGAGCAGCGGATGTGCAGCACCGGCCAGTGTGGAAGCGATGACGCGTGCCCCATCAAACAAACTGTGACGTATGCGCAGTTCCAATTCGTCGGCACGCTCACGCAGTCGGGCTATCTTCTGATGAACGTTTTCCGCACGTCCCTTGCGAGGGGTGGCATAAAGCTGGCGGATGCTCCGACGTATGGCCTACAAGGCCGGATAATCGGGGTGTGCTTCGAAACGTCGCTCGTAGGTATTGGCCAACATCTTGTCTGTAACGCGAGTGGGATTTCCCATGCGCAGCACGGCCACGCCTCGGTCAGCCAATTGTCCCGTAATCCAGTCGACAGCCGTGTTGCTCTGTGCACAGACCAGCACCTGCGGTTCGCGTCGCAACACTTCGCATACGGCTTCCACCAGCGTGGTGGTCTTGCCTGTCCCCGGCGGACCATGCACCACCAGCACATCACGGGCACGCAACACATCGGCCACTGCAGATTCCTGCGCAGCATTCAGCCAAGGCAACCGGGGAGGCAACAGACTGCCGGCGCCCCACGTCGGTTTGCCTGAACCATGCACAAGGTCGCGCAGGGCGGCCAGCCGATTGTCCTTGGCCGACAGCACATGGTCGAGGGCATCGAACATCAGGCGGTAGGTGGTTTCGTCGAAATGAAGTGCTACACCGGGGCGCTCGATACGTTCCAACTCGCTTAGTGCAGCCTCATCGGGAAGCGACACCACCATGCGATGTTCCTCTGCATAGCTCACCACCGCAGCAAAATGGCTGAAATGCAACATACCACTGCCGTCCATGCCGAAGAAGCACACGGAGCGTCCATACTCGAAGTTGTGCTCGGCATCCTCCTCTTCCTGCCGCGAGATTTCCACCACCAAACGGTCGAGTGAATTATAGTAGTGCCGCCCCACTGCAATGGGGAACCAGGCATCACCACGCCTCACACGCCGCTCTATGCCCGAAGCTTCCACTTCGCGACGATAAGCAGCTTTTTCGTACTCGTATTCCAAGCGCAACAGTTCGCGCTGACGGAGCAATGAGGGCATGGCAAAAAGAGAGGACTGAAGATTTGATTACTGAGCAACGAACCGCTGTCATCTGTATCGGCTCGTGGGAAAATCACTTCCATTCGGAGAGAAGCCGAAACCGCGGGACGGAGCACTATTGCGCTCTACGCTGATTTGTATCATGGCATTGTCGCCAATTTTAAACTCGGCCATGGCACCTATCCGATCGCGAAACGGCTCATCGTATAGGGGAAAAGGTCCGGGTGGAAGCGTTGCGTGAGAGAAAAAGCTCTTGGCGAGATAAGCATAAAGCCCTATGCGCTCGTTCACGCTGTAGCGCAAGGCGGCGGCCAAACCTACGTCCGTGCGTCGCATGGCTCCCCAGTCCATGTTGTCGGCATAGACACCTGCCGCCACCGACAGGCGCGACGTGAGGGGTGCGGCATAGGCAAAGGCGGCATGCTGGCCGAAACCCACACCACGCGGTGCGTGCTTGCCCAACCCTACCGAGACGCCCAGCGAAAAGGTGGCGTTGAAGCCTTGATGCAACGACCACAAATCATCTCCGCACCAAGGCGAAGCACCCGACCATCCGGGAGCCGTCAGCAGCGTCTTGTCCGGACGCACCTCGCCGATGGGCAGCGCAGGGAGTTCGGGGGTCGATGGAGTCAGCGTGTCGGCCAACTCGTACACACCATCTTCATGCTGTGCCAACAAGGGAAGGAATACCGACATCAGGAGGCTGAACATCAGGAAGCGCATCTTTTGCATATCGTCCGCAGTTTTTCAGTTTCTGGCAGTGCCTCCGGCGTAAACCGAGAGGGCTTTAGGGTTCGATGCTTGTGCGACGTAATTCAATTATCATGCGCATGAGAAGAATTTATCATCCGCATGATAAGAACTTATCATCCACATGAGAAGGATTTATCATGCGCATGATAATTCATCGAGAAGCACTGCGAAGATACAACAAAGCCACGAAAGCCACTCGCAAGGTGCTCGAAAGTTTATGCCTTATTAACTTTTCGTTTTCTCCGACGACACTAAAAGCCGGTCTCTTCTCATTATTGCAAGCAAAAAGCCCTATCTTTGTTCCGGCTTTCCCAATGCTCATTCATGAACATCACAGCTCACGACATCCGCACCCGTCTTCAGACCATGGCCACACCCGGGTTGGCAGCCTTCTCCGCATCGCTCATCCCGGGGCTGCAACTCCCCATGCTCGGAGTGCGCATCCCTGCCCTCCGCAGCTTGGCACGCGAGGTGGCAAAGGCCGACTGGCGCACAGCCCTGCGTGAGGCGCTTCCGCCGGACACCTTTGAGCAGGTGATGCTGCGCGGCCTCGTCATAGGATATGCGCGGATGGATTGGGAGGAACGCTTCCGGCTTGTCGGAGATTTCGTGCCGCTCATCACCAACTGGAGCGTGTGCGACACCGTGTGCTCCACCCTGACCGACGTCCGCAAGCACCGTGACGAATGGTGGCCGCAGCTGCTTCGGCACCTGGAGAGCCGAGAGGAGTATGCCCAGCGCTTTGGCGCGGCGATGCTGATGGACCACTTCATGACCCCATCGCACATTCGCCCGATGCTCGAAGCCTTTGCCGCCACGCATCCACAGGGCTACTATGCCGAGATGGGCATCGCCTGGGCCGTATCGGTATGTTTTGTGAAACATCCGGACATCACACTCCCTTGGCTGGAAGAGCACCGCTTCCCCAACAGCGTGCATCGCCTGGCTTGCCGCAAAATCCAGGAGTCGCTCCGCACACCCCAGGAGATGCGCCCCCTCATACGGGCACTGGCCAAGCAAACACCCACACACGACACTCAAAATCCCTGACACACCAACCGATAACACTGATACATCATGCGCATCATCTTCTTTATATTATTATATGTGTGCACCCTCCCCATGCTTTTCGCTGTCGAGCCTCTGAAAAAGCCCCTGCGCTTCATCCCTGCCGACAGCGTGATCTGCTGGGATGAAGATTGGAGCAACTTGCAGCACACTGCCGTCAGTGTCGGCGCCGGCAGCATGGCATATTCCCTCGCCACCACTCCCATGAAGCGGAAAGCACTGCGCCAACTTGCCGAGCAATGGGACAATGAGATGGCAGCGCAGATGACCCTCACCGGTGCCCTCCTCGGCACTGCCACCGGCGAGCACGCTTATGCCGCAGCACGCACCATCGACGCATCTGCCCGACTGCTGGCCGGCACAGGGCTAGCCCACTATGCCGAACCCCTGGAGCGTTTGGCCTTCAACCTGCTGCCACAATTAGCCACGGACGACAGCGATGCCCCCGCCCGACACATGGCCGGCCGCCTGCTGCTCTCGCTTGTCGGGACAGCCTATGCCGTCGACGACGAGGGCGTTTTTGTCAACCTCTACACCAACTCCTTTGCCCGCACCACCATCGGAACACGCTCGGTGAGCATCGACATGGTTACCGCCATGCCTCACGATGCCCGCATCAAGCTCCGCATCGGGCTGTCGCGCGGCACACAGCATCTCAAAGTGCGCCTGCGCCTTCCCCACTGGGCATGCCGCAAAGCCTTCCCGGCATCGGCCTATTCCTCCGACGAGACGACACCTCCCGAGATGGAAGTGTTCGTCAACGGCCGAAGCGAGCAACTCCCCGTCGAAAACGGCTACATCATTGTGGACCGCTATTGGAACAACGGAGATGAAGTATACCTCGATTTCCCCTTCTCCCCGATGTATCTGCGCAGCCTGCGTCCCACCGAGACCGGTGCTCCAATCTCCGTACAAAGAGGTCCGCTGCTCTATGTCCCCTTTGGCCAAACCTCATCCGACCGGCCGCTTCGGTCGGGAAGCCTCGTCGAAGCCGACGAACCCGGGCCGATGGGCCACTCTGTGCTGGTGGAAACCTCGGCAGACACCACCGACACCGATGCACTGCGCATATTCATCCCCTACGTCGATGCAGCCATGGCCGGAAGGCACTGAGACACTCCCGACCCTCACCGCCGGAGCTGCAAACGGATTTCAAAAAATTACAGCTTTTAACGATTTGCAGCACAACCCCTTACCAAGATATTGACAAGGCCGAGGTAAAATCTCCTTGTCGGAATCAAAAAAAATTAAGACCTTTGCCCTCCCGATTGAGCAAGGTTTCAGATTTCCGCTTCAGGAAAAAGAAACGGCTCATCACAATGTGAAAACACACTTCATCGAATGGAAACAAACGAAGCAGGCAGATGGCAAATCTGCCTTGAGGAAATACGCCGGCAAACGACGGGCCAAGCTTTTGATACTTGGTTCGCGCCTCTGCACTTTGTGGCGTTCAAATCCGGGACGCTCACTGTGAGTGTGCCCAACCGCTTCGTGTATGAAATGATTGAGGAGCAATACATCAACGAACTCCGACAAGCCATCGAGAAAGTGTATGGAAAAGGCATCAAGCTGAACTACAGCATTCGTGCAGAGCAGCCCGACGCAGCCCCAAAGCCGGCAACCGACACGCCCAAGGCAACAAAGCAATCACAGCAGCCACCCCTCGATCCGCAACTCAATGCCTGCTACACCTTCGAGGGATTTGTCGAAGGTGTCAGCAACAAGTTGGCACGCACCGTGGCACTCTCGATAGCCGAGAAACCGGGGCAGGCCACTTTCAACCCCTTCTTCCTTTACGGACCTTCGGGGGTAGGAAAGACCCACTTGGCCAACGCCATCGGAGTGCGCATCCGCGAACTCTATCCCGAGAAGCGTGTGCTCTTCGTTTCGGCCCACGTTTTCCGCACACAATACACCGACTCCGTCATCCGCAACACGCAAAACGAGTTCATCCACTTCTATCAGTCCATCGACGTTCTGATTATCGACGATATCCAGGAGATTACCACGGCTCGCACGCAGCAAGCCTTCTTCCACATCTTCAATCATCTGCAACAGAATGGCCGACAGCTCGTCATCACTTGCGACCGTCCGCCCGTGCTTTTCGAAGGAATCGAAGAGCGTATGCTGACACGCTTCAAGTGGGGTATGGTGGCCGAACTCGAACGCCCAGACACCGAACTGCGGAAGGCTATTCTCCACTCCAAAATCAGACGCGACGGACTCTCAATCCCAGAAGAGGTCATACAATATATCGCACAGAACGTCAGTGATAGCGTTCGCGACCTCGAGGGCGTGGTCAACTCCCTCATGGCCTACTCCGTGGTCTACAACTGCGAAATCGACCTGCAGCTCACCGCAAGAATCGTGGCGCGAACCGTGAATTTGGAGAAGAAGGAGCTGACGATCGAAGACATCATCCAAAAAGTCTGCGCGCACTACGGAATCAAGCAAAAGGAAATCCACTCCAAGAGCCGCAAGGCCTCGATTGTGCTGGCGCGACAGGTGGCCATGTTCCTTTGCCGCAAATACACCGACCTGCCCACGTCGCAAATCGGACAACGCATCGGCCGACGTGACCACAGCACCGTGCTCCACGCCTGCAAACAGGTGGAACACCGCATCGCCACGGACAAGGTTTTCCGTCGCGAAATGGAAGAGCTGGAAGCCTCGTTGAAAAAATAAGAAAGGAAATCAACACATCCCAAATCGTTAGAGCGGTTTGGGATTCTTTTTTTGAAAAATCACACCCCCAACACATTGCGCAACACCCACCATGCCAAATAAAGCGCAACGTAGGCATAGAGCACGTAGCGGTGGTAAAGCACTCGTCGGAGGCGCAAGTGTTTCTCGCCACTCGTAAACCATTCCATGTACATCACTGCCAAAACATACGGAATGCCGAGCAGCAGGAAATAATTGTATTGAACAGCTTCCCAAAAGCGTCCGTGCAACAGCGCATGCACCGCCCGCTGCAGTCCACAGCCTGGGCAGTCCCATCCGGTGAGCATCCGGAATATGCACTTGGGCATAAAAACATATTGAGCAGGGTCGAGCCAATACAGCACAACCCCACTCAATATCACAACAAGCGTGAAGATGACACGACGCCTCATGGTCATGGTCTCCCTCCGCATTCTGTTATTTCTTCGGTGTATTTTCGAGTGTAGCCAACACAAACTGCCAGTAGCGTTCCACACTGGGAATATGGCAACGCTCGTCGGGTGTATGCGGTGAACGCATGGTGGGACCGAAGCTCACCATGTCCATGTTGGGATACTTGGCTCCGATAACTCCACACTCCAGTCCGGCGTGCACTACCTGCACCTTGTTTTCCTTACCAAAGAGTTCGAGATACACGCGCTTCATCACCTCAACGATTTCGCTGTTGGGGTTGGGCTGCCATGCGGGGTAGTCGCCGTCGAGTTCCACCTTCATTCCAGCCATTGCGAAGACGCTTTCCAAAGTCTCAGCGCAGCATTCACGCATTGAGTCGCGCGAAGAGCGCACCAGCACCTTGAACATCACCTTTCCACCTTCGATTTCGACAATGGCCAAGTTGGACGATGTCTCCACGATGTGAGGGATTTCGGGAATGAAGCGCATCACGCCGTTGTGGCATCCGCAAAGTGCGTTGACCAATGCATCCTGTATCTCGGCAGGAACGATGGCTGCCGGCAGTGCCACTTCTTCGCACGTCAGTGTGAAAGCAGGTTCGATGGCAGCATACTCGCCCTTGAAGGTCTCACGCCATTCATCCACCACCTCAACAAAGGCTTCCACATTCTCCTTCGGCAATGTCAGCACCACTTCGCAGTCGCGCGGAATGGCATTGCGCATATTTCCGCCGCGCCAGCTCGAGAGGCAAGCCTCGAAGTTGGCAATGGCATCCTGCACGAGGCGAGCCATCATCTTGTTGGCGTTACCACGGCCTTCGTTGATTTCGAGTCCGGAGTGGCCTCCGCGCAGTTGGTGAATCTCCACCTTCACTGCCACGTCGCCTTCTTCGGGAGCGATTTCCTTATATTCGGATGTCGCGGTGAGGTTCACGCCACCGGCCGAGCCTATCATCATTTCGCCCTCGGTCTCGTTGTCAAGGTTCAACAGGATGTCGCCTTTCAGTGTGTCGCAATCCATATCGTTCACACCGCCCATGGTCGATTCCTCGTCCACCGTGATAAATCCTTCGAGCGGTCCGTGCTTCAGCGTATTGTCCTCCATGATAGCCATGATAGTAGCCACCGCCATGCCGTCGTCTGCGCCAAGCGTTGTACCTTTGGCCTTCACCCATTCGCCATCAATATAGGTCTGTATGGGGTCGGTCTCGAAGTTGTGGGTTGAGTCTGCCGTTTTCTGGGGCACCATGTCCATGTGTCCCTGCAGTGTAACAATTTTTCTATCCTCCATGCCGGGAGATGCAGGCTTGTGCATCACGATGTTTCCGGCCTTGTCCTGATAAGCCTCAATGCCTTTTTCCTTGGCCCAATCGAGCAGGAATTTCTGTATCTTCTCCATGTAGCCCGACGGACGCGGTACTTGTGTCAACATGTCGAAGTTTTGCCAAATGGCAGCAGGTTGCAGATTTCTGATTTCGCTCATAGTATTTATTAGGTATTAAGTGAGTATTATTTTCAGTGTTTCTATTCTCCTCGCCGGTGTGTCTTCACTTCTCTTCGCGAAAAGCAGGCGTCCAGGCTTGCCGTGTGAGTTTCAGCGTTTCCCATCCATGATTGCAGTCGTCAAAGGCTGGTTCTTCCGTATCGTAGTATTCGCTCCGCGTAGGCCGGACGTCGGCATACCACCATGCCTGGCGCAGTTCGTGGTCTGCCGCGTGAGTTGTGGTCTCCGCATCATTGCTTCGCTGCAATTGCTTCGGCAACCGAGGGCTTGCCATGAAGTCACTCTGCCACAGCTCTTGCGATTTTCCTGAAGCGATGCTGCATGAACGCAGGGGACGATCCTCGTTTTCGCCATAGAGCACGTCATACACCACCACGGGATGCGAAGATGCATTGACCACACAGTCTGTGCCCCAAGCAACATCGACGCGATGCGAGCATCCTTGTTCGGTGTACGTATAAGAGTCAATGCATCGGTCTTTCTCTGCCTTGAAGTCATCGCGAACGACCATGACGTCAGTCACAATGCAGAACTCGAATATCAGGACGGCGACAAAGGCCATGACGATGAGGAGCACAAAGCCGGCCACAGCCTCCGAAAGTCTGAGCACGGCCACAAGCTTTCCACGGAAGCCGTTTGCATCCTGCACTACCCGGTTCTGCATTCTGCGCTCAAACCACGTCAGTATGTTCCAACACTTTCGGTCTCCCTCGGAAACCGATTTCGCAGTCGAACCGGCAGCACCTTGTCCTATCAACGCCCCTATTAGATATAGTCCCAGCAGGGCGAAGCCAACGACAAAGGCTATTTCGATTAGCAGACAGGCAATCATGATTTTTCGGTTTTACGCCGAAGCAGTGTCAAGTCGGCCCAAGCGTATGCGCCGAGCAGCACCACTTCCATGGTCTGTATGGTGTGCACCACGAGAGCGAAGAGGATGGCTTGCGGCTCGGCGATGCCATAAAGCACCAGCATGGTTTTCACCGCAAAATGCCACGGGCCGGCTCCGTTGGGCGTCGGCACAAGCACGGCAAAGGTTCCCACACAGAATATGAGGAATGCAGCCACCGGATCGATGCCACTCGTGAAGTCGAAACAGAAGAACGCGATGTAGAAGTGCAAGTAATAGCCCACCCAGATGCCCAGCGAATAAAACAGATAGAGCGGCAGGTTGTTGATGCCGCGGAGTGAGAGAATGCCTGCCCACACATTGCGCGCTATCTCTTTGCTCTTGCTGAAGAGCGAAAGGTTCTTGAACAGATAATAGCCGAAGCCAATCACCGCCACCAAGCAGAGAATGGTCACGAGGTAGCCCGTACCGGTGAAGCGGTGCAGCACCTGATCGAAACTCATGCCCGTAGTTTTCAGAAATTGCAGCAGCACCGGCAACTGGCTGAGCACAGCCACAGCCGTGAGCAGCAGCATCAGGGCAGAGTCGACCATACGTTCGGAAACGACTGTTCCCAACGACTTGGAAAAGGATGTGCCATCATACCGCTTCAGTGTGCCACAACGAGCTACCTCTCCGATGCGAGGCACCACCAAACTGGAGGCATACGACAAGAATATGGCATCCACGCAGGTGCGACTGCGAGGCACTTCGCCCAAGGGCTTCAGCGCCATGCGCCACCGCCAGGCCCTAAAGAGCTGCGGCACAATGCCAAAGAGCAACGAAAGTGCCATCCAGCCCCAATGCATCTCATGGAACACACAATGCAGGAAGTCCCGCCAATCCGTACCGCGGTACATCCACCACAATATGCCGATTCCAAGCACAAAGGGCAGAACAATCTTCAGTATGTTTGCAACTATCTTTCCCACTGACATCGTGTGATAAGGCTTTTTTGGTATCTTCGCAGCATCATTGCATGCCTTTAGAAAGCAAAAGTAAGAAAAAAACATTGCACATGAAATCCGTACGTCCCAAAAAACAACTTGGACAACATTTCTTGAAAGATTTAAGCGTGGCACGGCGCATTGCCGACACCGTCGACGCTTGTCCCGACATCCCCGTGCTGGAGGTAGGTCCCGGCATGGGAGTGCTCACACAATATCTCATTCCCAAAGGCCGCCTGCTCAAGGTGGTGGAAATCGACGACGAGAGTGTGAGCTGGTTGCGCCACAACCATCCCTCGCTGGAGGAGCACATCATCGCCGACGACTTTCTCAAGATGCACCTGGAGAACACTTTTGACGGCTCTCCCTTTGTGCTGACCGGCAACTATCCCTACAACATCAGCAGTCAGATTTTCTTCAAGATGCTTGACTATCGCCACCTCATCCCTTGCTGCACCGGCATGATACAGAAGGAGGTGGCCGAACGCCTGGCGGCAAAACCCGGCAACAAGGCCTACGGCATTCTGAGTGTGCTGGTACAATTGTGGTACGACGTGGAATATCTCTTCACCGTCGAACCCGGAGTCTTCAATCCACCTCCGAAAGTACAGAGTGCCGTGATACGCATGACGCGCAATGACACCGAGGATCCGGGATGCGATGCCCGACTCCTGCGTCGCCTGGTCAAGACTGTTTTCAACCAACGTCGCAAAATGATGCGCGGTTCTATTAAACCCCTGTTGGCTGCTCTTGACGCCGAGCGCGGAGGCAACAACGATCACGCCGAGTTCTTGTCACTGCCCCTGCTGACACGCCGTCCCGAACAGCTCTCCGTGCAGGAATTTGTGGAACTGACCAACATGGTGGAGGGCTTATACAAACCATAACGCCACACGCCTGTCAGGCCGCTCCCACTGCATAAAAATCTGCAGTGCTTCCGGAAAATTCCGCAGTGCTTGTTGAAAATTCTGCAAGCACTGCGGAATTTCTCACATCCCATGGCTGTTTTCGTAGCTTCTCTATAGGCCTTTGTGCATGCTTGCTACGCTTTGCAAGAATGGCACAAGTAGCACATCGACCAAAGGCATAGCATTTCACGACAAAAGACACATCTTCTCGCTTAGGTTCCTCAAAGAATACCCAACAGAGAAAAAAAGCATAGCTACGGTACACACAAAAGCAAAAAGCACTAAATTTGCCGGCGGCGCAGAAGCCATAGAGCCTTCAAAGTAGACACACTTCGTGCCATCCATTATTACATTTCATCCATACAGCTTATGATTTCTTTTGCTATCTGTCTGGTTGCCCTCGTTGTGGGTTATTTCACATACGGAAAGTTTCTCGAAAAGACCTTTGGTCCCGACAATCGCCCCACCCCCGTCCAGAAATATGCCGACGGTGTGGACTACATCCGCATGCCGTCATGGAAAATTTTCATGATACAGTTTCTGAACATCGCCGGCTTAGGCCCGATTTTTGGTGCCATCCTCGGAGCCAAGTTTGGTGTAAGTTGCTTCTTGTGGATTGTGTTGGGTAGCATCTTTGCCGGTGCCATGCACGACTATTTGTCGGCCATGATTTCGCTGCGGCACAACGGAGAGAGCCTCCCCGAAATCGTAGGCCACTATTTGGGCTCGGGCACCAAACAGGTGATGCGCACATTCAGCGTGGTGCTACTGGTGCTCGTGGGCGCCGTGTTTGTGTCGAGTCCGGCCGCATTGCTGCAAAACATGATGCCCGACCTGCTTACACTGCAATGGTGGATTATAATCATTTTCCTCTACTACCTGTTGGCAGCCGTGCTTCCCATTGACAAAATCATCGGTCGCATTTATCCGCTCTTTGCTGCCGCCTTGCTATTCATGGCCGGCGGTTTGCTCATCATGCTTTTCGTCCACCACCCAGTGCTTCCCGAGTTCTGGGACGGCATTGGCAATGCACACCCACAGGCCGAGAGTCTGCCTATCTTCCCCATCCTTTTTGTCAGTGTGGCATGCGGAGCTATCTCAGGCTTTCACGCCACACAGAGCCCCATGATGTGTCGTTGCATGCAGCGTGGAAGCATGGGTCGCCCCATCTTCTATGGTTCTATGATTGTGGAAGGAATCGTTGCACTGATTTGGGCAGCTGTGGCCACCTATTTCTTCCATTATGCCGGCGGCACCGATAGTGTTCCGGCCGATGCCTATAGTGTAGCTGAGCCTGTGATTGTTCAGCACATGGCAGTGAAGTGGTTGGGCGTCGTCGGTGGCGCTTTGGCCGTGCTCGGTGTGATAGCCGCCCCCATCACCACCGGTGACACAGCCCTGCGATCGGCACGCCTCATCGTGGCCGACATGTTGCACATCGACCAAAGCAAATTGGGCAAGCGCCTGGCTGTCAGCGCAGTGCTTTTTGGTATCACCATGAGTATCATTCTCTATAGCCAAAACGACAAAGAAGGTTTCAGCGTGATATGGCGCTACTTCTCATGGGCCAACCAAACCTTGTCAGTCTTCACGCTGTGGATGATCACTGTCTATCTGGTTCGTCACAAGAAGTGTTACTACATCTCCCTGTTGCCGGCACTCTTCATGACATGGGTCAGCGCCACGTACATCTGCATTGCCAAAGAATGTATGGGCCTACCGGCTATTGTATCACACACGGTGGGAGTAGCCGCCGTGATACTTTCTCTCCTATGGTTCGTGCGATGGAAATCGAGAAATTCAGGTATAGAGAGACTTGATGCTTAGCCGAAAAGCACAAAGCACTGCTTGTCTTTTGCAAAACACAACCTCTCTACCCACATGACACGCATCGAACGCGAAAAGGAGACCGTATCACACATGATACGCATCTATTGCCGGTATAAAGAGGGCAACAAAACGCTCTGCCCCAACTGCCAACAACTTCTTACCTATGCGCACAAGCGGTTGGAGGGCTGCAAATTTGGAGAACACAAGCCCACCTGCAAGCGATGCCCCATCCATTGCTATCGCCCCGACATGAAACAAAAGATACAGGAAGTGATGCGCTACTCCGGCCCTCGCATGCTGTTGTTTCACCCTTGGGCCGCCATACGTCATCTATGGCAAGAAAGAAAGAGACGTTTCGAACAATGACACACCTCTCTCCACAAGCGTAACAACCGGAGAAAACTCAGAGACAGGCCTGTCGCATTTTCCACAACCTTAGCTGCCCTTTAGTAAACGCGAAACGTAATAAAGGGAAATGATTACCGGATAGCAAGAACTACCATCCCAAAAACTACGCATAGGTTATACAAAGAGCCTGACCATAGCGATCAGGCTTCATCTCGTAAACCCCAACATCTTACAGCGCATCGACATAATCGAGCAGCACCAAATAATCGCCTTCGGCACAGATGGTAACTTCATCAGATAGCGCTTCGTTCAGTGTGCCCTGCCACCAGGCATCGAAGCTATAGATGGGATAACGAAGCCCCTCGCTGCCCAAGAGTTTTGCGCCGAAGTTGATGATGGAAATCTGTTGGCGAGGATGCACCCGGAAGGTCTGAGTATCGGTCAGAGGGCGAATTTCACAATGATCCGTCAACATCTTGACACGGATGCCCCGACGATGATACTCCATCAACAGCGCGATGTTTCCCAAAGTATGGCACTCGCGTTTTCCCGTTGCGCCAAGAATTACAATCTCGGTTTCGCCCATGTTGCATATATGGTTCACGGCTTTTGTGAGGTCATTGGTCTCCTGCTCCCTCACAATATGCAAACGGTCGGCAAAGCGAGAGCGTACTTCCGGAAGCAAAGAGTCGCCATCACCCACGATGGCCACAGGGACGCCCCCTTCGGCCACAAAACGATTGGCTGCGCCATCGCAGCACACCACAGGTTCGCCGGAATGTAACAAACGGAGTGGTTTGGGATGTATTGGATAGTTGCCGTCGGCCAAAAGGATTGTCATAATGCAGATGGGTTGTTGAGAGTTTGAGAAGTGCACATACGCCGTTTCCAATCGTAATAACCATAGATGGCGATGAGCGCGTAAACGGCATAAAGCACCGCCGTGAAATACAGGTCCTTGTAAACATAGAGAGCCACGTAGAGCGCATCCACGAAGCACCACACAAGCCACTGCTCCACATATTTACGCGACAGCATCCACATGGCAACAATGCTCAGCGACGTGGTAAAAGCGTCGCTATAAGGAACCGTGCTATCTGTGCAGTGGATGAGTAACCAGGCAAGGGCAACAAAACAGACCAGAGCCACAAGAGCAAGGGGCAAGACATAGCGACGAGGAGTGCTGAGGATAGGTGTTTCCTGTTTCTCGCCATGCCTGAAAGCCCAAGCCCACCAGCCATAAACCGCGGCCAGAATATAGTAAATCTGAATGCCGCAGTCGGCGTAAAGACCGGCATCAAAATAAACCAGGGCATAAACCGCCGGCATGATGGCACCGACAATCCACAGATAGATACTGGCTCGGAGTTCGAGCCAAAGGTATAGGAAACCAAGAACAAAACCTAATATCTCCATGACTTATTTGACAGTTTTCCTGCCCCGTGTTTCAGATGTGTATTGACTTTCCGGAAGTGTCCAGAGGCACCGTGGCAATTCAAAAGAACGGCCGCAATGCCTATTAGCGAAAGGCATTGCGGCCATAGAGTTGTTTTTTGTGTTCAGAATCCGATTAGATAGAAATAGAGTACGGCACCGGGAATAGCCACAAGGGCAGAATCGAAGCGGTCGAGCATGCCACCATGCCCCGGCAGTATGTTACCACTGTCCTTAATGCCGAGTTGACGCTTGAGCAAGCTTTCCACCAAGTCGCCCCAGGTGCCAAACACGCACACCGTCAGACCCAAGCCCATCCACTGCCAGAGCTGCATCTTTTCGGGGCAGAACCACCACAGCACCACCGCTGCCACAAGACAGAGCACACCGCCACCGATGCTGCCCACCCACGATTTCTTGGGCGAAATGCGTTCAAACAATTTGGCCGGGAAGCGCTTGTGCAACGCACTGCCCACCAAATATGCACCGGTGTCGCTCGTCCAGATGAAAATGAACACTGACAAAGGATAAATCCACTCGAAGCAAACCTTACCACAGAATGGGTCCAAACGGAAAGCCAACACCGAAAGCAACGCAAAAGGAAGCGCCACATAGAGTTGTGATGCAAAAGCATACGCCCAGTTCTTGAGCGGATGAGGCTCTTTGCGATAGAGTTCGCTCACAAGCAGATATATCAGCGTCAGCACGTAGGGAATAAACTCTTTAGGCCCTGTGAGTTCCGAGACATATCCGGTGATGGCTGCCACCAAATAAAATCCGGCCACAGTCGTAATGAGACGATTGACCTGTGCTCCGTCATAGGCATTCACCAACGAAGTGAATTCCCAAACGCTCAGCACTGTTACCAACAGGAACAGCACCAAGAAACTAATGGGCGAAGCCACTGTGCATCCTATAACCGCCAACAAGAAGAACGTTCCTGTAATAGCGCGAACCAACATGTTGCTCATTGCTTGTCCTCCGTATCTTTTGTATCCTTGTTATCCAAATCTCTGCAAGCCTCGGCTGAAACTTCCACGACCTCGGCTCTCTCGGCTTCGGCTTGAGGATTTTCCGTAATAGCAGTCTCTGCATCCGGCTCAGCACTGTCGGACTCTGCCGCTTTCTTCTCAGCACTTTCCTCCAACAACACTTCGGCACGGCTCTTCCAGGGACGTTTTCCGAAGATGTTCTCCACATCCTCCGTATAGATTACCTCTCGTTCCACCAACAGGTCGGTCAGTTGCCCGTGCTTTTCGCCATTCTCACTCAGTATGGCCTTCGCACGCTCATACTGTTCAGCAATCAGTCGACGCACCTCGCCGTCAATAAGTTCGGCCGTCTTGTCAGAATAAGGACGTTGGAAATAGTTCTCCTGCGTGCTGTAATAGCTCACATTGGGCAGCAAGTCGCTCATACCCAAATAAGCAACCATAGCCGTCACACGTTTGGTAACCACTTCCAAGTCGTTGAGTGCACCAAACGAAATGTGACCGGTGAAGAGTTCCTCGGCAGCCCGACCGCCCAAAGTGGCACAGACCTCATCAAGCATCTGCTCCTTCGTGGTATTGGTGCGTTCCTCCGGCAGATACCATGCAGCCCCAAGGGCACGGCCACGAGGCACAATGGTAACCTTGACCAACGGATTGGCATGTTCGAGCAACCACGACACGGTGGCATGACCGGCTTCGTGAATGGCAGTGGTACGCTTCTCCTCGGCCGTCATCACCTGTGTTTTGCGCTCCAAACCTCCAATGATGCGGTCCACAGCATCCAAGAAATCCTGTTTGGCCACCTGCTTCTTGTCGTGACGAGCGGCAATCAGTGCTGCCTCGTTACAAACATTGGCTATATCGGCTCCCGAGAAGCCGGCCGTCTGTCGAGCCAGGAACTCGATGTCAAGTCCTTCCTCCAACTTGAGCGGACGCAAGTGCACGCCAAAGATGTCAATACGCTCCGACAAATTGGGCAAATCCACTTGAATCTGTCGGTCGAAACGTCCGGCACGGAGCAAGGCTTCGTCAAGTATCTCCACGCGGTTGGTAGCAGCGATAATGATAACACCGGAATTGTTGGCGAAGCCGTCCATTTCGGTAAGCAACTGGTTGAGTGTGCTCTCACGCTCGTCGTTGCTATTGAATGTGGGATTCTTGCCACGGGCACGACCTATGGCATCGATCTCGTCTATGAAAATGATACAAGGTGCTTTCTCCTTGGCCTGGCGGAACAAATCGCGCACACGACTGGCACCAACACCTACAAACATCTCAACAAAGTCGGAACCGGCCAAAGAGAAGAAAGGCACATCTGCTTCACCGGCCATCGCCTTAGCCAAGAGCGTCTTACCAGTTCCCGGAGGACCTATAAGAAGTGCTCCCTTGGGAATTTTGCCACCCAGCTCGGTATATTTCTGCGGATTCTTCAGAAAGTCTACAATCTCACGAACCTCTTGCTTGGCCCCTTCCTGACCGGCCACATCCTTAAACGTAACCTGCGGAGCACCATTGGTTTTCTCAAACAGTTTTGCTTTGCTCTTGCCCACACTGAAGATGCCGGACTGTCCACCACCACTCATACGGCGCATGAAGAACATCCAGATAGCCACCAAGATAATAAGCGGCAACAGGCTTCCCAGCAAACTGATGAAGAAGTTGCTACTCTCCTCATAGCGCACTTTACCCTTGTAGCCCGAAGTCTCCAGAAACTCCTGCAGTCGGTCCACACTGGGATATTTGGTGGTGCAAGTAGGCTTCGCACCTGTGTTTTTCGTTCCGGTTTTGAACACATCGCGCACATGCTGTCCTTGCACAATCATGCGTGCCACGCCTTCGGTCTTATCGACGGTAATATCGGCCGTATAGCCTTTCTGCACATATTCCTTGAAGACGGAATAATCGATCATCTTGTTTTGTCCGCCGCCCTCGCTGTCGCCCTGATAGAGCATATAGCCCAACAAGCCAATGATGACTATGTAGAGCCAATTCAGGTTGAAGCGCGGCATGCCGGTTCCCTTTTGGGGCGTTTTTTCTTTACTCATGCAGTTTTCTCTTTTGTTGTGTGGAGGTAAGGTGTTTGCGTGGCAAAATAAGCACGCCGTTCGAGTACCTCCGTTTGTTGTTTAGTTTAGTCCAAATCGGGCACTTCTGTCAGTTGTGCATCGTCCCACAAGTGCTCCAAGTCGTAGTGTTCGCGTGCTTCGGGCAGGAAGATATGTACCATCACCGTACCGTAATCCATGGCCACCCATTCGGCATTGCCACGCCCCACCACAGCTGCAGGTTTTTCACCTTCCAATTCACGTGCCATGTCGCTTACACTCTCGGCAATGGCCTCAACCTGCTGCGGCGATCCGCCTTGACCGATTACAAAATAGCGGCTTGGTGCCGTCGGAATGTTCTCCATATTTACCACCACGATACCGCGACCTTTCTTTTCCTGTATGCCTTGCACAATGGCACGTACCAAAGCTTCTGTATCTTTTGTCTGATTGTTCATGTTTTATATGTAGGAATATACTGATATAGGGTGCAAAGTTAAAACGATTTCTCAGATTGGTAAAACCGCCTTGCCATTATGCCATGCATTTTTTCGTTTTTTATAACTTCTCCTCCGTTTTTAGACAAATAAACGGTGAATTTCATCAAAGCCATATTGAGTCTACCAATTCATGTCGCTCCGCGCAAGGTAGGCGGCGGCTCGGGAATGCTCAAATAAATTTGGCTTTCCGCTCGCCTTGCACACTTTCGCTCTGCGCAAGGTAGGCGGCGGCTCGGGAATGCTCAAATAAATTTGGCATTCCGCTCGCCTTGCACTACCTTTGTCCCAAAGAAAAGAGATATGGCCGAACATTTCAACCCCGAACTTTCGTTGGCACGACAGATAGTAGAGCAGACCGGTACGCACCTTTTTCTCACGGGGAAAGCAGGTACGGGCAAAACAACATTCCTGAAACGTCTGAAGGCAGAAAGTCCCAAGCGCTTGGTGGTGCTCGCTCCCACCGGCATTGCAGCCATCAATGCCGGCGGAGTCACGATACACTCATTCTTCCAGCTGCCCTTTGCGCCCTATGTGCCGGGCACCAATTTTGCTCGCGATGCTTACAAAATGGGGAAGCAGAAACAAAAGATTATTCGCAGCATCGATCTGTTGGTCATCGATGAAATCAGCATGGTGCGAGCCGACCTGCTGGATGCTGTCGATATGGTGATGCGCCGATACCGCAAGCACGACCGCCCCTTTGGAGGAGTGCAGCTGCTACTCATTGGCGACCTGCAACAGCTATCGCCTGTGGTGAAAGAAGACGAATGGCAATTGCTGCGACAACACTACACATCCCCCTACTTCTTCTCCAGCCGAGCCCTCGGGATGACGCGCTTTGCCACTATTGAGTTGCAGACCGTATACCGCCAAAACGATATCCAATTTATCACACTGCTCAATGCCATCCGAGAGGGGAAGGCCGATGCCACAACACTCGCAGCCCTCAACGCACGCTATCGGCCGGACTTTGTGCCACAGCAGAAAGATGGTTACATCCGATTGGTAACACACAACCGGCAAGCCGAACAGATCAACTGCGCAGAGATGGACCGACTTCCGGCCAAGCTACATACATACCGTGCCACAATACGAGGCAATTTTCCTGAATACTCCTACCCCACTGCCGAACAACTGGAGCTGAAAGAAGGCGCACAAGTGATGTTCGTGAAAAATGCTACTGACCATAGCTACTACAACGGCATGATTGGCGAAGTGGCTCGCATCACAACTGAAGGAGTAAAGGTACGCACCCAAGACGGAGCTACCATTGAGGTTGAAGCCGAAGAATGGACCAACAGCCGCTATGTGCTTGACGAGAAAAGCAAAGAGATTCGCGAAGAAGTGGAAGGCACTTTCACCCAGCTCCCACTGAAACTTGCTTGGGCCATCACCATACACAAGAGCCAAGGCCTCACTTTCGACCGTGCCATCATCGATGCTTCTGCGGCATTTACACACGGGCAGACGTATGTTGCCCTGAGTCGATGTCGCACACTTGAGGGACTATTGCTATCCTCCCCCATACCACCTCATGCCATCATCACCGACACCACCGTACACCATTTTCATCAGCAGATGGCACAATTATCGCCCGGTCGCGACGAGGTGGAGCAAATGCGCAGAGGATATGTAAGTGAATTGCTCGACGACCTTTTCGACTTCAACCACATACACGAATGCTATGAACGCACCCTGCGCATCATGCATGAACATTTCTCACGCATCTTCCCAAGCCTCATCAGCAATTACGAAGCTCTGCAGCCCCTGTTAGAGCAAGAGCTGAAAGCCGTTTCCCAACGCTTCCGGACGCAGTACACACGCCTCGTCTGCGACAACAGCAACATCGAGCGACACGAGGAACTTCAGGAACGCATCCGAAAGGGAGCAACCTATTTCTCCGAGAAACTGCAACCACTGACCGAATTCGTACGCCACCTGCAGCTCCCCACCGACAACAAAGAGGTGCTCCGCAAGACAGAGTTAGCCCTCACCGATTTTCGCGAAGCCACCACACAGAAGCAACGGTTGCTGGAATATGTCAAGGAAAATGATTTCCGTCTGAAAGAATACTTGCAAAAGAAAGCCGTGCAAGCCATCAGCGAAGAACGAGATAACAAGGGAAACAAAAAGACAAAAAAAGAGGCTGCCCCCAAAGGCAGCCAAAAGGTCGTTTTACCCACAGACATACTGCATCCCCAACTCTACCAACAACTCACCGAATGGCGTTTGCAGAAATCACGCGAACAAGGCCTACCGGCCTTCACCATCTTGCAACAGCGCGCCTTGCTGGGTATCGTCAATCTGCTTCCGCAAACTCCGGAAGCACTCATGCTCATCCCCTATATAGGCAAGCGAGGCGTTGAAAAATACGGAGAAGAAATACTGGTAATCGTCAACCACTACGTCAGCAAAAACCATGTGAAACGCCCGGAGATACAGACCGAATTCGTACCAAGGGGAAAACGCATCGACACCTATGCCGAAACACTGCGTCTCTTTATCGAAGGACATGGCATCAGTGCCATCGCCACGCAACGTCAACTTACCGAAGAAACCATCTTCCGACACTTGGCCCGCTCAGTTAGAGAAGGTAGCATCACCTTGGATAAACTCATCCCCCAAAAACTACAACAACTCATACGTCATGCCATACAACAAGCGCAACAACGCAGAACAACAGACCCAAATTTTGAAACATCCATCGTTACTGAAGCCGTGAAAGAGCTGAACGGACAAGCCACGTATGAACAAGTACGATTTATTGCGGGGTTGAATGATAAAAGTGCGAAAAGAGGTCAGAAGCCAACAACATAGAATGCACACTTCTTATCCACGCCACTAGCCGGTATCACAAAAAAGCATCTCCCTATGTCCTAAGGAGATGCTTATCAATTCAAAAAAACACGTCTGATGTTTCAGGTGGAGGTTTTAGCGTGGAACATACGCTCCATCTTTTGCTTCAAAGATAATGGAAGGTTCGTACACAATCACCTTGTGCCAAGCCCCCTGCGGCACTTGTAGTCCATACATACCCTCGGCCGGACAAAGAAGATGACGTTCCACCTCACAAAAGTCTCCCTCCGCTTCTTCATAAATCACTTCCTCCAAGCGACCTTGCAGGCAAATCACCGTTTCTGCGGTATCCTCATGACGATGGAACAGTCTTTCCTTACTTTACAATCGCCTCTTTGATACATTCCACTATGTAGTGCACATCTTCATCCGTAACATAAGGACCTGCGGGGAGGCAGAAACCCACCTTGAAGATTTCTTCCGACACACCATTCACATACGCTACAGCATCGGCATATACCGGCTGCTTGTGCATAGGCTTCCACACTGGACGGCATTCCACTTTCTTCGCCAACATAAACACGCGGAGTGCCTCAACATTATCATTGGGTTGACAGTCCGTTGTAGCACTTTCCACCGCCTTAATCACACCGGCAGCACCACCCACCGCACTCTTGATGACTTCTTTGTAAGCATTTTCCTGTCCTACGATTTTCACATCCGCATCCAATGTGGCAGCACACAACCAGAAGTTGCTATCATAACGAGGATCCGCAGGTTGCTCATGCAAAGTAACCCCCTGCACATCCTTCAACAGTTCCTTGTAAAGTTCCTGCACATGCTTGTGGTGAGCGATATGCGCATCAAGCACCGTCATCTGTCCGCGACCGATACCTGCACACACATTGCTCATGCGATAATTGTAACCAATCGCCGTATGCTCGTAATAAGGATAAGCATCGCGAGCCTGAGTGGCATACCACATCACGTTGTTAGCGTCTTCCGTAGGTGTGGCAGCCCCTCCTAAATCCTCCCCTGAAGGGGCGGACTTACCATTCGGATTGCAAGAATCCAATGCTTCACATGTTTCTTTAATTACATCAAGAACAGCATCTGTATTAGCAAGAACTTCTTCATTGGTAAATCTAAGTTCCTTACATCCCAACTGTTCCAAATACAAGGTTCGTTCTTTATCTTTCTTTATTTGAGAGGGTACATTGTGATATCCACCATCAATTTCTATGCACAAATTCTTTTCACAACAAAAGAAATCAACAATACAATCTCCAATAATATGTTGTCTACGGAATTTAAAATCCAATCCCTTCTTACGAAGCATTTCCCACAAAGCCATCTCTGCATCAGTAGGATTTTCACGATTCTTCTTTGCAAATTCCTTTAAAACTCCATATAACATCGGATCTGCAGAGTGTACCCCTATAGCCTTTTCATCCGCATGGAAAACCTCACCCTTTAGGGGGAGGCAGGAGGGGGCATTCCATCCGTTACAGATAAGTGCACCACCCCCGGAAGTCGTAATCATTTTATTACCATTGAAGGAGAGCACACCGAAGCGTCCAAACGTACCGAGCACCTGACCGTCGAAGCGAGAACCCATACCTTCCGCAGCATCTTCAATCACGGGGATACCATATTTATTAGCCACCGCCATAATCTTCTCACAGTCGTAAGGCATACCATAGAGCGCCACAGGAATAATCGCCTTCGGATACTTACCCGTAGCCTCCTTGCGCTCAACAATCGCCTTCTCCAACAACTCAGGGTCCATATTCCACGTATCACGCTCCGAGTCAATAAACACAGGCTTCGCCCCGAGATACGTAATAGGATGCGAAGAAGCACAGAAGGTAAACGACTGCACACACACTTCATCACCTGATTGCACACCACAAGCGAGCAATGCCAAATGCACCGCAGCCGTACCGGCAGACAAGCACACCACCTTGCGATCCAACATCGTACCATCGGTCTTCTTGTTAGAGAAGTCTGCCAAATCCTGCTCAAAGGCATTCACATTCGGCCCCATCGGCACCACCCAATTGGTGTCAAAAGCCTCCTTTACATATTTTTGTTCCGCTCCATCCTCGCTCATGTGAGCCAAACAGAGATAAATCATCTCTCTTTCTTCCATGGTAAGTTATTTAATTTCCATCAAATAATCGTTCTTTGAAAACATACGTCCATACTCAGGTTGAAGCATTTGAGGCTCCACCTCTTCACCCTTCACCCACTGAATAATGGCTTTGGGCATATTCACACCAGCCTCATAACTGAAGGGGAACCCTCCACCAAAACGAGGATTCAATTCCAATACGCAATAATCACCATTAGCACGTTGCATGATGTCCACATCAAGGTTGCCAATATGCTTCAAGGCTTCACCAATCTTTCGTCCCATTTCACGCACTTCGGGCAAGTCTCGTGTTACGGCCTTATCCGTTTCGCCTGCACGCATTGCTAATTTTTGCTTCACAGACACACCTACGTTATTACCCTCAAGGTCGTTCATGACATCAAGTCCAAACTCGTTTCCTGTCAGTTTTTCCTGAATCATGATATACTCATCACCTACCGAAGCAGTTGCAAGAATTGTTTTCTTAATCTTCTTCATCAACAAATGGTAGTAGATATCCAATTCCTCCATGTCAGCAATAGATTCCAATCCGATAGAGCCAGACCCCCAACGTGGTTTCATGAATAAGGGAAAATGAATTTCACCTTTTGCCAAAGCGTCCTTCACGTCTTGCAATCTGACATAAGTCTTAGGGGATTTTAACCCCAATGATTCCACCCACTGAGCCGTTTTATATTTATCGAAACAAATATCAATTACTTCCGGATCAGAAACTATAACCTTCACGCCCAAATCCTCAAATCGTGCTTTGTTTTCGGCCAAGATAGGAAGTTCCAGGTCATTCAAACTAATCAGAACATTGATATTATGTTCCTTACAAATTCCAAGCGTTATATCCACGTAATCTGCGGCATACACCGCAGGAACTTGAATTTTAACATCAGCCACCTGCAATGCTGGAGCAGACAACTGCATATCCGTAGCAAAGACCTTGTCACCTTCAGACAAGTTCTCTTTAAAGTACTTCAGCAAGTACGTGCGACGTCCCGCACAAGTAAATAAAATATTCATAATTACTTATTTATTATATTCATAAGATATTATATAGGAATCAATCCTTGATGATAGCATCTTCAATGGAGGTAAATAAATGCCCCTTTGATTGTTCTATACGATATTCATCAAAATCCATTAGATTAGGAGCCACTTCTATATCTTTTCTATTCAGTATGTTCTTGATTGTACTTAAAACAATCTTAATATCAAGCATCAAAGACATATGCTCCACGTAATACACATCCAGGTCGAATCTTTCTTCCCATAAAACATGGTTTCTACCATTCACTTGTGCCCATCCCGTAATACCTGGACGCACAGTATGACGCAGTTGTTCCCGTTCTGTATAATACGGTAGATATTTCACCAATAACGGCCGCGGTCCAATGAGTGCCATATCCCCCTTCAATACATTGAAGAGTTGTGGTAACTCATCTATAGATGTCTTTCTCACAAAAGCGCCCACCTTAGTCAATCGCTGTACATCGGGTAGCAGGTTACCCTCCGCATCGCGTTCATCCGTCATAGACTTGAACTTGATAACCTTAAAGATCTTACCATCCTTACCCGGACGCTCCTGATAAAATAGCGCCCCCGCGCCCTTATTCGCAATGGTCAACCATATATAAATGATGAGCAAAAAGGGCCAGATAATCAATAAAGCCAAAAGAACAATCATAAAATCGATTGCCCGCTTGAAAAAGTTTTTATACATAAAATTTGAAATCTTAATATTCTTCCAATCGTATATCCCTCTTCATATAAGAACTGAATGCAAATGAATTCCAAAGCATCATGGGTACACTCTCTATGGCCAATTCACGAAAACGCCACATACGCTTAAAACGAGCACATATTCTTCTCGTTTTGTGCCAGATGCTCTCCTTCGGGATTAAATAATTCCCATCCCTGAGAGTATCCATCAGCACTCGATCCACCAATGGAGAGTCGTTGCTTGAGAGCAACTTCTCATTGGTCAGTTTCAGCCCAAAGTATTCCACACAAACTCCGGTTAACACCTCTGCAAAATTCCTCAATCCACACTCTTCCAGATCGGCATATAATTGATGGCAGTCCAAATTGGATTGTTCTCCCCTTAAGAAAACGGCCCAATCATAAATCATTCTTAGGGTCATACCCCCAAGCATCAAATTCCCATGCGCATGCCGCAACAAATGTATCGCATTAAAATGCGCGTTAGGACGCACAAGCGCTGTTCCATTGATGAGGCTTCCTGGCATTTTGGCATACTTTTGCAACATCTGTTCCAATTTCACCCCTTTTTTAGTGCCATGGAAATCTGTTATGTAGCGATGGTTTTCTATCAACAACCCATTCAGGTGCAAGTGCGAATGTTTATAGGTCCCCCATTCTGCACTTCCTCCGATATCACACACCACCTGATTACCCACCTCGAAATGCTCCCCCAAATAAATATCGCAATCCCCACATTCTCGCAACTCAGGCTTATGATAATATGTGCTAAATGAGATACCTTTAAGCACCTTCATCTGCACTCCTTTCTCCTTGAGAGCTTCGGCCAACATGTTAGCCGTCTGCAATTGCCACCTATAACGCTTTTCTTGCTGGAGGAGATGCCCGACCAAAGACATTATGATTTGCTTGGAAGGACGCTTTTCTGCCGGAAAATTTTGCAACTGATCAGTCACCAAACTTGCAACACCATGAGACTGGGCCAATTTCAGGAAGTCCTTCCAATCTGCCTCTGATAAAGAAATATCTAAGGGCAATCTATCTACGGAAGAACTAACTGAAGTTGCCAAGATGGCTAACAAGAGTCTTTCAAAGTCCTTCATGAAGAATACTATTTACCCGCTATTTTAGCAATCACTGCCTCCACGGCCAATTCTATTTTTTTTCGATTTTCTGTATATGCCGCCTCATCCCACTTCTCAATCTCAGCCATCCGGTTTCTTACCTTCTCCACTTCTTCCTTCAGATCAACAGGGCGAGCATTCGCATCTACCCCAACAACCCCCTTGAATGTTCTGGATAATATAACAGAAGATGAGCCTAAACGAGCATGTTCACCCAAAATATAGTCAGAAGGTAGCATACCTTCTCCGATGCGGGCAATACCACCAAAGCCAAAAGGCACACCGGCCTTATCGCATTTTTCGGAAATATATTCCACCAAGCCATCACTCAACAACTCAAACATAAATGTGAGTCCCATTGAGATATGTAGGTCATTCAAACCGATAAACAACTCATCTACCCCGGGAACGGTAAGAATCTTATCCAATCTGGCCATAGCTGCGGCCGTTTCAACCATGATGCACACCTTTGCTCTTCCGTTGACCAGTTTCACATAGGTTTCCACATCGTGATGATCCATCACCATCGGCAGCATTAAGATGTCCGCTCCGTAGGCAATTGCCTTTTCCACCTCCATTGCCGTATAGGCATGAATTGGGTTCGTGCGCACCAACAACTGAGAGGTCGTCACAACCTCTCTGATGGCAGGTAAATCTTCTATATCATTTTGCGACAACACCGTATTACGCCCATGTTGGCGTTCAGCTTTTCCCACATATTCCAAATCATAGAATATACGGTCCACTCCGGCCTCTTGAGCATTCATGGCTGCTGATGGTGTATCAACCAATATCATCAGATTTAAGTGTTTCATACCACTTTATTATGAATTTATGATACTTTCTCTGTCTTCTAACGTAAGTTGCAACATACGTTCCCGAGTGAAATGCTTTTCACAACGCACTCTTCCTGCCTTACCCATCGCAACACGTTGCTCCGGATGTTCCACCATCCATGCCATAGCCTCATAGAGGGTATCCACATCGCGTGGCTCGGCAAGCACTCCTGTTACATCTTTTTCAATCACCTCTGAGGGGCCGGGAATATTGGTTGTTACCACAGGAATTTCCATTGCCATTGCCTGCTGTATCACCATACTGAATCCTTCACGATAACTTGGATGCACAAGTACGTCTATAGCAGAGATATACTTAGGCACTTCATTAGTACGTCCCATGCTAATGATATTTGGATGTTTTGCAAAATATTGCGTGTATAAAGAAGAATCCCCATCCATTCCTCCGATTAACAGCAACGCCGCATTTTCGTATTTACTCTCAACACGAATAAATGCCTCAAGAAGTTCACCTATTCCCTTATCTTTATTGATTCGCCCCACAAAACCAAAAACCAATTTGTTTTTTAACTGTGGGAATTGCTCTAACACTTCGACTCTTGAAGGCCCTTTCTTTTCTATATCAAATTGCTTCAGGTCAATACCAATAGTACCGCCATCACCTATGGCTGCCGCCTTCTCGCGTTCATACAGTCCCTCCTCTACGGCAAAATCCAGATTCTTCCAACTGGCAGGACGTATATGAGTCGAGCACATGCAGGATATCTTTTCGAAGAACTTAAGCAACCTGCGCATCACACCCTCGTTTCCCACATAGCGTATTCCCCATTGGCAATATACTCTTTTGGGCACCTTTGCCATCTTGGCACCTAATGCAGCATATAGCGAAGCGTTGGGAGTCGCATATTGAACGTAATCAAAACGGCATCTCTTGAATAGTCTTCTAAACACAAACGGCATCTTTATCAAGTCGGTCAGCGACGCACCTCTCTTCATGGGAATATTAATGCAATGGAATTCCTCAGAGTTTTTCTTATAGAACTCCTCGCTCATATTGCACACTAAGGTCACATCATACCCATGCTCCTTCATGATTCGCATAGCGGGAATAATGAAACTATTCATAGTTCCTTCAACTGTCGATATAGCACAAATCTTTTTCATACGACTATCTTAAGGTTTTACACATGGTATCGATAAATCGCTGTTCCATCATCTGTTTCTCATGATTTCTCACCGCACAATTGTAGGCTTTCTCTCCATATTCGTCTACAACGATGGGATTATCCACAATCTGCTTCACACACTGCCTTATTTCTTCTGCACTATGTGCTATAATGGCAGCATCGTTCCTTTGGAAATAATCAATAGGGGCTATATAGTCCTTACCTATAGCCAACACACATTTTCCATTAGAGATATAATCTGTAATCTTGGTTGAGAAGGAGAGTTTTGCCACATTGGCCTCCTTTCCCTCCAAGGCCTCGGCAAATACGACCACATCGGCCTCTTGCTGTACTTTCAGCACCTCGTCACGCCCTATTCTTCCACAAAAATGGGCGGCCCCGACATTGATATGTCCCAGAATCTCATCATTGGGTGTCGTTTGCGAATATATGTATAGTTCTGCCTTTAGGCCATCCTTGTTGACTGCATTAATCGCATCCGCCAATAGTGATAGTGTCTTGTCTCGGCCAATAACCAAACTACCCGTGTAAACAAATTTCAACGGGCTATTGGGGGTATGATGCGTATAACTCTTACCTGAGAAGTCTATACTTTTAGTCAAGATTACACTATCCGTACCAAAACGAGTGTCGGTATCCTCCTTCTCCTTATCTACAATTACAAACATCTCCTTACAGTCCTTTGCTATCGGGCCAACATGCTTACGCAACCAAAAGCGATGGATATACTGCCAGAAGTTCGAACAGGCATCGTAACTATAGTTATCATCAGCCAAATAGCATACGGTAGGCTTCCCTGTGAGTTTGGTTATATAGCGTTGTATCCTTCCCATATATGCAGTTGGATATATGGGAACAAAAATGACATCAGGATTGAAGTCCTCTACAAACTGCTTCAGCGCAGGTGTCTTCCACCGTCCCAATTTCCAGACTACCTCACGCACCAGTGGCAATATGGCTGAAGGCTTCTTGTGTGCCTTGGCATAGCGTTCACGTTCCGTTGTTATCTCCTCGGTATTGCCATTAGGGGTGTTCTCCACTACACGCCCCACCTTCATCCAAGGTTTCAGTACACTTTTGATTATCTGACTTTCGCTAATCTGAAAGAAGCGTTTACAAGCCAATGTATTGGGCAAGTCGGCACGTGTATACACCAATGCCACTTTCTCTGGATCCCAACAACTGAATATATCCATCAGTGTATGCGCCGTACCATCAGTACGCCACGCATTGATACCTACTACAAGTACTTTAGGTAAATTACTATTCATAACAACATCTGCTTTACCAAAGATTTTTTAATACCTTACATCTATTCGAGAGTTTGATAATTAGAAACGAGAATCCCAACACGACAACTACGAAATATACATATACCCCCCCCTCAGAGAACCCGCCAATCCATTTAGCCATGGCCGGGAACATACCAGGAAGTGCTGTCAAGAATAATCTCTGTCCCAAGAATATAAGCATACTGAGATTACGACAATAGGTCCAAACGATAGACGTAGGCAACGTTATTTGAGGAGAAACCAAGAACTTCATCATAAAATAGATGGCAGGGGCCATCATAAATCCCATATCCGTAGCACTGCTTAATTTGAATCGACTTATACAGAACGCCTCACATATAAATGCAAAAGCGAACAACACAGCCAACAGTGCAGAGACCTTTAAAGAAATATTCTTACCCCATCCCTCGGCAACCAAGATACCAATAAAGACATATGGTGCACCATTAAAAACTCCATTTCTCCAAGTGATAAACCAATCCATATATCCATCATAGAATGAAACTATTCCAGGACATGACTCCAAAATCACATTTGAATAGCTGCCGAACAAATTACCTATAACCATAAGCAGCACCATAGCAATCCACATCAACATGCTGCTACAATGCTTTTTCATCCAATAACAAATGCTCACCCCCACCCATAAAGCAGGAAGGAACCATATGGTGGCATAGGTAGAGAACACTATTACCCGATGTAAATATCTCCCTATCCCTTCAATGGTCACTCCACGATCAATCCATCCATAGAGTACGAAGACAAAATAGATTAAAGACCATAGCAGATACATCTTTCCTATGCGCAGAGACCACTTTTTATAGTACCCTTTCTGCTCATCAGCGGATAATGTATTTAGTTTTGAGAAGAATAGGAATCCCGAACAAGCGAAGAAGAAGGGAACCGCAAAATTACCCAATCCAAAGAATGCATGCACCAATCCCGTGGAATGTGCCCACTCATTTGACGTATGCTGAGTAAGTATCAGCATAGCCATGATGAATTTCATTAAATCTAACGAAGCATACTGTTTCCTTTCTGCCATATCTGTTATTTTATTACGTTCAACAAAGGTTCACCACACGCTAAACGTCTGAGGTTCTCCCCTATCAGTTCCTTTAACTTCTGATTGATTTCTTGGGAAATCGCCGTCACGCCAGGCAAGACCAACACATTGGACAATCTACGATAGGGATTCGTTATCGGGTTAGGAATCTTCTCGAACATATCCAATATCGCAGTAGCATTCTTATTCTGCTTAAGAAATGATATAAAATCCTTATCGTTGATTAGTTGCTTGCGCCCCACATTCACTATTGTCACATCCTTCTTCATAAGGTCAAACCAATCTTTACAAAGCATACCCTCAGTTTCCTTGAAGAGGGGCATACAATTTACCACATAGTCACAGGATTCTAACAATTCTGCCAGTCCCTCTTGGTTATATATTTTCTCAAAATAAGGTCTATCATCTGTTTTCAAATCATATCCCAGTACATGCATATCAAAAGCTGCTAATCGCTTGGCCACTTGAGAGCCTATATTACCAGCCCCCAATATACCCACAGTCTTCCCAGCCAATTCTGTAATATACCGGTAATTACGCAGAGGACGAAGATTCCGGTTCTTAATGCTACGATTATAACGCTTTGCCCTCATGAGCATGGCATATACGATAAACTCTGCCATTCCCACATTGTACACATTAGCAGCATTACATAATAGCACTCCTTTCGAGTATAACAATTGGGGGTCAATATGATCAAAACCAGCACTGAAGAGTTGGATGAGTCGCAGATTAGGTATATCCAAATGCTGGCATACCTGTGCCACATCGCGAGAACACACCAATGCCACTACATCTTTATTGCCCTCGTATTGCTTTATAGTCGTAGCATCGACCAACGTTAGTCCCTCTACGGAAGGACATTTGCGTGTATCAGAAGTTAAAATTAATTGCATTACTTATGCTTTAATTTAAACAATAGACCTAATAAACTTTGCAGGAACTCCTGCATAAACACTATTGTCAGGCACATCTACATTTACAAAACTATTAGCCCCTATTATACAATTATCACCAATCCGAATATTTCCCACCACAACGCTATTTGCATAAATAGTCACATTGTTTCCTATAATAGGGTATCCACCCTTTCCTGCTCCGATGGTTACATGTTGGTATATCCGACAATCATTACCTATTATTGCAAGCCTAGAAATAACAACACCTAACCCGTTATGTTCCAGCGAATTACCCCCCCCATTTAACAGGCAAAGCGACATCACAAGAAAACACGTATCTTAAAACAAGACGTGCAATTCTACGCAAATAAGTCCTTTTATTTGCTACATAAATGATTCTTGACGCAAGACTTGAATTCTTCATAATACAAACATTTATCCAAAAAGATTGTGCATCAGAATATAAATCCAATTTACTTCTTCAGTTTTTTTACAAGTTTCAACAAACATATCAACCCTCTCACTCCAAAGAAGCATTGCAACCATCTAAAAATAACAACTCGCTTATTGCGACTATATTTCAACAAATACTTTTTCTGAAGGATTCGAGGCAATAAGTCTTTTACATTGTCCATACTCGCATAGATAATCAAAGCACTACAATACTGTTTCGCCAGACTTCCCCATACCACTTGAGTTCTATTGTCATCTGATAGTCCCTTGAGTTTTTCCTCCCACTTGTCAAGTACGAATAATTGGTCCAGTAGGTGTTTCCGATTGTTAGTAGTGGTTATTGATCCTTGTCTTCTCCTGTAGACGTATAGAGGTTCATCTATCAATACTAAACTCTGAGCCACCATTACCACATGATAGTACCACTCATTATCCTCACCCACGATGCCCTCATGGAAACGTATGCTATTTTCTTGTAAAAGTTGCCTTCTGATGACCTTACTCCAAGCACTATTGTAATATGCATCTTTATCAACGAGGTCACTATACATCTCCGCAGGAGTTCGTCCATCAGTCGGTATTTTATAATCAAAATAACAATCTGCAATATGTCCATCACTTTCGAACCACTCGACAAACTTATAATGAATGATGTCAGGATGAGACTCCGATGCATCAGCAATTTTTTGTAGGACGTTATTGTCGATCAGATAATCATCACTATCCACATAGCATATATATTCTCCTTGGGCAATATCCAATCCTGCATTTCTTGCAGCAGCCAAACCACCATTCTGCTGATGAATAACTCTTACTCGAGCATCATTAGCAGCATACTCATCACATATCTGAGGACAAGAATCAGGAGACCCATCATCCACTAAGATGATTTCAAAATCTTGAAAGGTCTGAGATAAGACACTATCAACACAAGGTCGTAAATATTTTTCTACCTTATAAATGGGTAAAATAATGCTGAATTTCATATAATTTTAGTATCAAGACGAGAATAAATTTAAACTAGTATAATCTCTTACTTATGCTACATAGTATAACCCATTATTTCATTATACAATGATATATATTTGCTATAATTGAGTTCCTTTTCATAATCCTTTGCGACCATCACCCCACAGAATTCGCCAAAAGACTCCTTCCCCTGTATACGCACAGACTTCACAGTTTCATACAAAAGTTCGCTATCACCTACGTGCACAGCATATCCACACTCCCCGTCCACTGTTTCCTTAGGTCCTGTTTCATCAAAGGTTACAACCGGAGTACCACAAGCCTGAGCCTCTACATTAATCAGTGACAAAGAATCTTCGCGAGTTGTATTAACAAAGACATCAGCACACGTATACAACGCTGCCAATTCTTCACGGTCTTTTGTATAACCATAAAGACGAACATTCTCTGGCATAGGTATCGAACAATCTGTCGCACCAAAAAGCAACAACACCTCATCGGCTTGCATATGCTCACTAAAATAATTCAAGACAGACTTGTTCATAGGCTGTAGCCATTTACTTGCAGGACCAAGAATAATGTACCTATCTTCCAACCCCAAACGACTTCTAAAATCAGAAGGAGTCGGTTTAAAGACATCTAAGTCGACTCCATTACGTATGGTCACAACAGGCGTATCAGCAAAGAATGTACGCTTCGCCTCATTGGAAATCCATTCCGAAACTCCGGTCACCGTCAAGCGAGGTATCGCCAAAAGATATTTCTTACGATCGGCAAGAATACTTGCTGAACAATCCCACAGGTAGGCAGGAGTGTCTTGCCTCTTTTTAGGACAATTACCACAACCTTCTAACCAACGCATACATCTTGCGGCCGTATAGTGAAAACATCCTCCTGTGTAGAACCAACAATCGTGCAAAGTTACTATCGTGCGGATATCTTTCTTTGCAAGATAGTGAAGCAACATATTGAGATGAATATAGTTGCTGTGCAAGTTATGTAAATGGACAACGTCGGGCTCTATCTCATCAATAAAATTTAACAATCGTCTTGTTGCCCACCGACTAAAATAGGCTTGTTTACCATTGATGCGCGAAAGTAGAGCATGTAACTTATGGTCAAAAGTATTCCCTATCAGAAACCCACGTTTAGCATCACGTACATTAGGGTCAGGACTTGCCACATGGCATTCTATGTCATCTCGTTCGCACATTTGCTCAATGTCACGAACTATGACACCCGTACTTCCATGGCCATAAACGGCGTTAATTTGAAGGACTTTCATTTTTATGCAGTTTATTTACATTCTAGATTATAAGTATCTTTCATGTAGTTCCATCATTTGCCACATAAAGAAATAATTATCATTAACAGAAATTGAACGATAAAGGAATGCAGCAAATAACAATGGGAACAGAAAACGTATTTCTTTATTATATGACAAACTCGCTCCTACAATTATACCCATACAGGGAGCAAAATATGAAATAACTCGAATTGCTGCTGGATCAGACCAAATTAACGGAATAAGCATAAAAGTTAAAGCGCACCCCAAGAAAAGCAATTTCATCCTTTGTTTAATAAATGTCATAGTTAGTTTCCTAATATAAACCCACCCTATTATATAGAATAATGTTATCAAAAGGATAATAACATATGGTTTACTACCTTGATTGTTTTCATAATAACTTCCATCGCTATAACCAGAGTAGACTTCGTTACTTCCAACTAATAACTGAGCTATCGTTTCAGGAAACATTAAAGTAACTATAAATGGAAGCAATATGCACTTGTATACTTTTTGAATATTTTTTAAATATAGAATTGGGATTAATACTAAGACTATTAAAGCAGTCTTATGAAACGTAGCTCCAACTACAATTAAACAAACCCCCTTAAAGATTTTTTTATTACAAAGAAATAAATATGCCCATAGAATAAAAGATAACGCTAAAGATTGACGAATAGCACTATTGGGAAGATAACCATAAAACAACGTTAGATAAAAGCCAAAAGCAAATAAAACTGTTTTTAGATTTTTAGAATTTTGATATGTAAAAATTCCAAATGGAACTATGGTTAACGTTGCTATAATGAACAAGAAGATTCTTTTATTAATGTGAAATGTGTGTAACAATTTCAAAAAAACAAAATATCCTGGATCTTTACTATTATCTACTGAGGGAAAAAAGAAACGTGTAAAGAAATTATCAAAAACATCCGCCCAAGAAAGATTTGCATTATTCTCAAAATTTCTCAAATAAGCTAATGTATCTATTCCTACTCCCTCATGTCTTAGTCCTGATAACAATATTAATACAATACACATAATTGTAATAAATACTCTCGAACCTAGCTCATATTTCTTGTTGCATAATTTATAATAAAGCAACAACATAAAGATTAATACTATAAAAGTCATTTTTTCTTCTTAGCAATATTTATTAAATGCGAGATAAAAAGGTCCCTCCTATTTTGCTATAGTTTTCTAAAATATCATCTATTTTATCCCAATTATAAATTTCATCAAAGAATTTTGAAAAGCAATTAATGTTTTTCTTGTTGATTAAGACCTTATCTAATAACATTTTTTCTAAAAGAGTATAAAATCGGTCATTCATCCCTACATTACCTTCTTTTTCTGTCACTACCACAAAAGGTTTATGAAGTTTAAGACACATTACCATACAGTGAAACGAATCAGTTATTACAAATTGAGAATTCTTTATTTTTGATAGCCATCCTTGCATTGTGTAATCACCATCTTCGTTATTCCAAAGTATGTTTTTTTTAGTTAATTGTTCATTGATTGCAAGTTTACGTTCTTTGACATTTCTAATAAAGAAACTATAAATATAACTATCATTCTTATTAGGACATTCATCTGCTAAGTGATGATAAAAAGAGGGTGTCATCAAAAGTGTTGGGTCTGGCACCACAACTGCATCGTCCCTCCCCATTGATTTTACAATATCAACTCCAGACTCCTCTCGAACGCTAATTGCATCAAAATGTTTTATATATTTTGACGCAACAGGTAGTGCCTTTTGAGGATATTCCACGCAACCAAAGCTAAGTGCATAACCGATTTTCCTACCTTTAAAGTCAAAACCTAAAAAATAGGTAGGCGCTTCAGTTCCTCTACCTTCACCACTTAATAAGAACGAAGGATTCACAACTTGATCACTTCCTGAGATGATTGCATCAAATTCATCTAAGTTACCTGACATATCCTTAAACGAATAGAATCTCTGGATCTTCTTTAGTTTTTGATTCCTAAATATCGAAAGTGACGCCTCTTTTTTCTTATTTTCTAAATAATTTCCTACATTTAGAAATTTTCGAAACCTAAAAAAAGCATAGAGAGTGTCATCATATTGTTTCGGCTTATAGTCAATAACCTTAACATCATGTCCTAAACTTTCTAAATATGTTTGTAACGCATAGCATTGTAAGATTGCACCATAATTAGTTGCCCAATGAAAAGTTAGAATTCCTATTTTCATGTCTTATCGTCTTATTATTTGTTTGATGAATTGTTTTGTTTGTCGATTCAGCACTTTGCGAAGCAATAATATTACTTTTTGTTTCATTGGAATACAACACAAATGGTTTATTCGTTGGTGGAATGTTTCATTTGTTTTTGCGAAGAATGGTGCTCTTTTAGCAGGTATTCTGCCAGAGTGAAATAAGGAGGGATTTTTAGCACAGAGGTCCTTGTAAGGCGCTTCATGCAATTCTGCAGTTGTAGCATGCAACACATGTTTACCTTTCTCGGAATTTATGGTAAGTGCTGAAACTCCGCGGTCGTCATCCAATTCTGGCATAAGTGATTGAATACCCCAATAATCACCTAAAGTTATATCTGAACCACTCTTACTAGATTTAGCAGGGCAAGCATGACAACTTGGACGGAGATAAAGGTCTTTTAGGAACCCTCGCATAAAGGCATGCTTGTCGAGTGTATAGGAGAGAGAAACTGAATTTTTCTCTCCTGCGGTTGTCACCTTGGAGAGCAATTTTAAGGAGAGAACGAAACTGAATTTTTTCCAGCCTACACGCTTATCACGAAAACGGATGTCCTCTATTTCAAATCCCTGCTCACGAGCAAGGACATCAGCTTTCGCGATGGAGGGAATAGGTAAGGAAGAACGAAACTGTATTTTTTCGCCGCTCTGACGAGCGGCTTCCTTTGCAAATTCTTCACTCAAATACCAGCGGAAAACACCAGGAGAAGGCGTGCCATGGCAAATAAAATCAACCGTTAAGAGATTTTCATATTCCTTACGCAAAAAGAGTTTTAATGCTGCAATCTGACAAGGAGTTCCCGAATATAGCACTTGACGTCCTTGCTTCAAGAAAATCTCTGCTTGTTTGAAGGTTTCTCCTACTCGACTTTGCACATATTTGCTTCCACGAAATGCTGCAAGTCCTTCTTTGGACTCTGTATAAGCATGAACTGCCTCAAAATGTTCATTCCATTTAACACCGAATACAACACCACCTGCATCAATGATTAGTTCTGCCAATTGTGTAAAAACCCCACCAGAACTACTTTGCATACGAATATCCTCATCAGGATTCTTTGCAGCAAAGACTTCTAATGGAATACGTTCTTCTGCTTGATGTAGTACGGGGCACACCTTTTCACAAAGTCCACAATCAATACACATATCAAGATTTACCTTAGGATAGAGAAAACCTTCTTCATCCTCGTGCATTGAAATACATTGTTTTGGACACCGTTGCACACAAGCAGAGCAACCGCAACAGTCAGATCTATACTGGATGTTAATCATGATTATTTTTTGAATCTTGATGTCACCATTTTGAATGGTTTAATAAATAAATTTCTTTCACTAGTATTCATGCTAAAATTAAAGAAGAATACAAGATATATAAAACTAAATAATAATGTTGCTATAGCGAAAGTTCCCCACGATATAATAGGATAATACTGTAATACATGATAACAAGCGAAGGTAATAATGATGGGCGTAATCGACATCTTAATAATCTCTTTCCAAAAATGAAGAATATTTAAACCTTGTTTGCATTGATAGTATATATTCATAACGATGATCTGCCCTAAAATCAAGGCAGTGGCAGTACCGATAGCACAACCAATACCTCCATAATATTTCGTTAGTGGGATTGTAATACCTAAACTGCCAATGGCGACAAATATATAGAGAGAGGAACGAAATTTCATTTGATTACGAGCTTGAAGAATTGTGATTCCCAAGTTTTGAATCAACGGAACTGTTAAAGGAATAAAGAATATCAACGAAATAATATAAGCATCTTCATATCCTGGTCCTGCCCAAAGTGCTATAAATTGTTTACCCAAAACAATAAAAGCAGAAAGTATAAATGCCATAACAATATACTGAATACGACCAGTGCGGACGAAGAGATCCGATATCGTTTTGGGATTGTTTTCCGTTGTTACCATCGCTGTTACCTTTGGCAAGAATACCCCACTAATCGCAGTTGAAAACATCATATACATGCTCTGCAACTGAATGGCCACCGCATAAACGGCTATAGCTGCAGCACCACGATAAATTCCCAAAACGAATTGACCTGTGCTCCAATAGATGCGGTCCATGATGACATTAAGGAAAATCCAGAAACTATAAATCGAAACTTCCTTCAAGAAAGCCCACTTAAATTTTCCATGGCGAACTTTAATGGATAGTTTGTACTTGCAGTACCACCAATTAATTAGGAGTGTCACCACGTTGAATATTGTGGTAACCACAACCATAGCTACAGCTTTATAACCTACAGCTAAAAGCAACACCATTACAATGGGATTCAAAACGCCTCGAATGATACTTACCACTCGTTGGAACACAAAACGTTCGTAAGCCGTCATTATGCTCCCCCAAATACTCATCGGAAAGGTAAATGCCAAATTAAAAGTCATCAGCCACAACATGATGCGCGTGCGCTCGACTTCTGTAGTTGTCATCTTGGCAGAGAACAAACTTTCTACATTCCATGCCAATACACCACCAGCGGCCATGGCAATAAGTCCAATACCTATATAAAGAACAAGAAACATTCCAAACATCTCTTCTTGCTCCCGCTGTTTGCCTTCTGCACGAAATTTAGCGGTGTAGCGAACAATGGCATTGCCAAAACCAAGGTCAAGTACAGTCAAATACGCAATAATAGACGCAGCTAAAGAATACAATCCATATTCGGACTGCCCCAATGTACGCAACATATAAGGGGTATATACCAATCCTACAACCATGTGTAAGATGATAGATACATAATTCAAGGCAGCGCCAGCTTTAAGTTGATTCATTTAATTAATATAAAAGATACTATAACTATTGATTATAAACGAATTATTGATGATTGTCAAATATCTTTTATTTGCGATGTTATTGACTAGTAGTAGTAACAAATGGGTTCACTATATAGGCATCTTTTTCTCCGTCCTAGTGATATTTACCCAATAGTAGATAGAGGCCCCGTTAGATTACTCTTTCCTCCAAACCATACGATTAATTATTCCCGTGTAGCTCTGAATCAGTTTCACAATCTTGGTGCTTACGTTCTCGTCAACGTAGTTGGGCACGGGAAGACCATTATCACCATTCTTGCACATTTCGACCGCTACATCCACAGCTTGCAACAAGTCGTGCTCATTAATGCCGGCCAAGACGAAGCACCCCTTATCCAAGGCCTCCGGACGCTCGGTTGAAGTACGGATACATACTGCAGGGAAAGGATGTCCTATAGAGGTAAAGAAGGAACTCTCTTCTGGAAGCGTTCCGGAGTCTGACACTACAGCAAAGGCATTCATCTGAAGACAATTGTAGTCGTGAAAGCCGAGAGGTTCCTGACGAATCACACGGGCATCCAGTTTGAAGCCAGATGCTTCCAATCTGTTACGACTTCTGGGGTGGCAGCTATAAAGGATAGGCATGTCATACTTTTCTGCCATCTTATTGATTGCGGTAAAGAGCGACACAAAATTCTTTTCGGTGTCAATGTTCTCTTCGCGGTGTGCGCTGAGCAAAATATATTTGCCTTTCTCCAAGCCTAAGCGTATATGTACATCGCTGGCCTCGATATCAGCAAGGTTTTCATGCAACACTTCTGCCATGGGTGAACCACTGACGTATGTACGTTGTGGAGCAACACTGCTTGCATTCAAATAGCGACGGGCATGCTCAGAGTAGCAAATGTTCACATCAGAGATGATGTCAACGATACGACGATTGGTTTCTTCCGGCAGGCATTCATCAAAGCAACGATTACCCGCTTCCATGTGGAAAATGGGAATGTGCAGACGTTTTGCACCAATTACACTCAAACATGAATTAGTATCACCCAAAACTAATACTGCATCAGGTTTAATCTGCACCATCAGCTTATAGCTCTTGTCAATAATGTTCCCCATGGTAGCACCAAGGTCATCACCTACAGCATCCAAGTATACCTCCGGATCTGCTAACTTCAAGTCCTTGAAGAACACACCATTCAGGTTATAATCATAGTTTTGGCCTGTATGTGCCAAAACTGTATCAAAATACTTACGGCACTTATTTATTACTGCTGCTAAGCGGATGATTTCAGGTCTTGTACCTACTATTATGAGCAGTTTGAGTTTTCCATTATTTTTGAACATAGTTTATTCCTTTTTTCCACGTATCTCTCGTATTGACACGTATATTTTTATTTAATCACTTTATAACCTTGTTTAAAATCGCTTACATTAAAATTTATCAAGACCCCTGCAGGTACGTCAAATAACTTCATGTAGGTGCGTATCTGCTTAAAGTGTACTGGCATAAGCGTTTCAACAGATTTTAACTCTATAATAACTTTGTCCTCCACTAAAATATCTAAACGTAAGTCAGAACCAAGTGTAGTATTCTTATACTTTATCTCTACTGGCATCTGTGAAGTAACTCTTAAACCTCTTAATTGAAGTTCGTACATCATTGCTTTCTCATAGACGCTTTCAAGCAATCCTGGGCCTAGATGGTTGTACACCTCCATTGCTGCACCAACAGATTGGTATATAAGATTGTCGATGTTCATCTATTATCCGTGACTATACGTGAGATACGTGGAGAAAATTATACAGGATCAAAGAATGTATCAGGACGTTCAGGATTGAAAATCTCGTTGCAATACATCACCGTGACGAGGTCTTCTGTATCGGAGAGATTGATAATGTTGTGCGTATACCCGGGAAGCATGATGACAGACTGAATGTTTTCACCACTCACTTCGTATTCACGAATTTCGTCTGTTCCCTCCTTACGCATTTGAATCAATCCATGTCCACTCACCACAATAAACTGTTCCCACTTGGTGTTGTGCCAATGTTGTCCTTTGGTTACTCCTGGCTTGGAGATATTGATACTCACTTGTCCACATTTCAAAGTGTGCACCAACTCCGTGAACGAACCACGATCATCTTTATTCATCTTTAAGTCAAACACGGCCTTTTCCTGTGGTAGATAACTGAGGTATGTGCTATATAATCGTTTGGCAAAGCTATCCGCAGGGATTTCAGGAATCATCAACGTACGAGGCATTTCTTCAAACTGATGAAGAAAATCCACAATCTGTCCTAAAGTTGCTTTGTGCGTCACGGGACAATAGCAATAGCGGCCATCGGCTTGTGGAATCACGTCCAGTCCTTCAAATTCACAGTGATGCTCCTTTCCCTGCAATGCAGCAACCATTTCCTCCACCAAATCATCGATATAGAGCAGTTCCAACTCCACACTTGGATCGTTCACCTGTATTGGTAGATTATTAGCTATGTTATTACAAAAAGTAGCTACCGCCGAGTTATAATTGGGGCGACACCATTTGCCATACAAATTGGGGAAACGATATATCAGAACTTTAGCTCCGGCATCTTTACCATAGTCAAGAAAGAGATCTTCACCGGCTTTCTTGCTGCGGCCATACTCACTGTTACCGAAACGACCGGTCAGCGATGCCTGCGCCGAACTTGAAAGCATCACAGGGCAATTATTGCCATGCTTCTTTAAGGTTTCAAGCAACTGAGAAGCAAACCCAAAGTTGCCCTGCATGAACTCCTCCGGATTTTGAGGACGATTAACTCCTGCCAGATTGAATACAAAGTTACAATCATGACAATAGTTTTCCAAATCCTCAATGGTGGAGTCTATATCATATTCATAGACCTCACTCACTGTGAGATTGCCGTAGCAACGTGCCTTGCCGTCCTTTATATTTCTCAATTGTGCGCAAAGGTTCTTACCCACGAAGCCTTTGGCACCTGTGACTAGTATTTTCATTGCATATTTTTTTGTTTACACGAATCTCACGGATTAACAAGTAAAATATACATGCGATACGCGTGATACGTGGAGCATTACTCAGAGCGAATCTCCTTACCCTTACTACGAGGTATCAAGCCTAAGTCCTCACGAATAAAGCGAAGTTTCAGGAGTAACTCTTTCATTCCTTCCACATCTAGACGACCGGTATTATGACTATGGTAGTCTTCAATTTTCGACACTTCTTCGCTACCGTCCGTAAAGAACTTGTCGTAATTCAAATCTCGGTTATCACAAGGAATGCGATAGTAGTCACCCATGTCAATAGCCTTAGCCATTTCTTCACGGGTCACGAGGGTTTCATATAGTTTTTCGCCATGACGTGTGCCAATTACACGCACCTCCGTTTCACCATACTTCGGATTAATCTGAGCGTAAGTTTGTTTCAAAGCCTCAGCAAGAACATCTAAGGTTGCTGCAGGTGCCTTCTGCACGAAGAGATCACCATTTTCACCATGTGTAAAGGCATAGATAACAAGATCCACGGCATCGTCAAGCGTCATCATGAAGCGCGTCATGTTGGGGTCGGTGATGGTGATGGGTTTACCTTGTTCGATTTGTTCCACCCAAAGAGGAATTACCGAACCACGACTGGCCATCACATTACCATAACGCGTACAGCAGATGGTTGTCTTTGCACCTTGACCTAATTCACGTCCTTTCGCGATAGCCACTTTTTCCATCAATGCTTTTGAAATGCCCATAGCATTGATAGGATAAGCAGCCTTATCTGTAGAGAGTACCACGACATTCTTTACTTCATGTTCAATAGCAGAAAGCAACACATTGTGCGTACCAATCACATTGGTCATAGTTGCTTCCATCGGAAAGAACTCGCAAGAAGGAACCTGTTTCAAGGCTGCAGCAGCAAACACATAGTCCACTCCACGCATCGCCACATCTACAGACTCGCGGTTACGTACGTTTCCTATATAAAACTTTACTTTACTCGCCACCTCAGGATGCTGCGCCTGAAGATGATGACGCATATCATCCTGCTTCTTCTCATCACGCGAAAGAATACGAATTTCACGGATATCGCTTGTCAAGAAGCGACGAAGTACTGCGTTACCAAACGAACCTGTACCACCTGTTATCAACAGGACTCTGTCTTTAAATACTGACATATATTTTAAATTTTTATTTACAATAGTTATATAGTTTTGTTTATTACGTTTTACTTTGACAATAAATCTAGATTTCACTTTTTTTCCTCTACACAATCTTCAACACTCTCCGTTCCTAACAAATCGTCGTCTTCTCTAGTGTCATATTCGTATTTAGGATTGACGTGGATTGTAAACTCCCCTTCCTCTGCGTGTTGTCTTGAACTCAACTTCCAATGCAACGTGAAAGTATCTATATCATGGGGAGCATGGACATAGACTGCATCAAAAGAGAATGCATCTTGAGGATTAAGCGTTTGTTTGCTTTGAGAAATCTGTTTATCGTCAATGGAAGTGTCGTATATACGACGAAACGACGGGGACGAATGGATTTGCTTTTCATTGGTGTCGGCAAAGCTTACTCGGTCGTCGTCGGCCGTTACCCATATCTTAATGTTATCAAGTGCCTCTGTTCCTTGATTGATAAAAACTATCTGCAACGGAACATAACTATAATTGATGGTTTTTTGAACGATTCTCGCAGTAGCAATAGGAAGTGCAGGCATACTTAGGCTTTCGGACAGTGCCTGCTGCTGTCTCAATACATTATTTATGCCATCAAGCCAATTCACCGGTGTTGCAGTACCTGTATGCCGGTAACATTGGTTACAATTACTTGATGTATAATATATCCGCTTGTAACGTGGATTGATCGTGATTTCGTCTGTAAGGCCTTCTTCGGATTGGAAGAGCAAGGTACAAGCATATTGCGGAACGTATGCTGCTCGCTCTTTATCCACGTCCTCAATGATTTTCTTAATCCATCCGCTGAGTCCACTCAAACTGTTCTCATCCGTGAAAAGCGTGATGGTGTCGTGATTGATGTCAAACGGCATATACTCGATATGCTCATCTGCCTCCTTATCAATGGAGGCCAAGGCTATCATTCGATTCTCGCCTTTAGCTCGCAATGCATAACCGTATTCATACATCACGTTACTATTGGGCATGTGCTTCGGTAAGCTGTGGGTCTCTTTCGGTGGATAATAGGTGGTAACCGGTGTGAGGTCCGCCACAAAAATGTCGCAGTTGTTTATCTTCTCCAACACTTCTGTTGCAATGTTTCGCTTGCCTACACGCTCACGTGTGTCTTGATCGATGAAGAGTTCTATTCCCTCCGTTGCCAAATGCTTCGCGGCTTTTCTCAGTGCGGAGCTAACGATGCTCTTGGTGTCCTTACGATCATTTTGCCAGGAGAAGAACAATCTGTACCTGTTCATCATGTTTTTGTTTCTTCAAATCTTTATCTGCTTCTTGTCTGTTATTTGCTCAAGAGAGCTTTGTGGTTTATTGAGTTCTATTGTCTTAATAATACACCTCGTTGATAAATCAAAATCAACAGATTAAACATGATTACATGGTAGCCATCCGACTACAAGAGCTCTGATAAACTATGAGCAATCAACAGATGAAACAGATGACACTCGTTGGAGTGGTAAAAGCTGTATCATCTGTATAATCTCGTTGATAAATAATCAGTGATGAGACGGACAACAGATTGGATAACTTCTCAAAATGAGAACCCCATCCCTGTTTTTCTACAAGCACTGCAGATTTTTCTACAAAGCCTGTATAATCTATAGCCTGCCCAGACTATTGCTCTCCATTAATTTTTTTATACCGTTTTTGCTGCCCTACTGTCATCTTTTATGCTAATCCCCTGTTATATAGCAATGTATCTTATGGCAACAACTATGGCAGTAAAAGTTCTTACTGCATCTTCTGCCATACTACTGCCATAGTTGCTGCCATAACATAAATGGCTGAATTATACACTTTTGTATGAAAATATGGCAGCAGGACAGTAAAAGTCGCACATAAATCTATAGAGAGGAGAATGTGTGCGTTCTTATATCAGGCGACGTCTATGCGACGAAGCCAATAAACACTACCGCATGTGCGACGAAGTCTTATGATATTAGGCTGATTCATCAAAAAGCGACCGAAATGGGTAAGACTGCCCAAACGGAGTTGTGAACCGGCCTTGCGGCGGATGATATCAAATATCTCTGTCGTGGTGTAGTATTTGGCCTGTTTATCGTCGCTGTCGGCTATCCGGAAGGTGTTGTGGAAATACTGTTCCAACGGTGTCCGAACTTCATACTGACGATTGTGCTGCATCACACGCTCTGTTTCGGCCTCATCAAACCAGCTTCGCTCACCGGCAGAGAGGGCTGCCATCACTTGGGCGTAGAGCTGGAAATGGTTGATGGAATGGGCAATTTTGATGGGTGCCGTGAGTTCCACTCCGATGAATCGACGACTGCCGGATGGGTCAGTCAGAATATCGCTCATGTTGGTAGTGGCTATGAAGGAGGCTCGTCGTGGCAGGTCTTCCATCGTGCTGCCATAGGGTCGCTTGGTCTTGACTTGCGACAATTGTATCACATTCTTGAGAAAACCTTGCTGTATGCCCGGTGATATCTTGTTGAACTCATCCAAATTGATGAGCAGCAGAGAACTCATGGCATAATAGACTTCCTTTTTGTTCTCCAACAGGAGGTTGTCGGTATACCCCCAACGCAACTCGGGCGGCAACAGGTTTTTGCAGAAGGTGGACTTTCGATATCCCTGCGGAGAAATGAGCAGTGGGGCGATGCTGTTACCGAACTTCTTATTGCCACCCAGCCATTGCGCCACTGTAGCCAAGAGCCATGTGCGAAACCACTTTGGCCACTCGGGGGTATCGGTGGGGACGGTTGCCGCCAATTCACCGATGTAATCGTGACCATCCCAATGTCCAATGGTGTCTTGCAAATAGTTGAAGACAGGATCGTAACGATTGATTTTGTTGGAATACAAATAGCGTTTTAGGTCGGCATCCCAAGCCTCAATCCCCACACGATGCAAGTCGATGACAAAACCTCGCTGTACTCGTTCGTCCACTACACGCCATCCATAGGCCCATTGATCGTACGCGCGATACTCTGTTACGCCTCGCACCTCGTCATGCCGAAATGCATAAAGGTGCTCCAAATGGTGTATCATCCGTTCTGTGAGGGATTGCGATTTTTCGTCGGTTTCATCGGAACTTTTTACACTTCTCCGAAGAGATTCCAACATCGAGAGTTGGCCGACCTTCAGCGAGCAGGCCCCAGCATCGTAATAGGCGGCATCGTCGTATGATAGCGGACTACTTACACGCAACACATTTTGTGACTCTGCAGAGAATACCGGGCGCAAGTCGTTTCCCAGAATGGGAGAATACAACGAGAGTGCCCATGGATAGGCTTCTTGACAGAAACGAAGAGCGGAAACTTCATCTTTCGGCAAATTGCCATCCGGCAGACAGACTTTCACCCACACAATGACATGATCACCCGTTGCACCGATGAAAGCGGCCAAAGTGAACGGGAGAAGTGACGCTCCATATTTAGCAGCCGCCAATGCTTCGGCATGATGCAGGCCGGAGAGTTCTAAAGCAATGATACCGTTAAAGCGGTTCATACTGACACCTCCATCAGGAGTTTTCTCCCACTCTGCTGTTGGGCAAATAGCAGGTAAGTTCCGAACCAACTGTGTGCCATCGCCACCGGCACGTGTCAGATCTCGCAAGCGCTGCAAAGACTTCTTAGTGGTCTCAGCCCGAAGGCGCTCAAGAAAATCTTCAATGGTTACCAACGCATAACGGACTGCACGGTGCTTGTCCGTCATAGTGCGCGTAAGGCGCAATGTCTCTTTTTCTTTTCTCATCTCTAATATAATTTAATGTTCTAGTCTTCATTCTTTCTACTCTTGATTTGGTTGTCAACTGATTGGGGTATCAACAAGATTACACAGATCATACGGACGGGGCATACCCGAATGTCAACCATGTAATCTATTGATTTTTCTTCAATACCAGAGATTTAGTAGATATTAGCTGCTAACCTTTTAACTTGCAAGCTGCTTTGACCGAAGTTAATCAATAGCCCAACCTGCATTCCGGTGACCTTTAAGTAATTGATTACCTGAGATTGAAAAACAGGTAACATTTCCTGCACGGCTTTCAGTTCTAATATAACTTTACCCTCAACAACAAAATCTGCTATATAGTCACACCCCAAAGTGTTACCATGAAACTTAATTTGCAAATGCTTTTCTCGCTCGAATGGAATTCCCTCTTCCTGCAGAACTATTGCAACTGCTTCTTGATATACTTTTTCCAAAAAGCCACAACCTAATTCATTGTGCACTTTATAACAGGCATTGACAATCTTTCCGGTTAATTCTTGATACAAGTACATTACAGCATTTATGTTTCAACAGACTACGCAAACACGTAGAAAACAGAACATGAATCATCCAGATTAAACTGGATAGTTTCCTTAAAACATACCTAAACAAAAACTGTACAATCTGTGAAATCTGTTGAATAACACTAAGAGCTACGCCTTTACGTCATACACCTCATACACCGAATTTTTGGAGATAAACTCGGGAACGGTGTTTTTCATGAGGCGTACCATGTCGGGGATTTCCACTTCACGACTCAAGCGTTCGAGTTCATCGACCACAGCAAGGGCTTCAGCATACGCGTATTCACGTACTTTGGCTACATGGATGCGCTTATGCGATGTAGGAATGGTATTCTCGGCATTGGAGAGAACTTCCTCATAGAGCTTTTCGCCGGGGCGAAGGCCTGTGTATTCGATTTTAATGTCCTTATCCGGTACCAATCCGGCTAATTCTATCATGCGTCGGGCCAAATGCCGAATTTTAACGCTTTCACCCATATCGAAGACGAAGATTCGATTGTTTTCCCCCATTGTAGCTGCTTCCATCACCAAGCGACAGGCCTCGGGAATGGTCATAAAGAAACGGGTAATTTCAGGATGCGTAACGGTTACCGGACCTCCTTTGGCTATCTGTGCGGAGAAACGAGGGATAACCGAGCCGTTGCTACCCAGCACATTGCCAAAACGCGTGGTCACAAAGCGTGTCCTCCCTTGTTTCTCTCCTTTCTCTATGGCGAGACCGAGACTCTGCACATAGATTTCGGCCAAACGCTTGGTACAGCCCATGATATTGGTAGGATTGACGGCCTTGTCCGTGCTGACCATCACCATCTTCTCGATGCCATATTCCAGACACTTGTCTGCCACATTACGACTGCCGGCCACATTCACCAATACAGCCTCGCAGGGATTTTCTTCCATCAAGGGTACATGCTTGTAGGCTGCAGCGTGGAACACCACTTGGGGATGGTACTTGCGGAACACAAAATCCAATCGGGGCAACTGACGCACATCACCAATGACGGGCACAAATTTGAGATCGGGAAAACGTTCTTCAAACTCTAGACGCAAATTATGCAACGGGGTTTCGGCATTGTCGAACAATATCAGTTCCTTCACGCCGAAACCGGCCAACTGCCGACAGAGTTCGGAACCGATGCTGCCGGCCGCACCGGTCACCAGCACCTCTTTTCCGCGGAAGTTTGCCATGATTTCATCCATCGAAATCTTAATCTCCGGACGTCCCAGCAAGTCTTCGATCTTCACTTCGCGCACATTCTGCTTCATCACAACACCCTCGGACACTTCGTCCAACGGAGGCGCGATGAGAACTTTCACCTTTGCTTCGGTCAGATAATGCACCAAGCGATTTTTCTCTTCTTTCACTCCCTCCTGCGTAGCAAAAAGAACAGCCCCTATATCATACCGCTCACACAAATGCTCGATTTCCTCCGCTGTCTCAAAATAGTAGACATGAAGACCTGACACCGAGGAATTTTTCATCCGATGACCGGGAGTCAGCAATCCGTGGATGGCATAATGGGTGGATTCCTTAAAACGCATGGCAAGCGCCACACTCTTGCTATCAACTCCGTAGACCAACACGCGAGTCTTGCGATGCGCATTGCGCACACTCTTTCTGACAAGGTCATACACCAACACCATCACGATGCGCAACAAGATGAGAGCACTGATAGTCAGGAGAAAATCCAACAACACCACCGCCACAATCTGACGCAACGACATGGTAAACATCGGCAACAGCAGCAAAGCTGCAGCCAGCAGCACATCCTTCCCCATCACAGCCGTGACAATACGTCCCAAATCACGCAGCGAAGAATGTCGTACTATAATGCGATAGGTACGGAACAGCAAGAAGAATATGCCCGCAAACAACAAGGCAAAACCCATCCACCATCCATGCTGGGGCGCCAATATGGTCTTTCCTCCGATAAACACCCACAACAAGAACATGGATAAAAACGAAGAAAAGGTGGACACCACCAAATCGGACAACAGAATAACCCAAGCACTCAGATAGCGTTCTGAGCGCAACTTAGACAGCAAATTTGACATGTTTATTTTTTATTTTTAAACACTGGCAATCCCCAACAGGGAATTACATAGAAATAAGAATCGATCAAAAAGAATTGCAGTATACACCACTTGGAGAAACCCCAAAGGATTTCACCGATCTAAAGAAACCTGCAGCACAACTGCTATCAGTTCCCTATTTTCTCAAGAAAACAAGCCGGAACATAAGTGGTAGCCACGGCAATCACTCCGGGTATCACCACCAGCACACGACGATCACGACGAATACGTTTCACAAAACCTTCAGTCCCGGCAAAAGGACCTTCAACAACACGAACGCGTTCCCCCTTGTTGTAATTAACCATAGCCTCATCACTGAAATATTCCAAACCTTGCGCTATGGCTGATGTCACCAAACGGAAGACATTGAATTCACGATCGGGAATTACGGCAGCCGCCGTCTTTTCAGCATTCATATAAAAACAAAACTCATGAAAGTGCTTCCGTTGTAATTCCCTAAGCGCCGGCCATGAGGCTCGCACAAACATCAAGGAATTTACCACGGGACGACGAACTTTCTTCTGATGATCGCCACGCTGCACCACAACTTCTTCCAAAGGGATGTAACTCTCAAGAGAATGCTGATGAAGCAGTTCTTCCACAACAAAGACTTTGTTATAGAAAACTTTCAAAGCATACCAATGTAACGCTTCCTCTTTCATAGTCACATTCAAGCATAGTCATTACTCCCCGAAGCATCCGCTTCGAGCACCCTTAAGATTTAGCTGCGATCTGCAATCTTCACAGAAATCACAACAAGCGAGGCTCACCTATCCAGGAATTTTGCCATCGAAATCTTGACGCGAATACATGCGACAATATTTAGTACACGCACACGCGACACCGCAAAGATAAACATCTTTTATGATATAGCACCTTTTATTGTTATTTTTATTTCCTTTATTTACCCCCCCTATTTACTAAAGCGCTATACCACAGCAATTTACAAAGAGAGCACAAAAGCTTAAAAAATAATTCAACAACATTCATACTTACAAAGCAAGACTCTGCCTCCCCTATGTCGGTATCGCAAGATTCTTCACCTGTCACAACAAACCCAACCTCTATGGGTATGAGGAGAACCATGAAGCTGACACGTTGTTACAGACCATCGTCACTTTTCGCATAAAGAATTGACTCGCCTCTAAAAAGAGATTTTCACCTCACTCTCTTGCGAATAAAAAAAATGTTGTATCTTTGCCCTCGCTTATAACTAAGGAGAGGTGCTCGAGTGGTTGAAGAGGCACGCCTGGAAAGCGTGTAAACCCCAAAAGGGTTTCGCAGGTTCGAATCCTGTTCTCTCCGCAAATTATTCCCCACGACTTAACATGTTTCTATGTTGTTTTTCCGTCAACATAGAAACATGTTTTTTATTCTTGAGTTTCTTTAGCGAATCACATAAATTATCAACATATTACACAGACAGCGCGTACTTCGTATTTTTAGAAACATTCGTGTTCAACTTAACTTTCGAACGACATACCTACTTGCAGATTGCGCCATTGCAAAAGGCGTTACGCATCAAATATATTTCACTCTGCACCAAAAAGCACCATTTCATCGCGCTTTTTAGCCTTTTCTACCCACGTCTCCGGCACGAATCTCCAGTGATTCAACGGTTGTGGGTGCAGCACACCCAGTTTGCGAATTTCTTGCATGAGATAATAACGCAAATCCTTGTCCGTGCTCCAGTCTATACGACCTTTCAATTCCTCACGTGGAATTCCGGCACCTCGTGTCAGCAAGTCGCCACCACCATTGCCTCGATAAGAATTTACAGCTACCCTGTAAACCGCATCCGGATGAAAAGGCCGACCATCAGCCATTCCGGTTATTATAATACGTTGCCCCTTGGGACGCCTCACATCAACCGTATAGAGTATTCCGGCCGCTGAATCAAAATTATATCCGGGATTGCGCAACCGTTCCCAAGAAGCACCATAACGCTCCGGATGGGGGCGAAAATTCAACAAAGTGTCTTCCTCGCTGCGCATGGTGCGTATCCAGCCATCATAGCTTTCTTCTAAATAGTTTTTGAGTTCTCTTCCCGTCAGGCGCATCACATACAGCATGTTCTCATACTTATAGAGCGTAAACATATCTGCCATACGGATGGGGCCTTTCCTTATTATCGCATCCATTGAAAGCGGAGCGGTCAAAGAAACATCAGCAACACTGATTTTCAACTGCAATGTGTGTATAAAATCAACAAAAGCCGACGGGCCGAAAAAAGCCTCTCGAACACCCATCGTCTGCTCACATTGCCCAATCACCTCTTCCGTAAAATGTGATATTGCTTCGCTTTCTGCTGCGAAACAAGACATATATGTGCTGTCGGGGACAAAATCGTTCAAATCCACAATTCGCGCCAGCACATCCACTTCTTGAGCATTTCCCTGCTTCAACCGCAACCTAACATCGGCCTCAGCCACAGACATTGCATTCGCCCCGGGGTTAAGTATCGCCACCAACTTTTCATCCTTGCTTTTCACCATACGACAAAGTGGCCGATGATCGTGCCCGCACAAAATAAGGTCAAAGCCCGGGACGCTTTGCGCCACCTGCAAGGCTGCATGTTCATTCATTATTCCATGCGCATTTTCAGCCCCGGTACCCGAATGCAACAAGCCTATCACTACATCTGCCCGCTCCTGCTGTTGCAACACCGGCATCCAGCGTCGTGCTGTGGCAACCATATCTTCAAAGCGCATACCCGACCACAAATTTTCGGGCAACCATTGTGGCACAGCCGGCGTGGTCAAGCCCAACACTGCCACACGAATTCCGGCACGTTCCAACACCACATAGGGTTTCCAATAAGGTTGTCCGTCGGTCACCTTTACAGCATTGGCACACAGTATCGGAAAGTGGCATTGCCGAGTCCAACGGTCATAAACCGGATGACCGGTTTCTATGTCATGGTTGCCTATGGTAGCTGCATCGTATTTCAAATGATTGAGCACATCAGCACATACATGGGTGGATGTTGTGTCTATGAAATTATAATAATAGGCTGAAGGTTGTCCTTGCAAGATGTCCCCATTATCCAATAGGATTACGTGGTTTTTCCCCATTTCATCGCGCAAACCACGGACATAAGTAGCCAAACGGGAAAGACTCCCCTGTCCCTCGCCACCGGTAAGAAAATCGCGAGGGAAATAGTTGCCGTGCACATCACTGGTGCAAAGTATCTTCAAACGAACCTCTCCGGTTTGGGCAAATACTGTCATAGCAACACTCGACAACAAGAGAAGAAGAAACCGCAACATAAACACTCCACAAAAGCAACCTAAATCTTTCTGCGCTCGTAGTCAGCAAAGGTATAAGGCACTACATTACGTTCGTCCGCCTCATGCGATTCCTCAAACACCTTGCACCATTCCTCAGCATCATATTCAGGAAAGTAAGCATCGGCTTCATCGGGCACTGCATGCACATGGGTGAGGCACAAACGGTCAGCCAAAGGCATGGCTTCTGCATAAACACTTTCACCACCGATAATAAACACCTGTTCTTCGGGCGAACAAGCAGACAACGCGTCTTGTAAAGACCCAAACACCTCTGCTCCGGGGAAGGCATCAGCAGCCTGATGTCGTGAAAGCACGATGTTTCGTCTGTTAGGCAACGCTCCTTTGGGCAATGACTCAAATGTTTTTCGTCCCATCACTACGGTATGCCCCGTGGTCAGCGCCTTAAAGCGTCGAAGGTCCGCTGAAAGATGATATAGCAATTGGCCACGCAGACCGATGGCTCGATTGGGAGTTATGGCTGAAATAATGGTTAACATAAACGGATTATATTTGTTTTTGGTTGACTTCTAACACCATCGATGAATTACAAAAGAGCTCCATTACACCGATACTTTTCCGGGGATATGGGGCCACGGATCATAGTCAGAGAGTTGGAAATCCTCATAACGGAATTCAAAGATATTCTTTACATCGGGATTCAGCTTCATCGACGGCAGAGAGCGCGGAGTTCGCGACAGCTGCAACTGCACTTGTTCCAGATGATTGAGATACAAATGCGTATCACCTGTGGTATGCACAAACTCACCGGCCTCAAGCCCACATACCTGTGCCATCATCTGAAGCAACAATGCATAACTGGCAATGTTGAACGGAACGCCCAAGAAGGTATCTGCCGATCGCTGATAGAGTTGTAGAGAGAGTTTCCCCTCAGCCACATAGAACTGGAACAACAAATGACATGGCGGCAGATGCATATCGTTCAGTGCTGCCACATTCCAGGCAGATACGATGATGCGGCGCGAGTCCGGAGTCTCACATATCTGTCGCACCACTTCTGATATTTGATCGATATGCCCTCCATGATAATCAGGCCACGAACGCCATTGATAACCATATATAGGACCTAATTCGCCATCCTCATCGGCCCACTCGTTCCATATACGCACCCCATTGTCCTGCAGATACTTCACATTGGTATTGCCCTGAAGAAACCACAGTAATTCGTGAATAATACTCTTGAGGTGTAGCTTTTTTGTAGTCAAAAGAGGAAATCCTTCTGCCAAATTAAAACGCATCTGATGTCCGAACACACTCTTGGTACCTGTCCCGGTACGGTCAGTCTTCACCACACCTTCATCCATGATGCGTTGCAATAATTCCAAATACTGTTTCATAACTTTTTCATTAGTGCCATGTTACGAACGCCCCATAAAAGGATTGTTCGAAGTATCTTGTAAATAATTTCGTTTCTTACTCGACAAATGCCATAAGGCTCGCAGCAAAATCAATACACCACAGAGCAATATGCCCCAACCAGACAGTATCAGTCCGGCAATCATCAACAAAAAGCTCCACCTCAGCGAAGAATGAGCGGATTTCAGTGAAGCATACGATGAAACGGCGATATTTTTCGTCCATCGATGGTAGCATTGCTCTAACTGCCACCACGCAAAAGCAAGTGTCAACACGAGCAGCAAGCGACCCACTCCCCATAAGGAACAGAAATCTGTCCAATGCGGTACCCCTAAAACCATCCAACCACCAATCGGGCCAACAGATGCGAACAGCCATCCGAAAACGGTAAATAGAGCACGCACACTTTCGGGCAGGCCGAACCAATCAGATAGTTCATCCCATGTCAACTCATACACATACCCATTGTTGCCCGAGGTAACAAGCGGAGACACCGACAAAGGTTCCGACGTCCCGGAAGTATCACTCATAACAATCTGAGCCTCCGAAGAATCTGTAACCGCCGGCAATTGAGCTGTAGACGGGGCAGCACAAGCTCCCCCTAGGAACAGACACAACAATAATAGAACTTTTCGCATCATTTCACGGCCAATCTCACTTTTCAAGCACCGCAAAGATAGTGAAAGACAAGAGAATTTTAATACGAAAAGCCTTGGATTTTCACTTGAACGCAATTGAACCACATTCACAGATGTAAGTTATCAACAAAATACCCTTTGATCATGGATATACTTATAAGGAAAATACTAACTTTGCGCAGCACAAACGCCTTACAGTGCGTTTTCATTCAGACTATTAATAACCAAAAACGCATGAATGAGGATTTTTCGACCGGCATTCCTTTGCCTGAAGATTTTATCGCACAAATGACATCCTTATTAGGGACGAATTCGGCCGAGTGCTTGCAACAGGCTCTCGAAGAAGTGCCTCCCACAAGCATTCGCTTGAATCCGGCCTATTCACAGTCGGAGACCATTGACGCCCAACCCATTCCTTGGTGCTCGTATGGCTATTACCTCACCGACCGTCCAACTTTCACATTCGACCCTCTGCTTCATGCCGGTGTATACTATGTTCAAGAGGCGGCCTCCATGTTTATAGAACAGGCTTACATCGCTTGCGAGAATACCGGTCCGAGAAGAGTGTTGGACTTATGCGCGGCTCCCGGTGGGAAAAGCACTTTGTGGCGTAGCCTACTTCCCAAAGGTACATTACTTGTTGCCAATGAGCCACTGATACAACGGGCACACATTTTAGCCGAAAACATGCAAAAATGGGGACATCCCGATGTGGTAGTAACCAATGCCTATCCGGAAGACTTTGCTCCATTAAAAGGTTTCTTTGATATCGTGGCTGCTGATGTGCCTTGCTCCGGAGAAGGCATGTTTCGCAAAGACCCGAATTCCCGCATGGAATGGAGTATTTCTGCCGTTGATACGTGCGCCATGCGACAACGCAAAATCATCACAGACATTTGGCCAACATTGCGCGAGGGTGGTTTCCTGATTTACAGCACCTGCACTTACAACGCACAAGAGGACGAAGAGAATGTAGATTTCATCTGCCGAGAATTGGGCGCCAAGCTCATTCCTATCCCCCACCCCGACTCATGGGGTATCAGTGGAAGTACGAATGGCAACGATGAGCCTGTGTATCATTTCTTCCCACACAAAAGCAAAGGCGAAGGCTTTTTCCTGGCCTTACTGCAGAAGACTGAAGCTGCACCTCCTTTCAAAGAGAAAAAGAAACGCAACTCAAAAAAAGCACAAGCCGTGAGTGGTGCCGGAAAGGCGGCAGCTTGGTTGCAGAATGGGGATGAGTTCAAAATCTGTTCGACAGACAATGACGAATTGTATGCCTGCCGACACACCTTGGCCGATGACGTCGAACGGATTGCCAACACGGTGCGCACTCTTTCTATCGGCATTCCGCTGGCTACCATCAAGGGAGGAAAGCTCGTGCCACAACACGCTTTGGCCTTGTCTAACGAATTGGCAACACATGCGTTCCCAAAAGCAGAACTTGGTTATGACGAAGCCATCGCCTACCTGCGTCGTGACGCCTTGCGTCTTGAAAGCTCGGTACCCAGAGGTTATATTCTGGCCTGCTATCAAGGCATTCCTTTGGGCTTTCTCAATAATTTGGGCAACAGAGCCAACAATATGTATCCTGCCGAATGGCGCATCCGCACCACCCATACGCCAGAGCGCCCGCAAGTGATAAAAATCACCGATTCCATCGAGAATAAATAATCGTTTTTACCCATAAATCAAACAATACCCTTTGTCACATGAAATACATTGAATACACTTTTACCACCCAACCCTCTAACGGCATTGTGCATGATGTGCTTTCCGGAGTTCTGGCTGAAATAGGTTTTGACAGTTTTGTGCAATCCGAAGATGGCAGCGAACCACTGAAAGCATATATCAAGAAAGATGCAGACAGCATTGAGGCGGTGCAGCAAGTCATCGCAGAATTCCCCCTGCCGGATACCGAGATTTCTTTCACCCATGCAGAAGCAGAAGACCGCGACTGGAACGAGGTGTGGGAGCAAAACTATTTTCAACCGCTCGTTATCGGTAATCGCTGCGTCATTGCCAGCACCTTCCACAAGGACGTGCCCGATGCCGAATACCACATCACCATTGATCCTCGGATGGCTTTCGGCACGGGACATCATGCCACAACTTCGCAAATGATAGGTCAAATTCTCGACAATAACATGGAGGGACTTGACGTGCTTGACATGGGATGCGGCACCGGTATTTTGGCAATCCTGGCCCGTATGCGAGGAGCCAAACATTGCGTAGCCATTGACAACGACGAATGGTGCGTCAGCAATACCTTGGAGAACATTTCACTGAACGATGTTAACAACATCGACGTCGTTGAAGGAGATGCTTCAGCTCTGGAGAAATATGGTCATTTCCATGTAGTTATCGCCAACATCAACCGCAACATCCTTTTGGCTGACATGCACCATTATGTGGACCACATGACTTCCGGAAGTTTGCTTTTCATGAGCGGATTCTACACCGAGGACGTACCGGCCATCCGTCAGGAAGCCGAACGCCTGGGATTAGTTTTCATCGAATGCCGCGACCAGGACAACTGGGCTTGCGTCAAGTTTGAAAAACGCTGAAAACTTTTTCGACGTAATGCGTTTCCCGAGAAAAAGAATTAACTTTGCCACGCGAAAGCCACTGAATATGAAGAATAATTTTCTGAAGCTACTTTACATCTTTTTGGCATCATTACTCTGTATAGATGCCTCCGCTGCCGACGAACGCCGATTCAAGTTGGTCATCGATGCCGGCCACGGAGGAAGGGATGCCGGTGCTGTAGGCGCTTTTTCAAAGGAAAAGGATATCAACCTGAAGGTAGCCTTGGCTTTCGGGCGCTTAGTAGAGACGCGCTGTCCCGACGTCAAAGTGATTTACACTCGCAAGACGGATGTATTCATACCCTTGCAGAAACGCGCAGCCATTGCCAACAAGAACAAAGCCAACCTCTTCATTTCCATCCATACCAATGCTGTTCCCAAAGGCCGCTTGGCCTACGGCACCGAAACCTACACCTTAGGTATGGCTCGCGCTGCAGCCAATTTGGAAGTGGCCAAGCGCGAAAACTCCGTGATTACGTACGAAGATAATTACAAGCTGACGTACGAAGGATTTGATCCCGACAAAGCAGAAAGCTATATCATCTTCGAATTCATGCAGGACCGATATATGAAGCAGAGTGTGGACCTGGCCAGTTGCATACAGAAACAATATAAGCAACACGGGCGACGCGACAAGGGCGTTCACCAAGCCGGTTTCCTGGTATTGCGACAAACCTCGATGCCTGCCGTGCTTACCGAGTTGGGCTTCATCTCCACACCGGAGGAGGAGCAATATCTCAACACGGACAAGGGTGTGAGCGAGCTGGCACAAAGTCTGTTCAACGGCTTTGTCACCTACCGCAAAAAGTATGACACACCGGCCGCCCTGCTGGCAGCAGCAGGCACTCCTCCTGCCGAAGTGAAGCCCGTCCCCGGCACACCGGCTGCGCCCCCATCTCCGGCCAAGCCTGCTCAGGCACAACCTGCGGCTCCCACCCATGCCGGAAGTTCGTCAAGCACTCCGGAAACTCCGCAACCGGATGCCAAGAAGCCCATCTTCAAGATACAGCTCTTCGTCTGCAACAGCAAGCTAAAAACCGGCGACGCCCGTTTCAAAGGACTGAAGAACGTGGAATTCTACAAGGAAGGAGGCATGTTCAAATACACCTACGGAGCTTCCAACAACTATCAAGAAATACGGCAACTGCAGCGCGACATTGCCAACAAGTTCCCTCAGACATTCATCGTGGCTTTTGTCAATGGTCAACGCACAGACCTGAACAAGGCCCGACAATCAGCCAAATAAAGAAACACCAACACAAATGAACAAGTTCTTTACCAAAGAAGTCAAGATTGCACTCATGGCCATCGTAGCCGTGATACTGCTTTTTGTAGGTATCAACTTCCTGAAAGGCATCAACGTTTTCAAAGCAGGGAATACCTACATCGTAAAATTCGACAATATCAGCGGTTTGGCCGTATCGAACGCCGTTTTTGCCAACGGCTATCCTGTAGGTATTGTTCGCAACATCGAATACGACTACCAGAAGTCGGAAAACGTCCTGGTGGAGGTTGAACTCGACGATGCCATGCGTGTGCCCGCCGGCACAACGGCCGAACTTGAGCCCGAACTCATGGGAGGCGTAAAGATGAACCTGAAACTTGGGGCTAATCCGGCCGATGTCATCCAGCCTGGTGACACCATCGTCGGGGGCATGTACTATGGTGCCATGGCGCAGCTGAGCGAGATGATTCCCACAGTGACAAAGATGCTCCCCAAGCTCGACTCTATCTTGCACAATCTGAACCAACTCACGGGCGATCCGGCATTGGCACAAACCGTGCAGAATGCTGCAGTCATCACCGGCAACCTGAAGAGCACCACGTCGCATCTCGACCACCTCATGGCCAACGACATCCCACAGCTCACGGCACGCCTCAACCGCATCGGAGCAAACATGGAGAAAGTGTCCAGTGAATTGGCCGCCATTGACGTGGAAGCCACCATGCGCGATGTAAATGCCACACTGGCCAACGCAAAGACCTTCAGCGCACAGATGGGCGACATTGCCACACAGCTCAACACCAAGATGGGCAGCAGCGATAACACGCTCGGCTTGATGCTAAACGATCGCTCACTCTACGACAATCTCAATCACACCGTCATGAGCGCCGACTCGCTGATGCTCGACCTGAAAGCACATCCCAAACGCTACGTTCACTTCTCCATCTTCGGCAAGAAGGACAAATAAAATTCGTCGTCCCGGCGGTCTATTGCTGACACATTGCCAGCAATACGGCCCTACCACAGACAAAAATCTACACGCCTTGCAGAATTTTCAGAAAGCACTGCCGAAAATTCTGCAAGGCGTTTTCATTTTTCCCAAAAGCACTGCCACATTTCCGACACGCTTGTCAGGCAATGGCGAAAGCCGCCTCCCGCCCCCTCACAGCACAAAGTGTCGGTGGCGACCAACTTTTGAGAACCTTCCGTCAAGCGTTAAGAAAAAAAGTGTAACTTTACGGCCATTATTTACACCTTATAGATATATCGGCACATGAAGAAAACTTTACTGCTCCTGACATGGCTATGCGCCCTCTCCACTCTCGCACAAGTGCTCCCACAGCCCAAACGCGAATTCCGAGGTGCTTGGATTCAAATGATTAACGGCCAATTTCAAGGCATGAGCCGCGATGCCATGCAAGCCAATCTCACACGTCAGCTCGACGAGATGAAAGCCTGCGGCGTGAATGCCATTATGTTTCAGGTGCGCGGTGAAGCCGATGCCCTCTATGCCAGCCCTTACGAGCCCTGGAGTCGTTTCCTCACAGGCAAGCAAGGCACTCCCCCGTCCCCTTATTGGGACCCTTTGGCTTGGATGGTGAACGAATGCCACAAGCGCGGAATGGAGCTACATGCTTGGATCAACCCCTTCCGTGCCAAGACAAAAGGTACCACCCAGCTATCGACTGCGCATCCTTATGTTAAGAATCCGAAGAACTTCTTTGAATATGACGGACTCTACATCTTCGATCCCGGACTGCACGAGAACCGTCGCTACATTTGCTCCGTGGCTGCCGACATCGTACGCCGCTACGACGTGGACGGCCTGCACATCGACGACTACTTCTACCCCTACCCTGCCAAAGGGCTTCCCATCCCCGACGACGCCACTTATGCAGCCCACCGCAACGGTTTCAACGATCGGGGTGACTGGCGCAGATACAACGTAAACCTATTCATCGAAATGCTGCACGACTCGGTGAGAGCAGCCAAGCCTTGGGTGAAATTCGGCGTCTCGCCTTTCGGCATCTATCACAACAACAAGGCCGGCAGCAATCTGCCGGGAAGCGACACCAACGGCTTGCAGAACTATGACGACTTGTATGCCGATGTGCTCTACTGGATTCACAAGGGTTGGGTGGACTACACCATTCCTCAGATCTATTGGGAAATAGGTCACAAAGCCGCCGACTACGACCGCCTGGTGCGTTGGTGGGCACGCTATGCCGGACAACGACCGCTCTTCATCGGGCAAGACGTGGAACGCACGGTGCGTGCAGCCTCACCCACCCAGGCCGGAACAGACCAGATGCACGCCAAACTTCATCTGCAGCGCACCCTGAACGGCATCGATGGCAGTTGCCTATGGTACAGTGCCGCCGTGGTGCGCAACGAGGGAGGGTATGCCTCTCGCCTCAAGCAGCAGTACCACAGCCTACCAGCTCTGCAGCCGCTCATGCCATTCATTGACGACAAAGCACCGGGGAAAGTAAGAAAAGTCAAGGACCTCTGGATGCCCGACGGCTATTACCTGTTCTGGACTGCACCGAAAGCAAAGACCGAGATGGACCGTGCCATTGCCTATGTGGTATACCGATTTAACCACAAGGAGAAGATTGACCTTGAAAATCCGTCACGCATTGTTACCATCACCGGCAACACCATGCTGAAATTGCCCTACGAAAACGGTGCCACCAAATATGTTTACGTCATCACCGCCCTCGACCGCTTGCACAACGAATCGAAACCGGTCAAGAGGAAAGTAAAACTCTAAAATCGGCAAACGGAGTTTTTATGCACCCTGCAAAAATCGCCGATTTCATCGCAGAAAACAGGGGCTATACTCACCATCTTCACGCTAACCTATTATAATAAATATATGAAGGTTTTGAAATTTGGAGGTTCCTCCGTAGGAACCGCACAAAGCATTGTCAACGTAAAGCAAATCGTTGAAGCCACGCCTCAACCTGCTGTCATTGTTGTTTCTGCACTTGGGGGCGTTACCGACCAGCTCTTGACGCTTTCGCAAAAAGCCGCTGCCGGTGATGAGACATACCGCGCCATCACCGAAGCCCTGGCCGAACGACACCACAACATGGTGGCAGATGTCATTGTGCCCTCCAAGCAAGCACACGCCCATGCACAGATTGAGACACTCATGAACGAGCTACGCAGCATCCTGCATGGCGTATTCCTCATACAAGACCTGACCACCAAGACCTCGGATGCCATCGTTTCCTATGGTGAGCGGCTGTCGTCCGTCATCGTCACAGCTCTCCTCAACGAGGCCCAACATTTCGATGCACGGCAACTCATCAAAACCACAAGGCCGGCCGACAAGCATGTGGTGGATTTCGAAATCACCAACACCCTCGTACGCAAAGCTTTCGACCAATTCAGCGGATGCGCCGTGCTTGACGGATTTATAGCATCCGATGCCCAAACCGGCGTAACCACTCACCTGGGTCGGGGAGGCTCCGACTATACCGCCTCCATCATTGCTGCTGCACTGGAGGCCGAAGCCCTGGAAATCTGGACAGACGTCGACGGCTTCATGACAGCCGACCCACGCATTATCCCCACGGCTTATACCATCGACGAACTGAGCTACGACGAAGCGATGGAGCTTTGCAACTTTGGCGCCAAGGTGATATATCCTCCGACGATTTATCCCGTCTGCGTCAAGAACATTCCGATTTTTGTCCGAAACACCTTTAAGCCTTCCGGACGCGGCAGCGTAATTCGCAAGGACATCGCACCGGCCACACGCCCCATTCGCGGTATTTCCTCTGTGAACAGCATGAGTCTCGTCACTGTGAGCGGTCTCTCCATGGTGGGAGTCATCGGTGTCAACCGTCGCATCTTCACGACTTTGGCTGCCGGTGAAATCAGCGTTTTCATGGTTGCACAGACATCTTCGGAGACAAGCACCAGCATGTGCGTTACACCCGAAGACGGTCCACGTGCTTGCCGCCTCCTGGATGCCGAGTTTGCCAAGGAAATAGAGGATGGAGCCATGTTCCCGGCACAATTGCAGGAGGGGCTGGCCAGCGTCGGTGTAGTGGGCGAACGCATGAAGCACACTCCGGGCATCGCCGGAAAACTGTTCAGCGTGCTCGGGCGAAACGGTATCAGCATTTGCGCCGTAGCACTCGGGGCACTGGAGATGAACATAAGCCTTGTCATCGAGCAGGCACAGCTGCGCAAAGCGCTGAATGTGCTTCACGATAGTTTCTTCCTCAGCGAATACCAAGAGCTCAACCTGTTTGTCTGCGGCACAGGTACCGTGGGAAACAAACTGATCGAGCAAATCGCAGCGCAACGCGAACTGCTAATGCGCGAACGCGGCTTGAAGATAAATCTGCTGGGAGTTTCCGGCCGCAGCAAAGCCATCTACGACCGTTCCGGCATCGACCCGACCAATTATAAAGAGGCTATGAAGATCGGAGGTAGCGGAGGTATCGACCGCATGGTGCAGGAGATCATCGACATGAACCCCTTCAACAGCGTGTTCGTTGACTGTACGGCCTCGCCCGAGGTGGCAGAAAAATACGAAACACTGCTTCGACACAATATATCCGTGGTGGCCGCCAACAAAATTGCAGCTTCCGGCTCGTTCGAATCCTATCAGCAACTTAAGCAGACGGCACGCGAACGCGGTGTGAAGTACCTCTTCGAAACCAACGTAGGAGCCGGACTTCCCGTCATCAACACCATCAACGACCTCACCGGTTCGGGCGACCGCATACTGCGGATCCAGGCCGTTCTGAGCGGCACGCTCAACTATGTGTTCAACACTTTGTCGGCCGACATCTCCCTGAGCCAAGCCGTACGCATGGCACAAGAGAATGGATACAGCGAACCCGACCCACGTATCGACTTGTCGGGAAAAGACGTGATACGCAAGCTTACCATTTTGGCGAGAGAGAGCGGCTACCGCGTTGAGACCGACGAAGTGGAAGCACGCCTGTTCATTCCCGAAGAACTTTTTGCCGGAACGCTGGAAGAATTCTGGGAAAAGCTGCCGTCACTGGATGCCGAGTTTGAGGCGGCCCGCCAACGCCTGGCAGCCGAGGACAAATGTTGGCGTTTTGTGGCAGAGTGGAACAACGGACACGGCAGCGTCGGGCTACGCGAAATCGAGCGCGGACACCCCTTCTACGCCCTCGAAGGCAGCAACAACATTGTTTGTCTCACCACCGAACGATACAAGGAATACCCCATGCTCATTCAGGGATATGGTGCCGGTGCCGACGTAACCGCCGCAGGTGTTTTCGCAGACATTATGCGCGTTGCAAACATTTAGAAACATTTTTTTACAAAAACCATACGCAGCTTCCTCCTTTTTTCGTAAGTTTGCTACGTCTACAGACTTTTATCGAGAATGCCGATGGGAGTCTGTGGCCACTTGATGCACAAACATATGAGCAAGCGGCAACCATGAAAAGCAATTCTAACCATTTTAAAACCTAATAAAATGAAACCTACACTTTTTCTCCTCGCAGCAGGAATGGGTAGCCGTTATGGCGGTCTGAAACAATTGGATGGCGTAGGCCCTCACGGCGAAACCATCATGGACTATTCAATTTATGATGCTATCAATGCAGGCTTCGGCAAGCTTGTTTTCGTAATCCGCAAGGATTTCGAAGAGGATTTCCGTCGCATTGTGCTCTCCAAGTATGAAGGCCACATTCCTTGCGAACTCGTGTTCCAAGCGCTGGATGCGCTTCCCGAAGGATTTACTTGCCCTGCAGAACGCACCAAGCCCTGGGGTACCAATCACGCCGTAATGATGGGAAAGAACGTCATCAACGAACCGTTCGCCGTTATCAACTGCGACGACTTCTACGATCGCGACGCCTTCAAAGTGATGGGTAAATTCCTTTCCGAACTTCCCGATGGTAGCACCGGAAAATATGCTATGGTGGGCTTCCGTGTGGACAACACACTCTCTGAAAGCGGTACCGTGAGCCGCGGAGTGTGCGAAAACGATGAGAACCACCATTTGAAGAGCGTTGTAGAGCGCACCAAAATTCAGCGCATGGATGGCCAGGTGAAATACCTCGACGAAAACGACGAATGGGTGGCTATCCCCGACACCACTCCCGTGTCCATGAACTTCTGGGGCTTCACCCCCGACTACTTCGCCCACAGCGATGAATTCTTCAAGAGCTTCTTGAGCGATCCCAAGAACATGGAAAACCTCAAGAGCGAGTTCTTCATTCCTCTCATGGTAGACAAACTCATCAACGACGGAACTGCCACTTGCGAAGTACTTGACACAACCTCCAAGTGGTTTGGTGTAACCTATCCCGAAGACCGTCCGGATGTTGTTGCCAAACTCAAGAAACTCTCTGAGGATGGTGTATATCCCGAAAAGATGTTCTAAAATCCCTGAACCCATCGTTCAAAGCTTTTAATAGAACACACAAATAAAGCACCGCCCTGCACACATTCACATGTTGCAGGGCGGTGCTTGTTTATACAAAGAAAAAGAAAAGCGAAACGATAAACTCATCTACGCCTGATTGGAAGCGCAAGACATCAAGCCTGGCGAAACGAACCGGTGTGCTACCTCAAAAATCTATTACCACCATAGAAAATTGCAAACTTTTACTTTAACTTCTTGCACTTGTGATACAAGTGTTATACATTTGCATACAGAAATATAACAACAAGGATTATGGAAGCTGTAATTGATAGAAAAAAACAGACAGCATTTCGTTTGAGTTGTGATTTACTCACTAAACTGAAAGAGGCTGCAACAAGAGAAAATCGCAGTTTGAACAATTATGTGGAAAGTGTGCTTATGGATGTTATTTATAACAACCCCAATAAGCTCACTATTAAAGCGATGAAAGAAGCAAGGGAGAACCACGAACTGGAAACCCTCAACAGCGATGACATCGAGACTATGATTAACTCTTCGTAGAATGTTTACACTCAAAATCACAAGTCAATTCAAGAAAGACTTGAAACGAATACAAAACCGACCCGACAAAATCAAACATCTTAAAGAGGTTCTTAATCTGCTAGAGGAATTCGGCTCTTTGCCGGAGAAATACAAGCCGCATAGATTGGTTGGCGATTATGCAGGGTTTATGGAATGCCATATTGAAAATGACTTGTTACTTATATGGCTTGACCCTGAAGAAAACATCATCAAATTGGTTCGTTTGGGAAGCCACTCTGAATTATTCAAATAGCAACCCTTTCTGTTGTAAATGGCTGCTTCGTTTTTTATACCCCATTATTTTAATATATACCTTCGTGGCAAAGAAAACGATAAGGGCACCACACAAAATTCCTTGCTGATACCAATCTCAACCAACGCACTGCCAATTAATAAACAATATAGGGAAAAGCTTTTTGAGCTTTTCCCTATTATTTTTGGTGATTCGCTTGGGGTTCGAACCCAAGACCCCAACATTAAAAGTGTTGTGCTCTACCAGCTGAGCTAGCGAATCAAACCTTTTTTACCGTTAAGCGAGTGCAAAGGTAGGCATATTCGTTTTTACAGCCAAACTTTTCGGCATTTTTTTTGTGCTTGTACACTTTTTTAGGCACCAATTCTGATACTACGCTCGCACTCTTCGTTGATGAGTAATGGTTTCCTATAACGATGGGAAATGGTTTACGATAACTCAGAATCTGATGAAAATAAGACCGGAGTCCGTCCGCACAACGACACTTCCGGTTCGCACAGCGCCAACTTTTGTGCAGCTTTGTCCATATTCGTTGTTTCGCAACTCGGAAAAGCTCTCACAAGTTTGGCTTTTCACGCGCCTTGCACTAACTTTGCCCACAAATTTTAATCACACCATTATATGATGACAGCTAACGAAATACGCGATTCTTACAAAAAGTTCTTCGAATCGCAAGGGCACTTGGTAGTTCCCTCAGCGCCAATGGTAATCAAGGACGACCCGACGCTGATGTTTACCAATGCCGGCATGAACCAATTCAAAGATATTATCCTCGGCAACCGCGAGCCTAAGAGCCGTCGCCAAGCCGATTCGCAAAAATGCCTTCGCGTGAGCGGAAAGCACAACGACCTGGAGGAAGTTGGCCACGACACTTACCACCACACCATGTTCGAGATGTTGGGCAACTGGAGCTTTGGCGATTACTTCAAGAAGGAAGCCATCAGATGGGCATACCAGTACCTGGTGGACGTGCTGGGCATCAATCCCAAGGACCTCTATGTAACCGTTTTCGAAGGCTCTCCCGAAGAAGGTATCGGCCGCGACGACGAAGCCGCAGGCTATTGGGCTGAATTCTTCCCCGCCGACCATATCATCAACGGCAACAAGCACGACAACTTCTGGGAAATGGGCGACACAGGTCCCTGCGGCCCTTGTTCGGAGATACACATCGACAGTCGCTCCGACGAGGAGAAAGCTGCCGTTCCGGGAGCTTCGCTTGTCAACAAGGACAACCCGCAAGTCATCGAGATTTGGAACCTCGTGTTCATGCAATACAACCGTAAGGCCGACGGTTCACTGGAACCACTGCCTGCCAAGGTCATCGACACTGGTATGGGCTTCGAACGCCTGGTGCGCGTCATGCAAGGCAAAAACTCCAACTACGACACCGACGTGTTCCAACCCATCATTCGTAAAATCGGAGAATTGTCGGGCTACACCTATGGTAAGGACGAAAAGGTGGACATCGCCATGCGCGTCATCGCCGACCACCTGCGTGCCATTGCCTTCAGCATTGCTGACGGACAGCTTCCCGGCAACGCCAAAGCCGGTTATGTGATTCGACGCATCCTGCGCCGCGCCGTGCGATACGCTTACACATTCCTCGACCGTCGCGAGGCATTCATGTACCTGCTCATCCCTACCCTCGTCAGCGAGATGGGAGGCGCTTACCCCGAACTCCCGGCACAGGAGAAACTCATCTCTCGCGTAATGCAAGAGGAAGAAGAATCGTTCCTCCGCACACTGGCCACCGGCATATCGTTGCTCGAAAGCGTGATTGCCGAGACCAAAGCCGCCGGAAGTACTACCGTGAACGGTCAGAAGGCTTTCACACTCTTCGACACCTACGGCTTCCCGCTCGACCTCACACAGCTCATTTGCAGCGAACAAGGTCTCACGGTTGACGAAGAAGGTTTCAACACCGAGATGCAGAAGCAGAAAGAGCGTGCTCGCAATGCCGCATCTGTGGAGACCGGCGACTGGGTGGTACTGGCCGAGGGCGAAACCGAATTCAAGGGCTGGGACTACACCGAACACACTTGCCACATTTTGCGCTACCGCCAGGTGCAGCAGAAGAAGCAGACCTACTTCGAACTGGTGCTCGACACCACTCCTTTCTACGGTGAGATGGGTGGTCAGGTCGGCGACAAGGGCGTTTTGGTCAACGAGCAGGACACCGTGGAAATCTTTGACACGAAACACGAGAACAATCTGCCTATTCACCTCACGAAGAAATTGCCCACCGACCCGGCAGCCGAGTTCATGGCTTGTGTTGACGTAGAGGCACGCCGTGCTTGCGAAGCCAACCACACAGCCACTCACTTGCTCGACCAAGCACTGCGCGAAGTGCTGGGCACACACGTAGAACAGAAAGGCTCGCTCGTAACACCCGAATACCTGCGCTTCGACTTCTCCCACTTCCAGAAGGTAACTCCCGAGGAGCTTCGTGAAGTGACACGCATTGTGAATAGCCGCATCCGCGAAGACCTGCCCATGCAGGATCACCGCGACATCCCCATCGAGGAAGCCAAGAAGCTCGGCGCCATCGCCCTGTTTGGCGAGAAATACGGCGACCGTGTGCGTGTGGTTCAGTTCGGCGACAGCGTAGAGTTCTGTGGCGGTTGCCACGCTCGCAGCACCGGCCGCATCGGCTTCATCCGCATCTTGTCCGAAAGCAGTGTAGCCGCCGGCGTACGCCGTATCGAAGCCATCACCGGCAAGGCAGCCGAAGAGAGCATCTATTTGCAAGAAGACATGGTGCAGACCATCAAGGACTTCTTCAACAATTCGAAAGACCTCACCGCAGCCGTGCGCCGCTCCATCGAAGAGAGCGAAACGCTCAAGAAGCAGGTGGAAGGCTTCGTCAAGGAGCGCGTTCGCAGCCTGCGAGACCGCCTCGTGCAAGCCGCTGTCACCGTGGGCGAAACAAAGCTCGTAAAGGGTGTTATCCCCGTGGACATCACTCCCGAAGCCGTCAAGGACCTCTCGTTCCAGATTGCCAACAGTCTGCCCGAGCACATGGTGTGCGTCCTCGGAAGCCACAACGACGACAAGCCCCTGCTCACCGTCATGCTCAGCAAGGACATGGTGGAGACCGGCGGTCTGCATGCCGGCAACATGGTGCGCGAAGCCGCCAAGCTCATCAAGGGCGGCGGTGGTGGTGCTCCCCACTTTGCCACAGCCGGCGGTAAGGATTGCGGCGGATTGGAAGCAGCCGTTGAAAAGCTTGTAGAACTGGCCGGACTGGCATAACAATTCTGAAAACACACTCTCAACCCTCTAAAATAGGAAAGGCGACCCCCCTCGTAGGTCGCTTTTTTTATGTATTCGGCATATACAAAAATTCGCAAGGCGTTCAGAAAATTCTGCAGTGCTTGTAGAAAATTCTGAACGCCTTGCGGATTTTTGCACAGAGCATGCACAAAACAAAAGATAGTTTTGTTTAATTTTCAGATAAAAGACTAAATTTGCAGCAAGCCAAGAAAACAAATGCCTATGGTATAAACAAATAGACCCAACAAGACATACAAACTGAGCGTTAGCTTTTGTTTCTATTACCCGAAATCTGGAAAATTTCATAGCCTAATAGGAAACTTAAGTCATAACGCCCGCGCTACATCGGCGTGGGCTTGACTGTATTCCATTAGGCAGGTATTCCAGAACCTCGGGTAAGGAATGTGAAAGTCGGCTTCGCGCCCTTTTTGTATCCCTCTTCCGCGTTTCATCTACCATTACCCAAGCCTATGAAGCCGAGGCAAAACTTTCTAAAACTTTTTATCTTATGAGAAACTCATTCCTTAGAAAATGGCTACCCACACTGTTCGCATTAGCCATCCTCACCTGCTTCTACGCTTGCTCAGAAGACACCTCAGACGGCATCAGTGTCGACCCCGACAAAAAAGTACCCGATCCTGCCGGCACTATACAACTTTCGATGCGTAATTCCGATAATGGACAAACAGAATTAGACAACATATACATCGAGAATGAGAACTTCCGTGGTCATGAAGGAGTTCACTATTTCACTTCTCTTGGACCGGTAAACGGATTAGGAAATGTGGCTCACATCCCTACGAGCGGATGGGCTTCGAGTGTTGCCGTCATCCCCGGACATGGATATGTTGCTTATTCCGCCGGCGATTCTTATTGGGGCACACCCCAAAGATGGTATCGCATATATGTAACCGACTATATCGTTAGTACATCCGGCGGCATCATCGGAGCAAAAGTGAAATACCAAGCCCCATTTAAAGGAAGCGACGAAGTCATCGACCTCGGCATGAAGGAAATAACCTTGAATGCGAAGGGCGACACTATCGCCCTGCCTTTCAAAAACAGCGGAGTCTTCTTGTTTCATGCCTCCACAGACTGTCCACAACTCAGCGTAGCGAAGATGTCTACCTACGATCATTCTTTCCTTACCAACGGCATAGTCATCACTTCCGAAGCCAACAACTCAGACACGCCGATAGAGGGCACGGTAACACTGACCACACTGCACGGAAAGAAAACTACGCTTAAAGTTAGCATTGCCGGCGCGAAGCCTTTTATTGATGTATCCCAAAACAAAATAGGTCTTGATAAAGAAATCAACACTCGCACCATTACCATCAGCACAAATACTAAAGAATGGGAAGCCGAGAGTTCGGAAAATTGGTGTACCATTTCCCAAAATGGGAATCAACTAACCATTCGCACTTCTGCTTCAACCGTTGACCGTACCGCCGTTATCCGTTTTAAGGGATTTGACACTAAAATCACCGTACATCAAAGCAAATATGCCGTAGGCGATGAATTCAATGAAGATGGAGTGAATGGAGTCGTAGGCTACATTGGAGATAGTCTCCGCTTTGTATTTTGTACTACCATCTCAAAAGAAATTTGGAGCACCGAATATATTTCTACGGGGGCCACAAGTAGAACAGACGGGGAATACAATATGGCGCAAATTAAGAAGCTCCCTTATTGGGAAGTACTCTACCCTGCTTTCTATTATTGCGAACAACTTAACACAAATGGCGTTAGCGGTTGGTATCTACCAGCTATAGATGAGTTAGAAAAACTAATGCCTAGGTTCATATCTAGTTCGTGGTTCTGGTCTTCCACCGAAGATGATAAATCCCCCGAAAACAACGCACATCAAATCTACTACAGCTATGGATATGTATATAACTATCCCATTAGCAAAAACAATGCATTAGACGTCATTGCTATTCACAAATTTTGATTTTTGGGGAAACACCATAAAAATCTGACAGTGTTTTCCGAATAATTGGATATTGATTAAAGACGATCCTCTTCAGATCGTCTTTTTTGTTCGCCGCTTTTACAACCTCCTATATGGCAATAATCAATTTCGTAACGATAGGGACTCCCCTGTAGTTACCGTCCATCATTGTGTGTTTCGGATATTCGAAAATCCGGACTGCTTCCAACTAAAATCCGCAAGGCGTTTAGATATTTCTGCAGTGCTTGTAGAAAATTCTGAACGCCTTGCGGATTTTTGTAAATCGAGTGTAAGTTTTTATAGCGGCTTATCGCTTGCGGAAAGCTGCGATGCGGTGACTCACGCCACGACGCCCCAGGGTGCGCACCACATAGAAGCCGGGAGCCAGGTGCGACACCGAAAGCGCAGCCTGCATGGGGCAGGTCATCACGTGGCGTTCCTGCACATCGGTCAGCAACAGAAATTCCGCATCACTCGGTGTTTCGGGCAGGCGGAAAGTGTCTGCCACTTCGGGATAAGCCTCTGCAAGGGCTGTAGGTGCCACCATGGTCCATTGCGGTGCACTCTCGTTGCCATAGGCATCGACGGCCGTCACGGCATAGGCACTGTGCAGCAAAGCCGGCAGGGCGGGTGCATAGCGAAATTCCGTTGCGGTGAGACGTTCGGCCACCGTCACATAGCAGGGAGTGCCGTCATCGCAGACACCGGTCTGTCGGTAGAGGTTGTAATGCACCGGCGTATCGTCGTTGTCGCGGGCATCCGTCCAGTGCAGGCGCAGGCTGTTTTTCTCAAATGCGATAGTGAGTTGGGGAGTCGTGGGGGCAATGCTGTCCAACCACATCATGGGCGGCACGCGCGAGGGGTGAGCGTAGAAGTCGGCTGCCACATAGTCGTAAAGTCCCTTCACGTTGTCCGTCAGGAAGCGGCTGCGAAAGAAAGCCTCACCCCCGATGCCCGTAGCACGGACAAAGTTGAGCTGTCGTTGTACTACAGAGAGCGGCCAGTCCTTCTCGCGTTTGTGCAAGAAGTAGATGCCCAGCCCCGGCACCACGGGCTTTCCTGCGGAGCGCTCCTGCCAATCGAGCACAAAGGGGTAGAAATGCTTTCCGTCGAAATACATCATCGGGAAGAGCATGTCCATCAGCCCACGCTGCAACCATCCGGCAGCATCCTGGTGCACAGCATCGCGTGCATTCCATCCGTAGCTGCTCTGACGCGGTGTGTCGGCATATTTTCCCACCGGCGAACAGCTCAACTTCACCCATGGACGCACGGCACGCACCGCGTCGTGGATGGCTTGCACGCAGCGCGTCACGTTGTCGCGTCGCCATTCGGCCTTGTTGCGACCGGCACCATACTTGCGGTATGTCTTGCTGTCGTTAAAGGGGATACCGCTCTCGGGATAGCGGATATAGTCCAGATGGATGCCATCCACAGCATAGCGTTCCACGATTTCGCGACAGATGGAAGCGATGTAAGCATCCGTACCCGGCACACCGGGGTCCATCATCCACTGGTCGCCGCAGCGCTGACAGAGTTCGGGACGCAGACGCGGCAGTGCCTTGCTTCCGAGTCGCTTCTCCACATTCACCTTGCAGATGGGGAAAGCCACCACCCAGGCATGCACCTCCATGCCACGCTTGTGGCCCTCCTCCACCACAAGAGCCAAGGGGTCGTAAGCCGGCGCCACGCCGGGGGTACCGGTGAAAGCGCCGTCCCAAGGCTCGATGGCCGACGGGTATGCCGTGGTGGAGCGCACACGGGCTTGGAAGAGCACCGTGTTGACACCGGCCGCTTGCAAGCGGTCGAGGATGTCACATAGTTCCGCCTTCTGCTGACGTGCTCCGGCCTCTCCGCCTTGCGGTTTCGAGGGCCAGTCGAGCCCATTGAGCGTGGTGAGCCACACAGCCCGCACTTCATGGCGCGGAGCTTCGGAGGGGTAAATCGGCGTGGCGCAAAAGGTGGTCTGCGCCGGCAGGGCCGAAAAGACGTTCCACAACAGGGAGAGTAACAAGAGTCGGAGGAGGATATTCTTCATGAGTCGGGGAAAAAGATGCAACGTTATCATAATTCTTCGTAGAGTGAGCGCAAGGTGGCACGCGGGATGCCGCGACGCACAGCCTCGTCCAGGTCCTTTCGGGCAGCCCCTTTCGCGCCACAGCGCAGCAACACGGAAGCCCGGCGAACATAGAGCTCGGCCTGATGAGGCGCAAGGCGAATGGCTGTGTCGTAGTCGATTCTGGCAGCCTCGAAGCGGCCAAATCCGGCCTCGATGTCTGCACGCAGCAACAGCGCCTGCACCTCGTCGGGGTACGCCTGCAGCAGCACGTTGAGCCTGTCGAGAGCCTCCTGCGGCCGGCCGTCCTTTTCGTCTGCAATGGCAATGAGCAAGGAGGCATTGACGTTCTCGGGCGAAAGCCTCAGCACTTCTGCCAAGTCCGTCTTCGCATCCTTATAAAGCCTCTCTTTCATACTGATGGCAGCTCGCAGGAACAGGAGTTCCTTGCGGTCGATGTCGCATTGCGTGGCCGTCATCAGCGCTTCGATGTCGACACGCGCCAACCGAGTGTTCGATTGTTCCAGATAGCACGTAGCGCGGTCAAAACGCACATCGTGACGCTCGGGATGCAGTTTCAGGATGTCAGAAAACTGCTTCACGGCTTCCCGATAGTCGCCACGCGCCATGGAGATGCGCCCCAGATTGTGCTGCACCACTACAGCCGATTGTGCATCGGGGAAAAGGGTCAAGGCACGGCGAAACAGTTTTTCGGCCTCGGCCAGCGAGTCACGGCTCAAGGCGTTGAAACCACGCACCATGCAGTCGCGCCACTCGGCAGAGTCGGCCGAAGTGCGCCAAACGGGAGGGGTGTTCTCCACCTCGTCAGCCCCCCTTGCCCGCACGCCTCCACCGGCCCCCAGGTCGATGACGGTCTGCGCCGAGAGTCCACAGGCAAAAGCGAGAGCCGCGGACAAAAAAACGTATCTCAAGAGTATTTGTCTATACATACCATTTATCTTTCTTCGAGGGCTGTCCGGCATTTTACGCTCCCCTGCCCCATCGACAAGCACCAAAGTCCCAACATCGTAAGCCCTCCGTTGAGCATCAGCAGTTCGTAGCCGAAAGTATAGCCCCAAAGTCGCGGACTCACATAGTCCAACACGGCACATACCAATGGGGCTGCCAATGCCACCCACGGCACGTAGGCATCGCGCACGGCACGCCGCGACAGCAGACCATAGGCGTAGAGTCCCAGCAACGGGCCATAGGTGTAGGAAACCATGACGTAGATGGTGTCGATCAGGCTTCCGTCGGAGGCTGCATGGAATGCCAGGATGCACAGATAGAACACCAGGAACACCAACCCGTGCATCCGTCGGCGCAGACGCTCTGCCACAGCAGCCGGATTGCGCCGCTCAATGTCAAGAACATCGATGCAGGCCGTGGTCGTGAGACTTGTGATGGCGGAGTCGGCACTCGAAAAAGCCGCTGCCACCACTCCAAGCGTGAACGGCACAACCACCATCGTGCCCAGGGCACCCGAAGACACCAACGTCGGTATCAGCGCATCGCCCGAAGCCGGTGGAGTGATGCCGTGTGCTGAGCAAAAAACATAGAGCAAGATGCCCAACACCAACAACAAGAGGTTGACCGGCAGGAAGCACGCGCCGTATGCGCACATATCCTTTTGAGCATCGCGCAGGCTTCGGCAGGTGAGATTCTTTTGCATCATGTCTTGGTCCAAGCCGGTCATCACAATGACCACGAAGATGCCACTCACGAACTGTCGCCAAAAGTTTTGCGGCGAAGCCACGTCCCATTCGAACACGCGACTCATCTCGCTGTGGCGCACCGTCCGAACGATGCCGGCCGCATCCAGCTGCATGGCATCGGCCACGACCCACAGCATGGTGCCCAGCGACAAGAGCAGGCAGAGCGTTTGCATCACGTCGGTACGCACCAACACGTGCATGCCTCCCCTATGCGTATATCCCCAAATGAGGAGCAGCACGACGGCTGCCGTCAGGGAAAACGGGATGCCCAATTGCGCACCTACAAAATGGTGCAGCACGGCACAGACGAGGGACAGCCGAGCGGCTGCACCCAACAATTTTCCCACCAAAAAGCAGGCTGCTCCGGTGCGTCGGCTCACAGAACCGTAGCGCAGGCCGAGGTAGGAATAGATACTGGTCAGCCCCAACTTGTAATACAACGGCAACAACACGAAAGCCACTGCCAAATATCCCACAAAGAAGCCGGCACACATCTGCAGGTAGGTCATCTGCGTGGAAGCCGCCCACCCGGGCACCGACACAAAGGATACGCCTGACACGCTTGCCCCCACCATGCCGATAGCCACCATGGGCCAAGGCGAGCAACGGCCGGCACGAAAGAAGGCTTCGTTGTCCGAACGTCGGCTCCAACGACGGGAGAACACCAGCAGCAACACGAAATAGGCCGCCAGCGTGACAAGCATCAGAAGGGCTGTTGACATCTTTCTAAACCGAATGGACAGACTTGCGTCCGCCTTTTATGGCTGCAAAGATAGCACTTTGAAGCGGCTCCAAGCACTGCCCGTCAGCGTTTAACCTTTGTTTGAAAGCCCAAGTTGCTACCGCTTTCCCGATAACAGCCTGTGCAAAAACGGACAAAACCGGCGCAGCATCTCATTAAGCAACACGCAAAGCGCAATGGCGATGACCACCACCAGCAGATAGCGCAGTGTGAGCCAACCCGGCGTGTCGACCACCCAACAGCGCTTCAGCCACTCGTCACAAGCACGCAGTATTTCCACGGTGTGCGCCGCATAAATCACAAACACACTGCCCGACAACACGGCAGGGAAGCACCAACGTCGACGCGCCGAGAGCGAAGCGGCAACATTGACGGCCAACACAATCTCCACAAGGAGGAACATCAGTTGCCAAGTGCCCGAAATCGGGGCCGGCATGCTAAAAAACTGATTGACCGTCAGCATCACCGGCAACAACACGGCCGAAAGACGATAATGGGGGCGGCATAGTTCCACAAGGTTTCGGTCTGTCATCGACACCCATGCACCAAGACTGAAGAACAAAGCGGCAGTGGTCGAAAGCCCATGTACAGGATGCCATACCGATAGCACATAGCAAAGCATCAGCAACAAGAGGAAACGCCATCGCAGCCGGCGTAACAGCCACCCAATGACAGGAGAGAGCAATGCCAGCACCATGAGTTCGCGCACGAACCACAACGGCACATCTACGGGGGCTGTGAGGCCCTCTACGGGGAAGCCGAACCAATTGTGCGTGTCGCGACCGATGGACTGACTGTCCCAAAAGACACTCCAACCTCCTTTCTGCCGGACATAGAAGCTGAATTTCTCGAAAGCACTGTCCCAAGTCAGCACATCCCACCGCAAACGCAGGAATTGCACGACGAGGGCTATGACATTCCATAAGAAGTATGGGATGGCCAGGGAGAAAAACCGCCGTCGCAGTTTGGTGAAATAAACTTCGCGTGAGAGATGCCGCACTCCCTTGAAAAACAATCGGCCCGAAATCAGAAAAAATGCAGGTACAGCCACGGCCGGCAGCCATTGCGAAAGCAATGATCTGAAGCACTTGCAGCACTCCACCCACAGGGGATGAGCCCCCTCCATCGCCGCAGGAGTCAGCGCACTCACACCATAGGCATGTATCAGCACCACTCCGACAGCCAATGGGAAGCGCAACCAATCGATGGCACGCGACTCCACCCTTTGCCACCGGCGCGAGCGTTGTGCCGGATGCCGTTCCGATTTTTCCGACCGGTCTGTTTCGACTACGCACCCGGCTGTTTCCTTTTCCTTCACGCTTCAAAAGACAATGGGGAAGTTCGTTCCAAAAATTCGGCACCGAACCTCCCCTTATTTATATTATATGTACTCACGCGCGCGAGGCGCTATTGATGCTCCTTAACCGATGGTGAGCAACACGGTTCCCTCCATCACGCTGTCGCCGGGGGCTACACAGATGCCTGTAACGCTTCCGTCGGCTTCGGCCGTGATGTTGTTCTCCATCTTCATGGCTTCGAGCACGAGCACCGTCTCGCCCTTCTTCACAGCCTGGCCGGCTGCAACGAGCACCTTCGTTACCACGCCGGGCAGAGGAGCCTTGACAGGATTGCCCTTGCCGGGACCGGCCACCGGAGCGGCAGGTGCAGCTGCGGGTGCCGGAGTTGCTGCTGCAGGAGCTGCCGGTGCACCTTCGGCCGGTGCTTGTGTGGGAAGATCGGCCTCAACCAGCGAAGAGCCCTGCATTTCCACCTCAAAGGGAATGCCGTTCACCTCCACCTTGGCCTTATTGCCAACGATGCTGTCGATGGTTACGTCATACTGCGCACCGTTTACTTTATACTTGTATTGTTTCATGATTTCTTAGCGTTGTTTCTGATAAATTTCAAGTCGTTTTAGCCGATCTCTTAGAGGCGATTCATGAGGTCGGCAGGAGTGGCCCAAACGTTGGACTGCGGTGCCAGAGTGATGACACCGGGTTCGTCGTCGTGCACCACCTCTACCTCGCGTTCGATCAGCGCCAGCGCGATGACTGCGGCATAGATAGGCATTTCTGCTTCCGTCACCTCGGGATGGCTGCCGTCGATAGCAATGTCGGCAATGGTTCCGAGCTTTTCGTCGAGGCGGATGCTGAGTTCCTTACCGTCGATGGTATATTTGAATGTCTTCATAGGCTTATCGGCTTAGAGGGGCACATTACCGTGTTTCTTCGCAGGACGTGTTTCGCGCTTGTTCTCAAGTTGAGCAAGGGCACGACAGATGCGGAAACGCGTGTTGCGCGGTTCGATAACGTCGTCGATGTAACCATACTCGGCGGCCTTGTAAGGATTGGTGAAGAGATCGTTGTACTCCTTCTCTTTCTGAGCGAGGAAAGCCTTAGGATCGGCTTGCTCCTTGGCCTCCTTGGCACTGAGAATGGCTACTGCACCACTGGCGCCCATCACTGCGATTTCGGCAGAGGGCCATGCATAATTGAGGTCGGCCTTGAGCTGCTTGCATCCCATCACGATGTGGCTTCCGCCGTAACTCTTGCGGAGCGTAACCGTGACCTTGGGAACTGTGGCTTCGCCGTAGGCATAGAGGAGCTTGGCACCGTGACTGATCACCGCGTTGTACTCCTGTCCGGTGCCCGGCAAGAATCCCGGCACATCGACGAGGCTCACGATGGGAATGTTGAAGGCATCGCAGAAACGCACGAAGCGAGCGGCCTTGCGGCTTGCATTGCAATCGAGCACGCCGGCGTAAACACTGGGCTGGTTGGCCACGATACCAACGCTCTGTCCGTTGAAACGGGCAAAGCCGATGATGATGTTACGGGCAAAGTTGCGCTGCACCTCAAGGAACTCTCCGTTGTCGACAACGGCAGAGATGACCTTGTACATATCGTAGGCCATGTTGGGGTTGTCGGGGATGATTTCGTTCAGGCTGTCCTCCTTACGGTCGATGGGGTCGGTGCAAACCAAACGGGGAGCCTGCTCGCGGTTGTTCTGAGGCATGAAGCCGAGGAGTTTACGGATGAGTCCGGCAAACTCTTCTTCGGTTTTGGCCGTGAAGTGACAAACACCACTCTTCGAGCTGTGAACACCGGCTCCGCCGAGTTCTTCCTGGCTCACGTCCTCACCGGTAACGGTCTTTACCACCTTGGGACCTGTGAGGAACATGTAGCTGATTCCTTCCAGCATCACCACGAAGTCGGTAAGGGCGGGCGAATAGACAGCTCCACCGGCGCAAGGTCCGCATATACCGCTGATCTGCGGCACTACACCGGAGGCTTCGATGTTGCGTTGGAAGATGTTTCCAAATCCGGCAAGGGAATTGATACCCTCCTGAATGCGTGCTCCGCCTGAGTCGTTCAGACCGATGCAAGGCGCACCCATCTTCATGCTCTGGTCCATCACCTTGCAAATCTTCTCGGCCATAGTTTCAGAGAGCGAGCCGCCATTCACGGTAAAGTCCTGGGCAAACACATACACCAGGCGACCATCGATGGTGCCGCTTCCGCACACCACGCCATCGCCAAGAAATTGTTTCTTCTCCATGCCGAAATTGTGGCAGCGGTGGAGTTTGAACATGTCCATCTCCTCGAAAGAACCTTTGTCCAAAAGGAGGTCGATGCGCTCGCGTGCCGTGGCTTTGCCCTTGGCATGCTGTTTCTCGATAGCCACTTCGCCACCACCCAGACGGGCCTTGGCGCGAAGTTCTACGAGTTGCTTGATTTTCTTAAGTTGTTCACTCATAGCGTATAAGTGTTTTTATGATAATGCGTAAAGAGTTTACATAGTTTGGAAAGGCCAAAGATAGTGCATGAGGACGTATTCACCAAATTTGCACACAACTTTTGATTGCGCAACAGAGCCTTTTTATCCGTTCGGATGGTGCAAAGATACAAATTATATGCACACCGAGGCTACTTCTGTGCAGCTTTTGGTTTTCCAGGCCGAATCGCAAAGATAACAGAGCGTGTTATGAACACCGGGAACAGCCGGTGCTTTTCCACCCATTCCCCGCCAAAAGATGCTGTGAGGGATGGCAAAAATCTGCAGTGCTTGCAGAATTTTCTGCAGTGCTTGTAGAAAATTCTGCAAGCACTGCGGAAAAACCATGGAGGCCTTTCGAAATTTGTACCCTCGCTGCAGTCCTCCGGCAATCGGACAAAAAAATTCCCGACACGCCGTATCACTACGACCCGTCGGGGTTACGATTATAAAAAGAGAAGGTTTGTTTCTATCGAAGCCATCAGAACATCATGGGACGGCCACCGCCGGAACGCATTCCGCCTCCCTGAGGACCGCGACCGCCTCCGCCACCGGCTGAAGCGCTGCCCGACTTTCCGCCGGGGAAGATGTTCAACTTATAGATGAAGTGCAGCATGATGTAAGAGTTGATGGCGTTGTTCCAAGAGTCGCGGCGCATTTGCGCGTTAATGGTGCGGCTCACGTTGCTCTGCTTATGCAGAATATCGTAGAATTGGAGGCTGACGGTGGCCGCGTTGTTCTTGAGGAAGCTCTGTGATATCTGAGCATTCCAGAGCAACTCGTTGGTGTTCATCGAGGCTTCCGAATAACCACGGCGTGAGCTCATGCGAATGTCGGTCGAGATGCTCATGTTCCAAGCAAAGTTGAAGTTGGCATTGGCCCCGTAGGAGAAATTCCACGTGTCCATGTTGGCATTTTCCTGCAGCTTGCTGCGTGCATGCTGATAGTTGAGCGAACCGAACACACCCACGTCAAACCATGAGCCACGGTAGGCAGCATTCAGGTTCTCGCCCAGCGTGAATGTGCGCGTGGTGCTCTTCTGCACATCGGCTGCCGCAAAGATTGCGTCGTATTCGGTGGCCGAAGCTCTAAATACGGAGGGCAAACGACGTAAGTTCACATTTTTGCCACCTCGATCGAACACCGAAACATATCCCACGGAGTTGTCATAATTCAGATTGGTAAAGGTAGAAATCGTGAAGAGCTTGTCATAACCCAAACCGGTGTTGAACATGAAGTGGCCTCGCGTGTTCCAATTTCCATCTATGTTCTCGGGACGCGTGTATCGCACACCCGTTGTTTCATCATAGACCATCATGTTGCTAATCGAATTGGAAGTTTGCGAGAATTCGAGTCCACCACCGATTCCCTGCTGTCTGTCGGGATTGTAACCGTTGTAGCGAGCGCGGAAAGAGTTTGTCCACGAAGGCTCAAGGCCCGGATTACCCATCGAAACGCTCAGCGGATCGCTGTCGTCCACCACGGCGAGAAGGTTCGTCATGGACGGCTGTGAAGACGAACCGCGGTAGCGAAGATCCAGCTGGCTGGTCTTGGAGAAGCGGAAGCGCAGCCGAACTTGGGGCGACACCTTGAAGACATCGCGCACCACAACCGTATCAATCTGGTCGGGACGCAGATACTCCATCTCGGTGCGCTGCGGATTGAAGTCGAGACCGGCATTGAAGCGTATCAACTCCGTATTGTAGCGAACACCAATGTTGGCTTTGTGGTCCTGATAGCGATAAGTGGCATACTGACTGTTGCGTTCGTCGCGTACGGCGGCCAGAACGTCGGCCTCGGTGGGGATGGTTCCGATGGGGGGATAGTTATATTGGTCGCCCCATGTGCCATATTGGGCATCCACTTCGTCGAGATTGTAGAGCGAGCGATTGCTGTCGGTATACCGGTAAGCATATTCGTAGCGCACTTCAGCAAACCAGTTCTTGGCAAACGGTTCGGCATAACTCAAGCGCAAACTATAGTTCCAGTTCGTAGAAGGATTGTTGCTGTATTGGTTGATATAGTCGGATGCTTTTCCGTTTGTGTTCTGGAAGTATGTAATGTCCGAAATGGTGAACGAAGTGCTTCTGCTGTCGGTGTAGCCGGCCGATGCCCGGAATGAAAGATTTCGGCCCAGGCTTCCGAAGCGTCGCATCACCATCAAGTTACCGCTCACACCGTTGCTACGGCTTTCGCCAAGCGTTGTGCGTTCGTTGCGGTTCACAGCGATATCCTCCACATAGGAGTTGAGCGTTTCGGCAAAGATGCTGTCCAGCGGATCGACCATGCCTTCGATGGCATACGGGTCGTCATCAAATGTTCCCGTGCGACTCCGGCCGTTGTTGTGGCTGTCGCTGTGCGTGAAACGTGGACGGAACATGATGGTCGTCATGCTGTCAGGATTCCACGACAGACGCAGATTGGCGCTCACATTGGTGGACGAAGAGCGGCTCTTGTTGTAGCTGTTGCTGAACGAACTTCGCGTATTTCCACCCGTGAGGAAGGTTTCCGAAGAACTTGTGCTGACAAGGTCTGTGCTGCTATGCGAATACCACACATTGCCTCCCAATTCCAGGCGACCGCCTTCGCGTTTTTTCTTCCCGTTTTCCCAAGAGAAGTCAAGGCCTGCGGCTTTGCTCGAAACCAGTCCGCCACCGCCTCCCCAGCCTCGGGGACTTCCGAAACCGCGGTCGCCGGTGTTGTTGGCCGAGCCGAAAGCTGTGATACGGCTGCGGTCGGTGAAGCGCGAGGCAAACACACGTCCAGTGTAGCGGTCGTGCGTTCCGTATCCCAAGTCTACATTCGAGATCCACGACTCATTGAGTTCGCGCTTGGTAGCGATGTCGAGCACCGTTGTTTCCTCACCATCGTCAATGCCGGTCATCTCTGTGTAGTCGCTTTTCTTGTCGTACGCCTTTATTCGCGAAACCAGGTCCGTGGGAAGGTTCTTCATGGCCGTCTTGGTGTCGCCTTTGAAGAAGTCTTTGCCGTTGATGAGAAATTCGGTGACGGTTTTGCCGTTCCACTTGATGGTTCCGTCGTCCGCCACTTCCACTCCCGGAAGTTGTTTCACAAGAGCCTCCAATGTAGAGCCAACCGGCACGCGGTAGGCCGCAGCATTGAACACGGTAGTGTCCTCCTTCTGCTCCACTTTCGAGGCTGTGGCCGTTACCACCGCCGAACCCAAGGCTATGTCGGTGGATTTCAGCAAAAGCTTTCCGACGTTCAGGGTGTCGGGAGTGGTTTCCGAAAGTTGCACGATGAGATTTGTGGGCTTATAGCTGACACACGACACGCGCAAGGTGAGTTTCCCCTGCTGCGACGTGCGAAGCGTGAAGCGTCCTTTTTCATCGGTATTTACCCCCGTGAGCATCGTGGTGTCGCGCATCAGGCGAACCGTAGCAAATTCTATGGCCTCGCCATTGCGCTCGTTGGCCACCGTACCGGTGATCAGCTTTGTCTGAGCCTGAAGGCCCGTGATGGTTGCCAAAATCAGAAAGATGAGAACACTGATTCGTTTCATTTTAACTGCTTATATATATTTATGATGTGTTGGTTGCTTTCGCTTTTCTTATGACGCAAATTTCCGCATAAGGTTTAATGCGCCCATCATTACAATGCAGGAAATCGACAAAGCATTATTTTTTCATGATAAACGCCGAGGGCAAAAGAAAAAACTCTGTATATTTGCCTTGTAGCCTTACCTCCGGGAAGACACCGGACCTTATACATTATTATATATACAACACACGCATCACTATGACGAAGTTGGCAAATCGCATCGCGAAGATTGAAATCAGCAGCTTGTGGAGCGGACACAAACACATTGTTTGGGAGTTGCGCCCCGGTGTAAATGTGCTCAGCGGAAAGAACGGCGAGGGAAAGAGCACCATCCTCAACAAACTTGTGCAGTTCCTCGAGACAGCTCCCTCTACCGGCGAAATTCGTGGCACGCGCCTCGGTGTTCAGATCGACTTCGAGCCAAGCGATGCCACCGGCATCCGCTATGACATCATCCGCAGCTTCGACCGCCAGCTGGTGCGCGGTGATGGTCTCGACAAGCTCACCGATGTCCGCGTCAACACCGAGCTCGATTGGCAGCTCTATCTGCTGCAACGCCGATACCTCGACTATCAGGTCAACGTGGGCAACCGAATGATAGCCCTGCTCACCGGCGGCGACCCGTTGGCCGGCGACCGTGCCAGAGAGGCTGCGCAAGCGAAGACACGCTTTCAAGACCTTGTGGACGAACTGTTCAGCGAAACGGGAAAGCGCATCGACCGCACTTGCAACGAAATCAGATTTGAGCAATACGGAGAGAAACTTTCGCCCTACCTGCTCTCGAGTGGCGAGAAGCAGATTCTGCTAATCCTCCTCACAGCCCTGACCGAGGACATGCAGCCCTACGTCATCTTCATGGATGAGCCGGAAGCCAGCCTGCACTTTGAGTGGCAGCAGAAACTCATCCGAATGGTGTGCGAGCTCAACCCGAACGCTCAGATAATACTCACCACGCACTCGCCGGCCGTCATCATGGACGGATGGACCGACGTCGTAACCGAAGTTTCGGAGATAACATTCTAACAAACCATGGCCAGGAGGCTCTCCAAGAATCTCAATTCCGCCTATATCGAGGCGGCCAACGCGCTCCGAGGGAAGAAAGCGCGGCGACGCATTGTGGCTTATGTCGAGAGCTACGATGACGTCTACTTCTGGAGTCACGTACTTCGCCCCTTGGAGACGGAACATTTCTACTTCGAGGTGATGCTTCCCTCCCGCAGCACGCTCACTCGGGGCAAGAAGCAGGCACTCTCGCAAAACCTCGGGCCATACATGATCGCCTGCGTCGATGCCGACTACGACTACGCCATGCAAGGGGCTACCGCAACGTCGCTTCAGGTGTGCCAATCGGAATTTGTGTTCCACACCTACGCTTACGCCATCGAGAACTACGAATGCTACGCTCCCTCCCTGCAAAATGCGTGTGTGGCGGCCACACTCAACGACAAGCGTCTGTTCGACTTTGAAGACTTCCTACAGAAATTCTCACGCATCGTATGGCCGTTGCTGGTGTGGAACCTGTGGTGCTATCGCTACGGGGAATATCGCCACTTCACCATGCAGAATTTCTGCGACATCGTGGCTCTCACCGAGATGAACTACTATCATCCGGAACAAACGTTGGAGAAATTGCAACGGCGTGTCAATGCCAAAATCAGCCGCCTGCAACGGCAGTTTCCGCAAGGGCGAAAGACCTACAAGCCCTTCATGAACGAGCTGGTGCAGCAGCTGGGTTTCAGCCCGGAGACAGCCTATCTCTACATGCGTGGCCACGATCTGCAGGACGCCGTCGTATTGCCCCTCATGGGAGGCATCTGCGAGACACTGCGACGCGACCGCGAACGAGAGATACGCCGGTTGGCCGAACACCACACCCAAATGCAGAACGAGCTGTCGGCATATCAGCATGCCGCAGCATCGATTGCCGACATCCTGCGCAAGCAGACGACCTACGACACCGCCCCCACCTACCTGCGTATCCGCGACAATATCCGCCGACACATCGAGCGGCTCGAAGCACGCATCGCGCCCCCACCGGCCGGGGCGGGCGACACAACTCCATAGACTTCTTTTCACACACCCTATCCTGAAAAATCCGCAGTGCTTGTAGAATTTTCTGCAAGCACTGCGGATTTTTCAGAACGCCTTGTAAATTTTTGCTCTCCTCATCCCCATTTTCCCGACAAAGAGTCACAGTTTCCGACATCGCACGACCATTATCCTCTTTTAGCAACGGCTAAGACGAGAAAGCACTTTTTCTTCGCGCAAAAAGAAGCAACGCATACGAAAAATACTTACCTTTACACCCAAATACTTAATAAAAACACACAAATCCACTTTTATGAACAAAATCCATTCTTTCGGCCGAATGCTCATGGCTGTCCTGATGTTCTTCGCAGCACTGCCGGCAGTCGTGGCGCAAACCGCCTATTCGCGGGGTACGCTCTACCACATCGTACCGGCCCAGCAAACGTCCAAAGTCGTGACTTACAAGAGCGGACAGCCGGCTGCCATCGTGGCACAGCTCAACGCACAATCGCCCGAGCAACACTGGACCATCAGCGAACTTTCCGGCTCGTGGCGCTTCATCAATCCATTCTCCAACCTGGCGCTCCGCTCCACCGGTGAAGGACGTGTGGAGACCGGCGAGAACAATGGTTCAGACGAAGCCCAATTGTGGAAAACCGAAGTTGTGGGCAAATTCGTGATCCTCGTGCCGACCAACAATCCCGACAAGGCTGCCTGCTTGCAAAATGACGGCACCATTGCCCTCATTGCCAAGAGCAAAGCCCTCAGCAACAAGGCGGCTCACTTCAACATCCGCCAGGCTGCCGCTGCCGGCTTTGACGACGAACTTACCTACCGCATACGCTCTGTGGCACAGCCCGAAATGGTATTGGGCAACGGAGACAGCGGTGAGAACAATGCTCGCATCGTGGGCGAAGCAGTCGACGCAGCCAACCGCGGCCAGTATTGGAACATCAAGATGCTCGATCTGCATCGTCGCGTGGTGGAAAACGCTTTCTACGGCCAACACTTCGATGACGGCGGAGGAAACACAAGCATCGACTACCTGTTGCAATGGCCGGCGCAGAACGGTGTGTGGAACAATGCTCAGTTCCGTTTCGAACCGGTCGAAGGAGAGGTGGGCGTATATCGCATTCACTCCAACTCTGCCGCTAAGGGCAGCAAGGTGTATGCCCTGCGCGATGGTCGCATGAAGCTTGTGGCCGATTGGAAAAAGGACGACCGCACGGCTTGGTTCACTTTCGAACAAGTGGAGAAGCCGAAGATAAAATCTCCCTATTGGGAAGACGAAACCATCTTCGAGGAAAACAAGGAGCGTGCCGTAGCTACCTATATGCCCTACGAGAGCGAAGCAGCCATGATGGCTGACGCAGCTTACTATGCCACCCCTTGGACCGTGCCCGTCAACTCTCGCTTCCTCTCCCTCAATGGCACATGGCGCTTCAACCTGATGAGCGAACCCTCGCAGCGTCCCACAGACTTCTTCAACGAAGGCTTCGACGCGAGCGCCTGGGACACAATCCCCGTGCCCTCCAACTGGGAAATGCAGGGTTACGACAAACCCATCTACTGCAACGTGGAGTATCCCCACTCCAACACCCCACCCTTCATCAAGGCTCGTCCAGGTTACAACGACAATGGCAAGAACTATGGCATCAATCCCGTAGGTTCCTACCTTCGCACCTTCCACCTGCCCGAAGGATGGGACGCTCGCCGCACCTTTATTCACTTTGGCGGCATCTACTCTGCTGCTTTCGTTTGGCTTAACGGACAATACGTGGGCTACACACAGGGAGCCAACAACGTGGCCGAGTTTGATTTGACAAAGCATCTGCGCACCGGCGAAAACACACTGGCTGTTCAGGTGTTCCGTTGGAGCGACGGCTCATACCTCGAGTGTCAGGATATGTTCCGCATGAGTGGTATCTTCCGCGACGTATATCTCTACAACGTGCCTAAGGTGAGTGTGCGCGACCATTACATCACGTCCAAACTCTTTGACAACTACACCAACGCGCGTCTCAACGTGCTGCTCGATGTAGACAACCGCGACGGCCTCAACGAGAAAAAGACGTTCGTCGTAAGCGTGTACGACCCCGCCGGAGTGAAAGTGGCAGAAAAGGCCCATGAATATCCCAACACATACGGCAATACACGCGAAGCTCGTGGCGTGGCTTTCGACCTCAAGGACATCAAGACCTGGACGGCAGAAACGCCTCACCTCTACACAGTCAGAATTGTGCAGAAGGATGCCCAAGGCCGCGAGGAGATGGCTTTCTCCACGAAATATGGTTTCCGCGACATCGAAATCCGCGGTTCGCTGGTCTACATCAATGGGCAGAAAGTGCTATTCAAGGGCGTGAACCGCCACGACACAGACCCACTCCGCGGCCGCGCCGTAACAAACGAGTCGATGCTGCGCGACATCTTCCTGATGAAGCAAAACAACATTAACACCATTCGTACATCTCACTACCCCAATGCTGCACGAATGTACGCCATGTTCGACTATTACGGACTCTATTGCTGCGATGAAGCCGACTTGGAGGACCATGCCAACCAGAGCATTTCGGATCGTCCGTCATGGGTTCCGGCCTTTGTGGACCGCATCGACCGCATGGTGCTGCGCGACCGCAATCATCCCAGCGTCGTGATGTGGAGTCTCGGAAACGAAGCCGGAAACGGCGAAAACTTCCGCCAATGCTACGATGCCGCTGCCAAACTCGATACACGCCCCATCCATTATGAAGGAACGCGTTCGAACGGCAGCTATGGCGGCGGACGCTTCTCCGACTTCTATTCGAAAATGTATCCCGGCCAGGCATGGATGCACCAATACACCAGCAATCTGGACAAACCCATGTTTATCTGCGAATACGCCCATGCCATGGGTAACGCCATTGGTAACCTGCGTGAGTACTGGGACGTTATCGAAAGCTCCAACTCATGCATCGGTGGCTGCATTTGGGACTGGGTGGACCAGGCCATATACGACCCTGCCGAGATCAAGCAGGGAGTTTTCCGCCTCCACACCGGATACGACTACCCCGGACCTCATCAGGGCAACTTCTGCAGCAACGGCATTATCCCCGCCACCCGCCACGAGAGCGCCAAGTTGGCTGAAGTGAAGGGTGCGCATCAGTTTGTGAAGTTCAGTCTCACAAACATCGACCCCGAAAACGGCGTTGTGGGCGTACGTCTACACAACACTTATGCTTTCCGCGACTTGTCCGACTTCCGGCTCGACTACGACGTGATGTGCGACGGCAAGGTGATCAACAGCAAGAGCCTCAATCCCGGCAAGGTGTTGGCCGGTGACAGCCTGACGCTGGCACTCAAACTTCCGAAGTCGGCTTTCAAGAAAGCACGCAAGACCGGTAAGGAAGCCCTGCTCACCCTCCGCCTGGCTTATCGCGACGCCACAAGCTATGCTCCGGCAGGCCACGTGGTGGCTCACGCACAATACACCCTCGTGGAGCGCACTGCCCTGCCCACTCCCAAGTCGACGGCAAAAAATTCACCGGCCATGGCACACCAGTCGCAAAACGGCCAACTCACCGTGGGCAATTCGAAACTCAGTGTCGTATTCGAAGAGAAGACCGGCCGCATGGTTTCGTTGAAACTGGACGGCCGCGAAGTGATTGCCGAAGGTCTCGGTTTCATCTACGACAACCACCGTTGGATTGAGAACGATAGGTATGGCAACACAAAGAATGGTCTGAAGCCTTCCGGTTCGTGCGTGGTGCACGAAGCCGATGGCATATACACCATCGAAACATCGCGCGACGGTTCGCTGTGCGGTACCTCCATCGTCTACACGCTCTATCCGCAAGGCGTGCTCGACATCCAGGCTACCTTCAATCCGAAGAACGGCGAGCTGCGCCGTGCCGGCCTCGTATGTGCCATCGACTCGGCTCTGCACAATGTTGACTACTATGCCCTCGGTCCTTGGGAGAACTATTGCGACCGCAGCGACGGCGTGCTGCTGGGCCGCTATGCCACCACCGTGGCCGAAATGCCCGAACGTTATGTCAAGCCTCAGAGCACCGGTGGCCGCGAACAAATGCGCGAACTCGTGCTGAGCGACGGCAAGGGCTTCGGTCTGAAGATCGAAACCGAAGGTCAGGTGGGCTTCTCTGCTCTGCAATTCACGGATGCCGACCTCATGAACGGACAACACATGTGGGAACTCCCCGCACGCCCCTACACCGTGCTGCACCTCGACGCTTGGACACGCGGCATCGGTAATGCCAGCTGCGGCGCCGACGTAGGCACCATGCCTATCTACAAGGTGCCCGGCAAACCACTCACCTACAAGCTGCGCATTTCTCGTCAATAACGACAAGATTCGCAACACGCATCTTTATCTCATGAAACGGCCTCGACACTCAGCGGTGTCGAGGCCGCTTTTTTCATCTCCCTATTTTCCGGAGGTTTCATCGGCACTGAAACCGAAACGCACTCCTTTCGTAATTGCCCGAACGGCTTCAAAAGTTCTCGAACGTGCTCATAAAGTATATTGCACGCCTTGCAATATTAATCTCACGTCTTGCAATATTAATCTCACGTCTTGCAATATATATTTCACGCCTTGCAATATATATTTCACGGCGTGAGATATACTTTAGAAGCACTGCAGACAACTTCTCCGTGCTTCTCTGCCATTTCACACGGGAGCAAAAAGAAAGAGTGCCCCACGTGGGAGCACTCTCATGGTGTGTATCACTTGCTGTTAGGGGGATGAATTAAGGCGTGATGCCTCTGATTTTCTGCTTCTTGAAGAACTCATCCATCAATGCCGCCCCCTTAGGTGTGGCGCAGCCGCGCAGGTAAACGAGCACGAAGTTGTAGAATATCGCCGGCAAGGGATATTTCTTCAGGAAGTCCTCCGCACGTGTCATGTCTACGTGCGAGGAAAAGATATCGTACACTATCTCGTAGTTGACGTCCTCGCGCAACAACCCTTCCTGCACGCAGCGATGTAAGAACTCGCGAGCCTGCTGTGCCGTAGCCGCCCTGCGCTCCTCCACCAGCCTGACGATACCCGGATATCGCGGAACGTCCAGGACGAATTGCGGTGAGACGTTTTGCAAACGCTGCAGCTTAAACGCAAAGTCTGTCAAGATAATCTCCAGCAGATTGCCGGCCTCGGCCATGGCCTTCTGCATGCGCTGCGTGTGCTGCCTGTCCATTTCAGCAAAGCATGCCCCGAGCAGCGCTTCCTTGTCGGCAAAGAGTTGATACAGGGTACGCTTGCTCATGCTCAGTTCGTGAGCGATGTCGTCCATCGTAACAGCCTTGATACCACGTGTCATAAAAGCCTTGAGCGCCACTTCGGTGATGTGGCGGCACACTTCGTCGTGGCGATTGGCGAGGGGAGTATTATCTTTCATGCAAAGATGTGTTTGTGAACCTTTCTGATTTTCCTTTCCTGCGTAGCGAAATACGCTACACGCAAGCAAATTTAATAAGAAAAACTTTCTGTCAGCCTAAAGTTTTATTAAAAACCTCCCAAATCACCGCATTTATCGGCCGAAGCCTCTAAAAAACATTAACGTACCGGCATTTTTCAGTCAGGATGCGTGGCAAGGGCGTTGCGAAAGCCTATATTTGCGATGCAACCCAAAGCACATTTATTCACAAACAACACACAAAAACAATGAAACGATGGATGATGGCAGCTGTCCTGCTGCTCACTGCGCTCAGCGCAAACGCACAACGCACCAAGCACGCCATTGGTGCACACTTCGGAGGTTCCACCATGGACCTCGAGTATCAATGTCACTTCACGGAGCGCAACTTTCTTGACGTCACGGCCGGTGTCTTCGACCTGGGCGACGGCCTGACCGCACAAGCCACTTACAACTGGAACATTCGCCAATGGAGCGACTGGACTCCCCGCTTCGCCGACTGGAAACTGTGGGGCGGCTTTGGTGGCGGCGTCGGCTTCTACGACCACGGCGAACACGACGGCATGATGCTCGGGCCGGTGGGTGTACTCGGCTTCGGCTTTACGCTGAACGACCTACCGCTGACCATAGGTTTGGACTATCGCCCCATGGTAGCCATCGTGCTGGGTGACAACTCCGACCTCATCAATTCCGGCTTCAAGAACCTGGGCGTAACCCTGACTTACCGATTCTGACACGCACTTTCCACAAGATGCCAAAGCACCTGCAGTGACAAAAAAGCTCGCCTCGCACATGGGCATTGTGTGGCGAAATAACTAATTTTGCACTGCATTTTTACAACAAAAACACATCATTTCCTCATGGTAAAGATAACGAAAGAGGCCGCCCTCCTATATCACTCGCAGGGCAAGCCGGGAAAAATCGAAGTTGTTCCCACCAAACCATATCGCACGCAGACCGACCTGAGCTTGGCCTACTCGCCCGGAGTGGCCGAGCCGTGTCTCGAAATCCAGAAGAACCCGCACGATGCCTACAAGTATACCAACAAAGGAAACCTTGTGGCCGTGATCAGCAACGGCACAGCAGTGCTCGGACTGGGCGACATCGGCGCCATGAGCGGCAAACCGGTGATGGAAGGCAAGTCGCTGCTCTTCAAGATCTATGCCGGAGTGGACGCCTTTGACATCGAAGTGGACGAAAAGGACCCCGAAAAGTTTATCCAGGCCGTCAAAGCCATTGCACCCACTTTCGGAGGCATCAACCTCGAAGACATCAAGGCACCCGAGTGTTTCGAGATAGAACGCAGGCTCAAGGCAGAACTCGACATCCCCGTGATGCACGACGACCAGCACGGCACAGCCATCATCTCCGCAGCCGGACTTATCAATGCCCTGCAGGTGGCCGGCAAGAAGATAGAAGAAGCTCGCATCGTGGTGAACGGAGCCGGTGCTGCCGCCATTTCGTGCACCCGCCTATACTGCTCGTTTGGTGCCCGGCACGAGAACATCGTGATGCTCGACTCACGAGGCGTCATCACCAAAGACAGGCCTAACCTCACCGAGCAGAAAGCAGAATTTGCCACCGACCGCACAGACATCCACACACTGGAGGAAGCCGTGCGCGACGCTGACGTATTCGTAGGTTTGTCCAAAGGCAACATACTCACACAGGAAATGGTTCGTTCCATGGCCGACCACCCCATTATTTTCGCGTTGGCCAACCCTATCCCTGAGATATCCTATGAGGATGCCATGGCTGCCCGTCCGGACGTACTGATGAGCACCGGCCGCACCGACTATCCCAACCAAATCAACAACGTAATTGGTTTCCCCTACATCTTCCGTGGTGCTCTCGACACGGCAGCATCTGCCATCAACGAGGAGATGAAGATGGCCGCCGTACGCGCCATTGCCGACCTGGCACGCCGACCGGTGCCCGACATTGTGAACCGCGCCTACCACGTGCGCAACTTCACTTTCGGTCCCGACTACTTCATCCCCAAACCTGTCGATCCGCGCCTCATCACCGAGGTAAGTATGGCTGTTGCCAAGGCTGCCATCGAGAGCGGCGTGGCGCGTAAACAGATTACGGACTGGAAGACCTATCGACAGCACCTGCGCGAACTCATGGGGCAAGAGAGCAAATTCACACAAAACCTCTACGAAACGGCACGCACTGCGCCCAAGCGTGTGGTCTTTGCCGAAGGCACACACCCCAATATGCTTCAAGCCGCCATCCGCGCCAAAGACGAAGGCATCTGTCACCCGATTCTCCTGGGCAACGACGAACAGATCAGACGCATGGCACAAGAGATGAAACTCAGTCTGGAAGGTGTGGAAGTGCTCAACCTGCGCAACGACAACCAGAACGCCACGCGCCGTCGCTATGCTGAAATCTTGGCAAAGAAGAAACAGCGCGAGGGATACACGCTGCAGGAAGCCATCGACAAGATGTACGAACGCAACTACTTCGGCATGATGATGGTGGAGACCGGCGACGCCGACGCATTCATCACGGGTCTTTACACCAAGTATTCCAACACCATCAAGGTGGCCAAGGAGGTGATCGGCATACGTTCGGAATACAAGCATTTCGGCACGATGCACCTCATCAACTCGAAGAAAGGCATCTTCTTCATCGCCGACACACTCATCAACCGCCATCCCAATCGTGAGGCCTTGCTCGACATCGCCAAGCTCTCGGCTTCCACAGTGCGCTTCTTCAACCGCACACCGGTCATCGCCATGCTATCGTACTCTAACTTCGGCACCGACCCTCAGGGAAGCCCCGCCGTGGTACACGAGGTGGTGGAAGAGATGCAGAACCAGTATCCCGACCTTGCCATCGACGGTGAGATGCAGGTGAACTTCGCCCTCGACCGCGACTTGCGTGACGACAAATATCCCTTCACACGTCTGAAAGGAATGGACGTGAACACGCTGATCTTCCCAAACCTGACTTCGGCCAACTCAAGTTACAAGATGTTCAAGGCCATGGTAGGCGAAGGCGACGTGCTCGGACCTATACAGATGGGACTCAACAAGCCGATTCACTTCACCGACTTCGAAAGTTCTGTCCGCGACATCGTAAACATCACGGCTGTAGCTGTGATCGACGCCATTGTGGAAGAGAAGAAGCGCGAAGGACAATCGTTCTTCTGATCATCGCAAAAAGAATACAAAAAGCACATTCGCCCGACCAAACACAGATTTCGGCCGGGCGAATGATTTTTCTCGCCTCGGCACAATATAACTCCGAAGTTTGGCTCTACACTCGCCTTGTACACTTTGGCGAAAGCCCAAGTTAAGCGGTGGCTCGGGAGAAAAAGCCGAAAACGCGGTTTTCGCTTTGTTCTCCACTCGCCTTGCACACTTTGGCGAAAGCCCAAGTTAGGCGGCGGCTCGGGAGAAAAAGCCGAAAACGCGGTTTTCGCTTTGTTCTCCACTCGCCTTGCACTAACTTTGCCGACAAGAAAATGTAAAAGCAACAACACATGGCCACAATTCTGTTTCCATCGCCCATCTTCGGGCCCGTGCGAAGCCGACGGCTGGGCATTTCACTCGGCATCAACCTTATGCCTGCCGACGGCAAGCTCTGCACCTTCGACTGCGTGTATTGTGAATGCGGCTTCAACGCCGACCACCGTCCCCGACTGCCCCGCCCCACTCGCACGGAGGTGGCACAGGCCCTCGAAGCCAAACTACAACAGATGAAGCAAGCCGGCGAATTGCCCGACGTTCTGACCTTTGCCGGCAACGGAGAACCAACTGCGCACCCGCAATTCGCAGAAATCATTGATGACACACTGCGCTTGCGTGATGCTTTCTGTCCTTCAGCCAAAGTCAGCGTGCTCAGCAATGCTACGATGGCGGCACGCCCTCAGGTGAGAGAGGCCCTGCTGAGAGTAGACAACAACATACTGAAACTTGACACCGTCAATCCCGAATACATTGCCATCGTCAACCGCCCCACCGGAAGATATTCGGTGGACGAAGTGGTGAAAAGCATCGGTGAATTCGGCAAAAACTGCATCGTACAGACCATGTTCATGAAAGGCGAAAGCGATGGGCAGAGTGTCGACAATACCGGCGACGAATATGTGCAGCCATGGCTGGAAGCCGTGAAGAGCATCGGGCCACGACAGGTGATGATCTACACCATCGACCGTGAGACCCCCGACCAGGGGTTGCGCAAAGCCTCACCAGAAGAACTCAACCGCATTGTGGCAATGATTGAAGCTGCCGGCATTCCGGCATCGGCTTCCTACTAAATTGACCATTCCGCAACCATACCGCACCCCATGCACAAAGATTGTCCCATCACACAGAAAGTGTTAAGCGTCATCCGAAACGCCATGCCCGAAACGGGAAATGGGCGCGTGCTTGTGGCTCTAAGTGGCGGTGCAGACTCCATGTGCCTGCTCACAGCGCTCCTCCGTTTGGGCTATCAGGTGGAAGCAGCCCACTGCAATTTTCATTTGCGCGGCATTCACTCGGACAACGATGCCCGCTTCGTGCAGCAACACTGCGAACTGCAGAATGTGAAGCTACACCTCACAGACTTCAACACGACTCACGAAGCCGAGCTACATGGCGAAAGCATTGAGATGGCGGCACGCCGACTGCGCTACGCCTGGTTTGAGGATGTGATGCAGACCACCGGCATACGTATCCTGTGCGTAGCGCACCACCTCAACGATAACACTGAGACCATGCTGCTGAACCTGACACGCGGCACCGGCATTCGTGGACTGACCGGTATGTCGCAGCAACACAAACACATCGTACGGCCCATGCTGATGCTGACCCGTCAGGAGGTGGAGAATTTTCTGAAAGAAGAAGGCATCGACTTTGTTACGGACCACACCAATACGGATACCCGCTTCCGACGCAACAAGATACGCCACGAAGTGTTACCCTTGCTGCGCAGCCTCAACCCTTCGGTGGACCAAGCCATCGCCGACACCATGCGACATCTCTCGGGCACAGCCGCCCTGGCCGACTATGCAGTGCACCAACTGCGCGACAGAATTTGTCAAAAAGCCGGGACCGGCATCGACATTGACCAAACAGCATGGCAACACCTGCCGCTTCCGGCAGAAGGGCGCGAAGCCCTCTTGCACGAGCTGCTCGCCCCCTATCGGTTTTCTCCCATTTTATCGGACATTCTGAAGAGCTTCGACAGAGAGCCGGGAGCCGTTTTTGAAAACGACGAATATATTGCCACCCATACCCACAAGGGATTGAGCATTCGCCGAAAGCCGACAAGGTTTGCTGCAATGCCTCTCCCGGAAAGCGGCACAGTGATCCTCCCCGATGGGACACGACTACGGTTGCTAAGCCTGGAACGCAATGAATTGCAAGACATCCCACGCAGCGCAAACACGGCATGCATTGATGCCGAAAAGGTGACAAGCGAATTGTTGTGTCGTAGCACCACCAAGGGCGACCGCTTCAGACCTTTCGGTATGCACGGCACCAAACTCGTCAGCGACTATCTCACCGACCGCAAACGTTCGCGCATAGAAAAAATGGCTGCCCAAGTGGTGTGCGACGGGGCGCACATTGCATGGCTGATAGGCGAACGCATTGACGACCGTTATGCCATCACTGCCGACACCCGGAGAGTGATTATCATAAGGGCTGAAAATCCCGATGAAATGGAACAAACACAATGAACAGAAGCATATACAATTACAGCAAAACCTTTCGCATGAAACTAACACGCATACTCCTCTTAGCAAGTATCACATGGTGGCTTGCAGCCTGTTCGCCCGACGATCGTTCTGACGAGCAGCCATTTCCCCCAACAGTAGAAACCCTCTCATCCATAGTACAGGGAGATGCAGTAACATTGCAGGGCCACATCACCGCATCACCCAATAGCAGCATCACACGTCGCGGTTTTCGCTATGGTAGCGAGAATTTACAGAACAATGCCGAATCTACCGACAGCACCGAGGTTTTTGCCGCTACCATCGACTCTTTGGAACCCGGAAACTACCACGTTACGGCCTATGCCACCAACGGAATGGGCACAAGCTATGGCGACACGCTGACTTTCGTTATTGAATAGATGAAAAGCAGAGAGAAGACTTCGCCACCAACGGATTATAAACATACAAACAATAAATAAGCACAAAGATGACACAGTATTATTACTTAGACGCGAACGGCCAACAGTGCGGCCCGGTGCCTCAAAGCAGTCTTCTGCAGGTAGGAATCACTCAAGACACCATGGTATGGACCAACGGCATGCCCGGATGGGCCAAGGCCGGTAATGTGATGGAACTGCAAACACTGTTTGCGCCTCCACAGCCTCCACGCGAAGAGACCATAGTGCCACCCCAAGCACCCACCTACAACGAGCCTACCACTCCGGTCTATGAGCCGTGCCCCAGTAGCAACTTGGTATGGGCCATTCTGACCACCCTGTTTTGCTGTCTTCCCTTCGGTATTGTTGCCATTGTGCATGCAGCCAAAGTGGAAGGGCTGTGGAACGCCGGACAGAAGGAACTCGCCAGAGCAAAAGCATCAGAGGCAAAAAAATGGTGCTGGATTTCTGCCGGCGTGGGTTTGGCATGGGGATTCCTGTATTTCATCTACATCCTGATTGTCGGAATAGCAGCCGCAGGTTTCTGATGAATAGATGGAGCACACGGTGCTCACCTTTCACTATCTTTGAATAAGATAGGAGGCGGTTCGGAAGCAGGAAATGAAAATCAGGGCTTTTCATTTCTTACACTTCGCTCACCTTTCACTATCTTTGAATAAGATAGGAGGCGGTTCGGAAGCAGGAAATGAAAATCAGGGCTTTTCATTTCCTGCTTCGCTCACCTTTCACTATCTTTGCAACCAAGTATTGCCGAAATGCACATCGTTGCATCATCGGCACCTTGCAGGAACAACGACACAGCATTCATGAAATGCTACTCCGCAAGGCATTGTCTAACTAAATTATTACAGAATGGGGCTTTTACTCCTCTTTTTTTTCACAGCTTTAAGTGTATCATTCCTGTGCTCAATCCTCGAAGCTGTTCTCCTATCTACCCCAATGTCTTTCATTACGATGAAAGAAATGGAAGGTAGCAAAACAGCCATCTTACTGAAGAAGTATAAGATGGAGAATGAGAAGCCGCTGGCAGCCATCCTGTCGCTCAACACCATTGCCCACACCATCGGTGCTGCCGGTGTTGGTGCACAGAGCAACATCGTGTTTGGTGAGGAATTCTTTGCCATCACATCTGCAGTACTGACACTGCTCATCTTGGTACTCACTGAGATCATCCCCAAGAACATCGGTGCCAATTGTTGGCGTCAGTTGGCCCTCCCGGCTACTCGCATCATACACTCTCTGGTGCTCATCACCTATCCGCTGGTCGTCATGTCCGAGTGGATCACACGCCTCATCTCCCCTCGCAAACAGCCCGTGTCGGTAAGCCGCGAGGAGGTTTCGGCCATGGTAACGGTGGGAGCTGAAGAGGGAGTGCTGGAAAAAGAAGAGAACAGCATGATTCAAAATCTGCTGAAACTGGATAACATCACGGCACGCGACATCATGACCCCCAGTTCGGTAGTGGAAATGGCAGAGGAGAGCATGACGCTGAAAGAATTCTACCAAGAGGAGTCGTATCGCACCTACTCGCGCATCCCCATATACAACGAAGAAAACGATGACTACATCAAGGGATATGTGCTGAAACAAACCATCTTGGAAAAACTCTCGGAAGACAAATTCAATATGCGCCTGTCGGACATCGCTCGCCCCATCCTCACATTCCAGGAGAACGACTCCGTATCCGACATTTGGGAGACACTCCTCGCCAAAAAAGAGCATATCTCCATCATCATCGACGAATATGGTTGTTTCCGCGGCATCGTGACCATGGAGGACGTTATCGAAACCATGCTCGGCACTGAGATTGTTGACGAAAACGATACCGTCACCGATATGCAGGAATTGGCACGCGAACGTTGGCAGGAACAACAAGAGAACCAACAGGAGAAACAAGAATAATACGAAAACAACACTACACGCAAAGGCTTCGGAGCAGAAAGTTCCGAAGCCTTTTTTTCGTAAACCACATTTATTCCCTACATTTGCCCTTATCAACATCAACCTTAAAAGAGAGTAACCATGAACAGCTTTATCTATGACATTCCCGTAAGAGTGTATTTCGGGGAAGGGCAAATCAAGCATTTGGGAGAAGAAGTGAGCCAATACGGCCGTCGCGTGTTGTTGACTTATGGCGGTGGTTCGATCAAGCGCATCGGGCTATATGACACCGTGATGGAGGAACTGCAAAAAGCCGGCATGGAGGTTTACGAACTGGCTGACATTGCCCCCAATCCGCGTATTGACTCCGTGCGCAAAGGAGCGCAGATGTGCAAAGAGCACCACATCGACGTATTGCTGGCTGTGGGCGGTGGCTCTACACTCGACGCCACCAAGTTTATGGCTGCCGGAGCCTGCGTGGACCATGACCCTTGGGACTTCCTCAACGAAAAATGGGCACCCATCGTAAAGGCACTCCCCATTGTAACAGTGCTGACCCTCTCGGCCACAGGTTCGGAAATGGACTGTGGCGGAGTCATCAGTAACCCTGAAACGCAGGACAAAATCGGACGTCTGGCACCCCCGATGCTCCCCAAGGCCTCTTTTCTCGACCCAACTTACACCTACAGCGTCAGTCGCTATCAGACGGCTTGCGGTGCTGCTGACATGATTTCGCACATACTGGAGGTGTATTTCAACATGGAACAGGACCTCTACATGCTGGACTGCTTCATGGAGGGCATGCTGAAGACCATCATTAAATATACACCGATAGCAATGGCAGAGCCGGACAACTATGAAGCACGCGCCAACCTGATGTGGACATCCTCATGGGCCATCAACGGATTTGTGAACGGCGGAAAACAGCAAGCGTGGAGCTGCCACCCCATCGAACACGAAATATCGGCCATCTATGACATTACACACGGACTCGGACTGGCCATCATCACACCACGATGGATGGAATACTGCCTGGACGAAAGCACGGTGAGCAAATATGTGCAGTTTGCCGTGAATGTGTTTGGCGTTGATGCCACATTGCCCCCGATGGAGATTGCTCGCGAGGGAATACGTCACCTCTCGGAATTCCTTTTCAAAACACTGGGACTGCAAAGCACCTTCCAAGAAGTGAACATCGGCCGTGAGCATTTCTCCACAATGGCACGTAAGGCTTGCGGTGGAAACATCCTACCCGGATTTAAGCATCTCAACCAACAGGACATCGAAAAGATATTCGAAATGTGCCTTAATTGAGCCTGAAGTTTGCGTTATTTCTCATCTACTCATCCCCCCTCCGCTACGCTCGTCCCCCTACCTTAGGAGGACAGCCCCATGCGGATAGTTCCCCTCTGATTATCAGCATCCGAACAAGCCGGATGGGGCTGCTCCCTAAGGTTGGGGAGATGCCGGAACGGGTGAGGGGTATGAGCAATTATACACTGCAATTCCTCCGGATGGGTTAAGATAAAAAACAACAGCGCCACCCTTTTGCAAGGATGGCGCTGTTCGTATAAGAACGCAGAATAATTATTTATTCTTGTCAGAGTAGTTATCCCAAAGGCTGCGACGTTTTTGGGATCCCAAGAATTCATCATCATCAGGATTCTCAGTACTAGAAACCGATTCCATCAAATCATATTCCTCATAAAGGTCCACAACGTCCATCTGAGGAGACTGGTAATTCTTCATAACTATATAGGGTTATTTAATATATACTTTCTTACCATTCACGATGTAGAAGCCCTTGGCCGGAGTCTGTACACGACGGCCTTGCATATCGTATATCTCGGCAGGACGATTAGACTCTTGCTTCAGGTGTTCGATGTCTGTAGTGCTACCTTCACCAATCACACGGATACGCATTGAGCTCAAGGCTTCTTCACTCACATCGACTGAAGATCCATCATTGTTGGTCATCTTAAGATGGAAGCGGAACGGGCTTAAAACAGCATTCCGGATGGGTATCCAACGTCCCTTATTACTTATACCATAATGACCATACAACTCACCGCTTTCGACCTTGTGATAGAGTCCTTTGACTTCATAAGTCATGAATACAGAAGAACATACTACTGACTTTTCTTCTGACTTACAAAGTGTTGCATCCTCCAAAGTTAACACCATATCCAAAGCTGCAGTACTCTTCGGACGGATAAAATAGGGATAGTTGGCTTTGAGCGTTCCTTTGTTGAACTTGAATACTTCCATGTCCCAATCGTCAGGTGTTCCATCCTCGTCATTATCATAAGAACGAACATCATAAATATAGAACACATCATAATTGTCTGACAACGAATCCACAGGGATTTCGAAAGGCACATACAACGCATTGTATGACTCAGAGGACAGCGTGCGCTTGTAGGTCAGCTTGCCTATAGTCATCTCTTGCTCGTTCACGAACTCAGTCAATTCGCCATCGACGATAACGAGTTCGTCTACGTTGCCGGTCCATTCAATGCCATAGTATCCATTAGCATCTGCTTCTGTTTCAAATTCATATCCTGCCACAAGGAGGTCGGTATTTGTTCCGCTTACTGCTGCTTCAGAGAAGCTACCACCTGAGATTGTGCCGGCGAGTTTGGACGCATCAGAGCAACCTATCTTCGTGGTAAATGTACCACCTGAAATGGAAGCGCCAGACACGGTGTTGTTCTCGCCTGTATTTGTCATAAAGATTGATGAAGCATCTTTACCATTCGGGGCAAATGTACCACCAGTAACGGCAAGAGTAGCATCTCCCTGATTGGGCTGCAACCAAACCTGACCGTCGAGTTCACCTCCATTAATAGTAAGCGAACCGGCATTGATACGCACTGAACGGTAGTTTGGTGTACTGATTATACCACCATTGATTGTTGTAGAACCAGCGCCTTGCTGAATAGCACAAATCATATGAGTAGCAAATGCCTGCTCACCGAGGTGCTCGATTGTACCATTTTCAACAACGAGTGTTCCACGGTTGTTGATGGTGTAGGATCCCCATCCAAAGCTTGAGTCTCCTGCACTTGTATCCTTAAAGGAGATTTTACCGTCACCTGTGATAGTGAGAGAACCATTGTTCTGAATCATCTGATAAGAAGCTGTGCATTCTTTCTCTTGGCTGATAGTCATACCATTGAGATTGAGCGTAATTTCATCATCAGCAGCAACAGTAACACCCTCGGTGAGAGTAATATCTCTCAGCACAGTGATGGTTTCACCAGCCTGTGCTGCATCGATGGCTGCTTGCAATGTCTTGTACTCAACTTCTCCAATCTTAGCGACAGGAGCAGCGAAGTCGCTGGCTGTGTAATCGTATGAAACAACCTGATATATATTTGTGCCATTCTGTAAGGCTTCGTATGCATCATCAGAGTTTTCAACTACATCCAATTCCAAAGTAACCTTCAGGTTAGGGTTGGCATTCACAATCTCGGGAGTGAGATAGAGTGCACAAAGGAATTCCTTGACATAGTCGCAAATGCCCTCGTAAGTCTGAGCTCCATTCACCAAAGAAAGCATAATCGGGAAGCGATCACCATTCTTAATCTCCCTGCCATCTACAGGCACTTTTATCCAGCCAAAGCTACCATAGTTACCTGCCAAATAGCAGCCGTTTGCAGTAAAACCACCATTCTCAAAGCCATCGAACGAAACCACGAAATCACCATACCATTTACCGAAAGGTGTGCTTGCAGCCTGCTCCTTCGTATGATTTGCTGTAAACTGCATTACGAAAGGCAAGTTCAGGTCTTCAGTAGTGTCACCATTGGGGTATACAGAATAGTCACCGGCAGCCACAACTCTTTCACCCAAATTGGCAACTGTAGCACTGGGAGCAACACCTATTACATACAATCCATCCAGGTTTTGCAATGCTGTATAGCCTTCGGGAAGAGTGGGTGCTACAGAATTAGTGCCATCTGCAGAGTATTTTACACCTTGTGCATTTTCGCTCACTGTAGCAGAAGCTGTTGGATGGATAAGCAATGCGCCATCGATGTAAGTATTTACTGATACAGACGCATCGGCATAATGCTTCATGGCAAACACAGAATAATAACCATTCGTACCCATCACAAACTTGCCGGAGTTGACTGTCACATTGCCACCCCAAGCCATCACACCATAGGTATCATCGACTTGAAGTGTAGCACCATCAAGGGTCAGATTGCCACCGTCTACGCGAACCAATCCGCCATTGTTGACGATTTCATTACCATTGGTGGCAGTATTTGTATTACGAGCAATGCTTATGGTTCCGCCTTTCAGCGTCACGTTGCCAGCACCCAACACATAGAATGCCGGGCCACCATTGCCATACCAAGAACTATTCGGATCTGTGACCCCACAAGCACCTGCAATCCACTGACCGGTCTTCGCATCAGAGTTGTCCTCCAACACGAATGTTCCGCGGAAGCAAGCTTCTAATGGGTTTCCAGTAGGAGATTCTTGCAAAACAGTATAACCATTGAGATTCCATGTGATGCTATATTCAGGATCCACACAGATGGTTGAAGATGTTCCTTGCGAGTACTTACGCAGGACAACATCCTTATCTTGCGTCACATTCTCGTAAGGATAGATACGTGCTGGACGCAAAGCTGCAGGTTCGTAAGCAATTGCCTCATCCAAAGTTGGGAATACACGGAAGTTTTCTCCTTCAACCGCGACATAGTTGCTATAGTCATCATATACTTCCCAACCGAAACCGCTCACAAACTTGATGTTGTTTGAAGCAACGGCACCATCTGCAGAAACCACATTACGTACACGTTCCCTAGATGTAGAAACAAACACATGGCCATTGACATCCACATTCACAACGCCGGCACCTGCATAAACAGGAACTTCCGAGCAAGTTACATCCTTAAGCAGCATAATGGTTTCACCCGGCTGTGCGGCATCGATAGCTGCTTGCAACGTCTTGTACTCAACTTCTCCAATCTTAGCAACTCCGGCAGTGGTTACAGTCACTGTTCCGTTGATATTACCCGAACTGATGGTAGGCTCAGCATCCACGGTTACGGTAGATGTATTGTCCACAGTTACGGTCTGTCCGTTGCGAACGTCAATGGTAGCCTCCTGACAGTTGGTCATCGTAACTGTAGAATTTTCGCTAATCGTTACAGCACCTTCCTGAGCCGTGATACCACGACCTACCATGTCTGTCATTGTGATGGTAGAGTTGGTGATAGCGAGCGGTGAGCGGTTGAAGCCATGCTCCATCTCTGCATCCACGCCATCTGCATCACCCGAGAACGCAATTGTTGAGTTTGCAATTGTAGTTGCAGCGTAGGTAACACCACGACGAACATTGTGCGCTGTGAGCTTCAGACCGTCAATGTTCAAGGTTGCGCTAGAGGCATCAGCCTTGAAAACGCCACCGGCAGCAAATGTATCGTTAGCGAGGTTCCACTCACCACCATTGACATTGAGCACGCTGGATTTACCAATATAGAAGATACCATAAGCTGAGCTATAGCCATTGCCCACAACATCGACATCGTTGAGCGTAACTGTGGTTACAAGTGTTGTCTCATATTCATCCAAACAGAACGCAGCGTTACCATTCACAGTCAGACCGGTGATATCAATGGTTCCGTTCTTGATTGTGACGTTGGAAGCATCATTGAATTTGTTATCACCCGCACCAATGGTCAGGGTCTTTCCGTTCAAATCGATCTCGGAAGTAACTCCTGCAGTAACGATGGCTGCAGTGGTTGTGATATCGTTGGCAAGAATCACGCTCTTACCAGCTTCCACAGCTGCCTTAAGCTCAGCGAAAGTGGTTACGCTGACAATAGTCGCTTCCTGCAAACCTCCATCTGTCATGGTGTAGGTCTTTCCGGCATTGGTAATCGTTGAACCCACTGTCACATGAGTGGTCTCGGTAAGATTTTCAAAGGCTCCGCCATTAATGGTAGTACCTGTGGTACCCCAAACATCACCACCTGAGCTATTGGAGAAGTCACCTGCATTAATGATAGTTTTTCCATTTTCATCATATACACAGCAACCACCTGAGGGACCATCATTATCGGCTACAAAAGTTCCTCCATTAACGGTTAATGTTCCATCACCAGTGCTATAAAGCACATTGTCGGTCATTCCGGCTGTACCTGTGCAAACAAATTTGCCACCTTCAAGAACAACAACTGCGCCAAAGGTAGCGACTGCACCATGGTTACCACCGACCCAGCCACCATTAATTGTAACTGTACCAGCTTTGGCGTTAATAGCAAAATTCGTTGTACCCGTAGCTTTCTGCTCTACATGACCACCATTAATTACTATATCACCTCCATACTGAAAAAGAGCAGAACCGCCATTTGCATCAATGCCATAAACTGCACCGCCCTCAATCGTGAGCCTTGAACCGTCTTGAACATAGATGCCACGGCCCGTAATAGAACCATTCTCCTGAGAATCTTCAATGGTCAAATTTCCATAAACATCCAAAGGATAGATGTGCTTAGAGTCACTACCACTCTGATAACCGGAAGTGATGGCATGACCATTCAGATCCAACTTAGCAGTTACTCCTGCTGGAATTTGAATCATAGTGCTTACAGCAATGTCAGCATTAAGCGTAACATCTCCGCCAGCAGTCAACGCTTCTGCTAACTCGGCTTCGTTGGTAACCAATGTTCCGGAGGTCACCAATGCATAACCAGTCAGCGCAAAACTTGACAACACCGCCACAAGGGCGAGAATGCATTGTTTTAGTTTCATAATAGCTAAATGAATTAATGATTTAGAATGTTTAAAATATTGTTTTTTCTTCTACACCAAAGCCCGGCTGCCACAAGAGGAATGGCTGCCGAGCTTTTTCTTCACGTCATACGAAACATTGACGTCTTTGATGGTTTGTTTCATGCTCCACATAAGAGGTCTGAGGGTTTTGCAATGCAAAGGTAATACATTATACTTAACATCTATTATACCCCCCCCCCCGTATTTAACATTCATTTAGCTTTATTTACCTTACACTGGCAACTATAGGTGTCACTTCGGACCTCTCTGCTGCTTTTCCACTTCACACTTCGCCATGATGGCCGGGAACACCATGACTTGACCCGAAAGGATATGAGACAATGCATTGGTATACAAAAAAAGTCCCCACACCAGACGGGTGTGAGGACTTTGTATAAACAACGAGACTATGATTACTCGGCCTTGGTTGCCTCTTCTGCGGGAGTTTCTGCCACGGGTGCAGTTTCTTCAACAGGAGCTGCTTCAGCAGCAGCCTTCTTAGAGCGACGTGTGCGAGTAGCCTTCTTCTTGGTCTTAGCCATGTTTTCGTTGTAGTCTACCAACTCAATGAAGCACATGGGAGCAGCATCACTGGCACGGAAGCCGGTCTTGATGATGCGAGTGTAACCACCGGGACGATCGGCAACCTTAGCTGCAACATCCTTGAACAACTCGGTCACAGCGTGCTTGTCCTGCAGATAGCTGAACACTACGCGACGAGAGTTAGTGGTGTCGTTCTTACTCTTAGTGATGAGCGGCTCAACGTACTTCTTCAAAGCTTTGGCCTTGGCTACAGTCGTAGTGATTCTTTTGTGCTTAATCAAGGAGCAAGCCATGTTAGAAAGCATAGCTGCGCGGTGAGAAGCAGTACGACTGAGGTGATTGAATTTCTTATTATGTCTCATTTTTCTTTATTCTTTATCTAATTTATACTTTGAGATATCGGTTCCAAACGAAAGATTCAGACCCTCGAGCAAATCATCAAGCTCGGTGAGCGATTTCTTACCGAAGTTGCGGAACTTAAGCAGGTCGTTCTTGTTGAACTGAACCAAATCTCCAAGCGTCTCGACATCGGCCGCCTTCAAGCAGTTTAGAGCACGAACCGAGAGGTTCATCTCTACCAACTTGGTGCGGAGCAACTGACGCATGTGGAGCACTTCCTCATCAAACTCTTCGTTCTCGATGTTGGCTGTGTCGTCCATCGTAATCTTTTCGTCAGAGAAAAGTGCGAAGTGATGAATAAGGATTTTGGCTGCCTCCTTCAATGCTTCCTTCGGGTGAATGGAACCGTCCGTAGTGATCTCCAACACAAGCTTGTCGTAGTCGGTCTTCTGCTCAACGCGGAAAGGCTCTACGGCATACTTCACATTACGGATGGGGGTGTAAATAGAATCGATAGGAATTGTATTGACATCTTCGCAGAAGTCGCGGTTTTCATCAGCAGGTACGTAACCACGTCCCTTATTGATGGACAGCTCAATCTGCATTGTTGTCTTTGAATCTAAATGACAAATCACTAATTCAGGATTTAACACTTCAAATCCAGTGAGATATTTGTTGATATCACCGGCCTTGAACTCTGTTGAGTTGGAGATGGTGATGGCAACTTTCTCTGTCTCGAATTCTTCTACTAACTGTCTGAAGCGAACTTGCTTCAGGTTGAGGATAATGTTGGTAACGTCTTCCCGAACTCCGGGTACAGAAGCGAACTCGTGCTCTACACCGTCAATCTTGATGGTGTTGATGGCGAAACCTTCCAACGAGGAAAGCAGGATGCGACGCAAAGCATTACCTATGGTAGTGCCGAAGCCCGGCTCCAAAGGACGGAATTCAAACTTTCCGAACTTGGAGTCGCTCTCCAACATTATCACCTTATCAGGTTTTTGAAATGCTAATATCGCCATGAATTATTTATTATTTAGAGTACAACTCGACAATCAATTGTTCTTTAATGTTCTCAGGAATGTCTGCACGCTCGGGCTTGTGCAACAGCTTACCTGACTTAGTGGCTTCGTCCCACTCAATCCAAGGATACTTGCTGTGATTGAAACCTGCAAGAGCATCTGCAATTACTTCCAAAGACTTAGAACGCTCGCGAACGCTGACAATCTGGCCGGGCTTCACGCTGAAAGAAGCGATGTTTACCACCTTACCGTCAACACAGATGTGCTTGTGGTTAACCAACTGACGAGCAGCTGCACGAGTGGGAGCAATGCCTAAACGATAAACAACGTTGTCCAGACGGCACTCCAAATTCTGAAGCAGGATTTCACCTGTAATGCCGCTGGCAGAAGCTGCCTTCTCGAACATGTTGCGGAACTGCTTTTCGAGCACACCATAAGTGTACTTAGCCTTCTGCTTCTCTGCCAACATGACACCATACTCGGAAGTTTTGCGACGACGATTGTTGCCGTGCTGTCCGGGAGGATAGTTACGCTTCGAGAGAACTTTGTCTGCTCCAAAGATTGCCTCACCAAACTTGCGGGCGATGCGAGACTTAGGTCCAATATATCTTGCCATAATTTTGCTTTTTATCTTTTCAACAATACATTATACTCTTCTTCTCTTCGGAGGACGGCAGCCGTTGTGAGGCAGCGGAGTTACGTCAATGATTTCTGTTACCTCGATACCAGAGCCATGCACGGCACGGATAGCAGATTCACGACCATTTCCGGGACCCTTAACATAAGCCTTTACCTTGCGAAGACCAAGATCAAAAGCTACCTTGGCACAATCCTGAGCTGCCATCTGAGCAGCATAAGGAGTGTTCTTCTTAGAACCACGGAAGCCCATCTTACCGGCAGAAGACCAAGAGATAACCTGACCTTCACCATTGGCCAAAGACACAATGATATTATTGAAAGAACTGTGAACATGCAACTGTCCGACAGCATCAATCTTTACATTTCTCTTCTTAGTTGAGACTGATTTCTTTGCCATATCTATTTATTATTTAGTCGCTTTTTTCTTGTTTGCAACAGTCTTCTTCTTACCCTTGCGAGTGCGGGCATTGTTCTTAGTGCTCTGGCCACGTACGGGCAAACCGATACGATGGCGAACACCACGATAGCAACCGATGTCCATCAGGCGCTTGATGTTAAGCTGAATCTCTGTACGAAGGTCACCTTCGACCTTATACTCAGCACCAATCACCTCACGGATCTTGGCAGCCTGGTCGTCTGTCCAGTCCTTAACTTTGATATCCTTATCAATGCCGGCCTTATCAAGGATTTTAGCCGAACTACTGCGACCTATACCATAGATATAAGTCAAAGCGATCTCGCCTCGCTTGTTCTGAGGCAAATCTACACCAACAATTCTTATTGCCATATGCTTATTGTGTTTTGCTTATCTTGATTAACCCTGACGCAATTTGTACTTGGGATTCTTCTTGTTGATTAAGTACAAGCGACCCTTACGGCGTACGATCTTGCAGTCTGCAGTGCGTTTCTTCAAAGATGCTCTTGTTTTCATATTATCTTTATTTTTATTTGTATCGGAATACGATTCTGCCTTTGGAGAGGTCGTAAGGACTCATTTCTACCTTCACCTTATCTCCAGGCAATATCTTGATGTAATGCATTCGCATTTTTCCCGAGATGTGAGCTGTGATTTCATGCCCATTCTCCAATTCTACACGGAACATTGCATTGCTCAATGCTTCAACAATGGTTCCATCTTGCTCTATAGCCGTTTGCTTTGCCATATTAATATAAATGTCCTTCTATTTGTTCAATCTGTTCAAAGGTTGAGAGGATATCTGCCTTACCATTATGAATGGCTATCGTGTGCTCAAAGTGAGCGGCACACTGCCCGTCACAAGTCTCTACAGTCCATCGGTCGTCCAACATTCTGAGTTTTGGACTTCCTTGAGTAATCATCGGTTCGATAGCGACGCAAAGTCCATTTCGGAGTTGTTTGCCTGTTCCCCTTGTACCATAATTGGGCACTTGAGGATCTTCGTGCATTTCCTTACCGATGCCATGGCCAACAAACTCTCGTACCACCCCATATCCTTGCGATTCGCAGTAGTGCTGCACCGCATATCCGATATCGCCTATGCGACGGCCGGGGAGTGCTTGTTCAATGGCCTTATAGAGAGACTCTTTAGTGGTCTTCAGCAACTTCTTGGTTTCTTCGTTAACCTCTCCCACACAGAAAGTGTAACAAGAGTCGCCACAAAAACCATCAATCTGGGTTCCACAATCAACCGACACAATGTCGCCATCTTGCAGAATAGTATCATCGGGAATTCCGTGAACCACGACCTGATTGACCGAAGTACATATTGAGGCAGGAAAGGGAGAACCATAGGGATTAGGATATCCCTTAAAGGTAGGGATTGCCCCATGGTCTCTGATGAACTGCTCTGCCAAGTTATCCAATTCTTTGGTCGTTACACCGGGACGAATTACCTTGGCGATTTCTGCTAAGGTCGAACTCACTAACAAGTTGGCCTTTCTCAGCAGTTCAATCTCTTCCTCTGTCTTCAGATATAACATCTATTTCTCATTAATATGCAGACACGTTGCTAGAACGAGCACGCACATGACCGGAGTTGAGCAAACCGTCATAATGTCTCACCAACAAGTGGCTCTCTACCTGCTGGATAGTGTCGAGAACAACACCTACCAAAATCAGCAAGGAAGTACCTCCGAAGAACTGAGCAAAGTTCTGCTTCACTCCGAAGAATCCTGCAAATGCCGGCATGATTGCAATGAGTGCAATGAAGAGCGAACCGGGAAAGACGAGACGTGTCATCACAGTATCCAAGAAGTCGGCAGTATTCTTACCGGGCTTGATTCCGGGGATAAAACCATTGTTGCGCTTCATATCCTCTGCCATCTGAACAGGGTTCAGTGTGATGGCTGTGTAGAAGTAAGTAAACGCTACAATTAAGAATACGAACACAATGTTATAAAGAACACTTGTGTGATCGAGGAACTGCTTCAGGAACCAACTGCTGCCATCACCTGCCAATTGTGCAAGCACAAGAGGAATGAACATGATGGCCTGTGCAAAGATGATAGGCATCACATTGGCAGCAAAGAGCTTCAGGGGAATGTACTGACGAGCACCGCCCAAAGTACGGCCACCCTCAACACGCTTTGCGTACTGTACCGGAACACGGCGAACAGCCTTCACCAAGATGATAGCCAAAGCCATTACTGCCAACAGAGCCAAAATTTCGAACAAGAACTTGATAAGTCCACCACCTTCTGCACCATAGAGAGCAGAGGTAAGTTCTTCAATAATGGCACTCGGCATACGAGCGATGATACCAATCATGATGATCAGCGATACACCATTACCAATACCCTTGTCAGTGATACGTTCACCCAACCAAAGGATAAACATGCTACCTGCAGCCAGAATAATCGTAGAAGAGAGCATAAAGCCAAAACCATCGCCTACCAAGAATGCACCAGCACCTGCAGTCTGAGCCTTCAGATTGATAAGGTAAGTAGGAGCTTGGAAAAGCAAAATGGCAATTGTCAACCAACGAGTATATTGGTTAATCTTTCTGCGACCGCTCTCACCTTCTCTCTGCATCTTCTGGAAATACGGAACGGCAACCGCCAAGAGCTGTATCACGATAGAAGCAGAGATGTAGGGCATGATTCCCAATGCAAAGATAGATGCATTAGAGAAAGCACCTCCGGAGAACATATTCAACAAGGACATCAAGCCATCGCTCGTTTGAGCTTGCAACTGCTGCAGTGCGTTGGGGTCGATACCCGGCAATACAACAAATGAGCCAAAACGATAGATAGCAACAAAAAGGAGAGTGATGAGGATTCGAGTTCTCAAATCCTCAATTCTCCAGATGTTCTTGATTGTTTCGATTATTTTCTTCATCGAAATTCAATGTTTAGAGTTTTGTTACAGTACCACCTGCAGCAACGATAGCAGCCTCTGCACTCTTAGAGAATGCGTGTGCAGCTACGTCTACCTTCTTGGTAATTGTACCAGAACCCAAAATTTTCACTTTATGACTTGCAGAAACAAATCCTGCTGCAATGAGTTCCTCAATTCCGATCTTTTCAAGATTCTTTGCTTCGGCCAAAGCCTGCAAAGTGTCGATGTTGATAGCCTTATACTCAACACGATTGATGTTCTTGAAACCGAACTTGGGCAAACGACGCTGCAAAGGCATCTGCCCACCTTCGAATCCGATCTTTTTGCTGTAACCGGAACGCTGCTTAGCACCTTTGTGTCCGCGAGTTGAAGTACCACCCATACCGGAACCGGGTCCACGACCGATTCTTTTACGAGTCTTTACAGAACCTGCGGCAGGCTTTAATGTATGTAATTTCATTGTTCGTCTTTTAGAAATGATTATTCTACGATAGTTACCAAATGATGTACCTTACGGATCATACCTTGCAGAACAGGAGTATCCTCTTTTTCTACTGTATGATACAACTTTTTCAGACCAAGTGCATCAAGTGTTCTCTTCTGGTCAATGGAAGCTCCAATTCGGCTTCGGATTTGCTTAATCTTTATAGTTGCCATAAGAATTAACCTCTAAATACTTTTTCCATTGAAATTCCACGATGTTCAGCCACAGTGCGAGCATCACGCATTTCGCTCAAAGCGAGAATGGTAGCCTTCACAAGGTTGTGAGGGTTGGAAGAGCCCTTTGATTTGGCCAAAACGTCCTTAATACCTACGCTCTCGAGCACGGCACGCATAGCACCACCTGCTACAACTCCGGTACCTTCGGATGCGGGGAGAATCAGCACATCTGCACCACCAAACTTAGCAGCCTGACCGTGAGGTACTGTACCCTTAATCACAGGAACCTTGATGAGATTCTTCTTGGCAGCTTCAACACCCTTAGCGATGGCTGCAGTAACTTCACCGGCCTTACCCAAGCCGCATCCGATTACGCCTTTACCATCACCAACCACTACGATAGCAGCGAAAGTGAAAGTGCGACCACCCTTTGTAACCTTAGTTACACGATTGATAGCAACGAGTCTATCCTTTAATTCTTCACTATTAACAATTACTCTGTTTGCCATAATCATTAGAATTTAAGTCCACCTTTACGTGCGCCTTCGGCAACTTCTTTCACTCTTCCGTGGTAAAGATAGCCGTTACGGTCGAACACCACCTTGGTGATGCCGGCTTCCAACGCCTTCTTTGCTACAGCTTCGCCAACCTTGGCAGCTTGTTCCTTCTTAGGCATAGCTTCGAAGCCCAAAGAAGAGGCTGCAACCAGTGTAGAGGCTGTTTCATCATTGATAATCTGAACGTAGATCTGCTTGTTGCTTCTGAATACGCTCAAACGGGGACACTCGGCTGTTCCTGAGATTTTATTACGAACCCGATATTTAATCTTAATGCGTCTTTGTTCTTTTTTCGTCGTCATAATCTTATTCTATTAAAATTACTTAGCACCTGCAGACTTACCAGACTTTCTTCTGATCTGTTCGCCCACGAAGAGAATACCCTTACCCTTGTAAGGCTCAGGCTTACGGAAAGAACGAATCTTAGCACAAACCATACCCAAGAGCTGCTTGTCGCAAGACTCGAGGCAGATATACGGGTTTTTATTTCTTTCAGACTTCGTTTCAACCTTAATCTCTTTCGGCAGTTGAATGAAAATGCTGTGTGTGAAGCCCAGCGAGAATTCCATCAGGTTGCCCTGGTTGGAAACACGATAACCTACACCCACGAGTTCAAGCTCTTTCTTGTAACCTTCGGATACACCAACAACCATGTTGTTCACCAAAGATCTGTACAGGCCATGAAAAGCCTGCTTCTGCTTCTGCTCAACACTTTCATTCTCTTCATTGATAGAGAATACGATTTCGTTGTTTTCGATTGAAACAGAGATAGAAGGATCAATAGCTTGAGACAACTCACCCTTCGGTCCTTTTACAGACACTACATTATCCTTCAGTGTTACAGTTACTCCTGCAGGGATGTTAATCGGCAACTTACCTATTCTAGACATATTGTTCCTCCTAATTAATATACAAAGCAAAGAACTTCACCACCGATCTTCAGTTCGGCAGCTTCTTTGTCTGTCATTACACCTTTAGATGTGGAAAGGATAGCGATACCCAAACCATTGATAACTCTCGGCATTTCGCGATAGCCGGTGTACTTACGCATACCGGGCTTCGAAATTCTGGAAAGGCTCTTGATGGCGCTCACCTTGCTCTGAGGGTGATACTTCAGCGCAATCTTGATTGTACCCTGAGGGCCGTCCTCAACAAACTTGTAGTTGAGAATGTAACCCTTCTCGAAAAGGATCTTTGTGATGTCCTTTTTCAAATTTGAAGCGGGCACTTCCACCACACGATGCTTTGCCTGGATGGCGTTGCGCAACCGCGTCAAATAATCTGCTATAGGATCTGTCATGATATAAAAGTTATTAATTAATCGGGCCAACCCCGACAATATTAAATAAAATTACCAACTTGCTTTCTTTACGCCAGGGATCAATCCACTTGAAGCCATCTCACGGAATTGGATACGAGAGAGACCGAACTGGCGGATATATCCTTTGGGACGACCGGTCAACTTACAACGGTTGTGCAAACGGATGGGATTAGCATTGCGAGGAATCTCCTGGAGTTTGCGGGCTGCTTCGTAAGCTTCCACGGGGTCAGAAGACTTGTTTACAATTTCCTTCAACGCTGCACGCTTGGCTGCATACTTGGCGACTAATTTGGCTCTCTTCACTTCGCGAGCCTTCATCGATTCTTTTGCCATATCGTATTAATTGTTTTTTGCGTTTTTAAAGGGCAAACCGAATTCTTTCAGCAGAGCATAACCTTCTTCGTCTGTAGCAGCAGAAGTTACGAAAGTGATGTTCATACCGAGGATACGATCAATTGCATCGATATTGATTTCGGGGAAGATAATCTGTTCTTGGATACCAAGTGTGTAGTTACCTCTTCCGTCAAACTTGCTCTCGATACCCTTGAAGTCACGGATACGGGGAAGAGCCACACGCACCAACTTCTCCAAGAATTCGTACATACGCTCACGACGCAATGTTACCATAACGCCAATAGGCATCTTCTTACGCAGTTTGAAGTTTGAAACGTCCTTCTTTGAAACTGTTGCAACGGCTTTCTGACCTGTGATGGCAGAAATTTCGTTGATAGCTACATCGATAATCTTCTTATCGGCAGTAGCCATACCCAGTCCCTGATTGATAACAATCTTCTTGAGGACGGGAATCTGCATAGATGAAGAATAGTTGAATTGCTTCATCAAGGCCGGAGCAATTCTCTCGGCGTATTCTTTCTTAAGACTTGCAGTATTACTCATTACTTGATCTCCTCTCCAGATTTTTTAGCATAGCGAACTAAGCGACCTTCTTCGTTTCTCTTGCGACCGATACGAGTGGGCTTTCCGCTTTTAGGATCTACCACGTTCAGGTTTGAGATATGAATAGGTGCTTCCATTTTTACAATACCACCCTGAGGGTTCTTTGCATTAGGCTTTTGGCTCTTTGATACAAAGTTCACACCCTCAACGATAGCACGGTTCTTTTCAACAAGGACCTTCACAACCTTACCGGTCTTTCCCTTGTCTTCACCTGCGTTCACATACACAGTGTCACCTTTTTTGATATGTAACTTACTCATCAGTTTTTACTTTACAATGTGATTAGAGCACTTCGGGTGCGAGGGATACGACTTTCATGTTTACTGCACGCAGTTCACGCGCAACAGGGCCGAAGATACGGCTACCTCTCAACTCTCCGGCGTTATTGAGCAACACACAGGCGTTATCATCAAAACGGATGTATGAGCCATCTGCACGACGGATTTCTTTCTTTGTGCGAACAATCAAAGCCTTTGATACGGTGCCTTTTTTAATATCACTTGACGGGATTACGTTCTTCACAGAAACGACAATCACATCACCTACAGAAGCATAACGTCTCTTCGTTCCACCCAGAACACGGATGCAGAGGGCTTCGCGAGCACCGCTATTATCTGCTACGGTCAATCTTGATTCTGTCTGTATCATATTACTTCGCTCTTTCTACGATTTCTACTACTCTCCAACGCTTCGTCTTGCTGAGGGGACGAGTTTCCATGATCAGCACGGTGTCGCCGACATTGCAGTCGTTCTTTTCGTCATGAACATGATACTTTTTAGTCTTGGAGACGAACTTACCGTATATGGGGTGTTTTTCCTTAAACTTGGCAGCAACCACGATGGTCTTATCCATTTTGTTGCTAACAACAACACCTTGTCTTGTCTTTCTTAAGTTTCTTACTTCCATCTGAACCGCTTATTTATTAAGTTCATTTTCTCTCAACACAGTCTTCATCTTAGCGATGGTACGACGCTGCTCCTTAATCTGTGCAGGATTTTCCAAGGGAGAGATGCTGTGGTTGAGCAGCATCTGGTTATACTTGGCGATTTCAGCGTTGATACGCTCTGCCAATTCGTTAACCGGAATCTGTCTGATTTCTGCAATTTTCATAATTAGGCGTTTTTGTCGTAATCGTGTCTAACAATAAACTTAGTTGTTACCGGAAGCTTCTGAGCAGCGAGGCGAAGAGCCTCTTTAGCTACTTCAAAAGGTACTCCTTCGATCTCGAAAATAATGCGGCCGGGAGTGATGGGGAACACATATCCCACGGGATCACCCTTACCCTTACCCATACGTACGTCGGCAGGCTTCTTGGTGATAGGTTTGTCCGGGAAAATGCGAATCCAGCTCTGACCCTCACGCTGCATGTAGCGTGTCATGGCCACACGGGCAGCTTCGATCTGACGGCCGGTAATCCAGTGTGTGTCAAGACTCTTTATGCCGAAGCTACCGAAAGCCAATTGGTTGCCGCGCTGTGCGTTACCTTTGCAACGGCCTTTTTGCGGTCTTCTGTATTTTGTTCTTTTCGGTTGTAACATAATACTCTAAAATTAACGGTTGTTATTTCTCTTGCCGCGGAACTTACGACCATTGTTTCCAAATCCGCCACGGGTTTCCTTCTCCGGTGTGAAGTTGGGTGCCAAGTCGCGCTTGCCATACACTTCACCACGGCAGATCCAAACCTTGATACCGAGCAAACCCACCTTGGTGAGAGCTTCGGTCTGGCAGTAATCGATATCGGCACGGAATGTGTGCAGCGGAGTACGTCCTTCCTTGAACATCTCAGAACGTGCAATTTCTGCACCATTGAGACGACCGGATATCTGCACCTTGATACCTTCTGCACCCATACGCATTGTGTTTGCGATGGCCATCTTGATGGCACGGCGATAAGCGATCTTACCTTCTACCTGACGAGCGATGCTCTTACCAACGATGGTGGCATCCAAATCAGGCTTCTTCACTTCGAAGATGTTAATCTGAACATCCTTGTCAGTGATCTTCTTCAACTCTTCTTTGAGCTTATCGACTTCCTGACCTCCCTTACCGATGATGATGCCCGGGCGAGACGTGCAAACGGTAATGGTAATCAGTTTCGGAGTGCGCTCGATTACTATGCGAGAAACGCTGGCTTTAGCCAAACGCGCATCGAGATATTTTCTGATTTTGCTATCCTCAAGCAGGTTATCACCGAAGTTTGAACCTCCAAACCAGTTGGAATCCCAGCCGCGGATGATACCAAGTCTGTTACTTATCGGATTTACTTTTTGTCCCATACTTTGCTAATTAATCGTTTGTTTTTGTTCCAACGAACAAAGTTACGTGGTTTGAACGCTTACGAATTCTGTAACCACGTCCTTGGGGTGCCGGACGCATACGCTTCAGCGTTACGCCTTCATCCACGTAGGCTACAGTAACATACAATTCGCCTTCTTCTGCCTTACGATCGTTTTTCTGTTCCCAGTTAGCGATGGCAGAGCGCAACAACTTCTCAACCTTTTCAGAAGCTGCCTTCTTTGAGAAGTGCAGAGTTCCGAGGGCGCGGTTTACCTCCATGCCGCGAATCATATCTACGACATAGCGCATTTTACGCGGAGAAGAGGGGACATTTTGCAGTTTAGCAAAATATTGGGTTTTCAGGGCTTCTTTTCTTCTTTCAGCCGCTAATCTTTTTCTTGCTCCCATTATTTGTTTTTATTTATATTACAGGATTGAGTTGCCTGTTTACTTTTTCTTGTTACCTGCATGGCCACCGAACTTACGGGTCGGAGCAAATTCTCCGAGCTTGTGTCCTACCATGTTTTCAGTAACGTAAACAGGAATAAACTTGTTACCATTGTGAACCGCAACAGTGTGTCCCACGAAGTCGGGGGAAATCATTGAGGCACGAGCCCATGTTTTCACCACGTTCTTCTTGCCGCTTTCGTTCATAGCAAGAATTTTCTTCTCCAAAGAGACAGCGATGTACGGACCTTTTTTTAATGAACGACTCATATAATGCTTATTCTTTAGTGCTTATTACTTCTTACGTCTTTCGATAATGTACTTGCTGGAGTGCTTCTTCGGAGCTCTTGTCTTCAAGCCCTTAGCATACAGACCTGTACGTGAACGCGGGTGTCCACCGCTCTGACGGCCTTCACCACCACCCATCGGGTGATCCACAGGGTTCATAACAACACCACGGTTGTGAGGACGACGACCCAACCAGCGAGAGCGACCGGCCTTACCGGAGCTTTCGAGAGCGTGGTCTGAGTTACCAACACTACCCACAGTTGCCTTACATGCACTAAGAATCTGGCGAGTTTCACCTGAAGGCAACTTCACCACACAGTACTTACCCTCACGAGAAGTCAACTGTGCAAAGTTACCGGCGGAACGAACGAGCAGAGCGCCCTGACCGGGACGAAGCTCAATGTTGTGAATCACGGTACCCACAGGGATATTCTGCAGGGGGAGCGCATTTCCGATTTCGGGAGCTGCATCAGCACCGGACATCAACTTGTCGCCAACTTTCAATCCATTAGGAGCGATGATATAACGCTTTTCACCATCCGCGTAGAAGAGCAAAGCGATACGAGCCGAACGGTTGGGATCGTATTCGATGGTCTTCACAGTTGCGGGAACACCGTCTTTCTCACGCTTGAAGTCGATGAAGCGGAACTTTCTCTTGTGGCCGCCGCCAAGATAACGCATAGTCATCTTACCGACATTGTTACGACCACCCGATACGCGCTTACCGCAAACGAGAGATTTTTCTGGTACGGATGCAGTAATCTCTTCGAACGTACCAATAATCTTGTGTCTCTGCCCCGGTGTCGTGGGCTTAAATTTACGTACTGCCATTTCTTATTTAGATATTGCTATAAAAATCGATAGTTTCGCCTTCCTGAAGAGTAACGATAGCCTTCTTGAAAGCATTGGTACGACCCTTGATCATACCCGAACGAGTATAGCGCGATTTGTTCTTGCCGGCATACTTCATAGTATTCACTGCAACAACTTTCACACCATACAATTCTTCCACTTCATTCTTAATCTGAAGCTTGTTTGCATCAGGACGCACAACGAAGCCGAACTTGTTCTGCTTCTCTGTCATCGCGGTCATCTTCTCAGTGACCAGGGGTTTAATGATATATGCCATGATTGCTATGTATCTTATTTGGTTAAGACAGCTTCAATAGCATTCAACGCATTTTCAGTCACAACCATTACACCGGCATTCAACACACCATATGTATTGATGTCCGATGCAATTGCAACATTAGCACGCTGGATATTACGAGCTGACAAATATACATTTTTATTAGCCTCCGGCAACACCATAAGCACCTTCTTGTCGGAAATTTTAAGATTATTTACGATTTCCAAGAAAGCCTTGGTCTTCGGAGCATCCAGATTGAAGTCTTCCACAACAATGAGAGCACCCTCCTGCACCTTGTAGCTAAGAGCGCTACGACGAGCGAGAGCATTCACCTTCTTGTTGATTTTGAAGCTATAATTGCGAGGCTTGGGACCAAACACGCGAGCACCACCCACCAATACGGGAGAGTTGATATCACCGCGACGAGCACCACCGCCACCTTTCTGACGACCGAGCTTGCGGGTTGAACCGCTCATTTCACTTCTTTCCTTCGACTTGGCTGTACCCTGACGCTGAGCTGCCAGATACTGCTTTACGGAGAGGTAAATTGCATGGTTGTTGGGCTCAATGCCAAAAACAGACTCATTCAGAGCCACCTTGCGGCCGGTATCTTCACCTTTGATATTGAATACACTGAGTTCCATTACTTTTCAATTATAACGATTGAACCATTGCAACCCGCCACAGAACCCTTAATCAAAAGAAGGTTGTGTTCGGGAATTACCTTTAACACTTTCAAATTCTGCGTAGTTACACGAGCATTACCCATGTGGCCACCCATGCGCAAACCCTTAAACACCTTTGCGGGATAAGAGCAGGCACCGATTGAACCCGGTTTACGCAGACGGTCGTCCTGACCGTGAGTAGTCTGACCTACACCACCAAAACCGTGGCGCTTCACTACACCCTGGAAGCCCTTACCCTTGGAAGTTCCCACAACATCCACATATTCTGCGTCGTTGAAAAGCTCCACGGTAAGAACATCGCCCAGGTTCAGCTCCTGGTCAAAACCCTTGAACTCGGCCAAGTGGCGCTTGGGAGTAACTCCGGCCTTCTTAAAGTGTCCCATCAAAGGAGCAGAAGTGTTCTTCTCCTTTGCGTCCTGGAAGCCTACCTGCACAGCAGCATAGCCATCCTTTTCAACACTTTTGATCTGAGTTACCACGCAAGGACCTACTTCGATAACAGTGCACGGCACGTTTTTGCCGTCGGCACTGAAAACGGATGTCATTCCGATTTTCTTTCCTAATAATCCTGGCATTTCAGTTTTATTTTATGAATAAATTAAATTGTTTGTCTCATTCCGTAGCCCACAGCCGCGATTTTGCAACATCCCGACATGGGGCGGAAGGTTATCACTAACCCAGTATTTTCTACTAATAATAAAGCAGTTATCTTACGTTTCCTACTTTTCGGGATGCAAAGGTAAGAACTTTTGTTTAATTGACAAATACTTAGCACTCTTTTTCTGCGCTTTTCCACAAAAAGAGAACATTATGCTCATCGAAGTCGCAGCCGCCGCACACCTTTTTCTTTTTTTTCGGTCTTGACCAAAGAGTTTCCTCCCGCGCCAAATAATTCTCCTCGGCATCACAATAAATTCTCTCGGGCATCGACCGGACACGCCCGCCCAAGGAGGATTTTTCTACAAGCACCGGAGAAAATTCTGCAAGCACTGCCGAAAATTCTGCAAGGCTTGCAGAAAAAGGGCGGAAGCACTCCCTATCGCCGGAGCACTTCCGCCACAGAAAAGACGTCCGCATCTTCAGTCACCCATGCCACACGACATGGTCACGAAGCGCCCTCCACTTCCGCCGGAAGCGCCTTGCGTACAATTTTATAACCAATCGCAGCCACCACCAGACTCATCAGAGGGCATACATAATTGAACACACAATAGGGCAGATAGGTCCAGGTGCTGACACCCAGCACCGTGGCCTGCGTCATACCACAGCTGTTCCAAGGAATCAAGGGCGAAGTCACGGTCACAGCGTCCTCCACCGTACGGCTCAGCAGACGGGCCTCGTGCCCGCTCTCACGATATGCATTGCGAAACATGTTGCCGGTCAAGATGATGGAAATATACTGATCGGCAGTGGACAAGTTCAGGAACAGACCTGCACCCACCGTCGAGGCCACCAGCCGCATCGTGTTGCGAGCACCGACCACAAAGACACGCGTAACACCCTCCAGGAAACCGCCGGCCGTCATGCAAGCGCCAAAGCACATGGCACACAATATCAGCCATATCGTATCCATCATACCGGCCATACCACGAGTCGCGACCAGTTCGTCAAGCGCCTCGCTGCCCATCGACAGATTCGTTTCTCCCAACACAGCCTGCATGGTACCCTTGGCCAGCACCTGCCATCCGCCACCCGGCACCTCAGCAATCTCTCTCAACAGTTCACCCTGAAAAGCAAGGCCGTAGAGCGCTGCCAGCAGCGTACCCACAAACAGCGTGATGAGCGACGGCACCCGACGATAGATGAGATAGCCCGTCACAAGAGGTACCACCAACGCCAAAGGAGAGACATAAAACCTTTCGTGCAGAGTCTCGGAGTAAAGCCGGATTTGCGATTCGCCCACGGCCTCATGCCCCAATCCCACCACGAGATACACCACCAAGGCTATGACCAGCGCCGGCAGCGTGGTGTATACCATGTAACGAAGATGCGTAAACAGTCGCACCCCGACCGCCGAGGATGCCAACACCGTGGTATCCGACAGCGGCGACATCTTATCACCAAAATATGCACCGGAAATGATGGCACCGGCCACCCAGCCTTCATGAAAGCCCTGCGCCTGCCCCACCCCCAGCAAAGCGATACCGATGGTAGCCACGGTGGTCCACGAACTACCGGTCATCACCGACACCAGGGCACACACCACACAGGTGCAAAACAGGAACAAGGACGGATGAATAATATCAATGCCATAACATATCATCGTAGGCACAACACCACTCACCATCCACATCCCCGACAGCGCACCGATGAGCAACAGGATGAACATCGCCACTGACACACGCTTCACATTCTTCTCAATAGCCTGCTCGAAGTCCTGCCAAGAGATGCCATAACGCCACATCCCGAGCACCACACAAACAGCCGCCGCCAAGAGCAGACACACCTGGCTGCCGCCCGAAAGGACTGCATCACCAAACAAACTAATAGTCACCCCCAACATGGCGACCAGGACCAGCAGGGGGACAAATGAAACGAGGGTGGAGGGTCTTCTATTATTCATTCCGTATTGTTCTAATCAAATTCACGTTCGCTACATATTATATATAATTATGTATCATTCCACTTGCAAAGGTAACCACCTTCATCAAAACCGGCACTCTACTCTCTCCAATTCACACCCGTAGAATCTTCTACGCTAAAAAAATGGCAGGTCGAGATACCGAAAGAACACCATAGTGCACACTCGCCCATCTCACCAAGCCATAACCAAAAAGGTGTGTCAAAGTTCTCACTCGACACACCCTTTCTTCTGATTGCTTATTTCCGATCAGCGTCTCAGCTCTTTTTTTCGCCCCAAATGAGACTGCGTTTTCTGGTTTCAAATTCCACATTATCTCTACCGTCATCGCCCATCACGACGCTGGCGGCCAACACAATCTCCACTTCCATATTTAGCACAAGCACTTGGGGGGTTAGATAATTCTTCTTCATAACTTATTTAATAATAACTTTTTTACCATTTAGTATATACACTCCTTTACCCGGTTGCAGCACCCGGCGACCATTCAGGTCATAGACCTCGCCACGCTCCATTTCTGCGTCAAGGCTGCCGATACCGGTGGCGTATCCGTTGACAGATACCGAGGCGGTAGATGCTTGCAGATGGTCGTTGGTCATGTCCGGACGCGCCAGTTCCACATTCTTCAGACCGAGGCTGTATATTCCGGGAGATAACGTTTCCGAGGCCTTCAGTGTCAGTCTTATCACATCACCACTATGTCCGAAGAAAGTTTCTGCCTTGTCGGAGTAACAAAGCACTCTCACGGCACCGTCTTTCTGCAACGCGGCTTCGGGCCGGTTGTGAGTGCGAAGGTCTGTGCGGCTGCCCAAGCCGATGAGGTAACCATCATTGTCATTCACCACCTCCATGCCTTCGGGCAGGTACAGGTCAAACTGAATATCGCTGAAAGCATCATCGGGATTGTTCAGCATCACCCACACTTCTTTCTCCTCACCGGGAGCAATGGTGAACGGATCGATGTAGAGCATGTTGGCCGTAGGAGTTGCTGTACGCATCTTGGGCGAAAGCAGTGCGGTGGGAGCCACCGGATTGAGTACCAGGTTCACAGCACCGCGAACATCCGTTACGCTGATCACACCGTCTTCGTTCACGTCGGCAGCCGGATTGTCATCCGGAACTTGTGCTGCCAGCACCATGTTCACGATGCCTCGCACGTCGGTAACACTGAAGTTGCCATCGTCGTTAACGTCACCGGGAGTGTAGGAGATAACCGTAACCTTGCAGGGATAATCCGAAGCCTTGTGCACTGTGCCATTCGGTTCGGTCATTTCGATATTCTTTATCATCAGATTGTAGTCTCCGTCTGCCACGTCGGTGGCCACATCCAGCGTGATGGTCAGTACTTCGCCTTCGGTACCGCTGAATGTGTAAGTGCTGTTGGAGTAGCAGATCACACGAAGCAAACTGTCTGAAAGCATGTTGTAGGAATAGGTATGCTTACGCTCTGTGGTGCGCTCTGTGCTCAGATAAATCATTTCAAGGTCGTCTTCGTCCATGGCGATGCTGAAACCCTTGGGCAGAGCGAGGTCAAACTGATAGTCGCTGATGGCATTGACATTGTTCAACTGCACGGAGAGGGTAATGGGCTTGGTGGGACGTGTTCTCATGTCGGAAGCCCAGATAGCATAATCTTCCATGCATGATTTCTCCACTATTTGGTAATTGTTCCACGGATCCACATCATAATTGGCAGCGGCACCGGTGGGGACATATATCACAAGGGTATCCGGACAGTTGTTAAAAATGTCCTCCGAGACTGCGGGTGGAGTGGAAGACAACATCTTCACTGATTGCAAGGCGTTGCAATTAGCGAACACATAATCTCCAATAGAAGTAACGCTCTCGGGAATTGTAATGGAAGTCAGACCACTGCAACCATAAAACGCATTGCGGCCAATAGAAGTAACACCATCGGGGATTGTAATGGAAGTCAGACCACGGCAATCGAAAAACGCATAGCTGCCAATAGAAGTAACACCATCGGGAATCGTAATGGAAGTCAGACCACGGCAACCTCCGAACGCAGAATTTCCAATTGAAGTAACGCCATTAGGGATGATGGTGTTTTCACATCCTGCTATTAGCGTATTTGTCTCGGTTTCAATAATTGCGTTACAATTATTACGACTATCATAATGCCCATTCCCTTCTTCAACGACAATGGAAGTCAGACCACTGCACTCTGAGAACGCACTTTCTCCAATAGAGGTAACACTCTCGGGAATCGTAATTGATGTCAGACCACTGCAAATACAAAAAGCAGAATTTCCAATAGAAGTAACACCATCGGGGATTGTAATGGAAGTCAGACCACGGCATAAAGAGAATGCACCACCTCCAATAGAAGTCAACCCATCAGGAAGCGTAATGGAAGTCAAACTACTACAAAAACCGAATGCACCTTCTCCAATTGAAGTCAACCCATCAGGAATAGTAATGGAAGTCAGACCACTGCAACCATAAAACGCATTGCGGCCAATAGAAGTAACACCATCGGGGATTGTAATGGAAGTCAGACCACTGCAACCAGAGAAAGCATCATCTCCAATAGAAGTAACGCCATTAGGGATGATGGTGTTTTTACATCCTGCTATTAGCGTATTTGTCTCGGTTTCAATAATTGCGTTACAATTATTACGACTATCATAATGCCCATTCCCTTCTTCAACGACAATGGAAGTCAGACCACTGCA